>CAZBHZ010000036.1:0-23337 GCA_964492085.1 uncultured Gemmatimonadaceae bacterium | reverse complement strand
TTCTTCTTCTTGGCCACCGTCTTCTTCGCCGCAGCCTTCTTCTTCGCGACGGTCTTCTTCACGGCTTTCTTCTTCTTGGCCACCGTCTTCTTTACGGCCTTCTTCACGGCCTTCTTCTTCTTAGCCACCGTCTTCTTCGCCGCAGCCTGCTTCTTCGCGACAGTCTTCTTCACGGCCTTCTTCTTCTTGGCCACCGTCTTCTTCGCTGCAGCCTTCTTCTTCGCGACGGTCTTCTTCACGGCCTTCTTCTTCTTGGCCACCGTCTTCTTCGCCGCAGCAACCTTGGGTGCCGTCTTACGGGCAGGCCGTTTCTTGGCTCCTGAAGCCTTCTTGGTCGCCGGCTTCTTTACCGCCGACTTCTTCTTCTTGGTTGCCACGAGAGATGCCTCCGAAACTGGGAATATTCGAGCGGACTACGGACTGGTTGTGGGAACGAAACAGGAAAGGAGGACGGAGCGCAATAGTGATCAAACAGCAGCGCACCATATACGGTACGATAGATCGCTATGGGTACGATATGTCGTGTACTACCTTCTCCGGCGACGGCCTACTACACCATGACGTAACGTGCTGACAGCAACCGACTTCCTGCTCGAACTTCACCGCCGAGGCGCGTCGCGCATAAGCCGCGTACGCTTCCGCAAGAACAGGAGTACGATATGGTCGCTCACACAGCACGGAACGGTGCTCAACGTCCACGAGGCCTACCGTCGCGCATCACCGGACCTCCTCGATGCGTTCGCCACCGTAGCGATCGAGGGAGAGGTGGGCACGGGCGCGTCACGGCGCGCCGCCCAAGCGATCAGCTCCTGGCCAGAACTGGCGGCCGAAATTTCGCGATTGCGTGAGGCTCACGAGAACCGCGCCCGGCAAGCCGGACGTGAGGGTGAGATCACGAACTGCTGCGCGACGCCGGAACAGCGGGCATACCTCGCGAAGGTCTATCGATATTTCAATCACACCCGGTTCGAGGGGATCCTCCCTCCGGACGTGCCGGTCCGGCTCAGCAATCGCATGCGTTCCTCGCTCGGTCACATGATGCCAGGAGAGCGACATGACGGCACCCGCTATGTCGTCGAGATCGCACTCAATTGCGACCTGATGCTTTCGGACAACGGGGCCGAGCGTGCGGATACACTGCTGCACGAGATGGCCCACGTCGCCGACTGGCTCGAGTCGGGAGAGCGTGGCCACGGCCCATCCTGGAAAGCGTGGGCCCGAAGAGTGGGATGCCAACCGACACGACTGTATGAGCGGCCGGTTCGATATCGACGGAACCGGCGTCAGTCGGTGTCCCGTGTCCCTCCCCTGCCGGGTGCGCTTCGACACATCTGAGCACGGGCGGACGTTCGACCGCACTCAGCTCATGGCAGGGTGGCTATACCGGCCACAACCAGCCGAAGGCACCGGCCGTCACACACGCGTATACGAGCCCATCGATCATCGTACGAGTCGTCGCGCCCCAACTCTGATGCCACCAGATAGACCGTTGCGGCAGCGACATGGCGTAGCAGGCGAAGGCGACGGTCCCCGTAATCTGGAAAACGGTCAGGTAGTCTGCTCCTGGCCCGAGTGAGACTCCAGCGACATAGGCGGCGACGACCGATACTGCGAGGGTGTACGCGAACCACTGCGCAAGCTGCGGTCCCATGTTCAACCAGGCGCTCGGCGACATGATCGTCAGCATCCCGATCGGACCGGACTTCACCTTGTTCTGGAACTCCTCGGACCGCATGACCTCCGATGCGCCGCCGGTGTGCGGAAAGAGATAGTCACCCGGCTCGAGGCCGAGCGACCCGATGGCGGACAGACCCGCATCCTCATCGGGCAACGCACGGAAATCGTTCTTGTGCCACGCCGTCAGCGCCATGTGGATCACGGAGCTCGTGATGAAGACGAAGACCGAAGCGAGAAGGATCGGCAACCACAACGCGGGAATCGAGACCATGGGGGCCTCCCAGAAGGCAGGACACTGTCCCTGAGCGTACCCGGCGTACCACGGCCATTGCAAGAAGGACATGGCGGGCTGGGACCGGGGAGCTACCTCACCCAGCCCTCCGAATACAGGAGGATGGCCCCTGATGGGTAGACGATCGAGCCGTCGCCTGGTGTCACGATCACGATCGTGTAGATCATGTCGAGTGGCCAATCACCCGAGAAAAGCTGATTCACCCGTACCCCGTTCAGATAGATGGGGAGGCACGAGCCGCGAATCCCGTAACACGTACCCTCCGTCGTGTAGCTCACGACCAGCCCCGACTTGGCCTCCCAGCGAATCACGTCTTCGAGCACACGACCGGCCTCGATATGAGACTGGATCTTATCGAACCGGATCGGCTCATATCGCATCGAAGCAATGCTGAGGCCGACCATCTGCCGCACACTCAGGTCGACCTGTTCATCCGGCACTCGGTCCGTCTCGATCGTAAAGCCTCTGAGTTCGACGGGGTTCGGAGACATGAGCAGGTCCAGCGAGTATACCGCATCGGGATTCGCAGCTCGAAGCGGAGGCGTTTCAAGATCCGTGTATCCGATCCGCTCCGCCTCCAGATGGAAGATGCCCGGCCCCGGAACGCGGAGGCGGTACGCTCCATCCGTCTCGACCAGAGTCACGGAGCGCGGCGTTCCCGTCTCGTCCACGAGACGCACGAGCGCAGTCGCGACCGGGAGCTCCGTGCGCTCATCGAGCACACGGCCCCGGATCTCCTGACCGCCGACAGGCGCCCCCCCCAGCAGCCATACAGCAACCGCGACGAGAATCGCTTGCCTCATACCTGACTCCCTCCCGTCACCGACCAGAGGTACGGCATCGCCCGGAGCGACTTACCCTCCGGAGACCAGATCCCTGGCCGCGGCAACCACGACATCGACCGTGACGCCGAACTTCTCGAAGAGGACCTCGGCCGGTGCCGAGGCACCAAAGTGATCGATGCCGATCGATCGGCCCTTCGAGCCGACCCAGCGCTCCCAGCCAAAGGTGCTACCTGCCTCGACAGACACACGCGCACCGAGCGACGGAGGCAAGACCTCGTCTCGGTAGGCCGCGTCCTGCTGCGCGAAGAGAAACCAGCTGGGCATGCTCACGACACGGGTCGGGATGCCGTCGCTCTCGAGCTTCGACCGGGCATCGAGTGCCAGAGCCAACTCGGATCCGCTCGCGATGATGAGCACGGCGGGCTCTTCGCCCGACGCCTCCGCCAGCACATACGCTCCCCGACGCAGATCCTCCGCTGCAGCGAGGCGCTCTGAGACCGAATCGTCCGCGGCCACAGCACTACCCATGCGCGTCAGCACCGGCACCTTCTGTCGACTGAGTGCGAGGAAGGAGGGCCCGTCCGAGCGCTCGATCGCAGCCCGCCACGCCACTTCAGTTTCCGGCCCGTCACCGGGTCTCAGGTCCATGACGTTCGGGATCGCCCGTAGCGAAGACAGCTGCTCGATGGGCTGGTGAGTCGGGCCGTCTTCTCCCAGGCCGATCGAATCGTGCGAGAAGACGAAGACCGGAGGCTGGCCCATGAGCCCGGCGAGGCGGATCGCCGGACGCATGTAGTCCGAAAAGATCAGGAATGTGCCCGCATACGGCCGGATACCGCCGTGCAGGGTCATCCCGTTCATGATCGAACCCATGGCGTGCTCACGAACGCCATAGTGAATCACACGACCGCCGGGTGACGCGGGCAGGAGACTCTCTGCGCCGTTGATGTCCGTCTTGTTCGATCCACCCAGATCTGCAGACCCCCCGACCAGATTCGGCATACCCGCGGCAAGCCCCTGGATCACCTTCCCCGACCAGCCCCGCGTCGCATCGGCTGAGGTCTCCTGAGCCAGGTCCGGCACGTGCGTGTCCCAACCCTCCGGTAGTGCACCCGCCATGAGCGCCTCGTACTGCGCGGCGAGTTCCGGGAACTCGGCTCGATAGGCGGCGAAGCGTTCCTCCCACTCGTCCTGAAGCCGCTGCCCCTTCCCAATGCAGTCCCGCCAGTGAGCCCGGGCATCCTCATCGACGTAGAAGGGATCCATCGACGGGTACCCGAGGTTCTCCTTCGTCGCCCGGATCTCATCATCTCCGAGCGGCGCACCGTGGGACGAAGCGCTGCCCGCCTTTCCGGGGGATCCGAAGGCGATTGTCGTCCGGAGCACGATCAGAGAGGGCCGTTCGGTTTCCTCCTTGGCCTCTGTGATCGCGAGGTCGATCGCCTCGAGGTCGTTGCCATCGTGGACGTGCACGACATGCCAGCCATACCCCTCGAAGCGCGTGGCCTGATCCGTCGACGTCGAGAGGTCTGTCGAGCCCTCGATCGTGATCCGGTTGTCGTCGAAGATCCAGATGAGCTTGCCGAGCTTCTGGTGCCCCGCGATGGCGGCGGCCTCGTGGGAAATCCCCTCCATCACATCACCGTCGGAGCACAGCACGTACGTCCGGTGGTTGATGATCTGATGGCCCGGGCGGTTGAAGTGGGCACCGAGCCAGCGCTCAGCCAGTGCAAAGCCGACCGAATTCGCGACCCCCTGACCAAGCGGCCCCGTGGTCGTTTCCACGCCGGGGACGTGTCCGTATTCAGGGTGACCGGCCGTCGGCGCCCCCCACTGACGGAAGTTTCGAATGTCCTCCTCGGATACGTCGTACCCGCTAAGATGCAGGAGCGAGTAGATGAGCATCGACGCGTGGCCGACCGAGAGAATGAAGCGATCGCGATCGAGCCAGCCGGGATCCGTCGGGTTGTGGTTCAGATGGCGGTGATAGAGCACGTAGCCCACCGGTGCCAGCGCCATGGGCGTCCCCGGATGCCCCGAGTTCGCTTTCTGCACCGCATCCATGGAAAGGACGCGGACCGCATCGATCGCCAGCTGTTCGGTCGAGCTCATTGTCCGTCTCTCTTCAATTGATCAACTCCACGACCGCCCCACCCGACCTTCCAACGGCACCGCCCGGATCAGCCCACCACGAAATTCACCAGGCGTCCGGGAACATGAATCACACGGCGTTCCACTTTGCCTTCGACGTGCCGGGCCACATTCTCCTCGGCACGCGCCGCACTCACGACATCGGCCTCCGGGGCATCCTTCGAGACGCTGATCGTCGCGCGAAGCTTGCCGTTGACCTGTACCGCCACCTCTACGGTGGACTCGACGATCTTGGCCTCATCGAACCGTGGCCAGTTTCCACCGTCGAAGATGCTGCCCTCGTGCCCCAGTCGCTCCCACAACTCCTCTGCCATGTGGGGTGCAAACGGAGCCACCATGACGACCAGGGGCTCGACTTCCGAGCGCACGGCCGAACGTCCGCCGGACCGGATCACGTTCAGGCATTCCATCATCGCCGCGATCGCGGTGTTGTATCCGAGCGTTGGAATCTGCTCGGTGACCTGACGGATCGTCTGATGAACTTTTCGCTCTACGTCCGGATCCGCATCGCCGTCGCCAGCCGACACGACGGTATCCCACAGACGATGCAGGAAGCCGAACGGACCCTGAATCCCCTGCGGGCGATAGTCACCACCTTCCTCGAACGGGCCGAGGAACATCAGATAGGTGCGGAACGTGTCGGCTCCGAATTCTTCGATGATCGGATCCGGCACGATCACGTTGCCCTTGCTCTTCGACATCTTCGCGCCATCCGCGATGATGAGGCCGTGCGCCCGGAAGACGTCGTACGGCTCTTCGAAGTCCACATGTCCCAGGTCCTTCAGCACCATGGTGATGAAACGGGAATACAGAAGGTGGAGGACCGCATGTTCGTTGCCGCCAATGTACGTATCCACCGGGAGCCAGCGACTCGTGATCGTCTTGTCGAACGGTGAGTCGTCGAAGTCCGTGGAGGGGTAGCGGATGAAGTACCAGCCCGAATCGAGGAACGTGTCGGACACGTCCGTCTCCCGACGCGCTTCATCGCCGCACTCCGGACACGTGGTCTGATACCACTCCCTCACCCGGGCCAGCGGGCTCACGCCGGAGTCGTCCGGCTTGAAGTCCTCGACGCGGGGCAGCAGAACCGGAAGCTGGGACTCGGGCACCGCCACCGGACCGCAGGCATCGCAGTGCACGATCGGAATCGGAGGGCCCCAGTAGCGCTGCCGCGAAATGCACCAGTCGTGAAGCCGGAAGTTGACCTTCGCTTCCCCCCACCCCTGCTCGGCGGCCCACGCCGTGACCACCTCCACGGACTCCGAAACATCCGTACCCGTGAAGTCCGCCGAATTCACCAGGCGTCCGGGACCGACATACGCTTCCTCGAGCGGTGTGTCACCTCCGTCATCGGGCCCGGCGACGACGCGCACGATCGGTAACTCGAACTGCTCGGCGAACTCGAAGTCACGCGTATCGTGGCCTGGTACCGCCATGATGGCACCCGTCCCGTACTCCATGAGCACGTAATCCGCGACCCAGATCGGGATGTGCTCTCCTGTGGCCGGATTCCGACAGAAACCGCCGGTGGGCACGCCCGTCTTCGTCTTGTCGGCCTTCTGGCGAGCAACCAGATCCTTCTTCCCGGCGCGGTCGACATAGGCGTACACCGGCACCCGCAGACCATCCTGCGTCACGGCTTCGACCATGGGATGTTCGGGCGACAACACGACATAGGTCGCGCCGAACACCGTATCCGGACGAGTCGTGTACACCTCGATCTTCGTGCCGGTCTCCCTGCCCTCCGCATCGATGACAGGGAAGTGCAACTGCGCACCCGTGCTGCGACCGATCCAGTTCTTCTGGGCCTTGAGCGTCGTGTCGGACCAGTCGATGTGATCCAGGTTGTCCAACAGCCGCTGGGCGTAGTCGGTGATCCGGAAGAACCACTGGGCGATCCGTCTCTGCTCGACCGGAGTCCCGCACCGCTCGCACTCCCCTCCGACCACCTGCTCGTTCGCCAGCACCGTCATGCATGACGGGCACCAGTTGACCGGCGCTTCTTTTCGCTCGGCCAGTCCTGCCTTGAAGAACTGCAGGAAAATCCACTGGGTCCACTTGTAGTAGGCTGGATCCGTGGTGTCGACCGAGTGGTTCCAGTCGAACATCCCGCCGATGCGGCGTAGCTGACGCGTGAAGTTCTTCACGTTCGACGGGATCAGATCCATCGGATGCGTGCCGATCTTCAGCGCGAAATTTTCGGAGTGAATACCGAACGCGTCGAACCCCATCGGCTCGAAGACAGTCTTGCCCAGCAGGCGCTGGTAGCGACCGTGCACGTCCGCCCCGGTGAACGCGTAGATGTTGCCCACGTGAAGACCCTCGGCCGAGGGATAGGGGAACATCATGAGGTTGTAGAACGGATCCTCTGCGTTCTCCAGTTCCTCACGCGTATGCGTGTTGGTGCCGCGCTCCTCCCAGAGCCGCTGCCACTTCTCTTCCACCGCGGACGGTACGTACCCGTCCTTCTCTTCGTTCGCCATGACTGCTGGGCGGAATTCCGCCGGCTGATCGATGCTGCCGAGGGCGCAGCACCCGTGCGAGACCGCCGGGGTACTGCGCGAGGAACGGCTAACCTACATGGGCCGGGAAGCCCACCCAAGGGGCCCCGGCGCGCGATCGGGACTGGTCCGTGTCAGAGCCGATTGAGGGTGATCACGACAGTCGCCGATACGGTGCCACTCCCGAAATCGAATGCCCCGTCTTCATTGGTGAGCGTCATTCGATCACCGTCGTGGACGACCGTGAACGTGTCGTCGCCCAGGGTGATCAGTCCCTCTGCGATGTCGACGGTTCCGGACCGGTTCGTTCGCGAGCCCGTACCGTCATCGAGAGTCGAGCCGACGATGGACGGCTGAACGGAGTCGTCCACCGACAGTGTGAAGAACGCCCCGTCACGATCGATGATGTCCACGCGCTCGGACGCCGCCGTGTTACTCACGAACTCGTACGAGGCGGCGGTCCACAGCCCGCCGATATCACCGATCTCGAACCCGAGCAGGGTGTCGCCGGCGCAAGCCGAAAGCACGGGGATCGTGAGGAAGAGCGAGAGGTGACGCAGGTCAAACACGAGTGTTCCAGCGGATCACAGGAAAGGTTGAGGAAGATTCCATTACCCGGCTTCATCCGCAAAGGGCCATCGATCATGTATCTTCTGCGACTATGTCGAAACCAAAGAAGAAGATCTCGGGCGCGAGCCTGAGGCACGCCTTCGAAGAGATCATCTGGCCGCGAAAGAAGCTGATCGGGCTTGGCCTGATTCTCATTCTGGTCAATCGCCTGTCAGGCCTGGTTTTGCCCGCCGCATCGAAGTATCTGATCGATGGTGCGCTCCCGAATGCGTCCGGAACCGGGAACGACCCCCTCGGACTCAGCTCGATACCCGAGGCGAACGTCGTTCTCGGAGCGGTCGCCCTCGCAATCGTTCTTCAGGCTTCGACCTCGTACGCGCTCACCATGCTGCTGAGCGTCGAAGCGCAGCACCTCATCGCAAATCTGCGCGCACAGGTGCAGAGGCACGTGCTCCAGCTTCCCGTTCGCGTCTTCGACAACACGAAGTCCGGAGAGCTCGTCTCGCGCATCATGGATGATGTCGAGGGCGTGAGGAACCTCGTGGGCACCGGTCTCGTGCAACTCGTCGGTGGGACGGTCACGGCCATCGTGGCGTTCACCTTCCTGGTGCGGATCAACCCGGTCATGACGGTGATCGCGCTGGTCCCGCTGGCGGCATTCGGCTTCGTGTCGACCCGGGCTTTTCAGACGCTTCGGCCCGCGTTTCGCGAGCGTGGAAAGATCCGAGCGGAGGTCACGGGCCGTCTGACCGAGGCGCTGGGTGGCATTCGCGTGATCAAGGGCTTTCACGCCATCGAGAAGGAAGGAGAGATCTTCTTCGAGGGCGTGATGCGGATCTTCAATAACGTGAAGACGACCCTCACGACCTCGAGCCTGGTGACGAGTCTCGGGACCTTCTTCATGGGCATGGCCAGCGTGCTCATTCTCGGATACGGGAGCTGGCTCATCGGAGAGGGGCGACTGACCGCCGGCGATCTGGTCTCGTTCATCCTCTTCCTCGGCTTCATGATTGCGCCGGTCATCCAGATGGCGAACATCGGAACTCAGATGACCGAGGCGTTCGCGGGACTCGATCGGACGTCCGAGCTGCTCGGATGGCCTCAGGAGGACGATGATCCGTCCCGCACGGAAATCATGCCCACCGTCGAAGGCCATATCGTGTTCGACGACGTCCGCTTCCAGTACGACGAGGACAAGCCGGTTCTCAAGGGCGTCTCCTTCGAGGCCAGACCGGGCATGGTGGTGGCCCTCGTGGGAAGCTCCGGATCAGGAAAGTCGACCATGGCCGGGCTGGCGGCGTCGTTCCTGACCCCCGACTCGGGTCGCGTCGAGGTCGACGGCGTCGACCTGCGCACCGTGAAGCTCGCCAGCTACCGGAAGCAGCTGGGCCTCGTCTTCCAGGACGATTTCCTGTTCGACGGCACGATCCGGGAGAACCTGCGATTCGCCCGGCCCTCCGCTACCGATGCGGAGATCGACGATGCCGCCCGGAAAGCCTACGTGACCGAATTCTCCGATCGCTTTCCCGACAAGCTGGAGACCATCATCGGGGAGCGGGGCGTGAAGCTCTCAGGGGGACAGCGGCAGAGGGTCACGATCGCGCGGGCGCTGCTGGCGGACCCGCGAATCCTTCTGCTCGACGAGGCGACGTCGTCGTTGGACACCGAGAGTGAGGCGCTCATTCAGGCGAGCCTCGACGACCTACTGAGAGACCGGACGACGATCGTGATCGCCCACCGCCTCACCACGATCCAGCGGGCCGATCTGATCCTGGTGCTCGAGGGAGGCGAAATCGTCGAGCGCGGGCGCCACGACATCCTCATGGGCATGAAGGGCCGCTACCACCAGCTCTACACGGTCCAGGCGCGGATCTAGATCACCCGCCCAGCAGGTAGCCCAGCGAGAAGGTCACATACTCTCGCTCCACGCCGCTCACCTCGAACGCACGCTGGTACCGAGCCCCGATCGTGATCGTGGCTCCACGAGCCCGAGGGATCCGTATACCGGCCTCTCCCATCACTCCCCGGTGCCAGTTCGTGTCTTCCAGAACGAAGGAGCCTGCTTCCGTCCGGTTCTCGACCCACACGACGCCTCCACCGGCCCCGAAGAACGGTTGCACCCCACCTGGCGAGCCGAGTATGACCGTCCCGGTCAGGAGAAGCGGCACCGAGTTCATGTGACGGAGTCCTGCACCGCTGAGAACAGCATCCGGGAACAGGCTCGTCGCGGTGTTCTGCTCGGAAAGGACGTGCCATCCGACCGACGCCCCGATCGCCAGATGGTCCGTAGCCCCACCCTCGATATCGATCGTTGCACCGCGCCAGGATAGGCCGTCCGCAAACGAGCGGGTCGGGTCGCCGATTGGCAGGACCGCCGAGTACTGCCCGTTGAAGGTCCACATCCCCGCCCTCTGTGCTTTCAGAGGTGGCGCCACACCGATCAGAACGATGCATGCGGCAATCCAGGCGCGCGCGACACGATCCGTCACGGACGCGCCCTCTGCAGGTACGGTGACTGGTGGAATGCCTGCCGGACCAGGCCCTGGAAACGGGACACCACACTGGCTTCACTCCCCAGGTACAGACCGTCCAACGCGCTGGCCCAGATGACAGGGATGGATTGCGGCTCCGACCCGTCGTGATCGGGATCGATCATGGTGATGAGTAGCGTGCCCGACCGACGAACGCCCGGATACGTCTTCGCCCACGGGTAGCGGAGCATCCAGTTCACATCCCATGCCGGGTACCACGATGTCCACCCGGGAAACCAGCCCCAGTTCGACCACCAGCGATCGCTGGTCCACAGCGACCCATCCGACGCGCTGACTGTCAGTAGCACGACGACATCCGGTGGCCCGGGCGCTTCTGAGGTCACACGCGTGTACTCGAGGGCGGCGAACTCCGTCGCAACCGCGTCCAGGATCTGCTGGTCCAGTTCCGGACTCGGCAGGAGATTCGTGCCCTGACCATCCACTCGGATGACTGTGTCCGGCATCGCGTACGTCGTGAAGGAACCGAAGGCCGCGGACGAGTCGAAGACCGTCAGGACGACGTCCGGTTCATCCACACCCTGGATCTGGCCCGGGTAGCACGCGCCGGCGGCAAGCAGAACGGCCATCACGCTCCCGAGCGCGGCGCAGCGTGTGCGCCCCCTGGTACCACCCATCATCCGACCGGCTGAGTACGCTCATCATCGGCGACGAAACGGAGTACGCCACCCCCGAAATCGATGATGAGGTCCTCCTCACCGACCGAGTAGGTACGGGCGCTCTCGAGACCCGTCATGAAGAGCTGTTCGACGCGCATCACGTCGTCCAAGCACGCCATCCGCGTCATGACCGCGGAGCTGACGGCGAGCCGGCCGCCACGACCGGCATCGTATGTAGCGTTGAAGTTGTTGCACCCCGTCGAACCGTTCATCAGCCGCGAACCGGTGGGGTTCGCCTCTTCTGAGAAGACCACGACCGGCCCTCGCTCGGACACGGGCTCGACATCCTCCCCGTCCGCCATGTCGACGACGGTGAGTCGCCAGGCGTGATCCGAGAGCGCAGGCGCTCTGGCCTCGACCTGCCCCGAAGCCACTCCGTCCGAACTGCCGGAGTCAGGTTCACCGTCTTCGGACGCACAGGATGACAAGATCAGGGAACACAGGAACAGAATTCCGAACCGAAGCGTCTGCATCATGATCACCACGTCTCCTGGTTCACCTCGTCATCGAGTAGGTCGCACTTCGACCCGGTGCGAGTGACCCTTCCCACGCACAACCACGACGCACCTCTCCACCGACATCCACTGTGGACACCCACGTGTACACGGAGCCGACCATCGGATCGGTACACGGGCCTCGCCGTATCTCCAGGCGGAGCTGCACTGTCTCGGGCCCCGACGAAACCGACTCGTACCTCCAACCGCCGTCCATCGGGATGGGAGCGCTCCCCTCGAAGATCGTCGAAGGAATTTCCAGCGTGGAGAGCGTGATGCGGTCCTGGAGCACGCGTACATGCCAGAATGGCTCCTGCCCCGTCGCCTTGAACGCGAACCCGTCCACATCCTCGCTACAACCGAACCCCTCAGTGGCAGATTCGGCACGTGCCAGCGCCGACAAGCGCAGCTGACTGGGATATTCGGCACCGTACCCGGCGGACGGTGCCGATTCACGGCGCCCCCGCACCTCGACGAAGACAGGTGCGTACGCCTCGGGGGCGAGCGCATCGTACGCTCTCTGGACCGACTCCACGGGAATCACCCAGAGCTCGGCCTGCTCGTCGCACGGCTTGAGCGTTCGAATCTCGGGCCCCATGACGAGCATGCCTCGGGTCACACCCTCCACAGGTGCGGACTCAGGCGCCTCCTCTCGTACGCCCGAGCCGTCCCGATCCGACTCCTGCTCAGCGTCGCACCCCGCGAGCACCGCGATGGCCATCATGGTGAGCCGTACTGCACGTGAATTCGCGACGATGGTGAATCTCCGAAGATCTATCGGCACGCCCCTGCGAACGCGACCAGCTGACTGGGGATTGTAGCTTCGACGTCATCACCCGGTCCGAGGGACACCCCTTGGGTGATGCACCGTGGACCAAGGGTAATATCGAACTCCATCTGCACGGTACGGATCTGATCCATCGGGAGACGGAACACCTCCGACGCGCTCGCCCGGACCGAGCCCAGACGTTGCCTCTGGCCGTCCACCCAGAGATAGACACGGGCGTCCTCCAGCTGCTGGTTCCGGATCGTGATCGTGAGTACTTCGTCCGAGTCCCCCGAGAAGGGCTCGGGTGGCGCGGCGGGTCCACTCGGGGCGCACGCCGCGCTTACCAGTACGAGCGCCAATCCGACGGGCTTCCATCGAGAAATCAGATTGCTCGGCATGACGGCCTCCTTCCTTCATCCTGCGTACGACGTGTCTGTGGATGTAGGACGTCCGACAGGGTGTCGATTGCACCGGCCGGCCCGCGCGATCGAGCCGTCAATTCCCCGCCAGTGGGTTGTACGGCCGCCTCGTAAGATCCGGGTCCGTACCGTACCATCGGCTGCGCTCCACCTGCGTCGGCCATGAACGACGATCGAGCAGCCCGAACAACTCCGTATAGACGCGGAACAGCACCCCCTGTTCCTCCCGCCTCCCGGTCATCGGTAGACCCAGATCGACGCGGACGACGTTCGAGGCGCCGGCGGGCAATCCGAAGCGCAGCCCGGCTCCCGCCCCGGCCCGCCACCCCGAATCCTGTCCGAACGGAACCGCGCCG
Source organism: uncultured Gemmatimonadaceae bacterium (assembly GCA_964492085.1). Lineage (GTDB taxonomy): Bacteria > Gemmatimonadota > Gemmatimonadetes > Longimicrobiales > Gaopeijiaceae > UBA2589. The sequence goes on along the minus strand of CAZBHZ010000036.1, from coordinate 10,115 downwards.
GCCCAGCCGCGCCCGACATCTGCAAAGAACGCAATGCCGACATCCGCCCACCCCGTGCTCACCGCGCGCAGAGGAAAGCGCTGCTCGAGCGTTGCGAGGAAGCGGCGCGCCGCCGGATACGCGTCGTCGTTGTAACCCCTGATTGCTTCCCGACCACCCAGAGTGAGCTGAAACGGTCGATCGAGGCTGTAGCCAGCCGTATACGACACTCGGGTGAATAGCTGAGTGCCCAAGGAGGGGAGCCAGTAACCGCTCCCGTGAAGCTCGTAGATCAGGTCACGCCAGCCGCGGGGTTGGCCCGATGACGTACCGCCGGGCTCTGAACCGACGCGCCGGGTCTGCACGTCCCCCCACAACCGCAGGTACGTCTGAGTGCTAAGGTGTCCCCAGGCCCCCTGAGCTCGCAGGTATACATCGGCCGGCTCGTCACCGGTCGAGATCGCAGGGGCCGCGGTCAGCATCAGCGCCCCACCGGTGAACACGTCCTGAGGGGCCTCGAGCGCATCCAGGCCCATGATGCTCGTGAACGTCAGATCACGGACCCCGAGGGTGAACGTGACCCGACTCGCCGCATGATCGAAGAGCTGTCGGCGCATCTGGGTTCGGAATGGTTCGGTCGAGGCCACCGGGTCGCCGAACTCATCGTCCACGACGAGGGCGAAGCCATCGTCGCCGAAGGGGAAACGGATCTCCTCGCGCGACAGCCCCAGCCCCGTGACCAGACGCGCGCTTCGCCCGCCACCCCAGCGTCTTTGCACCGAGACCTCGTACCGCTCCTCCTCGAAGCGCAACAACGCCTGCGAGTACCCGGTTGAGGGATCAACGGAGTAGGCGAAGTAATCGTCACGCTTCCGCGCGACCTGACGGAAGGCGCCTGTTCCGAACTCACCCGCATAAGGGCGGAACAGAGATTGGGTGACGTAGTCACCCGCCCGCGTCGTTCCACGATGAAGCGTGCCGTCGATCCGTGAGCCGAAGAGGTTGGGCTGCCGAACGATGACACCTGCGCGACGGCGTTCCCGATACACCGTGCGGAAGAGCCCGAGACGGGTCCCGGTGCCGAGCACGTTGCGGTGGTTCACGGTGACCCCCGTGACCGCGACGCCCCCGTCGAAGGAGAGTGCCAGTCCACCCGTGATCGCCCACGAGTCTCGGACCCGCACGTAGACCCGATGGTGCCCCGCACCGAGAGACTCGGGGGTGACTTCGGCTTCGGACACGTATCGGAGACTTCGCAGCGACCGCTCCGACTCTTCGATCACGACAGGGTCGAAGCAATCTCCCTCCTCAAAGAGCAACTCCCACCGAACGGCCCGCTCATGGGTGCGGATGTGGAGGAAATTCATCGTCCGGAACACCCACCCGAAGACCGAGCCCGGCGAGGTCCCGTCCGACCCGAGGGGCTTCTCGATGTCGAGAACGATCTCGCTGATTACACCCCCCGGACACCGAACCTGGGCGAAGAGTGGCACGGGGCTCGCGCCCATCACGAGCGCGATCATCAGGCCGACGCCGATCACACGTGTCCGTGCCATGAGTCCCCGCTGGGTCGTTCAGAACCGAGCACCGAAGACGACGAAGCGGGAGGCAGCTCATGGCTGCCTCCCGCCTGTAAGGTACCGTACTGAACGTACGACTACCTCATGTCGTCGCTAGCCGATCATGAACCCGCCCTTGAGGACGATCGGGCTGTTATTCACGTCCGGCACGTCCTCGTCGTTGAACTCCATCGTGCCTTCGATGAAGAGCGAGCTGAGAGAAACACCGACGCCCGCAAAGAACCCGTTGTCGGATTCGTCGAGGCTTCCGACGCTCGTGGCGCGCCGCTGCAAGCCGACGACCGCGTACGGTGAGACGACCGGGAGCGGGATGCCGAGCTTGCCGAAGATCGAACCGGTCCAATAGTTGACGTCGCTATCGGAGGGGAAGTAGTACGTCACCGAACCGTAGACGCCGATCGGGCTGAGGGGAGGCTCGAAGCCGACTCGGCCACCCACGCCGAAGGTACCGTTAAACGGGTTCTCGACGTCCGTGGCGATATCGTCGAGGCCCGTGATCAAGGCGACCTGTCCACCGAATTTGAGCTGAGCGTCCGCCGGCACCGCCAGGATGGCGAGCGCGAGGACCGCAGAGAAAGCAAACGCAAAACGACGCATGGAACGTCTCCGTCTGAGGAAAGGCATGTTTACGGAAAGAAGAGCCTATTCACCGTCGGACGCAACGAAAATTTCGACCGAAGCAGGAAGGCACGGCTCCGGCTGATTCCGACCCCGGCCGGATGGCGTACTTTTCAGAACGATCCCGGATGCGGCACTGATCGCCGGACCGCACCGGAAGAGCACAGGTATCCGGCGAGGACGGGAGACCGCACTCCGTATGGCCAAGAAGCAGTCCTTCGACATCACGACCTCCGTCGACTTCCAGGAGGTCGACAACGCCGTGAACCAGGCGATCAAGGAGACGCAGACGCGCTACGATTTCAAAGGCACGAACTGCGAACTCGACTTCGATCGGAGTGCGGGCGCAGTCAAGCTCGAAGCCGACGACCAGTTCCGACTCGATCAACTGGTGAAGGTCCTGCGCGAGAAGCTCAGTCGCCGAGAGGTCCCTCTGAAGAACATCGACGAGGGCAACGTCGACATCGGCTCCCTCGGACGCGCACGCATGACCATGGGCTTCAAGGCGGGTATCGATCAGGAGACCGCGAAGAAGATCTCCAAGGACATCAAGGACAACGGATTCAAGAAGGTCCAGGTGCAGATCCAGGGCGATGAACTTCGCGTCACGTCCGGCTCCCGGGACGAGCTTCAGGCCGTTATCGCCTTCCTGAAGCCACGCGACTACGGTGTCGAACTGATGTTCGGGAACTACCGGTAGTGACCATGTCCGCTGCAGAGCGGATTCTGCGAGCCTCCCTCCGAGAGGCAACAGCAGCTCTGCGCCGGAGGGAGGTGACGTCCGTCGACCTCGTCGGCGCGGCGATCGAGCGCCATCACGCACTCGGTGACGCGCTGCACGCGTACCGGAGCTTCGACGAAGAGGCCGCTCTGGAGCAGGCGGAGGCTGCGGACGCCGTTCTCGACCGCGCGGCGCGCCGCACGGCCGATCCGGCTCCGCCCCTCTGTGGCATCCCCGTGTCGGTAAAGGACATCTACGGGGTCGACGGCTTTCCCACCTTCGCTGGCTCCGCGCGACAGCTCCCGGACGTCCCGTGGGCCAGGGACGCCTGGCTGGTCAGGCGGGCTCGAGCCGCCGGTGCGGTCATCGTGGGGAAGACGCACACGGTGGAATTCGCGTATGGCGGTGTGGGCATCAATCCGCACTGGGGCACACCACGAAACCCGTGGGACCCCGCCACCGCAAGAATCCCCGGGGGCTCGTCATGTGGGGCCGGTGTCAGTCTGTGGGAGCGCTCGGCCATGATCGCTCTCGGTTCGGATACCGGTGGCTCGATCCGAATCCCTGCGGCCTTCACGGGGGTCGTTGGCCACAAGACGACGCGGGGGCGCTGGTCGACAGAGGGCGTCGTGCAGTTGAGCAGCACCTTCGACACAGTCGGCGCACTGACCCGCAGCGTGGAAGACAGCGTTTGGTTCTTCGGCGCGGTCGATCCTGATTCGGGCGACCCCGCGCGTCTGCTGGATGCACTCGCGACATCATCCGCTGACGACCTTCGCGTGGGGATTCCCGAATGCACGATCTGGGAGGCCTGCCAGCCGGACGTGCGACATGTGCTGGACGTCGCGCTGAATGAGATCGAGGGCGCGGGTGCGACGCTGACGAGGATGGTCGCGACCATCATGGACGAGGCGGTGGACCTGTACATGTCCGGTGGCATCGGGAAGGCCGAGGTCCACGCGTTTCTCGAGGCTCGGCTGCCCGGAGCACTCGATCTTCTCCACCCGACGGTGGGACATCGGGTCGCGAACCCGCGTACGCTAGACAGCCCAGAATATCGAGATGCCCTCGGACATCAGAAGCGCCTGACCGCCCGCGCAGATACGGCCTTCGGAGACTGCGACGTCATAGTGCTGCCCGCGAATCTCCTGACCCCGCCCCCGGTCGAAGGACTCGCGGAGGACCTCGATGCGTACGGAGAGGTCAACTACGCGACGCTGCGCCCGACCTGTCCGGTCAACCTGCTTGAACTCTGCGCGGTCAGCGTGCCCGTGGGGCTCGACCCATCGGGCATGCCGGTCGGACTGCAGATCATCGGGCGCCACGGGGAGGACGAGACCGTACTGGGCGTGGCGCTCGCCATCGAGCGAGTGCTGGGTACCCCCGAGGCGCGACTGGGAATCCCTCCCCTCGCGCAGTAACGCCCCCATCGAGGCGCGGCGCGACGCCGCCCTCGATGGGGGAAGTACCGTCAACCGATCGGGCGCCTCGCGTTCAGGCGGTCCTTCTGTGTGATGTAGGGCACACCCCTGGAGATCCAGTCGGGGGCGGGCTCACCCTTCAGGTAGTGGCCGAACCACTGCATGATGCGGTTCTGGTAGTCGAGCTGGTTCGGCTCGCGTGCCAGGCCGTGGTTCTCTCCGTCGTACGACAGCAGGACCATCTGCTTCCCGAGTCGACGAGCCGCGTTGTAGAACTCGACCCCCTGGTTGTATTCCACCGCCCCGTCGTTCGTCCCGAACATCATGAGGAGCGGGGTCTCCATGTTCTCGATGTGGTGGATCGGAGAGTTGGCCTCGTATGAGTCCCAGTCCTCCCACCACGGCACCTGCATGCGGCCCTGGCTGATCTCAAAGATCCGCGCGTCCGTGCCCCCGCTGTTCCAGTAGAACGACAGGTACATGCTCATGAGGTTGGTGAGCGGAGCACCCGCCACCGCAGACGCGAACAGGTCGTCCTGCGTCACGAAGTAGGTGGTCTGGTATCCGCCCCACGAGTGGCCGATCAGCCCGACCCGATCCGAATCGACCGTGGGAGCCTGTGCGAGCGCTGCCGCCACGGCCGGTCGGAGGGTCTCCACGTTCGACTGTCCCGGTCGCCGGTCTCGGTACACGATGTCCGGCCTGAAGACGAAATAGCCGTTCTGGCTCCAGATCTGCTGGTTGTAGTACTGCGTAGGATCAGGCACCTGGTACTGGTGCATCCCCTGTGAGAGCAGTTCGTAGTGGTACACGATCATCGGGTACGACTCCGACGGATCGTAGTTCGCGGGATAGGTCAGCACGCCCTGGAGTCGGCGGCCCCACTCGTTCTCGTAATCGACGAGTTCCACCCGACCCCATGCATAGTCGTCGTGGAAGGGGTTCGTCTTCGTGACCTGCCGCGGGTTACCGAGATCGCGGCCGGCAACGAAGTAGTCGGGCGAATCGTCAAAGCCTTCCATGCGGAACGCGAAGACATCGGCATCTTCCGCCTTCATGAACGGCATGAAGAAGCCGCCGAACGTCTTGTCCTCCCAGACGAGCATCTCGGGCTCGTCACCGGCCTCCGCGGCCGCGAACCCGGCTTTCTTCGTCCACTCGCTGTACACCGAGTAGTAGATCGTCTCGTTCGAGCCGATGCCGTCGTCGTCACCGTCGAGATCGCTGGCGGCGACCCGATAGCGAATACGCTCGGGCGCACCGCGGGTGAGGGCTTCGCCACCGGAGCCGTCGAGCGACACCCGCCACACATCCCACTCGTCATTGAGCAGAACGCTGCGTCCGTCCTCCATCCACGCTGCGGTCCCGAACGACGGCATCTGCTCACGGGTCGGGGTGACATCCAGGTTCACGAACCGCGTTCCGATGCCCTCCGTGATGTTGCGCGTTTGGCCGCCCTCGAGGTCATGCGCGTACCAGTCCTCACCCGAAAACCACACGATGTAACGGCCATCCGGGCTGGAGGAGCCGCCTCCGAACATCCGATCGGTGACCTTCGATTTCGCCCCCGTCGCCACATCGATCGCGTAGAGGTCGGAGAACTGCTGGCGGAACATCGCATGCTCGTCGTACGGGGTCTCGTCCCGGCCGATGACATGGCGACCACCGTCAACCATCGTGGTCACCTCGGTCAGGTCGTCTCCGAGCTGCACGAAGCCGCCGGACTCGACGTTCCACGCCGAGAGGTAGTTCACGCGCCGGAGTTGCCGCTCCCGGACGCGCTGCTGGGGCACCGGATCGCGGTCGAGCGTATGCCAGATCTCGACGCCCGCCGACTCCTCGTCTTCGCCCTCACACTCTTCGCCGTCTTCCCCGCCCTGCTGCGTATCCTCGGACTCTTCTTCTTCGCACGTCGGAGGGGCCGGTCGGCGCTCCTGGATTCCGAGGAACAGCGTCTCCCCGTCGTCCGACCATGTCGGCTCGCGGAATTCGACGATCCGCATGGAAGCCGGAAACGCGTCATTCGCCTCGGCCGAGAGCGTGAACCGGCGAGGCTGATCCCGTTCGAGATCGCGCCAGATCATCGCCACGTGTGCGGTGTCCTCGAACGCCTCGTCGACCATCGTCTTGTATACGACCAGATCGGAGGAGTCCTCGCGCCACGAGAGCTGACGGTACGTAGCCTGCTCGGCGTCCAGCGAACGAATCCGGCCGCTGGCGGGGTCGTACACGGTGACCCCGTTACCCACCTGACCATCCGCGTCGGTCGTCATCGCGAGGAGCGTGCCGTCCTCCTGCCACGCCATCTCGGAGACATTCCCGAAGCTCATGTCGGTCCCGGCGGACAGGTCGTGCACCACCACGTCGACTCCCTCGCTCTCCTTGTCCTCGGGCTTGTAGCGCCGAAGGGCCAGGTAGCGCCCGTCGTCGGAAAATACGAAGGAAGCGAAGTCATCCCGCGTCCTTTGCTCACCCGTCTCCAGGTTCAGCAAGCCAAGTCTGTCGTACACCTGCTCGTCCCGAGCCTCGGCCGCCTCCCGAGCCTCCTCCGACACGCCGATCGAATACGCGATCCAACGATGGTCGGAGCTGAACGCTGCACGCGCGCCGAACGGTACGACCACGACCGAGTCGGACGTCGTGCTGTGGATGCGGAGTTCGCCCTCGTCGCTGACCCGACTGATCGATACCGCCATCCAGGCACCGTTGGGCGACAAGATGGCGCCGCCGAGGCGCTCCCACTGGTCATAGTCGTCTTCAGTGAGCGTGGGGCGTTGCTGCCCCTCTACCGCTTGAGAGGTCACCGCCAGTGCGACCACCATCAACCCGAACCATCGCTTCCTTGTCACTCGTCTTGCTCCATCTCTGGTCGGGCCGCCTCGGACCCGTATCGGCCTATACCGCACGATCAATGCGGTGGACTCGTCACTCCAACTCGCTCCTCAAGATCCGCATTCAGCGCCCCAAACGCTCCTCGAGGATGCCGAAGAAATTCTGCACGACAATCAATTCGCTGACCTCACCTTCTCCACCGCCGATCTGCAGCATGAGCAGCCTCTGATCGTCCCTGGCGACGTCCCAGCTCGCGTAGTTCGGCTGCGCATGCAGCGACCGGTCCCCGAGGGAAAAGAGGGTTCGCCGCTCTCCGACACGGAAGACACCGCCGTCGGTCCGAACCTGTGCGACAACCATTTCGCCACCGGCGCTCACAAAGAAGAGTTCGTCTTCGCTGTGAGCCCACTGCGGGTTGAATCCTCCCGATACCGAGACCTGCCACTTTCCGCCATCCGCATCAGGGAAAGGACGCACGTAGATCTCGTCACGTCCGGTTTCGGTGGACTCGTACGCCACCCACCGCCCGCTGGGCGACAACGCAACGCCTTTCTCGTCCCACGGCTCGTTCGCGACCGGAAATGGTTCACCGTCACTCACTCGAAGCCCGACGAGATCTCGATCCCCTACGGACCCACTCAAGCCCCCGAGCCGGAGGACGAACGCCGACTCATCAGGCGTCATGCGCGCCTCGAGGACGGATGCCTCCAGATCCAGGAGCAGTTCCGGCGAACCGGTGCCATCGGACGGCTGTGCCCACAGATCGTAGTGACTCACATCCGTGCCCGCGCGGTCGGACGTGTAGTAGATCCGTGACCCATCCGCTGACCAGCGCGGCCGACGATCCACACCGTCGTCGAACGTGAGTCTCGAGAGTGGACCGTCGGGGAGTTCCTTGACCCAGACGTCCTCTCCGGCCTCGGTCGTCACCTTGATCGCAACACGATCTCCCGTCGGAGACAGCACCAGCGCGGCTTCGGGCATCCCCGGATCGAAGCCCTCCATATCGAGCGGCTCTACCTCTCCGTCTCGATCGACCCACACGGCTCGGCCGACTGCCGAGCTGAGTGCGCCCGCCATGTAGACCAGCGTGCCGTCTTCACCCATCGACAGGTCCACATCGCCAAACGGACCTACGGCTACACCCTCCGCCACAACCGCCGGTGTCCCCACGAGTTCTCCTGAACCTTCGTCGTACGCCCGAGCCAGAAGCTGACCATCCGAGCTCACGTAGATGAGGTGACCGGTCGGTGAGTATCGAGCGAACACACCGGCCGCGAGCACAGTCTTCGAACCGGTTTCCAGGTCTACAGCAACGATCCGATATGCGTTGCGGTCCGAGGGTGGGCTATAGCCGACGGTCGTGAGCAAGGTCCGACTTCCCGGAAGCAGACTCGGGGCCTGAAAGAACGTCTCACCGGCTTCGGGGTCGATCTCCACGACAAGCTCACTTTCGCCACCCGACTCGGGCACGCGCCTGATCCCGAGGGCTCCGGTACCCGGGAAGTACACGTATCCATCATCGCCCCACGCCACGCCGGTTCCACCGACTGCGGAGTCGGCGATCGTGATGGGCGGCTCGCCGGCAAGCGAAGCCACCTTGATCGCGTTGTCACCGTTGACCGCGATGCGCGTACCGTCCGGAGAAAACTCGACCTGAGCCGCGTAGTCGGTACCGTTGATCGGTGTGGGCTCCAGCACAGCCCGGGGACGCACCCAGAGCCGCGACGGCACACCTGCGCCAGCCGGCCCGGCGTAGACGATGCTCGATCCGTCGGGCGCGATCGCGAGTGAGTTCGCGGGCGTTCGCGTCGGGTCGTGCCCATCGAGTAACGCGATCGCATACCGGGCCACCGGTACGTCGCCGTCAGACCCTCGAACCATGAGGAAACCTGCGGTCCCGGCAAACAGCGTGGCCGCGAAGGTGGCGGCAATCGCGACCGACTTCCACGGCCCCCCGGACGGCACCTCCGATGGGACGACTGATCCGTGACGGAACTGCGCGTTGCCGAGCGCCTTGGCAAATTCTTCTGCCGATGCGAATCGATCCGCCGCGATCTTCTCCAGGCCCTTCTGGATCGCGGCATCGACGTTCGCCGGAATCGCGGGGCGGTGCTGAGTCGCCGGCGGGGCATCCCCGGCGAGAATGCGGCCAAGGACGGCTTGAGCCGTCGACCCCGGGAACGGGGGCTCACCCACGAGCATTTCGTACAGTACGCAGGCGATCGCGTAAATGTCGCTCGCAGGCCCGATGTGCTGATCCCCCGTCGCCTGCTCCGGGCTCATGTAGTAGGGGGTGCCCACGCTGAGGCCGGTCTCGGTCAGTCGCGCGCCGCCCGCGGAGCCGACCGCCAGCGCGATCCCAAAATCCGCCACCACAGGCTGACCATCCTGCAGCAGGATATTCGCCGGCTTGATGTCGCGGTGAATGACGCCCTTCCGGTGCGCGTGGTCGAGCGCACCGCACAGTGAGACGGCCAGACCGACCGCCTCGGGTACCGGCAGCTGCCGCTCACGCTGCAGGCGATCCCGCAGCGTCTCGCCCTCGATGAACGGCATGACGTAGTACAGGAAGGTGTCCGCCTCACCGGAGTCGTGGAGCGGCAGGATGTGTGGATGCTGCAGGTTGGCGGTCGTCTGAATCTCAGAGAGAAAGCGCTCGGCTCCGACCACGGCCGCGAGCTCCGGCTTCAGCACTTTCAGGGCGACCCGCCTGGAGTGCTTCAGATCTTCCGCAAGGAAGACGGTGGCCATGCCACCCTCACCGATCTGCCGCTCGATCCGATATCTGTCTGCGAGTGCCGCGTTGAGGCGATCGATTATTTCGGACATGAGGGCGGGGTCCTGTCGGACAGAGGGCCGAGCGGGTCTCGGTTCAGCCGATCAATCTGAGGAAGTCGGGAGCCTGACTAACGTGGAGCGACGACGAGCACGAACGCGAGTACCGCCAAGCTTCGGACGGCA
>CAZBHZ010000035.1:0-24385 GCA_964492085.1 uncultured Gemmatimonadaceae bacterium | reverse complement strand
CCCGTCTTCTTCAGTGACCAGCTGGAGATGTTCGACGGGGGCCGCGCACCCCGATGCATCAGGGCCGATGTCGGCACGTGTCTCGCTCCTTGCGCCGGGCATCCGTCGGCCGAGGAGTACATGCGCTCCGTGACGCTGGCTCGACGCTTTCTCGAGGGTCGGGCGGAGAAGCCACTCGCCCAGCTCCGACAACAGATGGACGCGGCTTCGGCCCGTATGGACTTCGAATACGCCGCCACGCTACGCGACCGTATCGATCGTCTGACCGAGTTCCGCGATCAGCTCGTCGCGTTTCGGGGGAAGGTCGAAAACCTGAGCTTCCTCTACCGGGTCCCCGGCTTCGGGGGAGATGATCGGCTGTACCTGATCCGCCGGGGTCGGATTCGCCGCGAGATGAGCCTGCCCAAGACCAGGCGGGCCCGGGGCCGGGTCGCCCGGGCGATCGACGACGTCTACGGAGAGTCGGAAACGGGTCCCGCGGCACTCACGGCCCAGGAGGCCGCGGAGATCCTGATGGTGGCCCGATGGTTCCGGCTCAACCCGAAAGAACGAAAGCGGACCGTGAAGCCGGAGGTGTGGCTCAGAGAAAAGGATCCACGAGGAGCCGCACCGCTCCGGTAGTCGAGCCGGTCTTCCAATCGTCCCGTACTGCTAGTCGTCTACCAGCTCCGCATTCAGAAGCCGCTGAATTCGGTCCACATGCGTCAAGGCGATTCGAAGCCGACGTACGGATGCCTCGAGCAGCGTGAGTCGCTCGTTGATCAAGTTCTCGAACGTTCGGCTCTGCAGCAGAGGCCAATGATCACGATCGAACGGTCCAAAGCCCAGTTCGACATGATACCGAGTGTTGACGTCGACAGCCCGCACGGAAGCGTTTTCCCACAGAAACGGGAGCAGGTGTTCGGCGGTGAAGTCACCCAGATTTCGTGCGTCCTCCTCGACCCTCTCCCGCTGCGGAGCCCACTCAGCCAGTGAAATCCGCAGGCTGTCGGATCGGATCAAGCCCAACTGGCCCGAACCTACCAGTGCCGCAAGGACACCTTCCGGCAGGTCCGGTACGATCCCCCCCAGCGAAGACGCTACGAGCGAGTCGAGTCGTGCATCGCTGAAGGAACCGGCTTCACTCCCCATGACGCCGAGTAGCTCGCGTAAGGGTAGCATCCCTCGGAATCGTCCGAATTCGTATACGGAGTCGAGCCCAACGAGGCGCTCCCGAATCACTTCGAATTCCGAGGCCAGCTGCTGAATGGCCTCGCGTTCGCGGACCCGCTCTCCCCGCTCCTCCCATGCGGCCTCGATCCCAAACGCGATCAGGATCGAAAGCACGATCGCGACGCCTTCGAGCGTTACCCTCCGTGTCGACTTCCCGTGCGATTGACTCATCGCCGTATGGTCCGTGCTCGGAAGAGTGCGCCTCGAGACGACATCATCCGGCAGGCTTCAGCTCGATCCTCTGCGCCGTCACCTCTTCGATTCGCTCCCGTGAATAGAAAACCGGGTGGAACTGATCGTTCGCCCAGAACTCGAAGAGATTGTCGTAGAAGGGCGACCGCGTGTCCCCACTCTGTCCCGGCGTGTTCATGCCGACCGCGCGATCCCAGTCGCCCGTATCGACGATGATCCGGAACGAGGCCCCGGACGTCTGATTGTCACCGTTGCCGGTCTGGTTCACTGTCGACCCGTACCCTCCGCGCGGGAGCGGGCCCGCTTCCAGGATCGACCGCGTCTCCGCGTCGACGGCCGTCCCCATCGGGTGGCGCAGATACGCGTGGTGGTAGTCGGCCTGCCCGTACTGCCAGCCGGACATGTCCGAGCCGAGCTTCTCGTCGAGCGCGTCGACGGCATCTCCAAGGGCCGAGACGAGCAACGCGTCGCGCGCCCGCATCGGGTCGGCACCCAGCGTGCCGGGCGGCACCATGATCGTCTCGATCACCTTGGAGAGAGACAGGTTCATGTCCGCGCCCGCCGGGACGATCGCATCACGCACCGTGCGCCGCAGCTGTGCCTCCCACGCCGCGTAGATGCCGGCCGCGATGGAGTTCTTGTCCATCACGTAGTCCCAGTCGAGCAGATGCTGGCGAGCCTGCTCGGCGCGACCGGCCGCATCGACTTCCTCCAGCATCGGCACGAGCTGGCGGGCCGGCAGCGAGAGCTCATCCGTCTGGAGCTGCATGTTATCCGCGATCGACAGGCGCGTACCGTTGCCGAGAACCTCCACGATGCGGAGCCACCGGTACGGATCCGACCAGGAGAACCCGACGGCATCCATGTACTCGTAGTCCCGCGGAATCAGGTCGTTGTTCGCGGTGGCGAAATACCCTTCTGGTGGGTTTACGACGTTGGGCTTGGCGATGATCGGCAGGTAGCCGTCCCACTCGTACCGTCCGTCGCCGGGAACCGGGACGAGGCCACTCCAGTTGCGACGGACCGGTGCGATCCCGACCGACTGCCAGCCGATCGTCCCTTCGCGATCGGCCCATATCATGTTCTCCCCCGGGATGTTCGAGTAGGCGTTGGCCGCCCGGAACTCCTCCCATGTCCTCGCCTGGTCCATGCGAAGTGAGGACAGGTACGGGGCGCCCCCGATCTCCATCCACCCCGCGCGCACCGCGTACGCCAGGTTACGACCCTCGTCTTCGAAGACGACGGGTCCGTGCCGCGTGTACTTGAGCTCTGCCGTGTGAGCGGAGCGACCCTTCACGGGGATCTCTTCCGTGATCACCGTCATCGTCTCCCACTGATCCCGATACCGATACTGGTTCGGGTTCGACGGATTGGTCTCATAGACGTAGAGATCCTCCGCATCTGTCGAGAAGACCGTCAGGCCCCACGCACCGTACTCGTTGTGTCCGATCGAGACGCCAGGGAGCGACGGCTCACCCCCGCCGATCACGTTCCAGCCGGGACCGATCAGGTGCACCCAGTAGCGGAGCGACGGCGAGCCCTGCGCCCGGTGTGGGTCATTGGCCATCATCGGGAAGCCGCTCTCCGAGCGCGTCCCGTCGATCACCCAGTTGTTCGATCCGATGTCCTGCTCGACATCGTACGCGACCACGCTGGACGCCTCGGCCGCGGCGGCCTCGAGCATCGCGAACGCGTCGGTATCCCCGCGCCGGGAGGTGTCGACGATGTCCTCGGGCTGGAAGCGGACACCCCGGCGGAACGCATTGTAGATCCCCAGGATGTCCTCGGAGAGCGCGTCTCCGTCGATTGCCGGATCCATCTCCAGGAGCGGATCGCCCGGACCGTACGTCGACAGGTCTTTCACGACGTCCGCCCCGAGAGCGGCCACTCGGCGACCGGTCGAGAGCTCCGCCCCAATGTTCCCCAGGAGCCCCTGGTGTCGGGAGATCACGACGTCCGGCGTCCAGTACCCGGGGGTGATCCCCAGCAGATCGAACTCGATCGTAAGGAGGCTCGGGTCACGCTCGGTCTGCGCGATGTACGCGTTGATCCCGTCCGTGTACGCGTTGATGATCAGCGAGCCGCGGTCGTGGTAGTGATTCAACTCCTGCTCGAGGTCACGACGGAACTTGAAGAGACGGGTGCCGATGTCGCGTTCGAGTTCGCGCTCACCGAGGATCTCGGCCACCGTGCCGGTCGCCTGGCGACGCCAGAGCTCGAGCTGAAAGAGTCGATCCCGGGCCGCATTCCACCCCTGCGCGAAGAAGAGGTCGTACTCCGTCTCCGCGTAGATGTGACTGATGCCCCATCGGTCGACGAGGATCTCGACCGGCTGCTGGAGGCCGGGCACGTCGAGTGTGGTGGATTCCTGCGCGGTGACCGGCGCGGCGAGCGCGGGTGTCCCCAGGGCCAGGGCCACGACCAGGTGTCGCACACGGGTGCGGATCAACATCTCGAACATCGTCTCTTCCTTGAGCTTCTCGTCAGGCCTCCCACACCTCCCCATCGGTTCGACCCTGCTCCGGGCCGCCCTCGACCTACGCCTCGTAGACCGTCCTGCCTCCCACCACCGTCCGCACCACCTGGATCTCCTTGATCGCGTCCGGATCGACATCGTACGGGCTTTCGGAAAGGAACACGAAGTCCCCGAGCTTTCCCGCAGTGATCGATCCCTTCACGTCTTCTTCGTGGGATGCGTACGCGCCGTGCATGGTGCAGATCTTCATCGCCTGATCGAGCGTGATCCGCTGGCTCGGACCCCACACACGGCCCGAGAAATCCTTGCGCGTCACCATCGACTGGAGCGCCATCAGGGGCTCGTACGGGCCCGGACTGTGGTCGGACGCCGGAGCGACCGGGATGCCGTAATCCATGAACGACTTGTGGGCAAACATCCACTCCATCTTCTCTTCGCCATATTCGATCCACTTCTCGCCGTGGTAATGGGCGTAGGTGTAGAACGGCGCGGGGATGTACCCACCGTCTGCGATTCGCTGGAGCAGCTCGGGATTCACGAGCGAGCAGTGCTCGAGACGGTGGCGCGTGTCGGCCCGCGGATACTCCCGCGCCATCCGCTCGTACGCATTGAGCACCATGTCGATGGTGACGTCGCCGTTCGCGTGGATCGCGACCTGCCATCCGGCCCTGTGCGCCTGCTCGACGACGTCGTGAATCTCGTCCTGCGTCATTGTGAGGATGCCGAAATCGTCCGGTCGGCCCGCATACGGCGTGCTCATCGCCATCGTCCGCTCGGACGCTGACCCGTCGGCCGAGAACTTTACCGGCCCGATGCGGAGCCATTCGTCACCCATCCCGGTACGAACGCCCGACTGCATCAACGCGGGGAACGTGCCACCGCGCGCCATCAGACTCATACGGAGCGAAAGATCCCCATTCGCCCGCGCGTCCTGATACGCGATGAAGTCGCTGCGGGACGTGCCTGCCTGGTGGACGGACGTGAGCCCCGAGGCGTTCATCTTCTGACAGATGACGCCGACCCCGCGGGCTCGCTCTTCAGGTGTGGAGCCGCTTGGCACCTCGAAAACCGCCCGCGCCCGCTCGGCGACCTTTCCGGTCAGCTCCCCGTCCTCGCGGTAGAAGTGACCGCCAAACGGATCCCGTGTCTCAACCGTGACCCCTGCGAGCTCGAACGCCCGTGAGTTGTAGACGCCCGTGTGGCCTCCGCGATGCCCGACCATGATCGGATGGTCCGTGCTCACCTCGTCCAGATCGACGCGGTTCAGCGGGCGGCCCTCCTCCTGCTTCGTGTCGTCGTACATGAAGCCGATGATCCACTCGCCCGGGGGCGTGGAGGCGGCTCGCTCCCGGAGGGCCTCCTGGATCCGTGCGACTGAACCCAGATTCGTGTTCACGTTCCGGAGCTCGTTGAGTCCCGCGCCCGACGGGTGGGAGTGCGCATCGATGAAGCCGGGCACCACCGTCATGCCCTCGGCGTCGAGCACCGTGGTGTCTGGACCGGCCAGGTTGCGCACGTCCGAGCTGGAGCCAACCGCAACGAAGCGCGCGTCGCGGATGGCGAACGCCTCGGCGCTCGGCTGAGCATCGTCCTGGGTGAGCACGTTTCCGTTCACCACGATCAGGTCCGGCGTAAGTCCGTCTCCCGAACCGGTCGCGCATCCCGTGGTGAGCCCCGCGGCGGCAGCGGCTGCCCCGAGTCCGAGGAATTGCCTGCGATCGAAGTCCGACATCGTACCTCCCTCTTCTAGAACACTGGCCCGACCGTCTCTCGAACGGACTCGAGCTCGGCGACCGCGTCGTCGTGCGGCTTCGTGACGAGGCTGACCACAATGCAGATGACCAGCCCGGCGAAGAACCCGGGGATCATTTCATACAGGTCGTAGAAGTCCGCCTTGAAGGCCCGGACCCAGATGACCGTCGTCGCGAATCCGCCGATCATGCCCGCGATCGCACCTTCGCGAGTCGTCCCCTTCCAGAACAGCGAACACAGGACGATCGGCGTGAACGCGCACGCGATCCCCGACCACGCAAAGAGCACGAAATCGAAGATGACGCGCACCTCCAGCAGCGCGACGACGAGACCGACTCCTCCGATCACGACCGTGACCCCTTTTCCCAACATCGAGAGGGTTCGCTCCGACGCCGTCGAACCCAGGGACTTCTGAACGACGTCCCGCACCACGACCGACGACGCGAGGATCAACAGAGAGTCGACTGTCGACATGATCGCTGCGAGGACGACGACCAGGAAAATCCCCGTAAAGAACGCCGGGAAGAACGCGGCGCTCATCTGCGGAAGAATCGTCTCGGGGTCCGCCAGGCCCGGGAAGAGCGTGCGTCCGGCCATACCGCCGAACACCGCGCCCACGTCGAAGCCAATCACACAGAGGACCGCCCAGAAGCCGCCGTCGACGATCTGCTTCTGATCGCGCGCGGCCATAAAGCGGGTAAGCAGTTGGGGTGAGCCGAGGAAGGCGAGCCCGATCGCGACGGAGCCGGCCGCGCTGATCACGCCGGCCAGCGTCAGGCCGTATACGCCCATCGGCTCCAGCAGGGCGGGATCCTGAGCTCGCAGATTGGCGATCATCTCGCCCCAGCCACCTGCGTTGGCGATCCCGACGACGGGGAGCGTGAGCAGGCAACCGAGCATCAGGACACCCTGCAGGAAGTCCGAATACGCCACGGCCTTGAACCCTCCGACCGTGGTGTAGAAGAGGACGATGCCCAGACCGATCCAGACGCCCTCCGTGTAACCCGTGCCGAGGAAGGAGTCGAACGCCTTCCCGGACGCTGTGAGCTGCGCGGCCGTATACGCCATCACCATGCTCAGGATGATGATCGCCGAGAGCCACCGGAACGCATTCGACGTGTCACGGAAGCGCTCGGTCAGGTAATCCGGAACGGTGATCGCGTCATATCGGTCCGTGTACTCCTTGAATGGACGCGCCACCCAGATCCATGCGCAGGCGACCCCGAGCACTTCGCCCAGGATGATCCAGAAGGCGTGCACACCGATGGCGTACCCCATGCCGGTCAGGCCCAGCAGAAGCCACGCGCTCTCGCCCGTCGCGTTCGAGCTGAACGCGATCACCCACGCCGGCAGCTTCTTGCCCGCGACGTAGTAGCCCTTCAGGTCACCCGACTCGCGGCCACCCCAGAAGCCGATCGCGAGAAGGATCAGCAGATAGCCGATGACGACGCCGAGTATCGTGGCGGAGGTCACTCGATATCTCCCCGCCCACCCGACGAGCTGCGGTCACGCATGCGGGCCCGGATGAAGGCCACTTCGAGTCCGAGGCCGAGGCCGACGGCGATGAAGAGCAGGAGCCAGGCGTCGAGGGGCATCAGTCGCCCACCCTGTCGATCGCCCTCCCCAGCTTCTCGATCCCCTCCGCCATCTCCTCCTCCGTGATGAGCAGCGACGGACCGATCCGCACGACCGTTCCGTGCAGCCCCCCGAGCCCGATCAGCACGCCTTCCTCGCGTGACGCCTCCATGAGCTTCTTCGTGCGCGCCAGGTCGGGCTCCTTCGAGATCGGATCTTTCACGATCTCGATCGCCTGCATGAGGCCCATGCCCCGGACGTCGCCCATCCACGGGTGACGCGTCTGCATCTCTTCCAGCGCGGCCCGAAGCTCAGCGCCACGGGCGCTCGCGTTGTGGGGTGCGTCGTGATCCCTCAGCTCGTCCTGCGTGGCGCACAGCGCGGCCATGGAGACCGGATTACCGCCGAAGGTCGAAATGTGCTTACCCTGCCAGCGATGCGCGATCTCGTCCGTCGTGACCGTCGCGCCGACCGGGGCGCCATTCGCGATACCCTTCGCCATGACCATGATGTCGGGCTCAACGCCATGGTGCTGGATCCCGAACCAGTGGTCGCCGCATCGGCCGAAGCCCGCCTGGACCTCGTCGATGATGAGCAGGCCGCCGTAATGCCGGATCACCTCGGCCGCCTTCTCGAAGTAGCCCCTCGGGGGCACGACGTACCCAGCCACGCCCATGACCGTCTCGGCGATGAATGCCGCGGGTCGACCGTTGGTGGTCGTGACGATCACCTCCTCCAGGTCGTCGACGAATTTGTCGACACACGTGTCGTCGCAGGGTGTGTTGAAGGGGCACCGGTACAGATTCGGCGACTTCGCGTGCTTGATTCCCGCCACGGGCGTCGCGAGGGGACGCCACCCCGAGTGCGCAGTCACACTCGTCGCCATGAACGAGCGACCATGGTAGCCGACGCGCAGTGCGATGATCTCGGTCCGGCCGGTCGCCAGGCACGCCATCATTAACGCGGTCTCGATCGCCTCGGTCCCCGAGTTGCTGAAGAAGGTGCGCTTGAGCGCACCGGGCGCGATGTCGGCGATCTTCCGGGCGGCTTCGATGTGAATCTCGTTCTCGTACAGCGTCGAGATGTGCCCGATCTTCTGCATCTGGGCGATCGTCGCATCGACGACACGCGGATTACAATGCCCGACCGACGTCGTCAGAATCCCTGCAAACAGATCGAGGTATTCGCGCCCCTCCGGATCCTTGACGCGAACACCCTCCCCCTCGACGAGGACGAGCGGCTTCTCATAGAGATGGAGCATCCCGGGAAGCAGGAACTCGTCTCGACCGTGAATCGTCTCAGCGCTGGTCACGCCCCGTGCGAGTGATGGTGCAGTCATCGTGCTGTTCGGTTGAGTTCGTCGTGTCCGAGTATGTCCGGCCGTCAGCCCGACTTCGGCAGGTTGTGCGGATCGGCCTTCACCGCGGACCAGCGTGAGATCACCACCCGCTGATCGGTGAAGAACGAGATCCCGTCCTTACCGGCGGCCTTGAGGTCCCCGAAGAACGACTGCCTCGAACCACCGAACGGGAAGAACGCCATCGGCGCCGCCACACCGATGTTGATCCCGATCATGCTGATGCCCGCCTGGTAGCGGAACTCACGCGCCGCGTGGCCGCTGGTCGTGAAGAGAGAGCACGCGTTGCCATACCGGTTCCGGTGCATCATGGCGATCGCGTCCTCGACACTGTCGGCCCGGTTGATGCTCGCGACCGGTCCGAAGATTTCTTCGCTCCCGATCGACATGTCGGGAGTGACGTCTTCGAAGACGGTCGGACCGACCCAGTATCCACCCTCGAGACCTTCGACCGTCGCACCTCGCCCGTCGAGTGAGAGCTTTGCACCGTCGGCCACACCCTGATCGATGAACGACTTCACCCGATCGCGGTGGGGGCCCGAGATAACGGGCCCCATCTGGGTCGCCGCATCGAGACCGTCTCCGATCCGGATCGACGAGGCGTAGTCGAGGATCCGGTCCCGGATCTGGTGGTGCGCATCCCCCACTCCAATGACCACGCTTCCGGCGAGACAGCGCTGACCACTCGATCCGAAGATCGAGCCCGCGCACGCGTCCAGCGTGGCGTCCATGTCCGCGTCGGGCAGCACGATCAGGAAGTTCTTTGCCCCTCCGAGCGTCTGGACGCGCTTTCCAGCGGCTGACGCCCGCGTGTAGACGATCTTCGCGACATCGCTCGATCCGACGAAGGAAACGCCGACGATCTCCGGATGATCGCAGATCGTCTCCACCACTTCCTTCCCACCGTGGACGACGTTGAGAACCCCGTCCGGCAATCCAGCCTCACGCGCCAGATCGACGATCTTCTGGTGCGTAAGCGGATCCTGCTCGCTCGGCTTGAGCACCACCGTGTTCCCGGTCGCGACCGCGTAGGGCCAGAACCAGAGCGGGATCATGACCGGGAAGTTGTACGGTGTGATGATGCCAAAGACCCCGAGCGGCTGCCGCCAGGACGCAGAGTCGATGCCGGCGGAGATCTCCTCGACGGTGTCCCCCATCATGAGCGTCGGGATACCGCATGCATGCTCGACATTTTCGATGCCCCGCTGCACCTCGCCACGAGTCTCGGCGAGGATCTTGCCGTGCTCCTTCGTGAGCTGGATGGCGAGTTCTTCCTTGTGCTCTTCGAGCAGCGCCTTCAGGCGGAAGAGGATGCGCGCCCGCACCGGAGATGGGGTCGCGCGCCACGCCGGAAACGCCGCCTTCGCGGCCTGTACGGCGGCATCCACGTCCGAGGCGTTGGAGAGCGGCACCTGCCCGATCTCATGTCCCGAGGCCGGATTCCTGATCGAGAGCGTGTCGGTCGATGACGCGGTGCGCCATCCTCCCCCGACGTAGTTCTGAACGACTGAGCTCATGGTCGCTGCGGTTAAATGCAAAACGGGGGCGATTCTATCGCGGCTGCCGCCCTAGAATCACCAAGGGGTGTGGTTCTACTGCATCCTGGGGCTGTCGGACGAGCGCCGTGTCGCCGGCGTGCACTGGGGCCACTGCCCCGGCTGCCCATTACGGCCCGGAATGACGGTCCTTCGTGTGCGGTCGACGAACTCGGGATCCTCGGCCGCCAGATACGTGAGTGACGCGGTCAGCACCGCGTTGTTCTTCAGATCGTCGAACACGAGCTTGTCGTACGTGTCACGATGCGTGTGCCAGGTGTGCGATCCATAGTCCCAGGAGAGGGCTCCCAGACTGAATCCCGGCGCCCCGTGGCAGACGAACGACGCGTAATCCGAGCCGCCTCCACCCGGGTTGCCGGGCAGATCGAGCTCGACGTGCTGCCCGACCTCGAACGGCACCTGGGACATCCAGCGGGCGACAGACGGAACCGCCCCGACCAGCCCCTGCGTGGAAAGCCGAACGATCCGGCCCGTCCCATTGTCCTGGTTCCAGAGCGCCTGCAGCCCCTCGACGACCTCGGGGTGGTCCTCTGTGTACGCACGCGAACCGTTCAGGCCCTGCTCCTCACCGTTCCAGAGTCCGATGAGGATGGTCCGCTTCGGATTGGGATACGCCTCCTGGAGGATGCGCATCGTCTCCATCATCAGCACGGAACCGGAACCATTGTCGGTCGCGCCGGACCCTCCCTCCCACGAGTCGAAGTGGGCGGACAGCATGACGTACTGATCCGGCCATTCCGTTCCCGGGATCTCGCCGATCACATTGAAGACCGGAACTTCACCCCGGTTCTCCGCCTCGGCGGTGAGCCGCAGCACCGGGTCCTGGCCATTCAACACGAGCCGGTGCACGAGCCCGTAGTCCTCACATCCCAGCTCGAAGGTGGGCGTTTCCCGATTGTAGGCGTTGAAGACACGGGTCGTCCCGTACGAGCCTGGCCACTGGGAGGTGACGATGCCTGCCGCGCCTGCCTCTTCGAGCTGATGATGCAGGTCACGGCGCCGACCGTCCTGCGAGCCCGTATTCGCGAGGCTTGCGTTCCAGCGCCGCTGACCGAGCGTGCGTTCGTCCACCATACGCTCCATTGAGCCGTCCATCGCGAACTCTTCCCACTGTTCGCTCGCCCGGCACGTCGGCTCAGGGTAGGACATCATGACCCATTTGCCCGACACCGTACCGAGGAAGCGTTCCCAGTCCGCGGGAGCATCGATCTCCGGGAGATAAGTGACGCCGCCCTCGACCGGGCGTCCGCCCGTGCCCGGGCTCCACGCCAGAATCCGTCCCTCGAGGGAACGAACACGCGGCGAGACGAGGTCCACGTGGCTCACACCTCGGTCCCAGCCCTCCCAGGTCCCGTACTCCTCGAGGTCCGCCTCCATGCCCCACGAGCGCATCGTCTCAACCGCCCATTCCTGGGCACGCTCCATCTGAGGCGACCCCGTGAGGCGAGGCCCGATCTCGTCCAGGAGCACCTGGGCGAGTTCCGCGAAGTGCGAGTTGTTCATGCCTTCGTCCCAGATCCTCTGAAGGACCGGGTCACTGTCGGCGAGGCGCTGGGCTTCCACGGAGGACGCAGAGAACAGCATCGCCGCAGCGGCAAGCAGCAGTGTGGTTTGATTCATCATCCCTTCGTCCTTGTACGCGTCTGCGCGACCCGCGCCGCGGGGCGTCGGTCAGCGGCGGAGACTCAAAGCCCCGCCAGTTTCTTCACGCGATCGAACTCGGCCTTCTTCACCGACTGAACCGAGAGGCGTCCGTAGCGGACCAGCTCCATGTCGGAGAGCCGTTCATCCGCCTTGATCTCGTTCAGCGAGAGCGGTTGGTCGACGTCGTCGATCTTCGAGACGAACTCGATGTCGACCATGTACCAGCGGGGATTGTCCGGATCCGATTTGGCGTCGAAGTACTTGTGTTTCTTGTCGAGCGCGAAGTGATCCGGATACGCCTCCTTGCACACGCGCGCGATCCCGACCACGCCCGGCGGTTTCGCGTTCGAGTGGTAATAGAGGACTTCGTCTCCCACCTTCATCTCGCGCATGTTGTTGCGCGCCTTGTAGTTCCGTACGCCCTCCCAGCACGTCGACCCATCCTTCTCCAGGTCGTCGATCGAGTAGACGTACGGCTCGGACTTCATCAACCAGTATTGCTTCGCCATCGATGCGCGGCGTCCCATTCACGGTGATCGGGGACGGGCATAATGGGGGGCGAATCGTGCTGCCGCGAGGTGCGACCCGACCTCGAATCAGGCCGTACTCGCCCCACCGATGTCCACACGGATATCACGCCAGTGACCGCGTCGGAACGCCAGGATGCTCAGCAACGCGCGAGAGAAGTGGCCGATGACGATCGCGAGCCAGATCTCGTGGGGATCGAGCGTCGAAAAGGTTGTGATCGCCAGGCACATACCGAGAGGAATGATGATCTGGGAAATAATCGAGATGTACATCGGACTTCTCGTATCACCGGTCCCCTGCAGACCCCCGGTATAGGCCAGCGCGACTGTGATGAAGAGGCCGGACACCGCCAGATACCGCAGTAACTCCACGGCAAGCTGCGACACGATCGGATCGTTCATGCCGAAGATACCGAGCAGCTGGTTGGGCAGAATCAGGAAGGTCACGCCAATACCCGCGGCGAGCGCCAAGCCGAATCCCGCAGCGACATTCACCGACTTCGCGGTCCGATCCGGCTTGCCCGCGCCGAGGTTCTGCCCCGCCACGGCAGCGGTCGCACCCATGATGCCCACCGACGTCCACGTGATGAAGGAGAAGAGCTGAGTGTAGCTGACCACGTAAGCGGCCTGCGCCTGAGCGCTCGCGGCGAGCGAGCCGATGAAGGCGAGAAGCAGGACCCCACCCACGTTCATCGCGACCCCCTGAATCCCGGTCGGCAGCCCGAACCGGAAGAGCTCCCGGATGATGGTCCAGTCCGGACGCCACTGCATGTCCCGATGGAACGCCACGACCCAGCGCCCTGCAAACAGATTCGCCAGCGCGTACACCGACACGACACCGCCCGCGATGACGGTGCCCATCGCGGCGCCGAGGGTCCCGAATGCGGGAATCGGACCCAACCCCCGGATCAAGATCACGTTCAGCGCGATGTTGAGGAGCGTCATCGCGATTCCGAGGCGCATCGGGGTCTTGGCGTCTCCAGCCGACCGCAGCGCGCCGGAAAACATGAAGAAGAGGAGCATCCCGAACGAAAAGACGAACATCGTACGCAGGTACGGGAGCGCCTCGGCCTGCACCTCCGTGGTCGCGTTCACCAGATCGAGCAGCAGGGGCGAGAACACCCACCCGATCGGTGCCATGACGAACACGACCATGGCCAATGCGGTCAGGAAGGCCTGATACACCGTCCGGTTGACCTTGTCAGGCTCGTCCGCACCCGTGAAGCGTGCGACGAGCACACCCATGCCGGTGAAGAGTGACGAGATGAAGACGATGACCACGAGGAAGATCTGCCAGGATACACCGATCGCGGCGTTGCCCACGTAACCGACGTAGTTCCCCACCATCGCGTGATCGACGAGGCCCTGAAGCCCTCCGATGATGTTCTGGAGCATGGTGGGCCAGGCCAGCTTCCACACCGCACCACGGATCGGGCCTTCGACGATCGAACGGTCGAACGCCTTCGACGTCCGTCCGCTGCGGCCGTCCTTCCCGGCCTGACTCTCCTCCCGGCTCATCCCCTTCTCCTGGTCAGACCGGGCGATTCAGCGTGGGTCTACCAGACGAGATGGAGGCGGCTCTGACGTCGATAGGCCCAGTGCCGGTCGCCGTCCTCGTCGAGATACGCCTCCTCCTCCTGACGGCACGATGCAGGCTTGCCACCCCATTCGGGAATGGGTGTCGTGGCCTGCAGCTCGATCGAGTGCCAGACGTTGGGGAGCATGATCGCATCCCCACGCACCGGCACCCCCTCCTGCGCATCCCAGCGGCCGATCAACGGGCCCGCACCGTGACCATGATCTCCGATCGGGTGCGTGTAGACCGTCCCGTTGATCCCCTCGGCCCGCATCTGAGCGAGGGTGTTCGCGAGGACCTCGTTACCCGTCAGCCCAGGCTCCATGTGGTCGAGCAGGATGTCCTGCAGACGGTTGGAGTTGGCGAGGCACTGCTTCAGCCCGTCAGGCGCATCCGTCTCACCATCGCGAAGCACGTACCCCAGGTGCTGCGTGTCGGTGTGCAAGTTCATGGCGACCACACCGAAATCCGTCCAGAGCAGGTCCCCGGGCTGGATCACGACCGGGCCGTCTTCGGGTCTCTCGCCGGCGCGCTGGACGTCCACCGACGTCTGGAACCATGTGGTATAACCGAGGTCGCGCAGCTTCTGTCGCATCCACCACACGACATCCTCGGTGGTGGTCACCCCAGGGGTGATCACGGAGTTCGAGAAGGCCTCCGAGATCAGGGCGTGCACGCTCTCCTCGATCTTGCGGTACCGGGGCATCATCTCCGGAAGCCGAAGCGAGATGTAGTTCATCGCGAGGCGGGGCTCGCGCTTCACGCGACTCGCGTATTCGTCTCCGAGCGCGTCAAGAAGGGCCTCGGCCTCTCCAGCACCGAGGCCGTCGGAGAACGCCCAGACCGGATCGATGTTGAGCACGATGTTGCCCGGATCACGGTCCTCGACCATTTCCCGAAGCAGATTCCACTGCTCGTTGCCGACGAGTTCCGCCGTTGGCTGGGTCGGTGCCGGACGAGTCGAGCGAAACGCTTCAAACATGCCGCCCTGGCTCGTACCGCCGAGCGCGAGGCGCTCGACGGTGCCGTCGTCCTGCCGTGTGAAGACGTAGATCGACCGGCGACGGGCCGCGAACGTGGTCGGTGCCGCGATCGCACGGAACACCGGATCTTCTCCGTACTCCCGCATCGACAGAATCCACATGTCGACGTCGTACTCGGCCATGAGGTCCGGCAGCACCCGGGTCAGACGGAGCCTCAGCCATTCCTGCTGCTCCACCGCCTGCTCACGAAGCGTGGGCAGTGGGTGGTAACGCGCAGGAGCGTCGTCGGGAACGTGTGCCGGTGCCTGGGCGGCGACCGGAGCCGAAGCGATGAGGGTGGCGAGAGCGAACGCGAAGGTCGTACGCGACACTGGGATGCGCATGTCGGGGTGTGTCGAGAGGGAACGGCTGAGACGGGTCGAGCGCTCGAAGCTAATGACTGCAGGGGTCGAGCGCCCCCTCGATCGTCGGCTCACCCCACCAGGCGTCAGCTCTGACCCACCACGATCCATGCGCTGATTGCAATCCAGATCACTGCGACAACACTCAAGAGCATCCACTCGAGAACGCTGGCCTCCTGCTTACCCTTCTCACCGTGGAACCAGGCGACCACCGTCGCCGCAGCCACCCCACAGGCTGCGAACGGGAGCGAGAGGTCGAAGAAGACCTGGTCCAGCCGCCCGCGGTCGACGAGGTCACTGACGAAGCTGACCAGACCCGCGGCGAACGCGCCGGTCACGAAGATGATTTGCGGGACCCGGCGCTTGACCACCTGCTGGATATCGGCCGGCTCTTCTATGCTCCCGCTTCCCGTCGAGACGGCCGGTCGCGGGCCATCCCCACCTCCACCACCCAGGATCCGGGCGGCGTCGGCGGCACTGGGCCGGTGGTTGGGCTCACGGTTCAGACACCGGCGCAACAGATCGGCCACATCAGGACCGACATCAGGGCGGACCTGTCGGAGATCCTTCGGTTCGGCGGACAGGTGCGCGGTGATCCACTGAGTGTTCGTTTTCGCGTCGTACGGGCCCTCACCCGTGAAGAGTTCGTAACCCATGACCCCCACGGCATACATGTCAGCGAGCTCGGTTAGATCCTTATCGAGCAGCTGTTCGGGGCTGAGATAGCGAGGGTCACCCACCATCTGACCCGTCTTCGTCAGCCGAGGCGCATCGTCGGAGCCAGTCGTGATCAATGCCGCGATGCCGAAGTCGGTCAGATGCGCCGATTCCTGGTCCTCGTCCCAGAGCACGTTTGCGGGACGAACGTCCCGGTGCACGATGCCGTTCTGGTGCGCGGTCGCGAGCGCCGAGGTCACCTCACGGAGGACCTGCGTCGCCAGCGCAGCAGGTAGTCGACCCTCGGCCTTGAGGCGCTCCTCCATCGTACGCCCCTTCACGAAGCGCATCACGAGGTAGGGTGTCTCGTCCGCCAGACGCCCGAACCGGTACACCTGCACCACGTTCGGGTGAACGAGTGATGCCGCGGCCTTCGCTTCCCGCTCGAAACGACGACGCGCCGTCTCGTCGGTGGCCCGGCCAGGCAGAAGAACCTTCACCGCAACCAGACGCCCGAGGGCCTTCTCACGCGCCAGATAGACCAACGCCATGGAGCCCTTTCCGAGCTTCCGGACGATCTCGAAATCCTGACCGAGGGCGTCCGTAAGAGCTTCGAGCGCTCGCGTTTCGCGCTCGTCGGGCTGTCCAGGGGCGGGCGAGGATTCGTGCATATTGGGCCACGTTAGGACGGCCCGCCTTGGAACACCACCCTTCCGGAAACGCGCCCGGGTGTTCCACTGTATCACGTTGCTGATGCATTAGTATCCCTGACCTTTCGAAGGAGACCCGATGGCCGTTTCGCGCGGCGCACTGATGGGCGCCATCGCGGCCCAGGTCCTCGGTCAGGCCGTTGCCGGTTGGGGCCTGATGGTCCACCTCGTGGACTGGCGGAGCGCGTCGGTCTGGGTCATTGCTCCACTCGTAGCGGCGATCGCCGCCCCCTTCCGACACGACGGGTCCTGGCGGGACCGGGCAACAGGCAACTTCGGCGCCGCGACCGTCGTCGCCGGCCTCCTCTTCTGGGAGATCTCGCTCGGAGGGTTCGCCAATGGCGGTATCGGCCTCGGCCTCGCAACGACGCTCATGCTCGTCGCCACGGTGCTCTTCTCGGTCGCCGGCGCCTTCTTCTGGATTCTTCGGGAGGAGCGCCTCGGTTAGTCCGGAGCGCCCCTCACTGTGGCGTCAGATCGATCCCCGCCCGTCCGCGGCGCGACACCTCGCGGTCAGCTGTTTCGAGCCTGCCAGTCCACCGACGCGACCGTCGCGAGATTCATGACGTTGCGCAGCGACGACCCCCGCTGCAGAAGATGGACCGGCTTGGCCATGCCCAGCAGAACCGGCCCGATGACATCTGCGCCACCCAGCTCGTCGAGAAGCTTATACGCAGCGTTGGCTGCGGACAGCCGCGAGAAGACGAGCACATTGGCCGGACCGGACAGGCGAGCGAACGGATAGGTCTTGGTCAGTTTCACGAAGTCGACGGCGGTATCGGCCTGCATCTCACCGTCGATCTCGAGGTCCGGATCCATAGCGCGAACCATGTCCACCGCAGCTGCGACCCGACGTGATTCGTCGTGGACGGCGGACCCGAAGTTCGAAAAAGTCACCATCGCCACCCTGGGTGTGATGCCCAGGTCCCGGACGAACTCGGCCGTCTGAACGGCGATCTCCGCGAGACCGCGCGCATCGGGCTCGATATTTACGGTCGTGTCGGCGAAGAAGAGCAGCTCCCGGTTCGGGAACGCGAGCATGTAGAGGCCGGCGACCCGACCCGTGCCTCCCGGCCGGGGTCCGATCACGTGCAGGCAGGGACGAAGCGCCTCGGCGTAGTTCGCCTCGATCCCCGACACGAGGGCGTCGACTTCACCGTTCTCGAGCATGCTCGCTGCGAAGTAGATCGGCTTGAACAGATTCCACTGGGCCTCCGAGAGCGTGAGCCCTTTTCGGGCCCGCTTCTCGAACAACTGGTCGGCATATCGGTCCCGATCCTCTTCCAGATTCGCCGCGTATGTGATCTCGACGCCATTCAGGTCGACCCCGAGCGCCTCAGCCTTCTCAGCGATCCGCGGGGCACGCCCGAGCAGCACGGGGTGGCAGATACCGTCGGCGACCAGCTGCCCCGCGGCACGGATGATCGTGTCGTTGTGACCCTCGGGGAACACGACCCGCGCCTTCCGAGTCCGCGCGCGGTCGCGCATGTCACGCATCACCTCGTACCCCGGCCCAAGCTTCGCGCGCAGTCGGTCACGGTACTCGCCCAGATCGACATCGATCCGCGCGACTCCGGACTCCATCGCGGCCTCGGCTACGGCCGGGGCCACGTGATACAGGACCCGACGATCGAACGGCTTCGGGATGAGATAGTCGCGTCCGTAGGAAATGTCCGTGCCCTCATAGGCGCCCTTCACCGACTCGGGCACCTGCTCACGAGCGAGTTCCGCGAGCGCCCGCGTCGCCGCGAGCATCATGGTCGCGTTGATCCCCTTCGCACGAACATCCAGAGCCCCTCGGAAGATGAACGGGAAGCCGAGGACGTTGTTGACCTGATTCGGGTAGTCGGAGCGCCCGGTCGCCATGATGGCATCGTCCCGGACCGCGGCGACATCCTCGGGAAGGATCTCCGGGTCCGGGTTCGCGAGCGCAAAGATGATCGGGTCGGGGGCCATCGACTTCACCATATCCTGGGTGACGAGGCCTTTCACTGAGAGTCCCACAAACACGTCGGCACCCTCGAACGCATCCGCGAGCGTACGCCGGTCCGTCTTCACCGCGAAGGGCTGTTTGTACTCGTTCATGCCCTCTTCGCGGCCCTCGTAGATGACCCCCTTCGAGTCCACGATGAGAATGTTGTCCTTCGGCACACCAAGACGCTGAAAGTGTTCAGCCGTAGACAACGCCGACGCGCCCGCACCACTGAAGACGACCTGGATGCGGTCGATCGCCTTTCCGGTGACTTCGAGCGCGTTGATCAGCGCCGCGGCCGCGATGATTGCCGTCCCGTGCTGATCGTCATGAAAGACCGGGATGTCGAGCCGCTCCTTCAGCGTGCGCTCGATCACGAAACAGTCGGGAGCCGAAATATCCTCCAGATTGATCCCGCCCACGGTCGGCTCCAGCAGCTCGCAGAAGCGGATCACGTCCTCGGCTTTCTCGGATCCGACCTCGAGGTCGAAGACGTCGATGTCGGCGAAGCTCTTGAAGAGGACACCCTTCCCTTCCATGACGGGCTTCGATGCCATCGGCCCGATGTTGCCGAGTCCGAGCACCGCCGTTCCGTTCGAGACCACCGCCACGAGGTTGCCGCGTGCGGTGTACCGGAACACGTCGTCCGGATTCTTCGCGATCTCGAGACAGGGCTCCGCGACACCGGGTGAATAGGCGAGCGTGAGGTCCCTCGCCGTGGCCACCGATTTCGTCGGCGCGATGGCGATCTTTCCCGGGCGCCCTTCCTCGTGGTAGTCGAGCGCTTCCTGGCGGCGGTCGGACATGA
Source organism: uncultured Gemmatimonadaceae bacterium (assembly GCA_964492085.1). Classification (GTDB taxonomy): domain Bacteria; phylum Gemmatimonadota; class Gemmatimonadetes; order Longimicrobiales; family Gaopeijiaceae; genus UBA2589. The sequence goes on along the minus strand of CAZBHZ010000035.1, from coordinate 4,987 downwards.
TATCTACAGCCTGTCTGTGGTCGGGCTCTCGGAACCGGTCATCCGCACCGGTAGGAGCGATAGTGATCCTGACAAGACGCCCCCACGGTGTCAAAACGAGGCCAGGCCTGTGCCGCCGATCGCACCCGAAATCCTGATTCTGCCACCCCTGGCAGTGGCCGCGGGCGTCGACCTGTATCTCACTCTCCTTCTGATCGGGGCGGCCCCGACACTCGGCCTGTGGCCCCTGCCGCTGCCGGGTGCACTCGGGGACCTCGACTCGCCAAGTGTTCTGATCACCGTAGGCGTGTTCTACCTGCTCGAGTTCGCAGCCGAGCGGTTCCCGCCCGCCGCGCTGGCGTGGAACGCCTTCCACGCAGTCATTCGACCGGTTTCGGGGGCCCTGTTGGCTCTCCTGATTCTCGACGGCCAGCCGCTTCTGGTCGTCCTGGCCGGGGCAGTGACCGGTGCAGCGCTCGCATCTGCCGCGCACGGAATGCGAAGTGGGGGATCGGTGCTCCGATGGCTGGGAGCGGGTGTCGCACCATCGATCCTCCTGGTTTCACTCGCGGAGGACGTGTTGGTGATCGGGCTGGTGTCTCTCTCTCTGGACGTGTCGCCGGCGGCGATCGCGATCACGGCTATCGCAGGGCTGCTGCTCCTCGGCGAGAGCCCGTCCCTTCTGCGTGCATTCGCGTTCGCTGTATGGCTCGCGGTCGGCCACGTCTTCCGACCTCTGCGACCTCGGCGCTGGACCGGAGCCGACGACATGCCTCCCTGGGTCGTGCGCGCGCTGAAGGACGACGAGCTCTTCGCTCCGGGAGGCGCACTGCGCGGGACCCGTGCCGCCGCATGGCGGCTTCAGGGCCGCCGCCGCTTCCAGATCGGGTGGGTCGTCGCACGGGGGGGCGCACCTCTTTTCGTATCACGCCCTCGTGGATCCGCCGTGTGCATCGACCTCGGTACGCTCGAGGTCGAAGCCCTGCTCGATGAAGGGCTGTACCGCCGAATCGACCTGCGGTCCAACGGTCCGGCTCCTTTCGTCCTGTTCGGCTCGGACGGCCCCAGCACGGAGAGCTTGCGGGCTGAATTCCCGGTGCTGCTCGACACCAGCTGACCGGGTCTGGTCGCGCCTGTTCGACCTCCGTCTTGTCGGAGCGGCGCAGTCCACGCGGAACGCCCCTGCGAACCCCTCCGAAGAACGCCAACCTGTTGTGTGATACCGGATTTAGGCCGAAAAAAATCCTTGACCGCGGAAACACACATTTACACATTCGTTTTCACCCTCAAATATCCCGTACTGGCCGTTGACGACCCCCCTTCCAGCCAATTCCCACGCGGAATGGCAGGGGGGTCTTCTCACCCCGGTCAGTCCTCTTCGACCCGCAGATCGAGGAACGGCAGAAACGAATGTTTTCTTCCTCTCGTGGCCTGGATTCTTTCGACCAGTACCTGCAGGACGTCGAGAAGTACCCCCTCATCCAAGACCCCAGGGAAGAGCGAGAACTCGCTCGCCGGGCGCGTGAAGGTGACAAGGAGGCAGCCGAACGACTCGTGACGGCGAACCTCCGCTTCGTCATCTCCTACGTGAAGAAGTATCAAGGTCGTGGATTGGGTCTTGCCGAGCTCGTGTGCATCGGCAACGAAGGGCTTCTCAAGGCGGTCAAGAAGTTCGATCCCGACAAGGGTGTAAAGTTCATCTCCTACGCGGTGTGGTGGATCCGTCAGACCGTACTGCAGGCACTGGCCGAGCAGACGCGGTCCGTTCGTATCCCGCTCAACCAGAACTCGAACCTGGCCAAGCTGGCCCGGACGAACACTGCGCTGACGCAGATGCTCGGACGTCAGCCGACCGACGTCGAGATCGCGCGGGAGATGGACGAGCCGGTGGACACGATCCGGGCCCTGCGCCGGGTCGCCGCCTCGGAGCTCAGCCTCGATGCCCCGATCGATCGTGGTGACCGTGACAGCGCCAGCTTCGGCGAGCGCTTCGCTGGTGCTGCCGCTGCGGATATCGAGGAGGACGTCGAGGCCATTGCGCGTCGGGAGTTCCTCGAGACGATGTTCGAGAGTTACCTGACCGAGCGCGAGCGAAAGATCCTCTACCTGTATTACGGGCTGGACGATGGAGAAGAACGGACGCTCGAAGAGATCGGATCGCTGCTCGGCGTGACGCGCGAGCGGATCCGGCAGATTCGGAACCGGGCATTCGAGAAGCTTCGCGAGAGCCCGCACGGCGAATCACTCTCCGGGTTCTGGAACGCGAACTGATCGGCTGACGACACTCTTCGGTGCCGGAGCCGCGCCGAACGACAAGACGAGGAGGGGCCCTGTCCAGATGGATGGGGCCCTTCGTCGTCTCGGCCTGCTCCATCCGCGAAACCTCCGCGCTCCGGTGCGCTCGTTCGTCGCAGGCCGCTGGGAGCCCTGGCCGAGGAACCGTGTCATCCGGGCTCGCGTACCTAGCTTCGTGACTCCTCAGCCTCTGACACTCCCTCGGCTTCGCCCCGCGACCCTTCGCGTCGGGGCCCTCGTTCTCACGGCCATTGCGGGCTCGCCAACAGGCGCCAGCAGTCAGAGTCCGACCGGGACGTGGAACGGGTCGGAGGTGCTCGAACTCGTCCGACGGGCTCGAACCCTTCGAAACTCGACGGCAGTCGACCCCGAATTCCGCAGCTACACGAGCGATGCACGAGGCTACGTGTACTTCTTCGTGGATCGGCCCGACGCGACGGAGAACGTCCTCGTGAAGGTCGATCAGATAGCGCTCGACCTCTACTTCGTGGCCCCCAATACCACCCGGCAGCGCATCGTTGGTCGACGGGACCAGCAGGTCCTCCCGACGAGCATCCGATACCACCTCGATCACCTCACCGTGGTTCAGGACGACTTCGGCGACTTCATCCGCCTTGGCGACGGAGACGAGGTGGAGGCCGTGGCTCATCCTCTCGGTCCCCTGGGCGAGGATGTCTACGACTATCAGCTCTCCGACTCGCTCAGGATCAGCTACGCCAGCGGACAGGAGGAGATCCGCGTCTACGAAGTTCGCGTACGACCGAAGCGGATGGAGGCCCCCGGCTTCGTCGGCACAGTGCTCCTGGACCGAGATCGTGCAGCCGTCGTCCGCATGAACTTCTCGTTCACGCCTGTCTCGTACGTCGATCCGTACCTCGACTACATCCGGATCGCGACCAACAACTCACTGTGGTTGGGACAATGGTGGCTCCCGTACCGGCAGGAGATCGAGATCCGCCGTGAGACGCCGTTCTTCGATTTCATGGCGGGAAGCACGATCCGGACGACCTTCGACGTTCGCGGGTACGACTTCAACGTCGAGGTGCCGGACCGCGTGCTTCGTGGTCCGCCGGTCGGGGCCGTGTCACCGGCGCAGCGCAGCGCATTTCCCTTCGAGCGCAGCCTGTTCGCTGATCTGGAGGGCCAGGGTGATCTGACCGTGTCGCCTGCTCTCGAGGAGGTCGAGCGCGAGGTCCGTGAGGTCGCCGAACAGGACGTCTTGAGTGGACTGACTCCACTTCGACTGCACCTCGCCCGCGTCTCGGACTTCGCCCGGTACAACCGGGCCGAGGGCATCTTCACCGGGGCAGGCCTGTCATGGCGGCCCACCGGAGACGTTCTCGTGCGCGCGACAGGAGGATACGCATTCGGGCGTGATCGCGGCTCCGGAGCCCTGACCGTTCAGACGGAGGCATCCGGCGTCCAGCCTACCATCGACGTGTTCTGGGACCGAATGGGAGACATCGGTGGGCACCCCGGGGCGACGCCGCTCGAGAACACGATCTCGGCGGCGGCGGGGGAGAAGGACTACCTCGATCCGTTCTTCCGGCGAGGCGCGTCGCTGACACTGCAGCGCCGGCCAGAGGGCCGCACGTCCGTGACCGCACGATGGGAGGAGCATGTCGACGCTCGCGACGTCGTATCGGGGTCCGATTCGGAATTTCGGCCCGTACGCTCGATCGACGACGGGACGGTGGCGTCGCTCACCGTTTCGAGTCGCTTCACCCTGCCCGCTTCCGGCGTTGCGGACGTATCCGCCACGGCGGGCCGTCTCGAGGGCCGGACGTTCGCCTCCCTCGATGGGACGCTGGCGTGGGCGGTCTCCGATCTGGATCAGCGCTGGAGCGCACGAGCGTCGCTCAACGGCGGCGTGACGCACGCGGACGCGCCTGCACAGACCCTTTTCCTCCTCGGCGGCCGGCAGACCCTGCTCGGCCACGACTACCGCAGCTTCGCCGGAAACGCCTACTGGCTCGGTCGCCTCGAGGGCACGGTACCGGTACGACCGCCGTTCCTCGGGCTCCGTGCGTTCGCGGCCGTCGGCTCGACGTACCTGTCGGATCCGTCGGCGCTACCGGCAGACTGGGCGGCCCGCGACTCCGACGGACTGCGCGGAAGCGTCGGGCTGGGCCTCTCGATCGGATGGGACTCGACCTACCTGGACGTCGGTCGTGCCGTATGGGGGTCGGGGTGGGAGATGATGCTGTCCGTGGCCCCGCACTTCCGAAGCTGGCTCTAGCCACAGACCCGGCCCGCCTGGCGGTCCGGGGAGCGTGTCGAGATCGAGACGCCCCGAGCGCGGGGGTCCAGATCGACGTGTCCGGACCCCCGCCGACCTCAGCCGTTACGCCGCCTCGTCGAGCTCCTCGTCGTCCGCCACTCCCTTCGAATTCAGCATGACGACCTCACGCACGATGACTTCCGCCGTCGGAATCACGACCCCATCCCTCTCATACGAGTCGTACTCGAGCCGGCCATCGATGTAGACTCGGTCGCCCGTGCGGATGTAGTCCTCCGCGAACTGTGCCTGCTTGTTCCAGAGTGTCAGACGGTGCCAGTCCGTGCGCTCCTCTCCGTCCGTCCCGGACGGCACGCGACGATTCGTCGCCACCGAGAAGTGGGCGACCTTCGTGCCGTTCTTCGTCTGCTGGATGTCCGGGTCTCGCCCGACGTTGCCGATCAGAGTGATCCGATTCACGGATCGAGCCATGAG
>CAZBHZ010000034.1:8995-25160 GCA_964492085.1 uncultured Gemmatimonadaceae bacterium | reverse complement strand
ATTCCTTCACCTCCCGACCGGTGCGCGGTGCCTTGCACGTCGCTGCCATCGATCCAACCTCCGTGCACACCTTACGGCTGATCCGCTCCATCCACTTCCAGCTCGCGACCCGGGACACCACGACGGCATTCTCACGGATGTCGGCCAGTGTGAGCGGATACGGCTGCAGATCGCCGATGGCGAAACTCGAGTGCTGAGCCTCGGGGTACGCGCGGCCCATCGTGTCCGCATCGAGGACGGGCAGCCCCGTCACGGCAGCGACCATGAGCGGCTGGAAGGAGTTCGCGCCCCCGATCTCCAGGGACATCACCGCGTCGAAGGAACGACCCAGGTACTCCTCCATCTGCTGCACTGCGAGCGCGGCGACGGCAGGATCCTTCAGCCGCTCCTCCCCAACCAATGGCGCGCCCATCGTGGACACCGGCGCCACGAGCGCATCGTCCGCCAGGGCTTCCGGCTGCATGAGCATGATGACCGTGCCCTGCTCATAGAGACGCTTCAGGTTCAGGTATGCGTGGTAGGGATCCCCACCCCCTCCCGCGCCCAGAATCCACGCGCCCGTGGCGAGTGGCTCGAGCTCGTCGGAGCGAAGGGGTCGATGGGAAGCGAGGGAGTCCGGGTTCGGCATGCGCGCGAGGATATCCGGGGCCGAGGCGGTGCAGCAAGCCGGGCGCGCCCGTATCGTGTCGGGCATGCTCGACCGGATCACCTTCATTACGCTGGGCCAGACGCCTCGCAGCGACCTCGTCCCTGAGATTGTCGACGCGCTTACCCGCCCCGTTGCGGTCGAGGAGCTCGGCGCACTCGATGAGATCGAACCGGAAGAGATCGCCCGGCTCGCCCCGGACGCGAACGACCACGCCCTGGTCACGCGACTCCGAGACGGGAGCGAGGTCGTGATCGGCAAGCAATGGCTCGTCGTGCGCCTGCAGGAGCTCCTCGACTCGGCCCCGATGGGACCGAACGAAGCCCGCGTCCTTCTATGTACTGGAGACTTCGGCGCGCTCAAGAGTGACGGCCTCTTCCTCGATGCCCAGCACCTCGTGGACCACGGCGTCGACGCGCTTTGCCACTCAGCCGCTTCGGTCGGGCTCGTCGTCCCCCTGGCTCGGCAGGTGGCCGAACACCACTACGAGACCCCGTCAGGCCAGGAACTTCATGCTGCCGTCGCCTCGCCGTATGGCGACGACGACTTCGAAGCCGTCGGACGCTCACTGACGCAGTGCGATCTGATCGTCATGCACTGCATGGGCTACACCGCGACGCAGCGCGACACGGTCGCGGCCGCCGCGGGTCGTCCCGTTCTCCTCGCGCGCAGGCTCGTCAGCGCTGCCCTGAGCCAGCTTCTGTAGTGGCCGATCCGATCACGACCGATACCGGGGTGGCCACCCGCTCGCATCCGCGGCTCGGGGAACCCCTGACCTTTCTCCTCGGCGCGGTCATGGCCGTCCTGGGCGCGATCATCGGCATCCAGCTGATCACCCGGGTCGGCGTGACGCCCAACAGCTCCGTGATCGGGGCGATCGTGGCCCTGACCCTCGCGCGGATTCCCATCGCACTGTTCCGGGGCCTGAGTGACCTGCATCGCCAGAACCTGCTTCAGACGGTCATCTCGGGGGCGACCTTCGGCGGCGCCAACGCCCTGCTCCTGCCGATCGGCATCCCGTGGCTCCTGGGCCGAACGGACCTGATCGCTCCGATGTTCATCGGCGCCTGCCTCGCTCTCGTCATCGATGCCACGATCCTCTACCGATCCTTCGACTCGACGACGTTCCCGGCCACCGGGCTGTGGCCGTCCGGTGTGGCGACCGCCGAGGTGCTCATCTCCGGGGACGAGGGAGGCGGCCGCGCTCGTCTTCTGGCCGCCGGCGGCGTGGCCGGTGGTACGGGGCAGCTCTTCGGAATCCCCATGGACGTCTTCGGTGTGTGCTGGATCGGCAACGCGTGGGCGCTGACGATGTTCGCCGTGGGACTCCTGTTGCGTGCCTACGTGCCCGAGGTCACCGGAGTCGACCTCAACGGGCTCTACGTGCCGCACGGGATCATGATCGGGGCGGGTGCGGTCGCACTGGTCCAAATGTTGGCAGCCGTGCGGAGTACGCGGCCGATCGCAGAGCTCACGCAGAAGGACTCCGACGAGGTGCCGACCGGTCCGACGGTTCCAGGGGCCGTATTCGGACGCGTCCTGGGCGGCGGATTCATCGCCTTCCTTGCCACGGCCACGTTGATCGCGCTCCTCGCCGGCATCACCTCCGAGATGTCCGTACCGATGCTCGTGGCCTTCGTCCTCTTCGCCGCAGCAGCCGCACTCGTCTCCGAACTGGTCGTGGGCCTCTCGGCGATGCACTCGGGGTGGTTCCCGGCGTTCGCAACGGCATTGATCTGCCTCGTCATCGGCATGCTGCTCGGCTTCCCGGAGACGCCGCTCGCACTCCTCGTCGGCTTCACCGCCGCCACCGGGCCAGCATTCGCGGACATGGCGTATGACCTGAAGGCCGGTTGGATTCTGCGGGGGCGAGGGTCCGATCCGGACTTCGAGAGAGCCGGCAGGAGACAGCAGTACTTCGCGGAGATGCTGGGCTTCGCGGTAGCCGGTCTCTTCGTCTGGTTTTCGTGGGAGCGTTACTTCTCCGCAGACCTCGTCCCCCCGCTGGACCGTGTGTACGTATCGACCATCGCGGCGGGTGCGAGTCCCGACCTCGCTCGCTACCTCCTTCTCTGGGCCGTACCGGGCGCCGTCGTCCAATTCCTCGGCGGGGCTTCCCGGCAGATGGGGGTTCTCCTGGCCACCGGGCTGCTCATCCTGAATCCGGCCGCGGGCTGGACGGCGATCGTCGCACTGATCCTCCGGGCCGTGATCATCCGGCGGTACGGTGCTGAAGTACAGTCGACGATGTACGTGGCAGCCGGCGGATTCATCGCGGGCTCCGCCGTCGTGGGCTTCGGCTCGGGCGTCTGGCGGGCCCGTTAGCGATTAAAGATTCGCGGAACAAGTCGGATCGCGGCGGGTCTGCCGTGACCCGACCGACCCGACTGACCCCATCGACCCCTTTGCCCTGCGAGCTTGTGCGACCCCTGCTTCGATTCGCGGTCCTGATCGCGACGGCCACGGCCACGGCGTGCACGCCCCCGGCCGCGGACCAGCGCACCTCGACCGACACGACCCCCGAATGGGTCATCGACTTCTTCGATGACTTCGACACGTTCGATCCCGAAAGCTGGCAGGATCAGCTGCTCTGGGTGAACGACGAGGATCAGTGCTACGTGCGCGACGGCGCTCACGGGACACGCGAGGTCAGTGACGGCACGCTCAAGGTGCGGGTCGTGGACCTCGGCGAACCGTTGGAATGCGATAACCTGAGCAAGTTCGGCGACGTGCATCCGCCGACTCAGTACGTCGCGGGTCGCATAACCTCGAAGAATCGTCGGGAGTTCGTCAAAGGGCGCTGGACGGCCCGACTCCGCGTCCAGAACAGCGGCCAGGCAGGAATGTTTCCCGCCTGGTGGCTACTCGGCGCACGGAACAACGAGCCCCCCGTCGAAGAGGACGACGAAGACGTGTGCTGGCCGATGACCGGTTCGGGCGAGATCGACATTTTCGAGCACCACAGCGATGGTGGCCCGGATCACTACGCCGCCCGGGCGATCAAGAATCTGGGGCACTGCGGCGGTGGCGACTGGCAACAGCTGATGCACGTTCAGGCGGCTCCGCTCGCCGAGTACCATGAGTACGCGGTGGAGTGGGACGGCGAAGACCTCCTCTTCCTGCTCGACGGTGAGGTGATCCACACGACCGAAGGCGAAGGGAATGCGTTCCCCGAGCCCCTCTTCGCGGTCCTCAACTTCGCCAAGATCAACGCATCACCCATGACCGTTGATGCGTGGACCATGGAAGTGGATTGGGTGAAGCACGAACGTCGGAACTGATCGATCCGGGGTCGGAGTCACCTCGTCCCGATCACCGCGCGAGCATCCGCGTCAGCTCCATGAATCTCACGCCCGACTGCGCAGTGCGGGCGCATACGTCAGCGAGATCTACCGGCTGAAGTTCCGCGCCGTCCAGACCGATCATGAAGTCCACCCTGCCACTCAGGAGTTCCGAGGTCGCCCGAGCTCCCATGCGCGAGGCAAGTAGGCGGTCGAACGCAGATGGGCTGCCCCCTCGCTGGACGTGCCCCAACTTCGTCACGCGCGCCTCGTACCCGATCCCGTGGACCGTCAGGTGCTCGCAGATTTCATCGACGTTGCGGGACGCACCTTCCGCGACAATGACGAAGCAGTGTGGCTTTCCACGCTCGTGAGCGCTCTCGACAATCTCTCCGACCTCGACCAGACTGACCTCGTGCTCGGGGACCACGACGAGCTCCGCACCGCAGATCACGCCGGCCATCGCGGTGAGGTATCCCGAGTCCCGGCCCATGGTCTCGATCAAGAACGCGCGCTTATGCGAAGAGGCCGTGTCCCGCAGTTTGTCGATGGCCTCCATGATCGTGTTGAGGGCTGAGTCGACCCCAAGGGACATTTGGGTGCCCCAAATGTCATTGTCGATAGAAGCCGGGATACCTGCCACTGGGACGCCGTGCGCCGCCAGAGCATGAGCTCCTTTCAGGGACCCGTCTCCACCGATGACGACGAGGCCGTCCGCTCGGACCCGGTTCAGCGCCTCGACCGCCTTCGCTTGCCCCGACGGCGTAGCCATTTCCGGACAACGTGCGGTGCGGAGCATCGTGCCGCCGCGATGAACCACGTCTCCGACATCGCGTGCCGCGATTTCCCTACCCCGCCCCTCAATCAAGCCACTGTACCCATCTTCGAAGCCGAACACCGCGACGCCTTCGGCATCTGCCGAGCGAACGACGGCCCGAATCGCCGTATTCATCCCCGGCGCGTCGCCGCCCGAGGTAACGAGTCCTACACGACGCATGGCTTTCACGGAACCGGGAGGGGAGGCCTGACTTGACACCAGCAACTCGAACGAGACACTTTGTTCGGCGTCCGAACAAAGTAACGTACAGGGTTCCAGGGAGCTATGTCTACGCCCTTGAAAGCTGGCCTTAGCGTGTCATTTCGCTGGACCGCAGTGACCGCCGCACTGCTTGCCATCGTGCTCGGTCCGGTCGAATCCCACGCCCAGCTACCGGCGATCGCCATCGTCGAGGACGATTCCGGTCACCGCCTCCAAGTCGATGGGCAGGACCTCATGGTTCTTGGGGTCAATTGGGACTACTTCCCACGCGGAACGACCTACAATTACGACTTCTGGAATCAACCGGATGACTTCGTTCAAGCGGCCCTCGACCGAGAGATGTCGCTTGTTCGCAACATGGGCGCCAACGCCATCCGCGTGTACGTCGGAATCAAGCCCAAGTGGGTCCGATACATCTACGAGGAGTTCGGGATCTGGACCGTCCTCAACCACGCGCTCGGGCGATATGGGACCACGATCGACGGGGTCTATTACGCGAATACGGACTATTCAAACCCGACCGCTCGAGCCCAGCTGACTACTGAGGTCACGGCCATGGTCGAGGAGTTCCGAGGCACGCCGGGCATTCTGATGTACTTGCTCGGCAACGAGAACAACTACGGCTTAGTCTGGAGTTCAGCGGAAACGGAGGCACTCCCCGAGGGCGAGCGGGATTCACTCCGAGCTCGGTACATGTACTCCTTGTTCGGCGAGGTGATCGAGGCGATCAAGGAGATCGACCCCAACCGACCCGTGGCCATGGCCAACGGCGACCTTCAGTACATCGACATCATCGCGGAGGAAGTCACCGGACTCGACGTACTCGGATCGAACGTTTACCGGGGAATCTCCTTTCGAGATCTATTCGAAGAAGTGGAGGAGAAGCTTGGGATCCCCGTCATGTTCACGGAGTTCGGGGCCGATCGGTTCGACGCCATCAACTTCCGAGAGGATCAGGTAACGCAGGCACGTTACCTCCTGGGTCAGTGGCAGGAGATCTACGAGAATGCCGCGGGCAAAGGGTTGACCGGGAATTCGATTGGTGGCCTGACGTTCCAGTGGAGTGACGGCTGGTGGAAATTCGGTCAGGAAGACCGGCTCGACATTCAAGATATCAATGCGTCCTGGCCCAACGCCGGATATCCGGAGGACTATCGAGAGGGCGACAACAACATGAACGAGGAGTGGTGGGGCATTATGGCCAAGGGCCCCACGGACTCTCGAGGCTTCTACGAGCTGTATCCGACCGCCGCCTACTACGCACTCCAGCAAGCATATCAGCTCGACCCCTACGGCCCGAACTCAGACATCGGTGCGATCCGTAGCCACTTCTCCCGGATCGACCCCAGCAGCTCCGCACTCGCGGCGGGGGCCTCGCAGTCCACGAGCGCACGTGACGTCGTGCGTGTCAGCGGCATGCGTATGATGTTCGAGACGTACAACACGGGTGGGACGCGGGTGAGCACGCCCGAGGTGGAGACCGTCGGCGCCAACGTCTACCCTGGATCTCAGGGATTCGACCGGAAAGAGTCGTTTTTCGCCGATTTCGCGTTCGAGCCTCAGGCGAACATCACCGGCGGCCTCTCCGTCAGTGTGCTCGGTAACGTACCGGTCAATCCGATCGACGAGATTTTTTACGAGAATCGAGGCCGCTCAACCCTCGTTCAGACGTCCTCCGGCACAGCTCGTGTTTCGGACACGGAGCGGCTCAAAGTCTACAACGCTCATCTCAGCTGGGACGACCGTTGGTTCCGGCTTGATGCCTTTTATCGAACGGGCCACTACCACTGGGCGTATGAGGGCGACTTCTTCAACATGTATCGCGAGGCGAATTACGGTCCGAACATCGACATCTACAACGGGGAGGCCCCGCTAGGATTCGAGTTCATGGGCAAGCAGGCACTGGATGGCCTCAAAGTCGCCTTCGGACCCCAGTTGTGGTGGGGCGCGAACCCTACCGTGATCGGGAAATACCGCTTTAACGCCGGCGGTCTGCTCTCGACGGCTATGTACCAGGAAGACCTGGAGCAGCAACGAGGAACGACCTCCTCATTCGCGATCCCGGTTCCGCAAAACCGCCGCGCATCGCTCCACACGACGTTCTCTCGGGGTGGACTCACGGTCGACCTCGGCGCGCTATGGTCCGGTAACAATCGGGTCGGCCAGACCTTCCAGATCACTGAGGGCAGCCCGGGAACCTACACAGTCCTCGAGGACCGTGTTGCGTCGGGGGACCAGTATGGTGGAAAGGTCAAGCTGACATATCAGCGGGGTCGCCTGAGCTGGTACGGGCAGGGAGCCGCCATGGGTCTCGTCGCCGACGGGGGCTACGATCAAACGCAGACCTTCACAGGGTGGGCACTCAAGGACTCAGGATCGGGCAACCAGTGGAACGTCCTGACCGGATTCGCCTTGAATTACGGATCCTGGCAGGTCGCTCCAAACTTCCTGTACCAGAAGCCCCTCGTTGGCCCGATGCCCTTCGTTGGGCCGAACAACCGCTACGGAGTGCCGGCACCCGGACGGCCCCGAAACATCCTCGACGACCCCTTCGCCGTCCGAGGCAATCGAGAGACGAAAGGCGCTGAGCTGGTTCTGACGTATGACCCCACGCCGGCGACATGGATGTACCAATGGGACAACGACGTCCGAGAAGATGCAGGCTTTGCAACGAGTTTGGCCGCCACGCTTCGTAGCCATCCCACCACCCAGGATGCCGCAATCGGAATCCTGGCAGATGGGCGGACTCCGTTCGGCTTTCCGGGTGCGGCCCCGGCCCGTGACTTGTGGGAAGTCCGGGCACGTATCGTATCGAAACCGTCCCGGCGGCTCGGGCTTGTCGCGAACGTCTTCGGCGGCAACGGCGAGCCGAATGGAGAGAGTGAGCGTCTGATCCAACGCGTGGGCGGCGATGCCCGTATCATCGTCGACAACGTGAAATTCCAGCTCGGAGCGAAGGTCAACGACTGGGGCCCGTACGACTACCATCGAGACTTCAATCTCACGTACCCGCTGCAGCTGATGGGAGACGTATCCTACGTTTTCGGCGTTCCCGAATGGTTTGACCTACCGATGACCCGCTTCGGAATCCGAGGGACGTACCGCACCCTCGATCAGAACTCGAACCGTTTTTGCCCTGACTTCACGTTCAATGTCAGCGGGACTCCGGTGTGCGATCCTCTTCTCCCCGGTCCCAACGGAACCGAGTGGGAAATTCGCACTTACGTCCACATAGGGCTGTGACCCCCGTGTAGGAGCCTATCGCGGCGGGAAGGCCCCCCGGGCCTTGCCTCCGGGCTTTTCGGGCCGTCCTCGACTCACACCCTAGATCGCAGGGCACTCCACGCCCCGTGCTCACCCCATTCCGACTCGCTGCCGAATCCATGACGCAAATCGCCGAGAGACAATTGACCGAGGATCGTATCGACAAACTCCTCGAGCAGATGACGCTCGAAGAAAAAGTGGGTCAGCTCACGTTGGCGAACGGAGGTGGCGGACACATCCCCGATTGGCTGGACGAAGGTGTTCGCCGCGGGCGCACGGGTGCTGTGCTGAACGAGGTCGACCTCGACATGGTCAACGAGCTTCAGCGCCGAGCGACCGAGGAAACGCGACTTGGAATCCCACTTCTTTTCGGCCGCGATGTCATCCACGGTTTCCGAACCGTCTTTCCGATTCCGCTGGGCCAGGCGGCGACCTGGAATCCAGAAATCGTCGAACGGGGTGCCCGCGTCGCGGCACTCGAGGCCGCTCGCTGCGGGATCAACTGGACCTTCGCCCCCATGCTCGACATTGGACGAGACCCAAGATGGGGTCGGGTAGCTGAAACACTGGGTGAAGATCCACATCTCACCAGCGTTCTGGGCGCCGCGATGGTCCGTGGCTTTCAGGGTCGAGACCTTGACGCAGAGGGGAGCATAGCGGCGTGTGCCAAACACTTCGCAGGCTATGGAGCCTCTGAAAGCGGTAAGGATTACAATACGACCAACATCCCCGAGAATGAGCTGCGGAACGTTCACCTTCGTCCCTTCAAGGCAGCGCTAGACGCAGGCGTCTGCAGCCTGATGACCTCGTTTAGCGACCTCGATGGGCTGCCGGCCAGTGCAAATGAGTTTCTCCTGGATCAGGTACTGCGCCGCGAGTGGGACTTCGACGGATTCGTTGTCAGCGATTGGGATTCGATCAGCCAGCTTCAGATCCACGGTCTGACCCAGAATGATCGCGAGTCAGCCTTCGAAGCAGCGCGAGCTGGTGTGGACATGGAGATGGCCAGCACGACCTACGCTCACCATCTCCCTCAGCTTGTCACCGAGGGACGGATCTCGGAAGCCAAGATCGACGGTATGGTTCGGAATATCCTGCGCATCAAGCTACGGCTCGGGCTCTTCCAACGTCCGTACGTAGATGCCGGGAATTTCCCGGCCTGGGGAAATCCGAAACACCTGGCGGACGCCCGGGAAGCTGCACGTCAGAGCATCGTGATGCTCAAGAACCGCGACCAAACACTTCCGCTGAAGCCCACGGAGCTAAGGTCTCTCGCAGTGATTGGTCCCATGGCGGATGAGCCGTACGAGCAGCTCGGCACCTGGATCTTCGATGGTGATCCGGCGCTGAGTCAGACGCCCCTGCACGCGATTCGTGAGGCTCTTCGCGATCAGGTCGACGTCCGCCACGCCCGGGGGCTCCACACCACTCGAAGCGGGAGTCGTGAGGGCTTCGAAGAGGCCCTTCATCTGGCGCGTGCGTCCGATGCAGTCGTTATGGTTGTCGGTGAGGAATCGATCCTCTCCGGTGAAGCACATTGCCGCGGGGATATTACCCTTCCCGGCGCTCAACGCGCTTTGGTCGAGGACATCGCTTCCGTCGGAAAGCCGGTCATCCTCGTCATCATGGCTGGCCGGGCTCTCGCGCTGGATTCTCTCCCCGAGTCCGTGGACGCCATCCTGTACGCTTGGCACCCGGGAACGATGGGTGGGCCGGCGATCGCGGATCTCCTGACAGGCATCTCTTCACCCTCGGGTCGACTGCCGGTGAGCCTCCCCCGTATCGGTGGTCAGATCCCGATCTACTACGCACACAAGAACACAGGACGGCCCCCGACACCGGAGACATTTATCCACATTGACGAGATCGACGCAGGGGCACCTCAGCTCTCGATCGGAAATACGTCGTTCCACCTCGATGTCCACCCGTCCCCCGCATACCCGTTCGGCTTCGGCCTCACGTACGGCGATGTCCAGTACCGCGCCGTTAGCTGTCCCAATCCGCAGGTCTCCATCGGTTCATCACTGGAAGTCATCGTCGAACTCGTGAATCAGGGATCCTGCAGGGTCGAAGAAGTCGTGCAGGTCTACGTCCGTGACCTCGTCGGTAGCGTCACGCGTCCCGTGCGAGAGCTCGTGGCCTTCAAACGCGTGCCTCTGGACGGGGGAGAAGTTCGCCACCTTCGCTTCGACATCGATACCGATGCCCTGGCCTTTTTCGGCCGGGACATGAAGCGGAAAGCCGAGCCGGGTCAATTCCACCTTTGGGTCGGCGGTAACGCCTCAGCAACCCTTCAAGCAGAATTCGAACTACTACCGTGAACGATTTATCCCCGGAGCGGCTGCTCGCCCGGATGACGCTCGACCAGAAGGTCGGGCAAATGACACAGCCAGAACGCATGCACATCACTCCGGATGAGGTGCGGGAGTACCACATCGGTTCCGTACTGAGTGGTGGAGGCTCCTTTCCCGGAGAGAACCGGCCCGAAGACTGGGTAGAGATGAACGATGCGTTCTGGGAGGCATCCATGTCTGATGGGGACGGGCGCCTCGCCATTCCCATCCTGTATGGCGTCGATGCGATTCACGGAAACAACAACGTGCTCGGCGCGACCATTTTCCCTCACAACATCGGGCTCGGAGCTGCACGCGACCCTGATCTGATCGAGCGAATCGCCAGGGTGACTGCCCGGGAGATTCTTGCTGTCGGAGTGGACTGGACCTTCGCACCCACCCTCGCGGTCGCCCGAAACATCCGTTGGGGAAGAACCTACGAGAGTTATGGGGAAGACCCGGCCCTCGTCTCGTCCTACGCCGATCGCTTTGTCACAGGCCTCCAGCTTGGGCTTGGACCAGACGGCGTACTCGGATGTGCGAAACATTGGGTCGGTGACGGTGGGACCACCGATGGAACAGACCAGGGTGATTCAGCCGTCTCAATTGAGACGTTGGACGCCGTCCATGTCCGACCGTACCGCACTGCAGTTCAGGCGGGCGTTGGCGCGATTATGGCGTCCTTCAACAGCTGGAATGGCCAGAAGTGTCACGGCAGTCGAGCCCTGCTCACGGACAAGCTCCGGGGCGAACTCGGGTTCGAGGGCCTCATCGTCTCCGACTGGAACGGGACAGAGCAGCTATCTGCGGACTTCACCGAATCCATCGCGCTCGGGGTGAATGCGGGCATAGATCTGATCATGATGCCCGAAAAGTGGAAGAGGCTGATTCACGATTTGAAGAGCCTGGCACTGGACGGCACCGTACCGATGGAGCGGATCGACGCCGCCGTCCTTCGGATTCTTCGAGTCAAGTTCGCCATGGGGCTCTTCCATGCCCCTCGCCCGGCAGAGCGGAAGTGGTCGAACTCGAAGACCTTCGGCGGCGCCGATCATCGCGCTGTCGCACGTGAGGCCGTCCGGAAATCGCTCGTGCTCTTGAAGAACGTTGGGGACCTTCTTCCCCTAGAGCGCGAGGCCAGTATCCTCGTCGCAGGGAAGAACGCCCACGACCGAGGGCACCAGTGCGGCGGGTTCACCGTCGCGTGGCAGGGTCAATCCGGAAACGACGTCATAGCGGGCGGCACCTCAATCTGGGAGGGTATTCAGGACGTCGCTCCCCAGGCCGTACTCAGTCCCGATGGTGCCGCCGTAGATCAGGACGCGTTCGACGTCGCCATCGTCGTGATCGGCGAGCGACCGTATGCGGAGGGGATGGGCGATATTCGAGCGGCCGACACGGTCGTCGCCCCTGGTTCAGGACCCGGGATCATACCCGGCGCACCCATCGAGCGCCTCCAGCCGTACGCCGAGTCTCTCGAACTCGCGGTCAATCACCCCGAGGATCTGGCCACGATCGTTCGCATCGCGAAGAAGGGAATTCCCGTCGTTGCCGTCCTCCTGTCTGGTCGTCCCCTCGTCGTGACCGCGGAGATGGACGCAGCCACGTCATTCGTTGCAGCCTGGCTGCCGGGATCCGAGGGAGCCGGCGTCGCAGACGTTCTCTTCGGCGACCATGACTTCCAGGGCCGTCTGTCGTTCTCGTGGCCAGCACGACCCGAGCAAAACCCCAATCGCGAGGACCCCGATTACCACCCGCGCTACCCCGTCGGCTTCGGCCTCACCATGAAGTGACACTGGCGCAGGCCCGAACGAAGCGGCGAGCGTCGATTGCCGGAATGGTGCGAAGCTCCGCGGTGGAGGCCGGTGCTCCCAGATCCGAACGCTTCGGTTGAGCGCAATCCTCAGGCTCTAGCAGCCAGCACTGCCCCGCGCCGACGTTCGAGCTCCTGTCGGACTCGATGGGCTCGCTCTTCCGTGATTGGATAGGTGGCGATCGCCCAGATCGCAACTGCAGAAGCTACCATCGGGATGACTACGTCGAACAACCTCATCAGAAAGATTGCTCGCTCCGTCTGATCGCCACCCAACTCGACGTCGAACCCGGTCGCGTTAAGAAGGAATCCACCTCCCGCCAACGCTGCCGCCATCCCAAGCTTCACGACCCACCAATAAATCGAACCGAACATCCCTTCCCGACGCTCGTTGCATTCCAGCTCATCTACGTCAACCACGTCCGCCATCATCGAGCCCATCAACGTGAAGAGTCCACCGAGACCGAATGCCATGAACGGCGCTGGAAGGAGCACGAGCCACGGATGGTCGGGGTTGTACGCGAACCACTTCATTCCGTACCCGAGAATCGAGATCCCGGTCGAGAAGAAGAAGGCACGCCGCTTTCCAATTCTTGTTCCAAGCCACGTCACGAGGAAGATGACGACGAAGGTCGAGATTGCCCCCAAGGTTCCTGCGTATCCGGCGTACTCCGCACCCAAGGCCTGGTCACCCCCGAAGACGTAGTAAATGATCACGTAGAACTGAAACGACGAGATCAACATGAAGCCGTTGAACACAAGGAATGTCGCGGCACACAGCTTTAGGAATGGCCTTGACTTCAACGTCGCACCGAAGCCTTCAAAGAAAGACCTGAGCTGAATGCCCAGACTGCCGGAGCCGGCAGGCTCGCCCTGATGCCGTAAAAGCTCCTCGTCGGTCCGCGTCTTGAAGCGTTCTCTCAGTAGGACGGCAGGAAGAACGCCGACCACGGCCGCAAATATGCCGATCACGATCGCGAGACCCGCAGCCCCGGCCACTTGGTCATCAAACCAGGCTTGGTTCGTCATGATCCAGAGAAACCAAGGTGAAACGACGTACGCCAACTGCCCGATGAAGTTCTGGACACCCATCAGCCGTGTGCGTTCGTGATAGTCGGGCGTGAGCTCGTACCCGAGGGCGACCCAGGGCGTCGCGAAGACGGTATATGCGAGGTAGAAGACCAGCGAGCCGACAAGGAAGAACCAGAAATAGAACTGCTCGCTCTGATCCCTCGGCAACTGCCACAGAAGCGCATAGATCACCCCCGCAGCGATCGCTCCGCCGAAGATGTAGGGACGGCGACGGCCCCAGCGAGATCGGGTATGATCGGAGATATAGCCCATCATCGGGTCGGTGATCGCGTCCGTCAGCCTTGGCAAGGCGCCGAGAAGTCCGACCAGGGCAGGGTTCATGCCCAGCCCCAGGTTCAGGATGATCACCATCCCCCCGATCGCGGCGGCAAGCAGATTGTTGACGAAGGCACCAAGTCCGTAAACGACCTTGTGACCAAAGGAAATGCGGTCCTCTGGAGCGGTCGCGTAATGGGGTACCTCATCGACGGACAGGCGGTTGTGCCACGCAGCGAAAGCGATCTTCCAGAGCCTCGTTACCGCCTTCATCGCGCTTGCTCGTACACGCGAATCCAGTCTACAAGCATGCTCTGTGGAAATCGCACGTCCGGGGTCGGGGCACCACCGGAAAACGTGCCGCCAATCGCGACGTTCAGGATGATGTAGAACGGGTGATCGAAGACCCAATCCCCGCGACCCTGGACCGTCGTGCGTGTGACCACATGGAAGAGTTCGTCATCGAGGTACCACCGAATGACACCCTCTTCCCACTCGACGGAATACACGTGAAAGTCGTCGTCGAGGCGACCGGACGGGATCGCATATCGAGCCGAGACGCCCCGCCCCGCCGAGTAGCCAGGACCGTGCACGGTTCCGTGGACGACCGTGGGCTCCTGACCACGGTATTCCATCACGTCGATCTCACCTGACTGCGGCCAACCCACGGTCTCGAAATCAGAGCCAAGCAGCCAGAATGCAGGCCAGTATCCCTGGCCGAGTGGCAACTTGATCCGTGCGGAAAATTTGCCGTACGCTTGCTCGAATCTTCCCGCCGTCGTGATCCGCGCGGACGTATAACTCCGGCCCATGAAGGACTCCCGTCTGGCCGTGATGGCGAGGTTGCCGTTCCCGTCGAGTGACGCGTTCTCCGGACGGTCCGTGTCATACTCTAGCTGCTGATTTCCCCAATCGGTCCCGACATCGAAGTTCCACCATCGGGGGTCCGGAAGCTGACCCTCAGGGCCGTCGAACTCGTCGGACCACACGAGCTCCCAGCCCTTCAGGTCCTCAGACCAATCGGAGCATGCGCCGAGACCGACCGCGAAAAGGGCGACGAAAACCCAGGGCCGGCCTTGCCACCCTGCCAGCCTCACGCGGCCGTGACTTCGGGGAACAGACGCGGATCTTTCAGCGCGGCATCGAGGACGAGGGTCGCTGCCCCAACCGCAATCGCTCGAGGGCCGAGTTCGCTGGTCCGGATGTCGACCGATGCAACGGAGTTCGCGAAGGTACGTCGAACCACCGTCTCGCGGAGCGGAATGATCAAGGAGTCACCGAGAGTCGAGAGGCTCCCCCCGAGAATCACCGCTGCAGGATTCAGCAGATTCAAAACATCGGCAATCGCTATCCCGAGCCTTCGGGCAGCACGACGGGTCAAATGCAGCGCCAGGGGGTCGCTCGCTAAGGCTGCCGATTCGATCTCGCTCATCGTGATTTCATCGGACGCAAGAAGACTCTGGGGAAAGTCACCGCGAAGCGTTCGCGCCTGAGCAATCAAGGCCTCCGACCCTATGAACGTGGCCAGACACCCACGATTACCGCAGACACACGCCGGACCGTCACTGTCGATCGTCACGTGCCCGATCTCACCCGCGACGCCACTCGCACCGCGGTAAATCTCGCCGCGGATCATGTAGCCGGCGCCGATTCCCGTTGCGAGTTTGACGTACGCGAAATCGTCGACGCCCCGGCCGGCGCCCCACCAGCGCTCAGCCAAAGCTCCAAGGTTCGCATCGTTGTCGACGAAGACAGGCGCATCGAATTCCGCCGTGAGACCGTCTAACCCACTCCGCCCTCGCCAGTCGGGCAAGGCGATGTCCGATAGCGTTTCGGGATTTCGCGGATCCACAGGACTCGGCACGGCAACGCCGATTCCCAGGAGCTGGCTCCGCGTCACCCCGCACTGCCGAAGACACGAATCCGAGAGTTCTACGAGCAGCGCCCCCGTCCCGTCGGGGTCGGATCGCACGGGATGGTCTCGGTGTTCCCAAGCCAGCACCCGGCCACGAAGATCCGTCACGGCTACCGATACGTGCGACGCACCCATGTCGATGCCCAGGATCGCGTACGCATCATACTGAAACGCCAGCATGATGGGACGCCGCCCCCCACGACTCGGGCCATCCCCGACCTCGGCTACGAGGCCGGTCCGCAGGAGATCCGAGACGATGTCCGAGACAGTAGAGCGGGAGAGACCGGTCCGCCGCGCGATCTCCGCGCGAGACAGCTGTCGTTGGAGCCAGATCAGCTGTAAGACGGTCTCCGAAAGGGGGCGACCCCGAGCCTCGGACGGAGATGACGCCATCGTCGTATCAAGGCTCGGGGACATGGATTCAGTTACGTCTACCTAAGACGTTGGGCTGAGACTACTTACGGAAATATACGTTGTCCACCCACACGGTCGCAGATCCGGTCGGCTGACCTACGATGATCATCTGC
>CAZBHZ010000034.1:0-8895 GCA_964492085.1 uncultured Gemmatimonadaceae bacterium | reverse complement strand
GTTGTCCACCCACACGGTCGCAGATCCGGTCGGCTGACCTACGATGATCATCTGCGACAGGTTCATCCGACTCGTGAGACCCGCGAAGTTCGCCAGCGGGATATCCAGCGTCACCCACTCGCCTGTCGTGAGCGCGGGCGTCGTCCCGGAGTTGAAGTCCAGCTGCTGCTCCGTGTCGTCACCGCCGCCAAAGGCGTTGTCCGCTCCCCAGTCCACCAGCTTGATCCCGAACTGGCTCGCATTCGGGCTCCAGATGTCCATCCGTAGATTGGTCATCCCCGACGCGTCGATGCTGTTCGCACCCGTGAACTCGATGCCGTTGAAGTCCAGCGACGAGTACTTCTTCGCGTCGTCTCCAGCGACCTGGACGTCCGCCAGCGCCGAAGAACTCCAGTCCGTCCGCCACGTGTTCACAGCCACATTCGTGTACGCGTTGCTGTACAGCGAGATCACGTCCGCCTCGCTCTCCGTCGGCGTCGGTGCAGCCGCCGTCGGCTCCGTCGCCGGGGGCGGGGGAGCCATGCCGTCGTCATAAAAGAAGAGATTGTCCACGTAGACCGTGTTCGGATCGCCGGAGATGACCAGCTGAGCGATGTTCGCAGTGCTCAACAGACCTGCGAAGTCGGCAAGCGGCACATCGAGCGAGATCCACGATTCCGTAGCCAGCGCAGGCGTGGTGGTCGCCGAGAATGTCACCTCGTGTTCCGAGTCGTCGCCGCCGCCGAACGCATCGTCGGCACCGAAGTCGACGAGTTTTACCCGAAATACGGCAGGCGCCTCAGTCGCGTCCGGCGTCCAGATGTCCATGCGGAAACGCGTCATGTTCGACGCATCGATCGTGGACGATGAGAACTCGACACCCGCGAATACGAGGTCAGAGTAAATTTTGACGTCGTCCCCAAGCACCGTGCCATCAGCCACGCTCACGCCGTCATTCCCGAACTGCAGCCACGAATCGACTGTCACGTTCGAAAACGCGTTACTGAACAGTGAGATCACGTCAGCTTCGTCCTGCGTCGGGGCCGGTGCAGCTTCGGCTGGGGGCGCATTGACCTGGAGGGTCACGGTTCCTTCCGCGGCGACCGAAGCCAGCTGTGCCGTAATCGAGGCCGTGCCTGGTCCGACGAGCGAGACGGTGCCCTCATCATCGACGGTCGCGACGGCAGGATCCGACGAGGCGAAGTCGAAGTACGCGGGGGACGCGTCCATCACCACGTCCACTCCATCTGCGTTCGCCACGAATTGCGTACCAGGCACCGGGAACATGGCACCGACGGCCCCCTCGACAGTCGTCTCCGCGATGTAGGCTCGGGGATTGACCAAGGTTTCCAGTGACTCGAACTGGATATCGTCGAACCAGATGTTGTAGGCCTCAGTGCCCTCCGCGCTCTCCGCGAAGAAGAAGAGTCCTGCCTCCTGCTGGAGCGCCGAAGCATCCGGGATGGGCAGCGTGTACTTCGCCCAGGTCGACGTCAGCGCCAGACCTCCATCAACCTCGGCCATGTAGAGCGACATGCCGGTGTTGTCGTTGCCGAGGCCGGCCGCGTTGAGCGAGATCGAAACGCTGGATTTGGCCCAGAAGGTCAGCGCGTTGAAGCCGGTCAAATCCCGCGGAACGCCCGCCACAAAAGCACCACCCGCAAATCCTTCGTTCGGATTCCCGGGAGCGGGCACATCCACGCGAAGCGAGGCCTCACCATTCCGACGCTCCGTGGCGTCGATGCTCACCGCATCGAGCTTGGACCCTTCAAATGCCTGGAAGTCGACGGAGGCCCCAAAACCGTCGGAAAAGACTTCAGCTTCCGGCGGGAATGGCGCAGGTCCGGTCGGATCTGAACCGCGCTCACAGGCAGCCACGAGAACAGTCGACGCAATGACGGTTAACGCCAGCGGCGCTCTTGCGAACATGGGAGATTTCTCCGACGAGTGAATGACAAGTCCGGACCTGTTCCGGTCAAGACGTTACCTGATACTTTGTTCGACAACCGAACAAAGTGTGCAGAAGGAACATCGAACTGTCAACCAGCCTCGAGACGCGGTTGGACTCGAACCTGAACAAAGGGTGTGCAATGTCGGATATTCTCGTGGCCATGGATGTGGGTGCGTCCCGAACACGCATTTGCTACGCAGACATGACCGGTCCCTTCCCGGGGCTCGACCCTTACATCAGGAATGTCGGGTCCGTTCAGGCCCTCGAGGAATTCCTGATTGAGATTCGTGAGAGCCTGCCCGAAACGGGACGTGTACGCCTCGTGGCTGGGGTGGCCGGCCCAGAAGTCACAAGCGGTACTCGCGAGATGACGAACTGGGCTGGAAAGTCCCTGGTGAGTGAGGACAGTCTGGCCCGGATCGGCTTCGACGACGTCGCACTCATGAACGATCTGGAGGCGTCGGCCCATGGGCTGATTGCCTTTCTTGAATCCGACCCGCCGTCGGAGACACTCATCGCGTTCAACGAAAGCAGTGTGCCAGCCGAGGGTAACCGCGCGCTCGTCCTGCCCGGGTCAGGACTTGGCTCGGCCGGCATCATCGACCGCGGGCCCACCAGCAAGGATCGGTGGCATGTCGTGGCCAGCGAGGCAGGACATGTGCTCGCCTCCGGGACGGGAAAGGGCGTGCTGACGGCGGTGGAGCGGCGCCAGGGTCGCCAGCCCACTTGGGAAGACGTGGTCTCCGGCCCGGGATTGGAGGCTCTCTGGGTCGCGATGGCGGCGTCTCACAATGACGATCCTCTCAGTGCTCCGGAAATCGCGTATCGGGCGATTCACGGCGACCCTCGGTGCCAACGAGCGCTGCACTACTACTACCACTTCGCAGCCCGATTCTCTCAGTTGCTGACGCTGGCCTATCTCAGTTTCGGGGGGCTTTTTCTCGCTGGGGGAAGTACGCGATCGAACGCACCGCTGATCCGTCGGGAGGAATTCTTGACGGCGTTCTGCGACAACGATCGGATGGGGCCGATCCTTAGGCAGATGCCAGTTTTTCTCGTTCTGGCGGAGATCACACTCCTTGGCTCGTGGACGGCAGGGCGTCAGCGCTTTGAGGCGCGGGCTCAGAGCACCTGAACCCGATGCTCTGAGCCCGAATCGCAGGTGCGGTGTGCAAGCCGGCCTCATCCCGACCGTCAATCAGGGCAGAGCATCACGAGCAGTACGGCTCGCGCCCATTCGACGAGGAGGCATGCGTCGAGGCATGAGACGGCGGTACCGCGAAGGTTGACACCATTTCCGCTTCCGATCCCCGGGTTGTCGAGCAACGTCGCGATGTCGGTGAGCGCCGCATTTCCCGAAAGCCACACCCGTGAGAGTTCGGGCAGATTCAGGAGCTCCGCATAGCATCCTACCGAATCGAGGCGCCTACTGCCCAGCCGGCGGGCTCCATCGTCCTCCGCCGAACCACCCAGCCCAGCTCAGATCAGGCCTCGACAGTCGGTCGCATCACGAGCATCGGCACCCTCGACTCACGCAGCACACGATCCGTCACACTACCGGCCATCAGCCGACTCAGACCCGCGAAGCCGTGCGTCGCCATGGCGATCAGGTCTGCGCCACATACCTCGCCGACCAAGATGATCCCGCGCACCGGATCGTTAGCCGACACGACGAGCACGTCGACATCCAGGCCTTCCGCCCTGAGATCGTCTGCCAACTCCTCGAGATACTCCGTCGCCCTGAGCTCGTCTTCATGCGGCGCTTCCGGGGTAATCGGAGGAATCTTCGGACCGAACACCACCGGTGTCACGATCGACGTCAACGTGACCCGAGCGCCCATCGCCTTCGCCAGATCGATGACGGGCCCGAAGACCGTACCGGCGAGCCTGGACCAGTCCACCGGAACAAGGATATGGTCGACGTGTCTGGGCGCCTCGACATCGCGCTCACCCGGGGACGGATGGACGATGACGACCGGCAGGTGAGAGCTCCGGAGCACACAGTCGGCCACGCTGCCAAGCGCCACGCGACGGATACCGCCGCGCGCGTGCGAGGTGAGGAAGATCGCGTCCGCGTCGACCTCACGCGCATAGGCGCAGAGCTGCTCACTGACATCTCCCTCTTCAAGGAGCGCCGAATCGACCTCGAGCCCGTTCGTACCCACGCGCGCCTCGACGTCGTACAGATACTCCTCCTCTCTACGCCGGTCGTTCCGATCGTACTCGGACAGGTCGACGCCTTCCCAATGAAAGGATGTGTTGCTCAGAAGCCCGTCCGGCTCGTGAGGTACATGAACCCGGGCGAGGTGGAGAGCCGCCTTGCTTGCCCTCGCAACTTCAGCCGCGAGTGGCAGGCTTCGTTCACTGAACGGTGTACCATCAAGAGGCACCAGAATCGACCGCAACATCTCCTCATCTCCTCCGTCCACTCCGGGACAGAATCGGGATCAACGAAACAGCGGCGAGAGGGTCTTGTGTCGGAAGCTACCCGCGGCCCCAGCGCCAAAGGATGGGGCAATCCCCCCGACGGCTCGTAGGGCAATTCGGAAGAGTTCCCGAGCGGGCCCCGGCCGATGCCCCCCCGGGTGTCGCGCATCCGGTCGAGTCTCTAGTCTCTGGGCTCAGTCGAAGCCACCGCCACGGTCGTCGCATGCCTCGTTCCCCGTCCCCACCACTCTTCCTTCCGGACATCCTCGAGGAAATCTGGAAGTCTCTCGTCGACGGAGCCGCGCATGCACGCGATGCGTTCCACGCTCCCACTGTCGGCACGACCAGGGACGGGATCGCTCAACTTCGCACCGTCGTGCTCCGCTTCGTCGACCGTGATGCCGGAGAACTCGGCTTCCACACCGATGCCCGAAGTCTGAAACGAACGGACCTGACCGCCTCCCCACACCTCGCATGGCACTTCTACGACCGGAAACGGAAGATCCAGCTGCGGATCCTCGGGCATGCGTCGACCCACACGGACGACGAGGTGGCCGACCGTGCGTGGCACGGCGTGACGCCGCTCGGACGACGGTGTTACGGTCAACTGTTGGGTCCAGGCCAGTCCACCGAACAACCGGACGTTCCGCTCCCGCACCTCGGCGACCTCCAGACCGGTGATCCGCAGACCATCGCCGAATGTCGACAGAATTTCTGCGTCGTTCGCTGTCACCTCACGGAAATCGACTGGCTCCACCTCCGTTTCGAAGGCCACCAGCGCGCACGGTTCACCCGCGAGGGATCCGAGTGGTCAGGGTGCTGGATCGCACCCTGACCGTCTCAGCCGATCGAGCAGGTCGCACCCGTCGCGTCGACCATCGGCAGTCGAGCGTGGCCCCACGCCTCCATGCCGCCCGTGACGTTGTAGAGGCGGGTGTAACCCTCCCGCAGCATCAGACCGATCGCCGTGCTCGAGCGGTTGCCGGTCGCGCACGTCACGGCGATGCTCGCGTCCTTCTCGAGACCGAGGTCGTCGAAGCGAGGAGGTCGGCCGAGCTGTGGCGCCAGCTGTGTGTACGGCATGAGCACCGCACCCTGGATGTGGCCATCGTCCCATTCATCCTGCTCACGAGCATCGAGAACACGCATACCGTTGGTCACGAGGCGCTCGTTGAGGGAAAAGACATCCATCTGAGGGGTGGTTCGGACCGGGCGTCCGGAGTTCATCCAGGCCGATAGGCCTCCTTCGAGAAAGCCGGCCACGTGCTGGTCGAGACCGACGAAGCCCATGTTGTACAGGCACGACTGAGCCTGCGCGTCCTTGTCGGTCAACAGGATGATCGGTGAGTCGTCCGGAACGACCCACCCCACGCGCTGCTCGAACTCCGAGCTGCTCATCTGGACGTTGATGGAGCCGGCGATGTGACCTCCGCCCCACGCGGCTGAGGAGCGGGCATCGATCAGATAGTGCCCATCGACGAGCATGGCCTCCACGTCGACCGGACTGAGCGCCTTCGCTCTGGGGACGCCCCGGGTCAGCTCCCGCCTGCCCTGATTGATCGCCACGATGTTGAGAATGTTCGCCGGCTTGATCGGCTGATCCTCGTCCATGTAGGCAGTGAACCGTTCTCGGTCCTCGATTCTGAGCGCGTCGTTGAAGCGGCGCTCGTACCCTACGCTTGTGACAACCTTGCCACTGGATACGCGTCCTCAGGTGGAGCCGGCCAGGTGACCTGGATACACCTCCACATGATCTGGGAGGTCGAGAAACCTCGGGATACTGACGTCGAACAGGACGGGAGCGCCGTGCTCACCCTTCTGGGCCAGGTCAGGTCGCGCGACGTCCCCGACCATCACGAAGTCGGCCGTCAGCACGAACCACGGCTCGTCACCGCGAGGGTAGTCGTAGACGACGAGGTTGATCTGTTCCGGGCGGTGCCCGGGAACGTGCATGATCTCCAGCCCCACTCCACCCATGCACAGCAGATCCCCGTGCTTCACCCGGGTCGCTTCATAGGTGATGTCGGCGAGCTCGGGCAAAATCAGTTCTCCACCCGTCTCCTCGGCCAGCAACCGGGCGCCGGATACGTGGTCGGCGTGGCTGTGGGAGTCGATGACGTAGCGGATCTTCGACCCATGCTTCTTCGCCATCGCCAGATACGGCTGGATGTCCCACAGCGGATCGAAGACCGCGCACTCATTCGTGCGCTGGCACCCGATCATGTAGGCCGCGCATCCGGTTTCCTCCCGGATGATGGTTTCGAACCACATGCGTCACGCCTCCAGGGGCAGAGGTTCAGAATGGAGTCTGAGTCTTGATTCGTATGGGCTCTCCCACAAGTCAGTCCGCACGCCTCGAGGCCACGAAGCGCTTCAGCCTGCTCATCGCCTCGGCCAGCTCGTCGGGGGACACACACGGATAGACGACCCGAAATTGACCGTGTTTCGAGTGCCCGAAACCCACACCGGGCGTGAGCAGAACGCCTGACTCATCGAAGATCTCGCGCCAGAGGCGCATCTCTCCGTTCTGGGTCTCCTCGTCGAGAAACTCGGAGAGGTCGACCCAGAGAAAGAGGCTCCCGCGACTCGGCACGTACGGAACCCGCATCGCACTAAGCGCACGCGCGGCGATCGCGTAGGACGACGTCAGCCGCGCACGATTCCGAGCGATGTAGCCCCGCAGAAAGTCGTCCTCGATCAGGAGTCTGCTCAGGAGCCACTGTGTATGGTTCGAGATCGAGTGCGTCAGGTTGAGGTTTTCGTACGCCTCGATGACGTCGGCGTTCAGCGACCAGAGACTTCCCACCCGAAAGCCGGAGATCCCGAGGTCCTTGGAGAGCGCGTACCAGAGGTGCAGATACTCGCTCTGTCGCTCGACCATCACCTGAGCGAACGAGTCGAACTTCAGCTCTGCTTCGTAGTCGCCGCTGATGTCGGGGTGTGCGGTATCGACGAGTGACAGACCGTAGATCTCGTTCACCACCAGGTGGATTTCATGCTGGATGCACCAGTCCGCGATGGCCCGAAGCCGGTCGATCGTGAAGATCCCCCCGGTGGGATTGTCGGGTGAGGTCAGAATCAGCATCCGAAATCGGCGGCCTGAAGCGATGATCTCCTCGCGGGCCGCGTCCAGATGCCCGGTCGAAAGGATCGGGCCGGCCCCGATCTCGAACGGTTCGTGATGCGTCACGAGATCGAAGCGCTCTACCGCGGAAAAATTCCCGAGATCACGCTCGTAGACGGGGTAGCTGGGTGCCGGGATCACCGCCACCTCTCCCGCCTCCGCGAGGATGAAGGCCGTCATCTCGATGACGCTCGTCGCTCCGGCCGAGACGACGAGGCCACCCGGGTCGATCGCACACCCGGTCAGGTGCGTCTCGAGGAAGTGTGCAAGTGCCTCCCGGAACGGCGGCGCGCCACCCGCCGACGTGTAGCCCGGGACCCAGTCGGGGATCGTCTCGGAACGCGTGAGCTCTTCGATCTTCTCGCGCAGTTCGGGCCAGCTCAGGCGGTTCTCCGCGATATTGAGAGGGATCCGGCCATCTGGATTCTCGACCGGGTGATACCGATCCCGCTCGGTCTCCTGAAACGCGTCGTAATCGATCCGCAGCGGCGTGGACGCCGCCCGTCGACCTCGCGCGGAGAGTGAGTCGCTCATCGCCGGACGTTGCTTCGCGTCAGGTGATACGTTCTCGGCCATGCGGTGACGAAGGGCGTCATGTGGCGTCGGGCGAGCAGAGCCGATGCAGCTGTGGTCTCGGAGCGCAGGAATCCATGCGTCACAAGGTACGCGCTCGGAACGGTTCGGGCTCGTGAGCGCGCCCGCCCGCGACATCGGACCATCACGTTCCTGTAGTCGCGACCCACGCGCACCCGTAGCTTCTCCCGGCCGCAATCCCCCTACGAGCACGGAAGATCGCTGATGGGCCTCACCTTCGTCGATGGGATCGCCTTCGTCGGCTTTCTGTCGGCGGTCATCGGTATTTCCCTGTACGCATCGCGTGAGGAAGACACCGGAGAGGACTACTTCCTCGCCGGACGCAGCCTGACCTGGTGGCTCATCGGCTTCAGCCTGATCGCCTCGAACATCTCGACCGAGCACTTCATCGGGATGGCGGGGTCGGGCTTCGGGGCGGCAGGTATGGCGATCGCCTCGTACGAGTGGATCGCCGCGCTTTCCCTCGTGATCGTGGCCTTCTGGGTCCTGCCGCTCTTCCTGCGGCTCGGGATCTTCACGATGCCCGAGTTCCTGGAGCACCGGTACGGAAACCCAGCGCGCACGATCATGGCGCTGTACCTCATGGCGGCGTACGTCGGTGTCGCGATCGCGGGCGTCCTGTACTCGGGCGCGCTCGGCCTGCAAACGATCTTCGGCCTCGATCTCCTCCTCGGAATCTGGTTGATCGGAATTCTGGCCGGTGCGTACACCGTGTACGGTGGGCTCAAGGCGGTGGTCTGGTCCGACCTCCTCCAGGGATCGGCACTGCTCATCGGCGGCTGTATCGTCACGTACATCGGGCTCGGGGAGGTCGGAGGTC
>CAZBHZ010000033.1:0-25526 GCA_964492085.1 uncultured Gemmatimonadaceae bacterium | reverse complement strand
GAGCCACCAGGCACGTGACCGGCCTCGGCGAGTGCCCGAGCCCCCGGGAGAAGGGGCACCGCCGAGGCGTCGAGTTCCGCCGCCACGCCGGACGCTCGGAGCAGGCTCCGCAGATGTCCGAGAAGCCCGAAGCCCGTGATGTCTGTGCCTGCTGAGACGCCGGCGTCAGTCATGACGTCCGCCGCTGCGGCGTTGAGCGTCGCCATCACGTCGACCGCCGTAGCGATCACCTCGGCCGGGGCTGCGGACTGCTTGATCGCGGTGGCGATGATGCCCGATCCGATGGGCTTGGTGAGCACAAGCACATCTCCGGGCCGCGCTGAAGCGTTGGTGATCATGCGTCTCGGATCGACTTCGCCGACCGCGACGAGACCGTACTTCGGCTCCTGATCATCGATGCTGTGGCCACCCAGAATCGGGATGCCGACGGCGCGGGTCACGTCGGAGCCACCCCTCATGATCTCCTCGAGGAGTCCCTCTGAGAGGAGCTGTCGGGGGAAGCCCACCAGATTCAGGACAAAGAGCGGCCGGGCCCCCATCGCGTAGATGTCGGAGAGGGCGTTGGTCGCGGCGATCCGACCGAAGTCGTACGGATCGTCGACGATGGGCGTGAAGAAATCCGCCGTCACGACCAGCGCACGATCGTCGGAGAGACGGTAGACCGCAGCGTCATCTCCGGTGACGTGCCCGACCAGGACGTTCGGGTCTTCGACGGGGAGCACGTGACGCAGAACCTGCGTCAGCTCGGCCATGCCGAGTTTACACGCTCAACCAGCGCCATGACTGAGCTGGGACAGCCGGATCTCCGGCCGCTTGTCCCGAGGCTCGTCGGTCATGCGATCTCCTCGTTGGCGTGAATGCTCGACTCGTCGCGTAAGGTCGAGCGGAAACACGGTGGCGTCCACGGGTACCCAACTCGCCGACCTCTCTTCGCCGGCGTGGGAAGACAGAAACAGACGGACACGATCTCCTTGAGCGCTCCACAACGATCACCACGGCATCGGCTGGCCGACGAGCTTTCCCGCTCGGAGGCGGAGCTCGATCTCGGGCGCGCGAGCCTGTTGATCGCGGCGGAGGAGTACCCACAGCTCTCGGTTGATCTGTACCTGGCCCGTCTCGATCAGGTTGCTGAGGAGGTGAAAGACCGTCTGGCCAACGAGACGGCGCCCCTGGTCGTACTTCAGGACCTCCTGAAGACGCTGTATGAGCGAAGGAAGTTCGGAGGGAATCGGAAGGCGTACTACGACCCCCGAAACTCCTTCCTGAACGATGTGCTCGATCGTGGTGTCGGGATCCCTCTGACGCTCGGGATCGTCCTGCTCGAGATCGGTTGGCGCCTCGGCCTCCCACTGGAGGGGGTCAACTTTCCCGGCCATTTCCTGGTCCGATACGCAGGGAACGAGGTGCGCCTGCTGATCGATCCCTTCGACAAAGGACGGATCCGCTTCGAGGACGAGGCACAGAAGCTCCTCGACCAGGCGTATGGGGGTGCGGTGTCGATGCGGGAGGAGTTCCTGCGGTCGGCTTCGAGGCGGGACATGCTTGCCCGGTTGCTCACCAACCTGAAGGGGATCTACTCGAAGATTGGTGACGATCGCCGCGCTCTGGCAGTCGTGGAGCGTCTGTTGATGATCACCCCTACCTCACCGACGGAGAGTCGCGCGCGCGGAATCCTCCTCGCCCGACTCGGGCGGCACGAGGACGCAGTCCAGCAGCTGGAGGCGTACCTCCGGGTATCGCCGTCAGCGGACGATCGCGGGCACGTGCAGGAGATCGTACGCGAGCTCCGATCCGGCCGGTACGAGGGAGGCGAGGGGCTGGAGTGACGGACTCCACGGCGACGAAGAGCCGACTGCTTCCCGATCTACTCGAGGCGGGCGGCGTGGCGACCGAGTACCACGGACGAACCCTTGTTCGGCACTTCGGTGACCCGGCGGGCGAATATGCTGCGGCAACGAGCGGGATCGCCGTTTTCGACCGTAGTCATCGCGCACGCCTGATCGTGTCCGGCCGTGCGCCGGGGCAGATGCTCAGTGGTGTCGTGACGGGACGGATGCCCAACGCTCCATCGACGATCGACGAAGTGTCGCGTGGGGAGGGGACGTACCACGCCGTTCTGACGCCAAAGGGAAAGATGATCTCGGACGTGTGGGTGTATCGCCTGGGCGACGCCGACACGGAGGTGTATCTGCTCGATGTGCCGGTCGCGGGCGTCGAGGGTCTTCTGGCGCATCTCGGCCGTTTCCTTCCGCCGAGGTTCGCGGCGGTTCGGGATGTCTCGGAGGAGACCGCGTCGGTGTCGGTGGTCGGGCCGGATGCGGCCACCGCGCTGTCTCGACTCGCGCTCGGACTTCGAGTCGAGTCGCCGGCTCTGGCTGCAGCGGATGACGGCGGCTGGCACGGCGTCGGAGTCACGACGCTGAACGACGACGGGCATATGGACGGTCTGCTCGTTTCACGAACTGACGACGTCTGGCCCGAGGCGTGGACCGTCTACGGTCCGGCGGGAGCGGTGCGCGCGCTGTGGACAGCGTTGATCGCCGACGGCGCGAAGCCGGCTGGCTTCGGCGTATGGGCTACGCTCCGGGTCGAGGCCGGTCGGCCGGTCTTCGGGACCGACATGGATGAGAACACGCTTCCCCCGGAGGCCGGGATCGTCGAGCGCGCCGTGGATCAAACGAAGGGGTGCTATACCGGCCAGGAGGTCATCGTCCGCATACGCGACCGGGGTCACGTGAACCGGCATCTTCGCCTCCTCGATCTGGGCGACATTCCGGCTCCGGCGAGCGGTGCCGAGCTCCTGGCGACAGATGGCTCGGGCAAGGTGGTCGGTCAGCTGACCTCGGTGGTGCAATCACCCAGATCGGAAGGCGTGCTCGCGATGGGATACGTTCGTCGAGGCATCACCGAGGCATTACTCGACGGCCGGACGATACGCGTTCCCACCGAGGACTGAGCGTTCCCGCCGGCGGCTCGTCAGGACACGACCGCAGCGTTCGTCAGTTCCGGAGCTCGGCGAGCGCTGCCAGAATGTCCTCGTTCTCGGGACGGATCCGGTAATTCACCTCGGTTATCTTCCAGTGGATGATGCCGTCCATGCCGATCACGTACGTCGTCGGGTGCGGGATCGCCCGCCCTCGTGGATCGTCCTGATTGTACAGGCCGTACCGGTTGATCACGGCGGCGCCGGGATCCGACAGGAGGGTGTACTCCAGCACGAGCCCCTCGTTTTCCTCGGCTACCCGATCGACCATCATCTGAAGGTCGGCCACGTCATCGGACGACAGCGCGATGATCTCCGTGGTCGCCTGAGCCTCTTCCGGAAGGATGTCCTGCAGCTCACCGAGCTGCTGAGCGCAGTAGGGTCACCAGTGACCGCGGTAGAAGACGAGGATCACGTTCTTCTGACCGCGGAAACCCGAGAGGGTCACAGGTGGGCCGGCCAGCGACGCCAGTGTGAAGTCGGGAGCCATCTGGCCCTCCTGAACTCGGTCGAGATCGACGCCCGGCATGTCGTGTCCGTCGGTCGGACCGAAGGCGATCTCCATCGGCTCCTCCTGCGTCATGTCGTCCTGCGCCACGTCCTCCCCGGCGCAGCCGACGAACCCCATCAACCCCATCAGCGCCAACCCGCCGATTCTTCGCATGTTCGCTCTCCGGGCCGTGTCGATCACCAACGTCCAGTCATCGGTCTGACGGTATGCCGATTCCGCACGGCCTGACAGGTCCCTCCGGCGTTTCGCAGGTCGAAGAAGGCTGGCCGGGTCGACCAGGGGCGGGCGAG
Organism: uncultured Gemmatimonadaceae bacterium; assembly: GCA_964492085.1. Classification (GTDB taxonomy): domain Bacteria; phylum Gemmatimonadota; class Gemmatimonadetes; order Longimicrobiales; family Gaopeijiaceae; genus UBA2589. The sequence goes on along the minus strand of CAZBHZ010000033.1, from coordinate 21,742 downwards.
CGCGCGAGGCCGAGAATCGGCTCACCAGCCCGACGAACCGGGAGCGCCCTTGAACGGGCCGATCACCTCCGACGTGATCCATCCGCCGTAGAATCCGCCCGGTTGAGGCGTCACGAGCTCCCCGTCGATCGCGCACGCCAGCCGTGCAGGGTAGAACGAGAGGTAGCCACGAATCGACGCGAACTCCGGAAATGGACGTTCGTACGACCAGCCCACTCGCTCGTGTCGTGTGCCATCCGGGAGGACGACGTTCCAGTACGAGGCCGGACCCTTCCACTCGCAAAGGCTCGACCCGGACTCCGCCTGGATCAGATCGTCATCCACGTCCGATCGCGGGATGTACACCGTGGGAGGGCTCGCCGTCTCGAGAACGCGAACCGCGCGTCGTGTCTCAGCGATGATGTGGTCGCCATCGCGCACGATGATGTGCCGGGTGTCCGGGGCGAGACGAGGCGGACGAGGGTAGTCCCAGACGGACTCCTGTCCGGGACCCGGGTCGTCCGCCCAGGGCGGCCGCGAGGCCCCCGTCCACGTCCATCCGGAGCGGGCCCGGCTGAGCCAATCCGGTACGCCGCCTCGGGACATGGCGTCGTGCCGCTCAGCCGGTCCGTGCCAGCCGGTCCGCGGCGATCAGCCCGCCGTGCTCACGACCATTTTCGATGAAAATCTTGTTCGCGTTGTGGCCGGCCGCGATGACACCCGCCACGTAGAGACCGGGGACGTCGGTCATCATCGTCGCCTTGTCGTGTGACGGGATGCCGGTCTCCTGGTCGATCGAAACGCCGAGTCCCACCAGTTGGCTGTGGTCCGAGCGCCACCCGGTCATCGCCACCACGAAGTCGTTGTCGATTTCGGTCTCCGATCCATCCTCTTCGGAGCGCAGGACGACACTCGCTGGCTTCACCTCGGCCACGCGGTGTCCCCAGTACACGGGAATCTCTCCACGCTCGAGCCGGTTGGTGATGTCCGGAACCACCCAGGGCTTCACCCCGCGATCGATCGTATCGAGGAAGTGCACGAGGCTGACCCGCACGCCGTTCCGGTACATCTCGAGGGCGGCTTCGACGGCCGAGTTGCCGGCTCCGACGACGAGCACGTCCTGGTCGTAATACGGATACGGCTCCTGGTAGTAGTGTCGGACCTTCGACGAATCCTCGCCCGGCACTTCGAGGAAGTTCGGCGTCTGGAATCCACCGGTCGCCACGACGACGGCGGCCGTCGCGTGGTCGTGCTCGGATCCGTCTCTCCGGCGCGTCCGAACGGTGAAGTCGCCCTCCGATCCCGAGATGCCGACCACCTCTTCGTACTGCCGCACCTCCATGCCCCAGTGCTCGACGACCTTCCGGTAGTACGCGAGAGCTTCACGCCGCGTCGGCTTGGCGTCGGGGATCGTGAACGGGATGTCTCCGACCTCGAGCATGATCGCGGTGCTGAAGAACGTCATGTAGTAGGGATAGCCGAGCAGGGAGTTCGTGATCGCGCCGCGATCGAACAGCACGCACGACAAGCCGGCTTTCGCCGCCGCTGCGCCGACGGCGATCCCGCACGGACCTGCGCCCACCACGATGAGTTCGTATCTGTCGTTCATGGCAGGACGTTACCCCGTCTCGAACATCTGTTCCGGTCGGGCCGGAGGTCGCAGAATCCAGCATGACAACAGCCGAATCCGAAGCCCGCAAGGCTCTCAACCGATTGCGTCGCGCCGCTGAGAAGGCGGAGCGCGAGATGGACGCGCTCGAGGGCGCCCTTTCGCGTGCGGAGGGGACCGACTTTCCCGCCGATACGTACGAAGACGTGAACACGTCGATTCGCCGGATCCTGGACTTCACCGACGAAGAGGCGGCTCGACTTCAGGAGAAGATCCTGCATTCGGGCGGGCTGGAACCGGGACGGGTTCGACGTGGGTGAGGCCGGTCGTGCCGGCTCACCTGGAACTGACTACTCGACGCACGTGAGGCAGGGGACACGTCGATGAAACGACGCACATTCGTTCGGCATGCGACGGTTGCCGGTGTCGGCATGGCGGCGACGCCCGGGCTCGGTGGGCGGGGACTCGCTGCGGACACGATGGCAGGTGCTCCGGCGCTGGTCGGGCTCGGTCAGCGGGCGGATCTGGTGCTGCGTGGCGGGATGGTATTCGATGGGACGGGGGCCGCACCTCGAGCGCTGGATGTGGCCATTACCGGTGACCGGATCACGGCGATCAGCTCCAACCTTCCTGCGGGGGGCGAAGAGCTCGACGTTTCCGGGCTGGCCGTCGCGCCAGGCTTTGTCGATATCCACTCGCATGCGGACATGAATCTGTTCGTGAACCGCAACGCGGAGAGTCGGATTCGGCAGGGCGTGACGCTGGAAGTCGTCGGGCAGGACGGCGGCTCGATCGGTCCATGGTCCGACGCCCAGTTCGAATCGAATCGGGACAGCTGGCGCCGGCGAGGTGTGGAGATCGATTTCCGCGACCCCGCCGGCTTCGTGGAGCGGATCACACGCGAAGCACCGGCGGTCAACGTCGCGTCGATGGTCGGGAACGGAGCGCTGCGGGGACTGGTGGTCGGGAATGAGGACCGCCCGGCGACACCGGCGGAGATCGAACGGATGCAGGACATCCTGAGCGATCTGCTCGAGCGCGGCTGTGTCGGGCTGTCATCCGGGCTCGAGTACACGCCGAGTGGCTTCGCGAACGCGGCCGAGCTGGTCGCTCTGGCCAGCGTACTCGTCGGCACGGGGCTGCCGTATGCCTCGCACATGAGGAACGAGGACGACCGACTGTTGGGTGCGGTAGAAGAGGCGCTCCACGTCGGCAGGGTTGCGGGCGTGCCGGTTCAGATCTCCCACCTCAAAGCACAGGGGCAGCGGAATTACTGGAAGGCGGAGGCGGCCCTGGACCTGATCCAGCGCGCGAGTGACGATGGCCTCGACGTCCACTTCGATCGGTACCCGTACACGGCGTACGCGACCGGGCTCACGAACCTCTTCCCGAGCAGCTATCGGGCCGGAGGCAGCCAGGCCTTTCTAGCCCGCCTTCGGGCCCCGGAGACCGCTCAGCTTCTCGAGGACGCCGCACGGGACAAGGTCGCGCTGCTGGGGGATTGGAATTCCGTCCAGATCTCGAGCACGAACGATCAGACGTCATGGGCTCGCGGGCGACTCCTGGGTGACCTCGCGCGAGACCGGGGGATCGATCCGTACCTGCTGACGCTGGAGCTGTTGGAGGCCAATGGGGGTGGGGTCGGCATGATCGGCCACGGGATGGGGGAACAGAACACCGCGATGATCCTCTCCCATCCTCTCGGCATGCTCTGCTCGGACGGCGGCGCATACGCGCCGTACGGACCGCTTTCCACGGGTTCGCCTCATCCGCGGGGGTACGGCTCCTTTGCGCGGCTACTTGGCCACTACGTGCGCGACACCGGAGCGCTCACACTCCAGTCCGCGATCCACAAGGTGACGAGGATGCCCGCGCTAAAGCTGGGCATCGAAGAGCGGGGCGTTGTGCGGATGGGCGCGTTCGCCGACATCGTCGCGTTCGACCCCGACACGGTCGCGGACCGAGCCAGCTTCGACGATCCGCACCAGTATCCGATTGGGATCCCGCACGTGGTCGTGAATGGCGCGCTTACGCTGCGTGACGGCGAGCACACGGGATCGCTCGCTGGTCGGGGAGTGACCGCAGGCTGAGTCGCAGGCTCTGCGAAGGCTTTGGCGACTAGAAGCGGTAGGTGTAGTTGACCTTGATCGACGCGCCGCGTGACAGCGTGTTGTACGTGTAGTCGTTCGGATCGAGCAGGTCGAGCAGTTCTCGCCGCCAGTTCTGCGTGTAGACCAGGTAGACGTCGTTACCGGGCTTCACGATCCACCGGAGCCGCGAGAAGAGCCCGACGATCTTGGACTGATCGTCGTACTGCACCTGACCGGTGATCGCGACCCAGGGCGACGGATTCCAGTCGGTCGACAGCTCGTAGAGGGAAGCGGTGAAGTCGCCGCCGGGCAGCTGCACGTCGTTGTACTGGATATTCGTCGAGAGGCTGACGCCCGGGTTTGGACGGAAGCTGACGCGGCCGCCGTACTGCTGGCGGTCACCGTCCCAGAATCCGCCGACCGTGGCGCCACCGAAGAAGGAGACCCGCCGCCGCCCCGAGGTACGACCGAAGATCCGGTACTCCCAGATCGTGTAATCACCGGGCGTGACGGCGAGGCCCGGACTCGGCGAGAACTCCCGGTCGAGGTATTCGTACGTCTGCGTCGCCTGAATATCGAAGCCGTCACCGCTCTCGAAGTCGAGGCCGAGGACGTTGATCTGCCACTGGCGCTCGGCGACGCCCCCCCGGCCACCGAGGACGTACGGGTCCGCGCCCGGGAAGTCCGAGTCGAGGCTGATGAGCTCGCGGAACTGCGCGGAGAAGCTGAGCCGACGGAGCCAGGGGATCGACGGCGTGCGAGGACTCCACCCGATTCGGGGCTCGATCCGGCGGAAGTCGTTACGCGTCACGAAGCCGACTGCCGGACTGTAGTAATCACCGAACTGCCGGTACGACACGTGGGCTGTCCAGATGTCGTTCGGATAGTTCAGGCGGAAGCCGTTTGCACTCAGGTCCTCGAGGCTGTGGTCGATGTAACCGGCATCGCTCTGCGCGAGGGGGTTCGAGTTCCAGACGAAGAATGCCTCGAGCTCCAGATTCTTGTTGCCGAGGAAGTTCCGCGTCTTGAAATCGAGGTCGACCCCGGCCGTGTGTCGATCGATGGCGTCGAAGCCGTCGGTGTCCTGAGAGGTCTGCCGCAGCGTGTAGATCGCGCCGATCGCGGACTGCTCCCAAAGCTTCCGGCGGACGCGAGCAACGGTGAACGCCTCGCTCGGCACCGTCACGTCGTCCTCGATGAACGCGCTGTAGTAGTCCTGCTCCGCGGTCCCGACTCGATAGAACCCGAGCTCGAACGCACCGGCCTGACCCGTGAGCCGCGTCCCGTAGTTGATCGGGATCTGCTGGCCTGACGTCAGTCCGATTCTGCGGGAGAAGAACGGCGACGGGCCGCTCCGCGGGGCGAAGCTGAAGACGCCTGAACCTTCGAGAAAGAAGTCGCGCTGTTCGGGCAGCCGGATCGGGAAGCGCGTGAGGTTGACGCGCCGCTGATCACTCTCGACCTCAGCGAAGTCGGTGTTGATGCTCACCGAAGCTCGGAGGCTCGACGTGAGACTGTAGTTCACGTCCAGCGACATGTCGCCCGGGTACGTCGTGGGGTCCGGCGCGGTCGGATCGGTGGGGTCGGCGGGTGCCACGTACCGGTAGTTGCCGATGGCCGAGGGAACCGCCTCGAGCCCGAGGCCCTGCGACATGTTCTGCAGCCCCTGCAGCCGTCCCGCGAAGACCGGTTTGAACAGGCCCTCGCTCCGACGCCAGCCGCGCCAGAGGATCTCCTCGTTCTTCCGGCGGATCGTGCGCTGGAAGTTGATCCCCCACTCGGACTGGTTGGGGTTGAAGTTCAGCGTGCGGAAGGGGATCTGGATCTCCGTGGACCATCCATCAGGCCGCATCGCCGTGCGGGCCTCCCAGATTCCGTCCCACGCCTTGTTGATTCCGCCACCTCCGCCGCCGAAGCCCCCCCGGCCTCCGCCACCCGTGATGACTCCGTCTCCCATGAGACCGGCCGCGTTGATCTCGAAGAAGTAGCCGGTCCGACCGTCGAGAAAGGTGTCGAGGATCCACATGAACCGGTCATCGGTCCCGAGCGAAGCGTCGCGCTCACGCTGGAACGCGAGGACCTGGTCCGGGTCGTCATAGACGATCGCACCGATGTAGAGATTGTCGTCATCGAACACGACCCGGATTTCCATCGGTTCGGACGGCTGGCCTCCCTCGACCGGCTCCTGCTGGGTGAAGTCGGTGATCGGCGTCGCGTTTTGCCAGACGGTTTCGTCGATGCGCCCGTCGAGGTTGATCTCCAGGCTTCCGGCCGGCCGGAACGCCTGCAGTGCGAGGTCGGAAGCCCCGGTGTTCGCATTCGCCGGGGACGTCTCTTCCTGAGCCTGGACGTCCGTCGCCATCAGGCCGATCAGAGCGGCGAGAGCGAATGAGAGGAGGCCGATTCGTGGGGCGGGGCGGGGCATGGACGTCGAGTTGAAGGCAAATAGGCTGCGTGGAACGACAACAAGATGACACCGTCGAGGTCGTCCATGTTGGCGGTCGCGCCTAGCTTTTTCGCATGTCGACGGAATGGGATGTACTCGCACGGCGTCTGGAGGAGCGTTTCATGGGCTCCACCGGGGCGGATGATCAGCTCGAGGTCTGGAGTGACCATGATTTCGGCGGGCTGGCTCGCGAAGCGTTCTCGTGGCAGTTCGAGCTGTGCGACCCGTATCGAGCGTTGTGCGAGCGACGTGGTATCACCCCCGACTCGGTGTCCGACTGGCGTGAGATCCCGCCCGTCCCGGCGACGGCATTCAAGTACTTCGACTTCGTCTCGGCCCCGGCCGAGCGCAGCGGTGCCGATCCCGACGCGGTCTTCGAGACCAGCGGTACGACGCACGGTACCCAGCGACGCGGCCGTCACGTCGTGCCGAGGGAGGGCCTGTACCGGGCCTCATTCTATCACCCGTTCCGTGAGGCCCTTCTGCCCGACGTCGAGCGCTTGCCGGTCGTCTCCCTGATCCCGTCTCCGGCGCTGGCTCCACGTTCATCTCTGTCATGGATGGTGGGGATGGCTGTGGAGGAGTTCGGTGACGGCGCCGAGTGGCTCGTGGATGCGCACGGGGCGTGGCGAGCGGATGCGTTCGATCTCCTGCGTGAGGTACGTGCTCCGGTTCTTATGCTCGGCACCGCGCTCTCGTTCGTGCACCTGCTCGAGCGCGTCTCGGAGGGCGAGGTTCGACTGCCTGAAGGCTCGCGGATCATGGAGACCGGGGGATTCAAAGGTGCTCGACGGAGTGTCGCGAGGCACGAGCTCTACGCCGCCATCGCAGCCCACACGGGCGTTCCTGAACGACGGATCGTGAACGAGTACGGGATGACCGAGCTTCTCTCGCAGCTCTACGAGCTCGTACTGACCGACGGCCCGGAGGCTCAAGGGTGGCACGTGGCACCCCCCTGGCTTCGCGTACGTGTACTCGACCCGACCTCGCTCGAGGAGCGGGTCGAGGGTGAGGAGGGGATCATCGCCTTCTTGGACCTCGCGAACCTCGGGTCCGTGAGCCATGTCCTGACCGAAGACGTCGGAGTCGTGGAGGGGGATCGTCTCCGACTTCTCGGGCGCGTGCCGGGATCCGAGCCACGCGGATGCTCGCGTGCGATGGACGACCTCATGGCCGCGGCGGGGCAGTCGAGATGAGCGAGCGACATTCGGTGACCGAACTCGATCACGCATCGGTGAAGGCCGACCTCGCGTCGGTGAAGACCGATCTCGCTCGAGCACGCGGCCCGCTGGCTGCGATGTCCGCGGTCGACATCGCGCGACTTCTCGGCCGGGTCGGGTCGCGGTTCGCTGACCCCGCCGACCCCGTGCGCGAGACGGCCCTCCGGGAGCTACCCGCGGAGGCCGCACTCTCCCCTGAGCTGGCCGAGGCGGTGCTGGACGGGATGGCCGCGGATTGGACGGAGGAGCGGATCGCACAGCTGCTGAGGGCCGAGTTCCCGGATCCGGGCGTTTTGGACGGGATCGTCGAGCGACCCCTCGCCGGAGGAGGCGAGGAGGCTGCGCTGTCGGAGGATGGCCGGGGCCGCGCCGTGATGGCATTCGGCCCGACGCTCTGCGTTCAGATCTCGTCCGGCGGGGTGCCGGGGGTCGGTGTACACGCCCTCATTCGGAGTCTCCTCGTCAAGTCACCGACCCTGATCAAGCCGGGGGCCGGCGACGTGCTGCTCACGCGGCTCTTCGCGGACGCGCTTGCGGAGGCCGACCCCGTTCTCGGTGCCGCGGTCGCCGCGCGGTACTGGCCCGGGGAGGAGCGCGAGCTCACGGCGGCGGCGGTCGCGGGCGCGGATCTCGTCGTTGCGTATGGATCGGATGCGTCAGTGCAGACGGTTCGTGACCTGATCCCGGTGACGACTCGCTTCGTACCGTATCACCACCGCTTTGGCGTTGGCCTCGTCGGGCGGGAGGCGCTGGGTCCCGGCGTGGAGGATGTAGCCCGGGACGTGGCGAGGGCGGTCGCGATGTTCGAGCACCGCGGCTGTGTCTGTCCTCACGTCGTCTTCGTCGAGGAGCACGGCCCGATGGTGCCCGAGGCGTTTGCGGAACGGGTTGGGGCAGCCCTCGAGGCCATCGCCCGGGAGTGGCCGGCTGCTGCGGAGTCGGACGATGCGCAGGCCGAGGCGGCTGCCCTCGCCCAGGCCCGGGGCACGGTGGAGATCCATGAAGCCGCGGGGGCCGCACGGATGATGGACGGCGGAGTGGACAACTGGACCGTCGTCTTCGAAACGGATCTCGTCGAGATCCCTGCGCTGCCCGGGCGCGCGGTCCGGATCCGTTCGGTCGGTGACCTGGCGGAGGTGCCCGCGATCCTGGGATCTGCGGGTCGGCACCTGCAGAGCGTGGGCTACGCCGGCGTCGATGGTCGAATCGACGCGCTGGCCCAGGCGCTCGGCCAGGCGGGCGCGTCACGAGTCGTACCGTTCGCGCACGTCAGTTTCCCACCCCCATGGTGGCTCCATGACGGGCAGGGACCTCTCACGACCCTCGTGCGGTGGGTTGAGGTCGGGTGACGAGGTTGTGCTACTCGTCCTCGTCCGGCTGTTGTTCGGCACGCCAGATCACCATCTGACGCCCGCCACGGGGGTTCTCTTCGACGCGAACCGTCAGGGAGTCACCCTCGTCGATTCCCAGATCTTCCCGCATGTCCTGCGGGATCGTCACTCGCCCGCCCACACCGACACTGACGTCCGTGTAGTAAAGCGTACGGTAGATGGCCATCGGTACTCCTCGAGTATTACCGTGCAGCCGAACAATCTAAGGTAATCCGCGTAGGTTTTGTACGGCGTGAAGGGGATCGCGGCGCCACACGTAATGCGTTCGATTCCGGGTTCCACGCCCGAGACCTGAAGCAGTGAGAATCATGAGCGACGACGGGTTCGCACTCCGCCTCGACGGTGTGACGAAGCGGTTCGGAAAACACACGGCGGTCGAGGACTTCGACTTCGAGGTGCCTCGCGGCGTGATCTGTGGTCTTCTGGGGCCTAACGGCTCCGGCAAGACGACGAGCATCCGGATGATCATGGGGATTCTGGGTCCCGATGAAGGCACCGTGTCGCTCTTTGGAGAGAACCCGGACGTCACGCGCCGCACGAAGGTCGGGTACCTGCCCGAGGAGCGCGGCGTCTACAAGAAGATGAAGTGCCTCGAGCTCATCACGTTCCTCGGCGAGATTCGCGGTCTCAAACGTGCTGAAGCGAGGAGGCGGGGTGGTGCATGGCTAGATCGGCTGGGTCTGCCGGAGTGGGCGGACAAGAAAGTCGAAGACCTGTCCAAGGGCATGCAGCAGAAGATCCAGTTCATCGGAACGGTCATACACGAGCCCGAGCTGTTGATTCTGGACGAGCCGTTCTCCGGTCTCGACCCTATCAACCAGGACGTGCTGGAGGAGATCGTTCGTGATTATCACGCGAAGGGAACGACGATTCTCTTCTCGACGCATCTCATGGATCAGGCCGAGCGGCTGTGTGAGCGGGTGTGTCTGATCTCGAAGGCGAAGAAGGTGCTCGACGGGGACCTCAGGGAGATCAAGGCCGCGGAGCGTCGCGGTGTCGTCGCCGTCGAGTTCGAGGGTCCGGACACCTGGATCCGGGGGCCGGAAGTGGATCACGTCGAGGAAGCCGACGACGGCCTGCACCTCGTCCTGCGGGATGGTCAGGACCATCAGCCGATTCTGCACCGCGCAGTAAGCTCGGGTGCGCGTATTCTGCGCTTCGACCTGGTCGAGCCCCGGCTGCACGAAATCTTCGTGCGTCATGCGGGTGACGGGGCCGTCGGCGATGCCGGGATGCCGGTCGGCACCGGGATAGGCAGGATTGCCGAGCCGGGTGATGGCGCCGGATCGGGCAGCGAGTCCGTTGGCCGGGGAGGTGTGTGATGTGGCACAACGTGTGGGCGGTGATCCGCCGCGAGTATCTGCAGCGGGTCCGGTCGAAGTGGTTCATCGCGGCCACGGTCGGCGGGCCCGTCGTCATGGCCTGCCTGATTGTCGTGCCGGCGTGGCTGGCCATTCAGGGCAACCGCGACGAGTTCAGGCTCGCCGTCGTGGATGGAACCGGCGTGCTCTACGAGGAGCTGGCACCGCGTCTCGAGAACGGTGGCTTCGAGGTCGAGGAAGTGCGTTGGTACGCCGACGTCGTGACGGAACTGAGGGCGCGGGCGAACGATGGCGAGCTGGGTGGCTTCATCATGGTCGACGAGCTCACGCTCGAGACTGGAGAGGCGATCTACTACTCCATGGACGTGCCCAGCGCGCTGCGTCAGGTGACCATCCAGACGTCCGTCGCCCGTACGGCGCTCGAGTACCAACTGGAGCAGCAGGGGGTCGATCCGGACGGCCTCCTCGGAGGGGGCGAGCTGCAGGTCGAGGTCATCTCGGGTGCGGGGTCGGACGTTCGGGACCCGCAGTTCGGTGTGGCATACGGCGGGGCCTTCTTCCTGTACATGGTGATTCTGCTCTACGCCGTGGCGGTCATGCGGGCGACGCTCGAGGAGAAGACCAGTCGGATCGTGGAGGTGATCATTTCCTCCATGAAGCCGTCCGAGCTCATGCTTGGGAAGATCGTGGGTGTGTGTGCGGTCAGCCTGACGCAGATGGCGATCTGGATCGGCGCCGCGATCACGCTCTTCGCGGTTGCGATCCCCATGATGATTGCGGCTCGCCCGGAGCTGGCGAATCTGGAGAACCTCCGTGAGTTCGCCCCCGGCGCGGGGCTGATCGCGCTCTTTTTCGGCTTCTTCCTCTTCGGCTTCCTGATGTACTCGGGGCTCTATGCCGCCGTCGGCGCGATGTGTAACACCGACGAGGAGGCCCAGCAGGCGCAGTTCCCGATGATCATGCTTCTGGTCGTTCCCATTGTCATGGTCACGTCGGTCATTCAGGCCCCGAACACTCCGATGGCGACCGGGCTCTCTCTTTTTCCGCTCTTCTCACCGATCCTCATGTGGGCGAGGGTGTCCGGAGGCGGTGTTCCCCCCTGGCAGGTTGCGCTCTCCTTCGTGCTGATGGCCCTCATGGTGTGGCTCATCGCATGGGTCGCGGGTCGGATCTACAAAGTCGGGATCCTGATGTCCGGGAAGAGGCCTACGCTGCCTGAGTTGTGGCGGTGGGTCAGAGAGGCGTAGGAGCCGCGATACATCCACGCTGCCGGCGTTACTCGTCGTCGACGTAGCGAGTGCCACGCCTTCCTCCTTGTGCCTTGGCAGCGCGGCGTCTCACGACTCCTACCAGGCCGAGAACCGCCGTGCGGGCTTAGCGCCCTACTCCGGATCCGGAAGCGTCGACCGGAGCAGCCCCTGAAGCTGGCGGTCGTCGAAGGTGCGAGCCTTGGCGACCGCCTCCTCGTAGCTGTTCTCGATGATGATCCACGTGGTCGCCGTCGCGCTCTGACCTTCCGTGCCGGTCGGCGGCTCGAAGCGAAGACGGCCACGGTAGCCGGCGGACGGATGCAGGTGGTCCTCGAAGTCGAGGTACGCGTCCCAGATCAAACCTTCGTGCGCGATCGTCGCGACGTGTACGCCAGGCTGAGGGTTCGAGGACATGCGAGTCATGTCCTCACTTTATGCGCAGAGAGGTGGCGCGTACAGCACGCGATCGCCCGTCGCTACTCTACGCTTCTCTGGCGGAGCGTCCGACGCGCCACCCTGAGCGCCTCGCGCATCTCGCGAAGTTCGGACTCACCGAGTTCTTCGCGGCCGTACCGTCCCCTCAGGTACAGGTCCACGAGCCGTTCGGCCGCACGCGCCGTTGTCGACCGCTCGGATCGAATCCGATCCACCAGCGCGAGGGGGGTCAGGCCGGGCGAGACGCCGACGCCTGCGCGGCTCGAAGCGGTGCGGAGTTGCAGGTACATCTGCGTGGCGGGGTCGAAGGTCGGGCTGGCCGCGCGAACCCAGAACCACCCCGCGGCGGCGAGGACAAGGAGAAAGAGAGCACCCCACGGGCTGCGACCCGGCTCTTCGGTGGACGTGATCGTGCCGGCGAGCTCCTCCTCGAGCGTCCGTGTGCCGAGGAGGCCGGAAAAGATCCCGACCTGATCATCGATGGAGTAGTCGAGGACCCACTTGTTCCAGCGGTGCTGCACGCCGTCGAACAGGATGCGCCCGGGCCAGAACCACGACGAGACGATCTCCGTCGTACCTACGCCCGCGGGGGTCGGGTCGAACTCGACCCAACCGTACCCGGGGAACCAGGCTTCCACCCAGGAGTGCGCTTCGTTCTGCGTGACCACGAGGTAGTTCCCGAAGTCGTTCCACTGACCGCCGAGAAAGCCATTCACGTTCCGCGCTTCGATCCCGATCGCGCGCAGCATGACAACCATCGCCGTGCTGAAGTACTCGCAGTGACCGGCTCGCCGTTCGAAGAGGAAGTGAGAGAGGGTCGTCTCTCGGGCGGTAGCCGGAAGTTCTCTCGTGTACGTGAAGGTCTGCAGCCAGTCGCGGATCGCGACGGCCTGGTCGTACCGGTTGTCGAGCCCTTCGGTGAGCGAGTCGGCGAGCTCGACAATCGCCGGGTCGAGGCGCCTCGGAAGCTGAAGGAAGTGGTCGTCCGACGGCCGGTATCCCCGAGCCGGCTGCCTGAGCTCCTCCGCAGGCGGTGGGCCGGTTGGTGCCCATGATGTGTACGCCGGCTGGCCGCGCCCCCAGTAGACGAAGTCGCCGGCGTTGTCGAAGAGCGGCTGGATACCGTTATCCGAGTCGATTTCGAGCGCGGGGTGGAGCGCGAAGAGCACCCGGGTATCGAGCGCCGAGCCGAAGATGCGCTGCTCCACGACGTCCTGCTCCCATCGATCGCGATACCACGAAGTCGGAGCCGAGGAAGGGGGCAGGTTTTCGGACCGTGTCCACCGTACGCCATCGAACCGGTCGTACGACCGGCCACGCCAATGCAGGCCTCCGAGCCCGGATGGAGGGCCGTCCGGAAACTCCACGCGAAGCACGATCTGCGGGTTGCCGAGGATGGTTGAGCCATGCTCGCCAATCGACACCTGATCCGAGAAGCCGGCGATCGACGTCGCCATCGTTTCACCGCGACCGGCCCACCCCTGAGACACGCGCGGGAAGGTGACGAAGACGAGGAGGGCGACCGCCAGGATCAGTCCCGACAGCACGCCCATCGTCCCGAGGAGATTTCGGCCGAGGGGCACGTCCCGGATCTCGTGACGTTCGGACTGTCGACGAAGGTGGCCGACCATGAGCGCGATCGTCGCGAGGCCGACGTACGACACGAAGGCGACGAGGAAGAGCACACCCGGTCGGTACGCCGTCGAGGCCAGGATGAGTGCGAACGAGAGCGCATACAGTCGGAGGTCGTTCGGCGCCTCCAGAGACCGCAACGCTTCGGCCGCGAGCAGGAGAAGGAGGAGGTCGACGACCGGAATGACGATGTCGTCCTGGATGACGAAGACGTGCCAGAGGGCGCGGACGACCAGCATGGTGGCCAGCGGCAGCCACAGTCGCTCCATCCGCGCGGAGAGCTCCCGGTCCGGATGCCAGAAGAGCGCGGTGCCGAGCGCGACGGTCGCGAGGAGCGCCGAGACCGGTTCGAAGCCGGCGCCCCCCGCGAAGGCGACGAGGCCCGCGAGGCCCATGAGCACTGCGAGCCGTCGATGCACAAGCCGGAGGTTCACGTGGCCTCCTCGCCTCGCCCGAGTCGGGCCAGTCGTCCGACGGCGAGCGAGTCGCCGAAGCCGGACCGGGCATCGATGCCCACCACGATGCAGTTCGAAGGCGCCACGGGAGGGGATGGTGCGGGGGTGTCGGGCTTGAAGTCCGCCCGAGCAAGGACGTCCAGAACGCGCTCGAGCTGCCCCATGCCGTTGGCTGGCTCGACGACCTCCTCTCCCGCGACGAGCGCAAACGGTCTGTGCTGGGCTACGGCACGTGCCGCCAGCGAGGCGGCGACTTCGACCGCGACCTCCGCAGCCTCTCCGGGCTCACCCTTCAGGTCGAGGCAGATCCAGCGTGTCTCGGCCCCGTCCCGTTCGTACTCGCGGATCACCGGCGTTCTCATTCGCGCGGACGACTTCCAGTGGATGTCGCGTGAGTCGTCACCCGCCCGGTAGTCCCGGAGGCTTCGATACTCGCCTCGCGACCCGGACGCCCCCCGGACCGACATCCCCGTCCGTGGCACCTTGCCCGCTCCCGGTGCCGGCTCACGCACCGCCCGGTCGGTGCGAGGCCAGACGATGATCTCGCCCGGAAGGTGGATGTCCCGTTCCTTTCGGAAGAGCCCGAACGGGAAGCCCGTCGAAAGCGTGATCGAGCCCAGCGGGTAGATGCCCCTCCGCACGAAACTGTTCACGGATCTGGCGGTGGCATGCCCGCCGGCATGCACGTGGGCCAGGAAGGCCTTCTCCGGCAGCCCTTCTTCGGAGATCTCGACGGCAAGAGAAGGGAGGCGTCGTTTGCGGTTCGTGATTTCGTAGGCGAGCCGGAGGTCGTGACCGACGGTCACCGCGCGAGGTGCTCGTCGTTCGACCCGCAGTCCCCGGATGGCCTGCTCGGAGAGCCAGCCGCTGACGGCGATGAAGCCGAGCATCGACCCGAGCAGCAGATAAAGGAGGTTGTTGCCCGTGTTCATCGCGGCGAATCCGACCGCGACCGTACCCAGCGTGAAGACCACACCGCCGGAGGTGAATCGGATGCGCCGCCACGCGCGGATGCGGGCCCACGTTTCTCGAAGGACCCACGCACCCCGTCGGATCGCGTCGCGCGGGGTCGTCCGGGCAGGGGCGGGGGATGTCACCGAATCAGACCGGTGCCTCGACCTCGTCCAGAATCCCTTCGAGGATCGCGGCGGCTTCGTCGTGGACGTCGAAGGTCGTGCCGGTCGCTCCGGCCGGCAGGATCCGGTGGGCGAGGCAGGGCACGATCAGGTCCCGTACATCGTCCGGGACCAGATAGGTGCGGCCGTGCGTGAGCGCATACGCCCGAGCCGCGCGGAAGACTGAAATGTTGCCGCGCGGGCTCACGCCCATGCGCAGGCGGCTCGTCGTGCGCGAGCGCTCGACGATCGCCATGAGGTAGTCGAGGATGGCCGGGTCGACCTCGACCTCTTCGACCCGGTTCTGAAGCTGCACGACCTGCTGTGGGTTCAGGACGGCCTGAAGGCGATCGACGACCGGTTCGAGTGATGCCGACTCCGACAGGATCCGACGCTCGGCATCGCCGTCCGGATAGCCGATGGTGATCCGCATGAGGAACCGATCCAGCTGGCTCTCGGGCAGCGGATACGTCCCGTGGTGCTCGAGCGGGTTCTGCGTCGCCATGACGAGGAATGGGCGCGGCAGTGAAAGCGTCTGATCGTCGATCGTGACGCTTCCGTCCTGCATCGCCTCCAGGAGCCCGCTCTGGGTCCGTGGTGGCGCCCGGTTGATTTCGTCGGCGACGACGACGTTGGTGAAGATCGGCCCTCTGCGGATCTCGAAGCTGGTCGTCTGCGGATTGTAGATCGAGACGCCGAGCACGTCGGACGGCAGGAGGTCCGACGTGAACTGCACGCGCCGGAATCCGAGGCCGAGCGTCTTAGCGAGCGCGTGGGACAGGGTAGTTTTACCTACGCCTGGAACGTCTTCGAACAGTACATGTCCCCGCGCCAGAAGGGCCGCGAGGGCCAATCGGACAACTTCTTTCTTGCCATGGAAGACCGTCTCGACCTCCTGGACCAGGTGGTCGAGGAGCTCGAGAGACGGGCGAGATTCCGTTGTGGGTGCGGCCGCTGTCGTGTCGGACAAAAGTCGCGCCTCTCCGGGATGGGTCGAAGGCGAAAAAGTATAACACCGGGGCGCCTCGTAAGGTTCGCCATCGGGGCCCGTTTCTGCCTTGACCGGTCGCCGCGATTTCAGGTAGGTTCAGGCCGTTTCCAGGGGCTCGTTCCGTTCGTCACAAGCCTTGCGTGACGCGGACAAACCCTGCCTTGCGCCCGATTTCGAAGGGCGTCTTGCTGCACCCAGGAGCAGTGCTTCCGACATGAAAACGAACTGGCTGATCGGCGGACTCGCCGGCGTCCTCATGCTGGCGGGCGTCGCGTTCGTTCAGGGAGGGAGCGCTGAGGGTGAGGATGCCGCTGCCGCGTCGGGTCAACCCATCGCGTTTCCGCATAATCAGCACGCGGGAAGCGAGCCCGGACAGAACCAGATGGATTGCCAGTTCTGCCACTTCTCGGCAGAGCGTTCGGTAGATGCGGGAATTCCCCCAGTCTCGATGTGCTGGGGCTGCCATCAGGTGGTGCAGGGCTCGACGCCCGAACAGCAGACGGAAATCGCCAAGATCCAGGAGTACGTGGATCACGGTGAGCCGATCCCGTGGAATCGCATCTATAAGATCTCGGACCATGCGCACTTCCCGCACATGCGGCACGTGACCGTCGGTCTCGAGTGCCAGACGTGTCACGGGGAAGTTCAGACGTACGGCGTTCTGAACGAGCGCGACCCCGCCTGGGGCGGAGACAACATGGGGTGGTGCATCGACTGTCATCGCAACCCGTCGGAATACCAGGAAGGCCTGGTGGCGACCGACGGGAGTCCGATCGAGCAGGCCTCGATCGACTGCGCCGTCTGCCACTACTAGGAGAGGCGCACAGAGATGACTGACGGTATCAAACGGCGCGACTTCCTGAAGGTTCTCGGCGTGTCCGGCGCCGGAGCCACGATGACCGGGTGCGGGCCCGGCGAAGTCGAAAAGCTTCTCCCGTACGTGGTTCAGCCCGAAGAGATCACCCCCGGTGTCGCCACGTGGTACGCGACGACGTGCGGCTGCCCCAACGGGTGCGGCCTATGGGTGCGGACGCGCGAGGGGCGCGCGGTCAAGATCGAGGGCAACCCGGATCATCCGATCTCTCAGGGCAGCGTGTGCCTCCAGGGGCACGCGTCGCTGCAGCACCTCTACAACCCCGACCGCTTTGCCGGCCCGATGATCAGGGAAGGCGATCGCTTCCGGCAGGGAACGTGGGATGAGGCCGAGCGCCTTCTCGCTTCCCGGCTCGGTCAGGCGACGGCGGCCGGTCGCGGCGTGATGTTCCTCGGTGGGCACATGGGCCCGACGATGAGCCGGCTGGTGGATCAGTTCCTCGAGGGTGTCGGCGGCTCGCGGGTCGAGTACCACGCGGTTTCCGATGCTCCGCTGCGTGAAGCGACGCGCATCGCGTACGGCGCCGACGAGGTGCCGACGTACGACATCGGCGCGTCGGACTTCCTTCTTTCCTTCGGGAACGACTTCATCGACGACGGCTCGGTCGAGGGCGGACGCGGCCTCGCGCAAATGAGCGGCGTCGACGAGGCGGGACATTCGAAGGGCACCTTCGCGTATCTCGGGCCGCGGCTCTCCACGACGGGACTGAACGCGGACGAGTGGCTTCCGATCCAGCCGGGCTCCGAAGCGATCATCGCCCTCGCGATGGCCGCCCACATTTCCGGCGGCAACGCATCCGGGCCGTACGCCAACCTCCTTCAGGCCTACAGCATCGCCGATGCGGCATCCGCGTCGGGCATCAGCGAGGACGCGCTGCGTGACCTCGCCGATCGCTTCGGTGCGGCCTCGAACCCGCTCGCGATGGGCCCGGGTGTCGGAGGACACCACCGGAACGCGACCGCGGCCAACCTCGCGGCTCTCGTTCTCAACGACGTGGCCGGCGCGGTGGGCTCGACGGTGCACGTCGGACGCGGCTCCACCTCGGCGTCGACCCCGTACGCGGATCTGGCCGACGCGGTCGGTCAGATGGCGAGCGGTCAGGTCGGTGTCGTTCTCGTACACGGGACCAACCCCGCGTACTCGCTCCCTTCGGACTCCGGCTTCCAGGCCGCGTTCGACCAGGTGACGTTCAAGGTGTCGTTCGCTTCGGCGATGGACGAGACGGCCGCCATGGCCGACCTCATCATGCCGGACCGTCACTTCCTCGAGTCGTGGGGCGACGCCATGCCGCGGCGCGGTGTGCACACCGTGCAGCAGCCGGTCATGCAGGCGGTCCCGCACTTCGATTCGAAGCAGACGGGAGATGCGCTCCTCTCGGTCGCGTCTCACCTCGGCAACGACCTCGGGGCGGCGACCTTCTACGAGTACCTGCGGGCGCCGCACCTGGCGATGCACGCAGATGACCCGACGGGCTTTGAACAGATGTGGCACGAACACCTCCGCACGGGGATGTTCGGCATGATGGGCGGCGGCATGATGGGCGGCGGCCAGGGCATGGGTGCTTCGGTTCCGCAGCTCCGCGCGCCCGACCAGGCCCTCACCTTCGAGGCGCCGGCGTTCCCCGGCAGCGGGGACCTCACCCTGCTCGTGCACCCGTCCCCGCGTTTCCGCGGCGGTGAGTACTCGAACTCGCCCTGGATGCTCGAGCTTCCCGATCCGGTGTCGAAGATCACGTGGCACTCGTGGCTCGAGATGAACCCGGCCACGGCCGAGGCTCGCGGGATTCGCGAGGGTGACATGGTCACCGTCACGTCCGATCAGGGCTCGGTCGAGGTTCCGGTCTGGGTCTACCCCGGTATCCGGGAGGATGCCGTTGCTCTCGCGATGGGTAGCGGGCACACGGACATGGGCCGCTGGGCGACCGGTGCCGGTGTCAACGCGATGGATCTGCTGCCGGCCGCGGCCGAGCAGCCGTCCGGCGCCTTCGTGACCGTGTCCACCACGGTGACGGTGAGCCCGACGGGGCAGCGTCGCCGGATGGCGACCATCGAAGGGTCGAGCGATCAGCGTGATCGTCCGATCGCGCCGGCTGTCGCGTTCATGGACCTCGGTCACGCCGAGGATGAGCACGCGGAGGAGGGCGCGCACCACGAAGAGCTCATGGAGCTTCAGGGCTTCGGTGGCGTTCAGCCGGTCCCGGCCGACGAGGGGGCGGCGACAGCGTTCCCCCTCCCGGGTGCGGATCACGGCCTGTATGCCACGGCGCACGAAGGACCGCGCTGGGGCATGGCGATCGACCTCGACAAGTGCACGGGCTGCAGCGCCTGCGTTGTCGCCTGTCACTCGGAGAACAACGTTCCGTGGGTCGGCGAAGATCAGGTCGTCATGGGCCGCGACATGACGTGGATGCGCATCGAGCGCTACTACGAGCACGTCGACGCGACGCACGCCAGCCACCTGGACGTGCGGTTCCTCCCGATGCTCTGTCAGCACTGCGGAAACGCGCCGTGTGAGCCGGTCTGCCCGGTCTACGCGACGTACCACACGCCAGAGGGCGTCAACGCGCAGGTCTACAACCGCTGCGTCGGGACGCGCTACTGCGCGAACAACTGCCCGTACAAGGTCCGGGTCTACAACTGGTATCGGTACACGGACGAGAACGTCCCTGAGCCGATGAACTGGCAGTGGAACCCGGACGTGACCGTTCGCACGAACGGCATCATGGAGAAGTGCTCCTTCTGCATGCAGCGCATCAAGGACGCGGAGAACCGCGCGGCGCTCGAAGAAGGGCGCGATGTGCGGGACGGCGAGATCGTTCCGGCATGTCAGCAGAGCTGCCCGGCCGAGGCGATCGTCTTCGGCAACCTGCGTGATCCGGAGTCCAGGGTCTCGCAGATCCTCGAGAGCGAGCGGACCTACAAGGTGCTCGACGAACTCATCAACACGCAGCCAGCCGTGAACTACTTGAAGAAGGTCACCTTCCACGAAGTTTCGGGAGGGCATTGATCATGGCCGTCGGAACGACTGAACGTGGCGCGCTGACCCACCCGGACGTCCATCGTCTCGATGACGTCAACCGCGACGTCCTCAAGATGCTCACCGTCCCCGGCAAGGGATGGTGGATGCTCTTCGGGATGTGCGTGGCGGGTGTCGGCCTCTTCCTGACCGCATGGTTCTGGCAGATCTACAAGGGGATCGGAGTCAGCGGTCTCATGTCGCCAGTGGGCTGGGGCGTCTACATCACGACCTTCGTCTTCTGGGTCGGTATCGCGCACTCTGGAACGCTGATCTCGGCGATTCTCTTCCTCTTCCGGGCTCCGTGGCGGCAGTCCATCTACCGCGCCGCGGAGGCGATGACGGTCTTCGCCGTCATGACGGCGGGTCTCTTCCCGCTGATCCACGTGGGACGCGTCTGGCACGCGTACTGGCTGATCCCGTATCCGAACTCCCGCTTCCTGTGGCCGAACTTCAAGTCGCCGCTGGTCTGGGACGTCTTCGCGGTCACGACCTACTTCACGGTCTCCGCGGTCTTCTTCTATCTGGGCACCATCCCCGACGTGGCGGCGGCGCGTGATCGCGCGACCGGCCTGCGTCGCAAGCTCTACAGCGTGATCTCGCTGGGTTGGCAGGGGACGGATCGTCAGTGGCACCACTTCGGGAAGGCATACATCTTCCTCGCCGCGCTGGCGACGCCGCTGGTGCTTTCGGTGCACTCGGTCGTTTCTTGGGACTTCGCGATGTCGATCGTGCCCGGCTGGCACGCGACGATCTTCGCGCCGTACTTCGTGGCCGGCGCCATCTTCTCCGGTGTCGCGATGGTGATCACGCTCGTGGTCCCGCTCCGGAAGATCTTCGGCCTCGAGGCCTACCTCACGACGAAGCACTTCGACGCGATGGCGAAGCTCTGCCTCTTTACGTCGCTGATCGTCTTCTACGCGTATCTCTCGGAGTTCTTCCTCGCCTGGTACTCGGGTGAGGATCCGGAGCGCCACGCCTTCTGGAACCGCCTCTTCGGCACGTACTGGTGGGCGACGTGGACGATGCTCGTCTGCAACGGCTTCGTGCCCGTCATGCTCTGGTTCAAGCGGGTCCGGCACTCTATCCCGGCGCTCTTCGTCATCTCGATCTTCATCAACATCGGGATGTGGTTCGAGCGGTACGTGATCGTGGTGACCTCGCTGCACAACGAGTACGAGCCGTTCGCGTGGGGCGTCTACCGGCCGTCGATCGTCGAGATGTCGATCATGGTCGGCTCCTTCTTCTGGTTCGGCTTCTGGTTCCTGCTTTTCACCCGACTGCTGCCGCCGATCGCGATTCAGGAGCTCAAGGAGGTCCTGCCCCCGCCGATGCGTAAGAAGAAATCCTCTGAAGCCGCGGAGGCCCACTGATGAGCGCTCAGGGAATCCTCGCGTCGTACGAGTATCTCGATTCGACGGTCGACGCGATCGAGAACCTCAAGAAGGCCGGCTTCGACGACATCAAGGCGTATGCGCCGTATCCGGAGCATCACATCGAGCACGCGCTCGGGTACGGGCAGAGCCCGGTCCGTGTGTGGACGCTCGTCGGTGCGCTGACCGGAACATCGACGGCGTTCGCCTTCACCAGCTGGACGTCGGTCGAGTGGCCCCTGGTGGTCGGTGGCAAGCCGATCATCTCGATCCCGGCTTTCATCCCGATCGTTTTCGAGATGTCGGTCCTCTTCGGGGCGCTCGCGACGGTCATCGGTCTCTTCGTTCTGAGCAAGCTTCCGAACGTGAAGCCGGCCGTGGTCTACGACCCAGAATTCACCGCCGGACGGTACGGCGTATACGTCGAGGCAGACGGGAGTCGTCTCGAGGAAGCAAGAAAGATCATGAACGCTGAGGAGCCGATCGAGCTCAGGGAGGGTGCGGCCGATGCGTAACCGCACTCGCTTCGTCCGTCCGCTCGTCGC
>CAZBHZ010000032.1:0-25738 GCA_964492085.1 uncultured Gemmatimonadaceae bacterium | reverse complement strand
CATCGAGGCTTCCGTGGATTTCAGGCTGATCAGATATGGGCGGCGGAGGCGGCTTCTTATTGACGCGAGGCCCTCGCAGCACCCTTGTGAGGGTCGTCGAACTCGACTCACCGGGGACCAGTGATGGGTGGATCTGCCAGCGCAGCTCGAGGGCGACGTACCGTCCGCTCCGTCGCCGCGATGGTCGGAGCCCTTCTGGTCGGGCCCGTCGGAGTCGGCGCCCAGATTCCGGAGCTGCCTACCTTCGAGGAACTGGGCCTCGAGTACATCTCCAAGTCCGGGAGCACGCAGATCCTTCTGTCCGGCCAGTTTGACCTGGAGGGTTTCTACGTCTCGAACAGCTGGGAGCCTTCGACGGTCGAGCCGGATCGTTGCGACGCCTGTCATATCGATATCGCGCGAGAGTTCCAGCAGGGTGATGGCGCGAACCATCTCCAACGGCTGCGCGTCTTCGCGGACCTCTTCGTGGGCGACCACCTGTACGGTCTTGTCGAGCTTCGGGGAGACAGGGGAAGGGAACGCTTCGATGCGGACATCCGTGCCCGGATTGAGCAGGTCTTCCTCCGGCTCACCACGAGCTCGGGCACCGAGGGGGTCCAGGCCGGCCGATTCGCGAGTCCGTTCGGTTCGTACGCCCAGCGGCATTTGAGCGCAGTCGACCCGTTCCTGAACGCGCCGCTGCCGTACGACTACCGGACGGTGATGAACCGTTGGCGCTGGCCGGGCAGTGATGCCGGCTTTCTGACATGGAAAGATCAGCCTGAGGACATCGACATTCCGGGGGCACCTCCGGTCTGGGACGTGCCGTACCAGTGGGGTGCGATGGTCTTTGGACGTCTCGGTCCGATCGACCTCCGGGCGGCGGCCATGAACAGCGCGCCCTCGAGTCACCCGAACGCCTGGGACTTTTCCTCGGACGGACTCAAGCGACCGTCTCTGGTCCTCGCGGGGCGTTGGAAGGTGACGCCGACCCTGGACATAGGGGCCTCCTACGACCGAGGGCCCTGGCTTGGGCTCAGGACCCCGAACGTAAGCGTGACGCCGCCGGACCGTCCGTCAGGGCCCGCACCGACCGATCGTCAGGACTTTGATCAGGAACTCGTCTCGTTCGATGTGGCCGTCGCGCGTGGTCCCATGATGCTGCGAGCGGAAGTCATCAGAGATACATGGGAAGTCCCCAACATGGAGGCTGCGCCCGCGAGCGTGAGTGGAAGCCTCGAAGTTCAGACGGACGTGGCGGCTGGCTTCTTCGTCGCCGGTCGGGCCGGAATGGTCGACTTCCGCTCGATCGACGACGGGGCAGGGGGCAGGGAGGATTGGGACTATGACGTACAGCGTTACGAGGGGGCCATCGGTTACCGATTCTCGGAGCGCGCCGGGATTCTCCTCTCCGGCTACCGTCAGATCCAGGAGGTTCGGGAGGACGGGGATACGGACTTCTTCGGCCTTCGACTGTGGTGGCTCCTGTAGGCCGGATCAGCCCGGGGCCGTCTCGAAGGGCTCGAAGGATTCCACCGCATAGATCATGCACTCCTTGGCGAAGCCCTTGAGCGCCCGGCCTCCGACGCTCGGGGCAACGAGCTCGCCATCCACGGCCCACTCCTCCGTTTGCTCGCTGATGAGGATCTGGCCCGCTTCGGCCTGATCGGTCAGGCGAGCGGCGAGGTTCACCGTCTCGCCGAGTACGGTATAGTTCATGCGCTCGGTGGAGCCCATGTTGCCCGCGACCGCAATTCCGCTCGCGATGCCGATTCCCACACCGAGTGGGGCTGCGCCGCGACTGGCGCGCTCGGCGTTCATCTCGGCGATTCCGTCCCGCATTCGGATCGCCGCGCGAATGGAGCGGCAGGCGTGGTCCTCCTGAGCCACTGGAGCACCGAAGACCGCCATGATCTCGTCGCCGATGTACTTGTCGACGACGCCGCCCTCTGCGTCAACCGCGCTGCTGAGACGCTCCATGCACTCGTTCAGAAGGCCGATGACTTCCTGGGGCTCCATCCCGACGGTCATCGGCGTGAAGCCTCGGATGTCGGCGAAGAGCACCGTGATCGTCCGGTTTTCTCCGCCGAGTTCGACATCGCCCCGCATGAGCTCCTCGGCGACGTCCTCGGACACGACCTTGTTCAGGACGGAGCGATACTGCTCCCGCACCAGCAGGCCGCGGGTCATGTCGTTGAACGCGTCGGCCAGGGTGCCCATTTCATCCGTTGATGACACTTCGACCTCGGTCTCGTAGTCACCCTTGGCCACCCGACCGGTCGCGGTGACGAGATCGCGCACGGGCCGCGTCAATTGTCGACTCAGCGCCAGGCCCACGAAGCCACACAGGACAAGCGCCAATGCTCCGGTGAGGAGCAGGGTGAGCTGGATGGTCTCGAATGGCGCGCGCACCTCGGTCAGGGGGACGGCGACGACGCGACGTCCACTCCCGGGCGCATCCGCGAGGAGAGGCTGATGCTGAATCGACCACTCCGCGCCGGCGATGGTGATCCTCAGCGCCTCGGAGGCCCCGAGGGCTGAGGTCATCGCGTTCATCAGCGGTCCGTCGACCCCGCCGCTGCTCTCGACGCAGACGTCGTCGATGGCCAGACAAGCCTCGACGCCGCCGATGGCCGCGATGCGGTCCACGTCCTCGCCTTCGACGGGAAGCCCGAACGTGAGCGTGCCGATCGGTCGAAACCCGAGCTCGATGTAATGCGCCTGCAGATTGTAGAGCCGGTCGCCGAGGACACGGTACCCGCTCAGCGTGAGAAGGGAGTCGCTTTGAAGCAGAGCTGTCGCGAGCGCCTCGACCCCAGCGGGATCTCCCGGCACGATCTCTCCTCCGACCATCGACATGATCGGAGCGCCCTCGTCGTCCGTCAGGACGATGAGGGCGTCCTCTTCCAGCCCGGAACGCATGAGTTCGAATGCCGCCTCTCCGGACAGGAATTCGATGTCACCGGTCTGGATCGCTTCGTCGAGCAGGATCGTCGCCCGGCGGCTCTCGGTGAACGGTCGAGCGAGTTGGTCGGCCTGGGCACGCTGGAGTTCGTTCAGGCGCTCGAAGACCTGGGAGGCCCGCTGGACACTGCGCTGTTCCTCGAGCCGGACCTGTCGGTTGGTCTGCGACCGGACCGTAAAGAGCGTGATGGCGAGCAGGAGACCGACGGTCCCGACCAGAGCGGCGAGGAGCTTGGCACCGAAGCTCCGGCGGATCCAGTTCACCGACTGAGCTCGACCTCGAGGCTCGACGTCGAACCAGCGCTCACAGTCACCGTATGCAACGCGGGCCGGTGATCGGCGCTCCAGAGCGCAATTACGTGATCCCCCGGGGGGAGTCCCTCGATCCGGAACGACCCGTCCTCACCGACGATTGCATGGAAGCGGTTCTCGGTTACGACGATGACCCCTCTCATCTTGTCGTGCACCTCGCAGAACACTTCTACGATCCCCGGCTCCTGGAACTGCTCGGCCTTGGATTCGCCTCGCGGATACC
This sequence comes from uncultured Gemmatimonadaceae bacterium, assembly GCA_964492085.1. Taxonomy (GTDB): domain Bacteria; phylum Gemmatimonadota; class Gemmatimonadetes; order Longimicrobiales; family Gaopeijiaceae; genus UBA2589. The sequence goes on along the minus strand of CAZBHZ010000032.1, from coordinate 22,260 downwards.
GCCCGAGATCGAAGCGATGTGCGCTCGAGTACGAGAAGACGTTGTGGAAGAACTCGTCCTCGTTCGGAAATTCGACCGTACTGCCGACCGGGATCGTGAGAGCGGCCGGCGCGAACGCGGTGTCCCGCTGGACCATCAGAGCGGGAGCGCCCGGCGAGGGGGCGCTCCCCACACGACCTACGACGTAGGCGACGACGGGCACACGCTGGATCTCGGCTGCTCCCGCAGACTGGCCCGGATACCGTCCGGCCGTTCGACGGCGGACCTGCGCCTGTTCGAGTGTGACGGTGCCGACGACGGTGCCAGTCTGCGCTTCGGCCATGCGGGGTGGAGTGCCCAGCATCAGGGCGGCAAGGGTCGGCGCCAGCCAGAGTCGTATGTACCATCCGCGCATCGTCGACATGCTCCCGGTGGGCCGGACGAGCCGACCGTGCAGTTCCGTCACCACGCCCGAAGATACGGCGAGGCGCCATGCTCGCTCAAACCCGGAGACACAATTCCACGTAGGGTCGTGGAGTGAGGGGCCCTCGTTTCTGCTTGTCAGCCCTCGGGGATACCTTCTAACCTGCACGCACGCCTTGGAGCACCCTGTGTGTCCAATGCCCGGTACCAGAAGCGTCGGCCTTCCATCGGCCGGCGCCTCGTCTCAGGAGAAACGGGAATGCTCGGTTCCACGACCCGCCTTCGCGTCACCGACGTGATCACTGCCCCACTGCTCCTGTTCGCGCTGGCTCTGCCTGCGCCAGCTGCCGCTCAGGAGGGCGGTGAGCCTGATGAGGTGACGTTCCATCGGGACATCCTGCCGATCTTCCAGCGCAGCTGCATCAACTGCCATCGCGCACAGGGCGTGGCCCCGATGTCGCTGGAGCGCTATGAGGATGCGCGACGCTACGCACGTCGGATCGCCCGCCGTACGGAGATCCGGGATCGCATGGGTGCGATGCCGCCGTGGTATGCGGAGAAGGACATTGGCATTCAGCATTACAAGAACGACCCGTCGCTGACCGAGGACGAGATCGCGGCGATCGCGCAATGGGTCGAGGATGGTGCACCGGCTGGGGATCCGGAGGATGCACCGCCCGCACTCGAGTTCGACAACTCCGGTGCTTGGACGCTGGGAGAGCCCGATATCGTCGTGACCACGGACGAGTTCCTCGTGAAGGCCGGGGAGCCCGACTGGTGGGGAGACATCGCGCCGGTACGGATCCCGATCGAGGAAGACCGGTACGTGAAATCGGTCGAGATTCGCGAGATCAACGACGTCCCGACGGAGGGGACGGGCCGCGAAACGGTGGGTGGTCGATTCGTGATCCACCATATGGTCTGGGGCACGGTAAACGAGGAGGGCCAGGGGGGACGTCAGACGTGGCCGGTTCATGAGGTGGGTCGTAACGGCGATGTCTTCGACGTCGACGCTGGACGCCTCCTGACCGCGGGATCGTACATCGTCTCCGAGTCGACCCACCTGCACTCCAATGGGCTCGACACGAAGGCGCGCCTGCAGTTCGGCTTCACCTTCCACCCCGAGGGATATGAGCCCAAGTACCGGGAGTCGATCCTGGGCCTCGGCAATGGCTCGGACATCGACATCCGCGCCGGGGAGAAGGACCAGGAATTGCACGCGTACACCGTGCTCCAGACACCGACGAAGATCGTGTCGTTCGAGCCCCATCTGCACGCGCCGGGCGACCGGATGTGCCTCGAGGCGATCTGGGGGTTCAACGTCGAGACGCTGTCCTGTGTCGGGTACGACCACAACTGGGTCCGGACGTACGCGTTCGAGGATGATCATCAGCCGCTCCTTCCGGCCGGTACGGTCCTGCACATCACGGGCTACATGAACAACACCGAGGAGAACTTCAACGTCCCGGACACCCGAAACTGGCAGGGCTCCGGGAATCGATCGGTGGCGAACATGTTCATTGATCTCGGGATGAGGCTCTCGATGACTCAGGAACAGTTCGAAGAAGAGATGGCCATTCGTCGCGAGCGGCTCGACCTCGGTCCGAACGACCACGTCATCGGATGTCCGCTGTGTCTCGTGATTCCGGAGGGTGGTCGATGATTCAACGCCCTCGATTCTCCGCGTTGGGATTCGCGGTGGTGTTGGCGGCGCTCGGGTTTTCGGGGAGCGTGGAGGTGGCCGCACAGCTGGCGTATCAGAGTGGGCAGAATGTGTCGCCGGCGTACGAGGGATGGATTCAGAACGAAGACGGCTCCAAGACCATGGTGTTCGGCTACATGAACCGGAACTGGTCGGAAGAGCTCGATGTGCCGGTTGGAGACGACAACTTCTTCACGCCGGGTCCGGCCGATCGTGGTCAGCCCACGCACTTCCGGCCGCGTCGGAACCGCTTCGTCTTCATGGTCACGGTCCCCGCCGACTTCGACGAAGAGCTCGTGTGGACGCTGACGACGCAGGGCCAGACCGAACATGCGTACGGGACGCTCGGTATCGACCAGGTGCTCGACAACATCGTGATCGCGTCTGAGACCGGTGCCCTCGGTATCGGTGCGAGTAACGCCGAGATCAGGGCGAACACGCCCCCGGTGATCACGGTCGAGGGGGGCACCGAGTACAACGTCAGGGTCGGGCAACCCGTCGAGCTCGCGGTTCACATGGAGGACGACGGGCTCGCGGACGCGGAGCGGAATTGGATGGCTCGTCAGGAGCGAGCGGCACGGGCGGCGGCGGAGCGTGAGGGGCCGCCAAGGCTCAGTCGGGCTCAGCTGAGGCCGCCGACTCGGATCACGGTTCAGAAGGTGGTCTGGCACCACGTCGCGTGGTTCCTGTACAGGGGCGATGGCGATGGAACCCCGACCTTCGATCCGCCTCAGGTAAAGACGTGGGAAGACACGCGTTCCGGTGGGAATTCGCCCTGGGCACCACTCTGGACCCGTACACCGATCCCTGAGGACGGCGTCTGGCGGACGACGGTCACCTTCGATCAGCCAGGGACGTACATCCTGCGCGCGCGCGGAGACGACGGTGCGCTGTACCACGATCAGGATGTGACGATCGTGGTCTCTCAGATCGCGTCGCAGTAGTCCATTGCCGTGAGGTGTGAGCGGGTGGGTGTCTCCTCCGCCCGGTCACGCCGACGGATGCATCCGTCGCCTGAGTCGTCAGCGGCTACCGGTCAGCCTCTGACTCAGCTCTCGCAGCCGTTCCCGCGACTCCATGTCGTACGCCTGGGCATGCGCGCGTCGAGGCGTCATTTGGTTGAAGAACTGCCCCCCCTCGACATCGTCGATGATCAACTGCATCACGGCGTCGGCCCCTTCGTCAATCGTCGCGCGAGGGGTCACGCCCAGGCGCTGAACCATACCCGTGGGCATATACGTAGCCGGGTGCAGCGCGTTCACGATCACACCCGCTCCACCCAGCTCCTCGTGCAGGTCGAAGGTGTGTCCGACCTGAGCCAGTTTGCTCTGGCCATACGCGCGCCCACCGCTGAAGTCGTGTTCGATCATGACGTCATCCCAGTCGATCGGGGCCTGAGCAAGCGACGAGACGTTCACGATACGCGAGGGAGCGGTCGCAATCAGCCGAGCCTTGAGCAGGTTCGTCAGCAGGAATGGGGCCAGGTAGTTCACCTGGAACCGGAACTCGTGGCCGTCCTCGCTGAGCCAGCGTTCGTCCGGCGCCGAGCCGAAGCCCGCGTTGTTCACCAGGACATCAAGACGGTCATAATCGCTCAGAACGGAGCTGGCCAGCGCCCGTACGTTGTCGAAGGAGGCGAAGTCCGCGCTGTAGAAGCGCGCCGAACCCGGTCCAGCATTGATCTCCTCGACGACGGCCATACCGCGCTCCTCGTCGCGACCATGCACGATGACGTGGGCGCCCCGCGATCCCATCCGAAGCGCGATCTCCCGCCCAAGGCCACTGGTGGAACCGGTCACGAGGACGACCTGCTGGTCCGGGGCGACGGACTGGCCCAGCGCATTCGCCGGCGCGGCCAAGGCGGTGGACACGGACAGTGCGCAAAGCAGTGAAGCGCCGGTACGGGTCGTGAGGCGCATGGAGGACGACTCCTGTTCGAGTGAATGATCCAACCGATCGACGGGTGGACTTCGGGTCAAGCGTGATTACTTCCTTCAGCGTCTCCCAGTGTGGAGCGCACCTCCCTTGTCACGCGTCGGGACACTCGAGCGTCTCGCGCATCGGGGCCGCCTGATCGCAGAAACCCTCGACCCTTCGTCACGTATCTGATCTATGAGGATCGTGAACGCGGAAGGGATGATGATGGGAAAAGATGGGGCCACGAAAGGGAGATATGCCTGCGGGTGCCGGGTCGGCATCTCGCAACTCAACCATGGCGTGACGCTGACGCTTCCCATTTGCTCGAGGCACGGCATGGGGTACGGTCGGGTGACCGTAGCGGTGCGATTCGCGCGTTCGGCATTCAGGCGAGTCGGAGGGGTCCTCCTCGCGCTGTTCTGAACGCGGACGGAGGCGGGGTGGCGGCCCCGGATTGGCCGCATGCAGGGGAGGGAGGAAAGAAGACAGGCCGCCCGCTCGGGACGCGCGACACAACCGCGGGGACCCGGGGTACCTCTGTGCATGATGTCCAAGATCCCCGAGACCCGACTCCGGGTCCTCCGCGACGAGCCGCCCCGCGGCGAAGGTGACTACGTCCTGTACTGGATGACGGCAGCCCGTCGCCTTTCCTGGAATTTCGCCCTCGACCGGGCCATCGAGTGGGCTGTGGAGCTCGACAAACCACTGGTCGTCTTTGAGCCTCTTCGCGCCGGCTATCGCTGGGCCAACGCGCGCCACCATCAGACGATCATCGAAGGAATGGCCGACCAGGCTCTTCGGCTCGAGGCGGCGCCCGTCACCTACGTTCCGTACGTCGAGTCTGAGCCCGGAGCCGGTCGCGGCCTGCTCGCGACCCTCGCCGACCGCGCCGCATGCGTGGTCGCCGATGAGTCACCGACCTTCTTCCTCCCTCGACTGCTCGAAGGAGGGCGGCGGGCGGTCTCGTGTCGCATGGAGGCCGTGGATGGGATCGGACTTCTCCCTCTGTCCGTTCCCGGCCGATCGTTCTCTGCGGCTTATCACTTCCGCCGCTACCTGCACAAGGAGCTTCCAAACCACCTGGGTGCATGGCCGTCTCCGGACCCGTTGTCGGGGGTTACGCTCCGATCCCTGAACGGCCTGCCTCGGGAGCTGCTCGACCGGTGGCCGGTCGCCCAGTTCGGGTCCGACAGCTCCGGGCGAGCGGCGCTCGAGGGCTTCTCGTCGTTGCCGATCGATCACGCGGTGAGACCCGCCTCATGGATCGGCGGAGAGACGCACGCGCGTGCGCGGCTCAAGGTGTTTCTCACCGACCAGCTCGACCGTTACTCCGAAGACCGGAATCATCCCGATCTCTCCGTCGTCAGTGGGCTTTCACCGGCACTGCATTACGGTCACGTCTCCGCGCACGAGATCTTCCACGAGATCATTCGTCGGGAGGGTTGGTCACCTGCACGGATTTCACCGCCGCACGATGGACGCCGCCGCGGCTGGTGGGGCATGAGTGAGTCCGCCGAGGGCTTCATCGACCAACTCGTCACGTGGCGCGAAGTGGGTCACGGATACTGCCACTACGAGCCGGAGTACCGGTCGTACGATAGCCTGCCAGCGTGGGCGATCGAGACGCTGGAGGTCCATGCGGGGGACCCACGTCCGTGGATGTACGGTCTCGAGCAGTTCGAGAGTGCGTCCACTCATGACGAGATATGGAACGCGGCCCAGCGACAACTGCTGGAGGAGGGCGTCATCCACAACTATCTGAGAATGTTGTGGGGCAAGAAGATCCTCGAATGGTCGGCGCACCCCCGCGAGGCGCTGGACACCATGGTTGAGCTCAACAACCGGTATGCCGTTGATGGTCGAGACCCGAATTCGTGGTCAGGGATCATGTGGGTCATGGGCCGATTCGATCGTGGTTGGCCCGAGCGGGCTGTCTTCGGGAAGGTCCGCTCCATGAGCTCCGATTCTACGCGACGGAAGGTGCGTCTCGACCGCTTCATGAGCCGCTGGGGAGCGCAACCGGAGCTGCTCTAGAGGCCGTTTCCGTTCGCGTGGGGCGAGCCCCTCGCGTGCTCATGTTCGTGGCCGGGAACGCCCTCTTGCGCGAGGTGCTACAACATTGAAGTATCTCGCCCTGAGGATGGCTCACCCTTCACGCCTGAGTCGCTGGATGATGACTGCGAAGCGTTGGTCAGCGCTTCAGCTCACTGTGGCCTGGATCGGGGTTTCCAGCGCCCTCGTTCCACTCTGGTGGCTTCTGCGGGCGGGTACGTACACGGCCGCGCTGGAAGACGGGGTCGTCCGTCGCCTTTCCGGTAGCTGGTCGTCGGGCTTTGCAGCGGGCTTCTGGCTCTTCTGCGCGCTTACGGCGGTGGCGGGAATGTCGTACATGACCACCACTTGGATCCGCGGTCGGAAATCGAGAGCTTCCATGCGTGCAGCCGAGGCCGCTGCGCATCGACAGGTGCTGATGTAGCGAAAGCCTCGATCCTCGAACGCGACGACGGTCCATGCTCCGAGCGATTCTGTGGGCTCTGACGCTCGCTCGGGTCGTGCTCATCCCGGTCTTCGTCGTCGCGGGTCTGGCAGCGCAGGAACTCGCCCGCGCGGGTGCGGACCCATCCGCACCGCGCCTCCTCGCCCTCGGGCTCGTGGTCGTGATGGGGGTGACGGACCTTCTCGACGGCTGGATGGCGCGCCGCTTCAATCTCACGTCCCAGATCGGTGCCGTCGTGGATGCGGTGGCCGACAAGCTGGTCCAGGTGGCGCTGGTGGCCTTCTTCACGCTCAGTGTCGGACCCGTCTTCACGGCCCTTCCGCTCTGGTTCCTGGTGATCGTATTCGGACGTGACCTCGTGCTGCTCGTGGGCGTGAGCGTGTTGCGACTCCGGTACGGGCCACTGCAGGTCGTTCACCGCGGCCATGGCCGCATCGCCAGCGTGCTCATGTTCGGCGTACTCGGCTGGTCTGCCCTGGGGCTTCCCATGTGGGGCCTGCTGCCGCTGATGGCGGGAGCCGCGGGGGTTTCGGTCTATTCTGCGACGATCTACGCCCTCGATGGGGCCGCGCAGGGCAGGGCTATGTCCGGCGGGTGAATTCCGGCTACATCGTCCCGCAGAAATCGACAATTGTTCGGGCGAGGGACCGCGCCATTGTGTTGAGCTGGTCGATTTCGACGCATTCGTCCGGCCGGTGCGCCCGACGGATGTCACCCGCGCCGAACAGGACGACCGGTGTCGCTCCCACATGCTGGAGCAGGCCCGCGTCCGCTCCGAACGTGACCCCCTGAAGGACGGCATCGGCCCCGACCTCGCGGCTGACCGATCGCGAGAGGACCCGGACCAGGGGGTGATCGACGGGTGTGCTCGCGGGAAGGAAGCGGCCACCCCACCACTCGACGACCGGCGGGTGGTCCGAGAGAAACGCGTCGGCCCTGGCCGCGGCTGCGACAGCCGCCTCGAGGGACGAACGCGCTTCGTCGAGGGACTCGTCCGGCCGCACGCCGAGCCGCCCTTCCATGATGGCATGATCAGGGACCGAAGAGGCCCAGTCTCCGCCGCTCATCGTTCCGATGCTGATCGGATAGGGGGTCGCGTACGCTGCATACAGGGGATTCCGTAGCGCGCCGACATTTCGTTCCGCCTCCAGCGCCTCGACCGCAGCGTAGATCTGAAAGGCCTTCTCGAAGGCACTGATCCCTTCATCGCGGACGGCCCCGTGCGCGGCTCGTCCCGGTACCCGGATCCGGAAATTGATACACCCCGCTTGGAGCGGCGCGACGGTCAGCGCGGTCGGCTCCATGACGATTGCACCGTCGGCGCCGCCTCCATGCAGGATGGCCGCGAGCGTCCCGATTCCACCGTCTTCTTCGCCCACGACGCTCTGCAGCCGGACGGAGCCGTCGAGCTCGACACCTGACTCCGCGACGGCGCGAAGGGCTGCGAGTCCGGCCGCCAGCTGCGCCTTCATGTCGAGTGACCCCCGTCCGAAGAGACGGCCATTGCGCACGACGGGCTCGAACGGTGGCGAGGACCAGAGAGCCTCGTCTCCCGGGGGCACCACATCCACGTGCCCGTTCAGGATCAGACTTGGGCCGCTCCCACGACCCCCGAGCGTCCCGATGACGCCGAGTGCCTCCTCACGGTGGAGTTCCCACGACGCGTCCGGGTGGTCCTGAACGAGAGGGAGGTCGATCGACCAGATGTCTGTATCGAGCCCGATGCCCGTGGCGACCTCCGCGAGAGCTCGCTGTGCGTCCGACTCCTGTCCGTTCCAGCTTGGAATCCTGATCAGCGTCCGTGCGGTCTCCAGCAGAAAGTCGACATCGACCCTCGAGGCCGCATCTGCGGCGGGATCGGGAGAGCGTGTGGATCGAGACATGGCGCAAGCGCGACCGGATGACGCGTAGAAGGTGCTGCCAACGTGGGCGTCGGAATCATATTCCAGCTGCCATCCAAACCCAACTCGGAGCACCACGTGCGTGGTAGCGTCCTCGCAGCGACACTCGCGACAGCCTTCCTGATGACTCCTTCATCCGTGTCGGCGCAGTCCGCGCAGCTGTGGTCCCTTCAGTTTTCGGGTCTGGGAAGTGCGCCGTTCGGCGGGGCCTTCGACAACCTCTCTCTCGGGCACGGGTGGGAGGCGCAGCTCCGTGTGAATCCCAGCGCCTGGTCGTTTGGATTCGGAGTGGAGCAGACGTCCCACGATGTGAACGAGTTCGATGACCGGAGCGTCAATCTCCTTGGTGGCTTCCTCGAACCACGATTCGAGATCTTCGTCGGCAGCTTCATGGAGGTTCAGGCGGTCAGAGACCCCGATAGTTCACGATAGTAGAAAGGCCCTCGGTCCGCTCATGTGGTCCCGGCGGGCTTCAGGACCCCACGCCTTCAGCGGAGGTGCTCGTTGAAAAAGGCGATGGTGCGTTGCTGGGCCAGGCGGGCGGCAGCCTCGTCGTATCGGGGCGTCGTGTCGTTATGAAAGCCGTGATTCACATCCGGATACATGTGCATCGTGTAGGCCTTACCCGAGGCTTGCAGCGCCGCTTCGAAGGCGGGCCAGCCGGCGTTGATACGCTCGTCCAGACCGGCGTACTGGATCAGGAGAGGAGCCTCGATCCGATGCACATCCTCCTCTGCCGGTTGAGAGCCGTAGAACGGAACCCCGGCGGCCAGGTTTGGAAGGCGCACCGCGAGCGTTCCTACCATGCCGCCGCCGAAGCAGAAGCCCACGGCACCTACGCGACCGGTACTCTGCTCGTGTTGCATGAGGAACTCCGCCGCGGCAACGAAGTCCTCGGTCATCGTGGCCCGGTCGAGCTCACGCTGCATCGCCCGGCCTTCGTCGTCGTTTCCGGGATATCCACCGAGTGGGGTCAGAGCATCGGGTCCGAACGCCAGAAAGCCCGCAGCCGCCATGCGCCGAACGACGTCTTCTATGTAGGGGTTGAGTCCCCGATTCTCATGGATCACGAGCACGGCGGGCCAGGGGGCCTCGGACGATGATGGCCATGCCATATAACCACGCATGCGCCCCGATCCGGCGGGGGAATCGTACTCGACGTACTCCTGTCGAATCCGGGGGTCGTCGACCGGGATCTCGGCAGCGAGCGCGTAGTCGGGACTCAGGGCGTCGAGAAGGGCTGCGGCGGTCATGCCACCGACCGCGAACTTCGCTGACCCATCGAGGAAGGCTCGCCGATCGATGAGACCGTGCACGTACTGATCGAAGAGAGAGAGGACTTCGCGCGGGAACTGGTCGGCGGTGAGGCGTGGTTCATGCATGGTCGAACTCCAGAGAATGAAGCCTGAAGTTTACCGGTGGGAACCGGTGGCTCGCCACGTCAGGTGAGGTTCGCAACCGTGTGAACGTTACGTTTCCCTCGCTGCCGCGAGCCGGGGCGAATCTGATCGCGAGCCACTCTGGCTGTGCTCGACGACTTTCGGGATCGTGTGCTCCCGTAACACAAGCTCTTTCCCATGTGGGCGCGCGGGGTCTTCTGGGCCAGCTCGTCACCCCATGGCCTGAAGGTACGGGCCCGATTAACCTGTCGGTCGGACGACCTTCAGGCTCGGGCAGTCAGGGAACCTTCGCTCCGTGACCGGTGTCCGTCCGGCCATTCGACACCTGGGAGGCTCGAGCCTCCATAGCGCATCAGGAGATACCGAGATGTCTCGACGTGTGACGCCGATGCTCGCCGCTGCGGCGATGACCCTTACGACCGCGACCGCGCTGGCCTGCCAGGATCCGGGCGAATTCCGGCGTTCCGCCTGGCATGACTACCGGATCGTGACGGTGGCGGAAGGGCTGGTCAATCCTTGGGCGATGGCCTTCTTGCCGAATGGCGACATGCTGGTCACAGAGCGTCCAGGCCGTCTGCGCATCGTGCGCGACGGTGAACTTCTGCCGGGCTCGGTCGACGGACTTCCAGAGATTTACGTCCGAGGGCAGGGCGGCTTGCTCGACATCGTTCCGCATCCCGAATTCGGGTCCAACCACCTCGTGTACATCTCGTATTCGAAGCCGCTGGGCGGAGACGAGTCGACGACCGCGATCATCCGCGCTCGGTTCGAGGACGATGCCTTGCACGACGTCGAGGAGCTCTTCGAGGCGAACTCGGCGGGCCGGGGCCATTACGGCTCTCGGATCATCTTCGATGGGCAAGGCCACATCTTCTTCAGCGTCGGCGACCGTCAGGCGCCTCCTCGCGGGGATCTGGAGGCTCATCCGGCACAGGACCGCGCCAACCATCACGGTACGATCAACCGGCTGATGGAGGACGGAAGTGTCCCGTCCGACAACCCGTTCGTCGGGCAGGAGGGCATCGAACCCAGTATCTACAGCTACGGCCATCGGAACCCCCAAGGTCTGATCTTCGACCCGGCGACGGGCAACATCTGGTCGACGGAGCATGGCCCGCAGGGGGGTGACGAAGTGAACCTCGTGACGGGCGGAGCGAACTACGGCTGGCCCGTGGTCGGATACGGGGTCAACTACGGGTCCGGTTCGAGGATCCACGAGGCGACGATGCGTGACGGTTGGGAGAACCCCCGGCACGTCTGGGTCCCCTCGATCGGGACATCCGGTCTGATGATGTATGACGGCGAGCGTTTCCCCGCGTGGAGAGGCAACCTGTTCGCCGGTGGCCTCACGGGTGAGGTGCTCGTGCGGATCAGCCTCGACCAGGACGTCGTCACCGGTGCCGAAAATCTGGTCCAGCGGATTGGCCGCATCCGGGACGTGCGCCAGGGCCCTGATGGCTTCATCTACCTCGCCCTCGAGAGTCGGCGAGGGGACCCGAGTTCCATCGTGCGTCTGGAGCCTGCGTACTGACGCTGTCAGCTGTGGACGTGAACGGGGCCCCAGGGACGCATGTCTTTGGGGCCTCGGCGTCTCAGACAGTGTGGGGGTAGCCAATGTGGCGAGTCGACCGGGCCCCAGCCGTCTCGATGGCGTGGCCCCGAATGCTGAGACGGAAGGTCGCGTCGGGGACGTTCGTCGCTCTGTTGATGTTTACCGCATCCGTGTGCTGGCCCGCGCCCGTCTTGGCTCAGGCAGGGGTCGGGGGTGAGAGCGGGGGGTGGAAGGGAGTATTCGGAGAGGAGCGTTCTCGTCCCCATGTGATCGTCGGCGTATGGGCCCTCCACCCCTTCGAGCCACAGTTCCCAGAGCTCGATTGGGCGTCTGGCTTCGGCGTGAAGAGCCGCCAGTGGCTTGTCGCCACGTTCGTGAATTCCTACGAGCGACGTGGCTTCATCGCCGCGTTGGAGCGGTACTGGTGGGTCGGTGACTTTCGTCATATCGACGTCGGCGTGGGGTACCGCGCCGGCTTCGTCACCGGATACGACGAGGAATTGATCTCCCTGGCCGGGAAGACCCCCGTGATGCCGTTCACGGGTCTGCTCGTGTGGACCGATGTAGGGCCCTTCTCGATCGACGCCTTCTACGCGTACCGCGGCATCACGTTGGAAACCGGCCTGACCTTCGGGTGACGGCCCCGAGCGGACCCAGTTGCGCGGTCCAATAGCCGATCGGGATCTTGTCCTCCTAATCCTCGATCGCTCCATCAGCCAGGCGGTACCATGCGCGTCCTACGCTCCGCTTCTATGCTCCTGTGCACCATCGCCTTGATGGCCGTTCCATTCGCGGCGGAGGGGCAGCAGCGGCAACAAGAGGAACGGCGCGCCAGCGACCCACCCGTCCTGCGGCGCAGTCTGCGCGGTGTGCTTGGTGGGGTACCCATGACACCCGCGGACAGCATGCATCAGGAGATCGTCCGCCGGCTGGATTTCGATTCGTACAAGGAACTGCTCTACGGTCTCACGCAGTTCGGTGACCGAGAGCAGGGTACGCCGAGAAACGCAGCGGCGAACGATTGGATCGAGGATCAGCTGCGCGGCTGGGGATACGAGACCGAGCGGGTGCATTACATGTACACGCCCCGCAACTCTGATCAGCCCGAGCCCCGCGAGGAGGTGTTCGCCACGAAAGTCGGGACCGCTCGGCCGGACCAGATGTACATCATCGGCGCCCACATGGACGGTCGAGGAGGTGGAGAGGCCGCGAACGATGATGGGTCAGGGACAGCCCTCGTCATGGAGATCGCGAGGGTCCTGGCTTCGTCTGACATCGCGTCGGAACGATCCCTCCGCTTCGCCCTGTGGAACAACGAAGAGACCGGATTGAACGGAGCCCGGGCGTACGTCGAACAGCGAGCGGAGCTTCAGGGCATCGAAGATCCGCCTGGGTCCGGTCGGTACCCCGAGCCGCGTTGGATGGGGATGATCCAGCACGACATGATGATGTGGGATCACGGTAACCCTGTGACCCACAATCAGGCGCTCGATGCAGACGTGGACGTGGAGTTTCAGTTGAACTCGGCGATGGCATCCGAGTCTGCGCAGCTCGGCATTGCACTGATCAACGCGAACCGGATGCACGCCACCGATTACCCGGCCGTGCTCAGCAACGCGATGAGCAACACCGACTCCACGCCGTTCATGGACCTCGTTGCTGCGGTCAGTCTACGGGAGAATCGTCGCCTCTACGAAACGGGGAATCGTGCGAACCCGCACTGGCACCAGACGACGGATCTGTTCGAGACCTTCTCGGATGCGGACTTCATGCTGGGCTTCAACGCCGCGCAGACGACGCTGGGGGCGATCGCTGGCCTCGCCGGGATTTCGATCGTCAGGTAAGCCCGGTCGTCCAGTGCTCTTCTGTGATCACGGCGATGGGGACGCCGCGTGACCGGTAGGAGACCACCTCGTCGATGAGCCCCCCGAAGGCACTCTGCGCCCAGTCCGCCGCGGCGAGGGCACCGATGACCACATAGTCGGTGCGTCGGTTCACGGCGTGCTCGCACATCCCACCGCGCTCCAGCACCTCACGCTCACACGCGTGCAGGGGGCCATAGGCCATCTGCCCTCCGAATACGAAGGTCTGCCCGCCGAACACGACGTCGGGGGGCGGAACGGTGAGGGGTAGATCTGTAGCGAGTGGGGCGCCTCCGCCGAGACCGCTCGGATTCTCGGCCAGCTGGGCGAGCATGGCGCTCAGTCGGTCCCGTTCTCGACCGTCGACCTTGCCGTCCATAAAGATCCGTTCAAGCCGGCGCGAGAGCAGGTTGGCCGGGTACCGAGTCGCGACCTCGGGGTTCGCCCGGGTCCACTCGGAGAGTCGATGCGCCTCGTCTTCGGTGACCTTGCCGTCCGCGATCACACCCCGAACGAGACCGACCATTTCAGCCAGGCCCTGCTCGACTCGCCGCTGGACCTGAAGTTCCCGGGCTCGGTTCAAGGTTGCCGACCCGTCTGGAGATCCCGACAGTTTTCGAGGATTTCGTCCTCGAACTCGTCCTGCTCGCCCACGACCTTCCAGAAATCCTCGAGGTATTCGATGGAGTCTTCCGCGTCGTCTTCGTCGTACTCCTCGTAACCGAGCGCAGCAAACTCCGTGAAGACCGCTTCGAGCTCGGCGCGGTGGTCGGCGAAGATCTGGACTGAGGTGGGATAGGTCAGCTCGGGACGGCAGAAGCCGCGATACAGTCGGTTGCGGACGCGTCGGATTCGATTCTGGAGCGACGGATCGACCGTCGCGTACCGGGCGCTCACCATCCCGGAGAAGTCGAAGTCGTACGGCACGGTCAGGAACTCCGCCGTTTCCGTCCTGATCAGCTTCACGTTGTGGAAGTAGACCGGCGACCAGTCGGTGTTTCCGATCATGTAGTTGAACAGCGCGACCGTGACCGAGAATTCGCTCTTGGTGCGCGCCGGATGGAACTGGGTGACTTCCTCGAGCGTCGCCCGGCTGCGCTCTGCCATCGCGTCTTCATCTTCGATCAGGAAGCCCATCTTCGTTCGCGTGTCATACTCGCCGTTCACGTCTTCGTACGTGATCTCGACGAGTCGCACGCGGAAGCTGTGCGGGGTCAGGACGTTGAGGAGGCGATACACGAGGTATTCGTCCATGACGTAGTTCTGGTAGTCATCCCGATCGTGATGGCAGGGCGTCACCAGCTTGAGCTTGTCCTGATCTTCGAACACGGTCCCCTCCATCTGCCTGGTGGGGAAGTCGAGGCGCAGCGGAGGGAAATTGCAGTTCTGCTTGTTGCGTCTGAAGTTCCCACGCGTGCGTGTGTCGACGGGCTTCGTGATCTCGTTGCCGTCCAGGTCGATGAACGTCAGCGTGCCCTCGACCTCGACGGAGTCGTTACGCTCGTCGCGCAGCCAGTCGATATCGGTCCGGAGCGTCATCCGGATGGGCTCGACCGACTGAAAGAGAGGCGCACGCTCCGCGCGCTCCGCGCGTTCGGCGTACTCCTCGGGTGTCGGCAGTTCGTACTCCTGGCCCACCAGTAGGGTGGGTGCGACCAGAAGGGCCGTCAGGGCGAGCAGAAGAGTGCGGCGGTCCATGGCTTCCTCGCGGCGTCCAGTGAGGGTCGTAGAGTACCGGGGTGCGCGATTGGTTGTCCAGCCGCTCCTTGCTGACGTGCCCGAGAGCAACGCATCATGCCAGGCTGAAGGGCGTAACCGCCTGTCCCCACGATCGATGCCATGACTTCGACCAACGCCAGATCCATTCGCGGCTCCGGACTCGTGCGTGTACTCGCGTACTATCTGCTCTTCGCGGTCGTCCTCGTTGCGCTGGTTCAGTCGGTCCCGGCCGTGCGCGACGCTGTCGCCGGTGTCCGGCTCTCCCAGCTCGATGGAGGGCTCGGCATGCTCGGCGTCGACCAGGCTCCTCCCGTCGGTGAACCCGTCGATGGGTCCCAGCCATGGAACGGAGCACTCATCGCCTTCATTTCCATGCTCGGCGCCTTGTCCATCATGGTGCCGGTGACGTGGGTGTACATGGTGACACACCGGCACCGAGGGTATGAGGAGTCCGTCGTCCACACGCTTCTGATTCTGCCGGTCGCAGTGACCGGTATCGTCATGATCGTGCAGAACAGTGTCGCGCTCGCGTTTTCGCTGGCTGGCATCGTGGCTGCCGTGCGCTTCCGGACGACCCTCGAGGACACCAAGGACGCGGTGTACGTATTCCTCGCCATCGGGGTCGGGCTCGCCTGTGGCGTTCAGGCTCTGGGTATCGCGATCACGCTGTCGGTCGTCTTCAACTTCGTGATCCTCGCCCTCTGGTGGACGAAATTCGGAAACATCTACGCGGATCAGCATACGCGGGCGGGTCCGCTCGGTGTCGGGGACGTCCTCGCTGGGCCCGGATCGGCGCGGAGCGCACTCCAGGTCGGCGACCCCGCCGTCCTCGAGGCCGCCAGGGTCACGGATCTCGCAGAGATCGCGGATCGCGCCGTCCGAATCGAACGGCATTTGTCCGAGGAGCGGGCGAAGAAGCGGGATCGTCGCGCGAACTCGCTCTTCGTCATCCATACCGCCAACGCCCAGGCCGTGCAGGGTTTCCTCGAGCCACTGCTGGAAAACCTGTCGGTGCGCTGGAAGCTTGCCGAGATGGGAGACGGACCGAGCGGGACCATGATGATCTATGTCGCGCGACTCGACGGCGAGGGTGCGCAGGGTGCGGTCATGGATCACCTGCGCACATCGGACGACGTGATTGCTGCCGAGCTCAGGGCCCTCAAGGGACTGAAGCCCCGGAAGTGAGGAGCGTCCTTGTCGCCGCGGCGCTCGCCGCCGCATGCGAGGGTGTCCCGGACGCCCAGAACTCTGACCTCGATGTGACGGCCTCGCCCGGCAGGGTGACGACGGCCACCGCCGAGGCGGCTGCCACCGATTCGGTGGTCGCCTTCCTCCACGGATTCGACCTGGAGGAGCGGGCCTGGTATCACGATCTGCCCGGCAGGCTCGACGAGGTCTCTGGCCTCGCGTTCACGTCGGATGGCCGCCTGTTTGCGCATGACGACGAGCGGGCCCGGGTTCACGAGATCGACCCGAACACCGCCGAGGTCGGGAAGCGATTCGACCTGGGGGAGGAGCTCGTCCGCGGAGACTTCGAGGGGATCGCCATCGTCGGTCCCCGCTTCTTCCTGATCACGTCCACTGGCCAGCTGTACGAGTTCCGCGAGGGCACAGATCGTGAGAACGTGGTGTTTCGGCTCACAGACACGGGTCTCCGTGACCGGTGTGAGGTCGAGGGACTCGATTATGACGAGGCCGTCGACGCCTTGCTCGTTGCCTGCAAGACATCTCTACCGGAGCGCGACCTCGTGGTCGTGCACAGGATACCGCTCCAGCCCGAGGCCGAGGCGCTCCCGGATCTCATGATCCAGCGGACGGACCTGGTCGCGCACGGCGTCAATCGGTCGTTTGCTCCTTCGGGGGTCGCCGTCACACCGATCGGCACGGTCCTCCTCGTCTCCGGGCGGGACGACGCGCTCATCGAGGTTGATCGTGACGGTCGCCTGATGGCAGCGGTGGAGCTGCGTGGGGGGCGCCACCCTCAGTCCGAAGGGATCGAGATCGGTCCCGATGGTACGATGTACATTTCCGACGAGAAGAACGGGAAGGAGCCTCGCCTCACGGCGTATGGGGCTCGAGCCGGCACTCAGGAGGAGGGTTCGTGATCCGACGTCTCAATGCTCCGTTCGCGGATCCGGTCGGGTTCGCGGATCTGGTCGACCGCCGTCGCCCCCTCGGCATGCATGCCGCCCAACCCACGTACAATCTTCTCCGGGAGATGTACTTCGACACCAACGACGGTGCGCTCGCTGAACGGAGCATGCGTCTTCGTTTGCGGTCGGAGGCTCGGGGGCATCAGGTCGTCGAGCTTCTGATCGGTGAAGGCGTCAATCTCCAGGGGATTACCGAAGTCCAGTTCGTCGAGACGCCAGTGGTAGGTGGTGGTCTGTACGGTACGCTCTCCGGGGAGTCAGAGGTCGCGACGCGGGTTCGAGAGGTCGTCGAGGTCGATGCCCTGCGCCCCC
The DNA here is from genome assembly GCA_964492085.1 of uncultured Gemmatimonadaceae bacterium. Classification (GTDB taxonomy): domain Bacteria; phylum Gemmatimonadota; class Gemmatimonadetes; order Longimicrobiales; family Gaopeijiaceae; genus UBA2589. Next base: position 4,843 of record CAZBHZ010000032.1, on the reverse strand, counting down.
GGGCGGCCGTTGATATCGATCGGGAGACTCGTGACCTCAAGGTGGGTCGGTTCGGAAAAGCGACGCACCGGATCATGTTCGATGATGTCATCGCCCATGCACCGGGCGCAGCGAGGGAGTTTCAGGAAGTCACGATCGTCGAGCTGGGTACGGGACGGGTCAGTCTGGAGGAACTCGCGCGTCGTCTGGAATCCGACCACGGGATCGGGGCCGACGGACTCGACACCTACAAGAGGATTCAGGCTGCGATGGGGGCTCAGAAGGGCGCCCAGCGGCCCGACGTACCGAACGACGTGCGCGTCGGGCTCATGCTCATGCAGGACTGGGAAGTCGGCCTGATCGAGGGGCCGACCGGCTTTCAGTTTCCGTCGGCTCGAGGCTCGGGGGAAGAGTTGGCCCGCGAGTATCTGGGCGAGCTGGGGGGTGACAGCGGATCGGCCCCAGCCGATCTCGATCTCGTAGGCTTCGCCACGGCGCGCCGGGGCGGGGCGGATCTGGAAGTCTGGCTTCACGAGCTCGTAGCCGAAGATCGGCCGGCCGGGCTCATCTGGATCCCGATCGTGGAGCTGATGCAGCGCATGGGCGGCCCTCGACTCCGGGACCCAAAGCTGGTCTCCGCGATGCTCATGCTCGTCCGTTCCGAAACGGGCCAGCGCATCCTGCGCGACGCGCCACACAGGCCGGGGCCGCCGAGGCTGCTCCCGCTCGAAGAGCGAGATCCCGGTCTCAAGACCGGAAAAGCGACCGACGATTTCCTTGATCTCGAACTCAGCATTCTCGATTTCAATCAGCGTGTACTGGAGCTCGCCGAGGATCCCGACATCCCGATTCTGGAGCGTTTCCGTTTCCTCTCGATCTTCTCGAGCAACCTCGACGAGTTCTTCGTCGTTCGGGTCGGTCGTCTCAAGGACGAGGTCGCGGGCGTTCGAGATGCCGAGTACGAGGATCTCTCACCCGAGCAGCTTCTGGATCTCATCGCGGTCCGCGTTCGGGCTCAGCTCGCGCGTCAGTATTACTGTCTGAATCATGTTCTGCTGCCGGCGCTCGCCGAGCGCGGCGTGCGCATCGTGTCGTGGGACGACCTCGATGAGAGCCAGCGATCCCAGCTCTCGGCACGATTCCAGTCGGACATCTTCCCCCGGCTTACACCGCTCTCGCTTCAGACTGGACCGGGGCGATCGTTCCCTCGGCTCGTCAGCCTCGGGCTGGCTCTGGCGGTCTCGTTGCGGCGGGCCGGTGCCGACCGGTCGGAACTCGGGTACGTGCCCGTCCCGAGTGACGTCGATCGCTTCCTCCCGGTCCCTGATTCGCGCCACTTGATCCCGCTGGAGGAGGTCGTCGGGGCGAATGTGTCCGGGCTGTTCACTGGTGCTGACATCGAGGCAGTGCACGCGTTCCGAGCGACACGCATCGGAGACGTGGCCCTGGATGAAGACCACCGGGGCTCGCTGCTCGCGCGCGTGGCGGACGGAGTGGAGGCCCGACCCTTCATGCCCGTGATCCGTCTCGAGGTTGCTGCCGCCATGCCCCGGGAGGTGAGGGCGTACCTCCTGAAATCGATACGGGACGATCAACCTGTAGATTCGGCGACGCTGACCCGATCGGATGTCTATGAGGCCGCGGGTCCGGTGGACCTTACGGCGATCTCCGCTGTCGCCGATGTCGATGTGCCCGACGGCGTATTCCCGAAGTACGAGGCCACTGATCCGCTCGACCCGGACCGCTCGATCTTCGAGATCCTGTCGGAGCGTGACGTGCTGGTACATCACCCCTTCCAGGGGTTCGATGGCACGGTCGGTCGTTTCCTTCGAGAGGCCGCCGGCGATCCCGACGTCGTTGCGGTTAAGCTGACCCTCTACCGCACCGGTCGACGCTCCCCGGTCATGGACGCTCTCATGGCGGCCCTTGAGGCGGGCAAGGATGTGTCGGTCTTCGTGGAATTGACCGCGCGCTTCGACGAAGAGAGCAACATTCATTGGACAAAGCGCCTCGAGGAAGCGGGCGCCCACGTGATCTATGGCGTGTGGGGGTATAAGACGCACGCGAAGACCGCGCTCGTCGTTCGGAAGGAGAACGGCGGGGTGGGACGCTACGTCCACATCGGTACCGGCAACTACAACGCGACGACCTCCCGCTTCTATACGGACCTCGGCCTGATGTCATCGGATCCCGATCTCGGGGCTGATCTCAACGACTTCTTCAACGAGTTGACCGGCGGGGCAGGGCCGCCTCAGCAGCAATTCAGGCGACTGCTCGTGGCCCCGAACTCGCTGGTGCAGGGGGTCGATCGCATGATCGAGCGTGAGATCGAGCACGCGAAGGCCGGCCGGCCGGCCCGGATTCAGGCCAAGATCAACGGCCTCGCCGATCAAAAGGTCGTGAAGCGGCTTTACAAGGCGGCCCGTAAGGGAGTTCAGGTCGATCTCATCGTACGATCAATCTGCACGCTGCGGCCTGGGGTGCCGGGGTTCTCCGAGGGCATCCGGGTGCGTTCCATCCTTGGTCGCTTCCTCGAGCACGCGCGCATCTACTACTTCCAGAACGCCGGCCAGAGCGAGTACTACATCGGCTCGGCGGACTGGCGTGCCCGCAACTTGCGGCGCCGGGTAGAGGTCGTGACCCCGGTCGACGAGTCCGGCGCGCGAGCTGTTCTGCGGGCGCTGCTCGACGCACAGTTCGAGGATCCGCGGGCGTGGATCCTTCGCGCTGACGGGGCGTTCGAGCGACTCCGCGGTGAGGGGCTCGATTCTCAGCACCGCTTCATGGCCAGCGGGGGCGGTGCTGACGTACCTCCGTCTTGAGGTCGGCCGGAAGCTGCTGCACATTTCGACTCGAATCGGGGTTTTCGCCCCTAACTCCCTAGGCTCGTGGTCCTGTGCTCCGTTCTGCCCAAGTACGCTACACCCTGATCGGGGTACTCTTCGGATTTTGCTTTCCGTTGGGCGCCACCCTGCTCGATGCGTACCTGCGAGGTCTGCCCTGGACTCGGTCCGGCCTGCTTCAGATTCAGGCCGACCAGCCCCTCCTGTGGGTTATCGACACGGCACCTTTGTTCTTGGGGCTCTTCGCATTGTTTGCCGGTCGTCTTCAGGACGAACTCATGGCGAGTGTGACGGAAGCATTGGAGATCAATACGCAGCTCGAAGCGGAAAACCGTGAGCTGGCTGTTGCGGCGCGCGCGGAGCCGGACGTCCGGGAGGAGCTGATTCGGACTGCTGTCGGGGAAGGGCAGGTCCGCCTGGGTGACATGCTCGATACGACCCCCTCATGCTTCAAGATCGTCGATCGCGCTGGAGCGCTGTTGTTCATGAATCGCCGAGGACTCGATCTGATCGAAGCAGAGGATCTATCATCGGTGTTCGGCGCGAACGTCTACGACCTGGTGGAGTCGAGTCATCGGGCCAAGTTCGTCAGTTTCAACGAGCGGGTGTGTGACGGCGAAACCGGCTCATTGGTCTTCGAGATCGTGGGCCTGAACGGGACGCGTCGCTGGATGGAGACGTGGGCCGCTCCGCACCAGTTGCCGCAGGGCGAGCGAGTGCAAGTAGCCATCACGAACGATATTTCGGAGCGAGTGACGGTTCAGGAGCAGGTCGAGCGCCAGCAGCGTGAACTGCGCCAGGCCCAGAAGCTCGCCGCAGTGGGTGAGTTCGCTGCCGGGCTCGGGCACGAGATCAACAACCCCCTGGCGATCATCTCCGGCACGGCCGGCCTGCTCGTTGCGGAATACGCGGACGGTGAACAGCCGGAAGCGGACCGGGTACGACAGGACCTCGAGAAGATCGAAGCCACCGCGATCAGGATTCGGAATATCGCGGACGGGCTGAAGGTTCTCACGCGCGAGGATGACGAATCGCCCAGGGTCGTGGTGAATTTGAGCGAAATCGTTCGTCAGACCGGTGAACTGTGCGAGCCTCTCCTCAGGTCGAACGGTGTGCGCTTCGAGGTCGACGTTCCTGATCATCTCGAGGTGGTGACGAATCCGGTACAGGTCGAGCAGGTTCTCATGAACCTGATCTCCAATGCCCTGCATGCGGTCCGTGATCTCGAGGATCCGTGGATTTCGGTTCGTGCTGGACCGGCGGACTCGGGCCTGGTACGCCTTAGGGTGACAGATGCCGGCCATCTCTTGGATCCCGAGGTGATCGAGCGCATGCTCGATCCCTTCTTTACGACGAAAGACGTCGGAGAGGGGACGGGTCTGGGCCTGTCTGTCTCTCGGGCGCTCATGGAGAGCCTCGGCGGTTTGTTGACCTTCGACGGTGCGGCGGAGAACACGACGTTTTGCATTGATATCCCATCGGAGGTCACGTGAGCCGGCGGATCCTGATCGTTGAGGATGAGGCTCCGATTCTGGCGATCTGGGAGCGGATCTTCACGCGACTTGGACACGAGCCCATTGGTGCGACGGATGGCGTTGCGGCTCTGCAGGCGTTGCGAGATGGCCCGTTTGATATCCTCATCACGGATCTTCGGATGCCCCGCATGTCTGGCTTCGAACTGCTCGAGATCGTCCAGGACGATCCAACACTCCAGGGGATGGAGATGTTCGTGTGCAGCGGATTTGTGGATGATCGGGCCCAACTCGACGGGTTGCGCGTGCGCCGGGTGATCGCGAAGCCATTCCAGGTCGCAGAGGAACTGAAGTACTTCCGAGAAGTGCTGGCGGATTTGTGAGCGTCAGCTCGGGCGCGGCTCGGGCGGACCAGCTTGCACGCTCATGCAGCAGGCGGAAAAGCGCCGTGTCTGGCACCTTCTTGCTCCGTTGCAACTGCAGCTCAGCGCGATAGGGGATCGGCCCGCGACGACGCACGCCACGGAGAATCGCTGAGATTCACCGTTG
>CAZBHZ010000031.1:9716-26861 GCA_964492085.1 uncultured Gemmatimonadaceae bacterium | reverse complement strand
GCCAGCGCACCGAGGCCCATCGCCTCCTCCGCAGCCTCCGCTGCGGGCTCGGACTCGTCCGGGTTGAGCATGTCGAGCGACGCTTCAAGTGCCTCGCTCTCCGGTCCAGGCTCCAATCCCACGAAGGGATCCGAAGTCAACCCGAGCGCGTCCTCGAACGACTCATCCGCCGAGGCGTCCGGATGGATGGCGAGCCGCTCCACGGTCGGGGCGTCCTGATCGACGTCATCCAGGGATACATCGGATGCGTCCAGCCCCGGCGCGTCCACGACCTCGTCCGCCAGCGACGGCCCCAGCTCGTCGAGCGACAGGACCGGCTCGCCGAGGAGCTCTTCGGTGCGAGTAAGCTCGTCCAGCTCCGAGTGGGCGACCTCCTCGTCCACGGCGACGGGCTGTGACGCCTCGGCATGGACCTCGGTCTCGTCCTGTTCGGAAAGGGCGCGGGCCTGATCCGAGTCGGGATCTGCGTCGACCAGTGCGGCATGAACGACGCCGGCTTCCGCATCACCACGTTCGACCAGAATCGAACCGAGGATGGACAGAGCGACGATGTTCTCCGGGTCGAGGTCGAGTGCATGGCGCGCGGCCAGCTCGGCCTCGGCCGACATTCCCCAATCGGAGTAGAGTTGCGCGGTGACGACGTGGCCGGTCGAAAAGTCTGGATGACGCGACGTACCATCCGAGAGCAGATCGAGGGCTTCGCGAATGTCCCCCTTGCGGCGGAGCGCGTCGGCCAGCGGGGCGAACGCGAGCCCATCCGGGTCACGCGCCGACCAGTATATCGACTGGAGTGCCCGAATCTCGTGATCTACACTGTCGGACACACCGACTCCGTCGGATGGGGGCGCAACTGCCTATCGCACGTGAAGATACGGAGCGCCCGGAAATAGTGTCAACGAAATCCGCACGGGGTAGCACAGGCGGTGCATCTCGTCATGCCGAACACCCCGCGATCTCCGGGCGGGAACCGCGGTCCACCGGATCGCGTACCGAACGCGGACCCGACGGGCACGGGACACGTCCGTTGAGGGCCCGAACCCGAGCGGTTATCCTTTCAGGCCTGTTTTTTTGCGGTTTCTCAACTGTTTGCTGGACGTAGGAGTCGACGTGCCATGATGCGTCAAATGCGGGAAGCCACGAAGCCGATCATGCTGTTCACGGCGATCGCGTTCGTGGCTCTCATGGTCTTCCAGTGGGGTATGGACATCACCGGACAAAGCGGTGGCGGCCTCGGGGAGATCGGTTCGGTGAATGGCCAGCCGGTCATGTACGAGTCGTATATGGCGGCGTACCGCCAGCTTTACGACCAGGTCCAGCGTTCTCAGGAGGAGCTGATCAGCTCCCAGCAGAACAAGGAAATCGAGGATGCGGCGTTCGACGAGGTCGTGACGCAGCTCCTCGTGCTCCAGGAGCTGGAGACACGGGGTATCACGGTCACGGACCGGGAAGTCAGCGAGGCCGCACAGTTCTCGCCGCCCGAGTACCTGCAGGCGGAATTCGTCAACGACGCCGGCGGCCTGGACCTCCAGGCGTATCAGACCTTCCTGGCGACTCTGCCGCCGGAGCAGCTGATCATCCTCGAGGCGTACTACCGTGACGTGATTCCGAGGGGCAAGCTGCTCCGTCAGGTCTCCTCGGGGATTTTCGTCTCCGACGCCGAGTTGTGGCAGGAGTTCCGGGACCAGGTCGAGCAGGTCGAGATCCGTTATGTCCCGATGGACCCGTCGTCTCGCTACGAGGATGACGCGTTCACGATCTCCGAGAGCGAGATCGAGGCGTACTACCGCGCGAATCAGGAGGAGTTCGAGGTGCCGGCCCGCGCCTCGGTGAAAGTCGTGGTGCTCGACAAGACACCAACGGCGTCCGACACGGCCGCGGCGTACACCGACGCGGAAGAGATCATGCAGGAGATCCGTGACGGTGGCGACTTCGCGGAGATCGCGGAGGCCGAGTCCACCGACCAGCCGACCGCCGGACTCGGTGGTGACCTGGGCGTGTTCAACAGGGGTCGCATGGTTCCGGCCTTCGACTCTGCGGTCTTCGCCGCCTCAGCCGGAGACCTGGTTGGACCGGTCCAGACGAGCTTTGGCCTCCACGTGATCGAAGTTCAGGACCGATGGGCTCAAGACAGCGCCCAGGCTCGCCACATCCTCCTTCCGATCAACCGGACGGACGAAAGTGAGATCCAACTTCTCACACTTGCCGATTCCCTCGAGGACCTCGGCGAGGAGATGGCTCTCGACCAGGCCGCCACGATGGCCGGCCTGCCCTCCACCACACTCGATATCGCGCAGAACTTTCCGTTCCTGCCCGGTGCGGGTCAGGTCTCCGAAGGAGCTGACTGGGCGTTCGAAGAGGCATCACCCGGGGACGTGAGTCCGGTGTTCGAGACGCCAACCGCCTTCTACGCGCTCGAGTTGGTGTCGTCCGAGCCCGAGGGTGTTCTCCCGCTCGAGGACGCGAGCGCGGCCATCGCATCGACTCTCCTGTTCGAGGCGAAGATGGCCCAGGCTCAGGTCGATGCTCAGGACGTGGTCGCACGGGTTCGGGGCGGAATGGTTCTGTCGAACGCAGCGGCTGAAATGGAGCTCGATGTGCGGTCTGCGGGTCCGTTCAGCCGTAACGACTTCGTTGCCGGTGTCGGACGTCAGAACGCGGCCATCGGTGCCGCGTTCGGGCTCGAGCCCGGTGACGTGAGCGATGTCGTCCCGACGCCCGCGAACGTCTATATCCTCGAGGTCCTCAGTCGGACCGATGCGGACTCTACAGCGTGGCTGGCTCAGATCACAGAACAGCGCCAGGCAGCCATTGCGATTCGGCAGCAGGCGAGGCTCACTGAGTGGATTGAAGCACTCCGTGCCTCGGCGAACATCCGCGATCGTCGCGACATCGTTCTCGCACCGGTCGATGAGGATGCGCTTCCACAGATCCCGATGGTCTTCTGATCCGTCCCTCATGAAAAGGGGCGGTGCACAGCGGACAGCTGCGCACGTATGACGAAGGGCCGGGCGCCGTTGGCGCCCGGCCCTTCACTCGTTCGGGAAACCACCCGCCCCGTGGCGGCCGGTCTCTGTCCCCCGCCTCAGGCGTCCGACGTCGGTACGCTGTCGCTCAGACTGCGAGGCTCGCCGTCTTCCTCTGCAGTCGCGCTGGCGGTCGACGCCGGCTCAGGCGGCGGGCTGGAGTGATGGATCTGTCGATCGGCAGGCACCTTGAGTTCATGCTCGATCTCACGAACCGAGCTCTTGAACTCACGGATGCCCTTGCCGAGTGATGATCCGATTTCAGGCAGGCGCTTCGCGCCGAACAGAAGCAGCACGATCAGGAAGATGAACACCATCTCCCCCATGCCGAATCCACCTAGCCCCATACTTCAGGTCCTCCATCGGGGTCGGGCCCCGTCCTTGCACGTCAGATCCAAGAGCGAACCACCATCGCAACAATGGCGATGCCCACGATCGTCAGAAAGTTCAGTGTCAGTGTAATGGGTCCGAGGACGAACGCGACAGCCACCAGGTCCACGGACAGCGGGCCCAGCGACGCGTCGACCGACGTCAGCAGAAACTCCCTTGGTGCTCCATCAGGCAACGAAAACTCGATCAGCTTCGTCAGGAGACCGCCGAGAAACAGCCCCAAAACCAGCGTGAACAGGAACCGCAGGGTACCACGGTGCCCCGAATCCACCAGTGAACTACTGGCCACGCATCACCTCTGTTCCCGACGAGGTCGTGGTCCTGCACACGCCGAACATCATCGCACCCGGTCCACGGCGTAGCTCACCGCATCGAAGAGCGACGTCGACGCGGGGCCGTCCGGGAGCGTCTCGAGGGCCTCACGTGCCTCATCGGCATACCGTCCGGCGACGGTCCTCGCGTACTCGAGCCCACCCCGATCGACCACGATCTGCACGATACGCGCGATCTCTTCATCCGTTGGGTCGATGCGGGTGAAGAAGGCGCGGATTTCGCGGTCCTCGGCACCAGAGACCCGCTCGAGCGCGGATACGAGCGGCAAGGTCACCTTTCGTTCGCGAAGATCATGCCCGGTCGGCTTACCCGTCACTGCCTCCGACCCCGTGTAATCCAGAAGGTCGTCCGCGATCTGGAACGCCATCCCGAGCCTGTGACCATACGTCGCAAGCGCCTCCCGATGCTCGGGTGCTCCAGAAATCGCACCCATCTCGCAGGCGGCGGACATCAGCGAAGCCGTCTTGGCGGCGATCAGCCGGTAGTAGTCGTCTTCCGTAAAGTCGAGCGCATCATACGACGTGAGTTGGCGCATTTCGCCGACCGACATCTCGTTGGCAGCGTTGGCGAGTACTGCCAGGGCTTCCAGATTCCCGATGCGGGCCAACTCGGAGACGCCGCGCGAATACAGGTAGTCCCCCATGATGACCGCGACCTGGTGCGTCCAGAGCGCATTCACGGTCGGGAGGCCACGCCGAAGCGCCGAGTGATCGACTGCATCGTCATGGACCAAGGTCGCGAGATGCACCAGCTCGACGACGGCGGCAAGCGTCAGGGCGTCTTCATTTTCCCGCCCCCCCGTGCTGCTCGAGAGCAGAAGCAGCGTCGGCCGGAACAGCTTGCCCCGCATGAAGAGAAGGTGCTCGTTGACCTCCTCGATCTGGTCGAAGTCCGACAAGACGATGCGGCGAATTTCATCGCCCACGCGCTCCAGGGGCGCACGCACCGGCGCCTGGATGGCCGATAACTTCGGAGGGGTTTCGCGTACTGTTCTCGTCACGTCCGAGTTCTGCCCCTCCGTCGGGTTACGACAGCAGCGTCCATGCTGGCAGGGTTCTACCGGAGTTCCCGAAGTCGCTCGGTCACATCGGCGAAATTGATGTCGAGGGAGAAGACCCGCTCATAGTACTCCACTGCCGACTTTCGGTTTTGGAGCTGTTCGTACGCGACGCCGAGGTAGTAGTAGATGCCCACCAGCTCGTCTTCGACCGCTGTCGCAACCTCGACGGCACGCTCCATGGACTTCACGGCAGCTTCCGGCTGTCCCATCTCGATGAACGTCTGGCCCATGAGCTCATACGTGGGCAGGTGGTCCGCGGACGCCCGAAGAGCCGCCTGGAACGACCCGATGGCCTCGTCGAGCAGACCCATCTCCTTGTACGCCGTGCCGAGATCGTAGTGAGCCCGCACGTCGCTGGTATCAAGGTTCTCTGAGACCTTGTCCTTGAACTGAGCCAGCATCTTGGCGAAATCGGCCTGCTCGTCCCCGCTCGGTTCCTCATAGGCAACGGTGAAGCGGGTCGTCTTTTCTTCCGAGCCGCCGAGAATCATCGCCCGGAAGTCGACGAATCCGTCTCCGCCGGACGCCGCCTCTGGTTCGGGCTCGGGCGGAGCCTCCACTGCAGCGGGTTCCTCAGTGCCCGAGTCCGCCGCAACCTCCTCGACCGCATCCTCCATGGCCTCCGAGGCCTCAGGCGAAGCCGAGAACTCCTCCTGCGGCTCTTCAAGGCCGAACCCGACGTCCGTATCCGACGCCTCGTCCTCGAAGCCCTCGGTAGCCGCCGCGGGCGTGTCCGGAGCAGAGTCTGCGTCGTCCGGCACGAGCTCGATCCCGCCCAGCGCGCTCTCATCGAGCGTCAGAGACGGCTCTTCCGTGATATCGGGCAGATCGACGGTGCCAGCGTCGCCCGCGCTGTCGATGTCCATCGTCGGAAGTTCGAACGCTTCCCCTTCATCCTCGGACGAGTCGAGGTCCATGGTCGGAAGCTCGACGGCTTCGCCTTCGTCATCCTCGGAGGAGTCGAAGTCCATGGTCGGAAGCTCGACGGCTTCGCCTTCGTCGTCGTCGGACGAGTCGAAGTCCATCATCGGAAGCTCGACGGCTTCGCCTTCGTCGTCGTCAGACGAGTCGAAGTCCATCATCGGAAGCTCGACGGCTTCGCCTTCGTCGTCGTCAGACGAGTCGAAGTCCATCATCGGAAGCTCGACGGCCTCTTCTTCCCCATCGTCGAGACCACCGATCGCGAAATCCGCGAGACCGGCGTCGACGTCCGCTGCACCAGCGTCGGCGGAGGCCTCTTCGACCGCATCGCCCATCGAAATCTCGACGTCCGACTCCAGGCCAGAGCCGAAGTCATCACCGCCGATCGCGATTTCCCCGAAGTCGGCCATGATCTCGCCGTCCGCACCCATCGAGCTGGTCGGCATCCCGGACACCATCGCATCGACATCCAGCTCCGGGTCGATCGCGACCATCCGGGACTTCACGTCCTCGGCCTGCTGCGAGTCTCCGACCTGCACGTAGTGACGGTGCACGACCGCCAGCTGCTCCACGGCCTCTTCCCCAAGCCCTTGAGCGACCATCTGCTCGGCCACCATGACCCGGACGGAAACCTCTTCGGGGGCCAGATCACAGAACTCAATGAGGGCGCGGAACGACTCTTCCAGATCGCCGTCCGCGGCCATGCGCTCGGCATAGGTCAGGAAGTTCGTCCTGGCATCAGGCAGGAAGCCTTGTTCCGCGCGGATCTGCCCGATCAGCAGATAGGCGCGGTGACGCTGCGGGACGTTGCGAATGATCTTCTTGCAGACCGCGATGGCGTTGTTCGGCAGGTATGCCTCGCGATAGAGCTCTACGGCCTTGTCGTAATGCTCGACGGCCTCATCGAGACCACCGACGCGGACGTAAAGATCTCCCACGCGGTTATACAGGCCGATGTCCACCTGCTCATCGCGGGCGAGTGCAGCAAGCGCCTTCTTGTACTGATCGAGGGCTTTCTGCCACTCCTCGTTCTGCTCGTGCTTGCGCGCTTGTTGCTTGAGCGACTCGATGCTCATACGGTGCGGTCCGAGGTCTCCGTACGCCCACTGCGCCGGGCAGCGACGTGCGCTGCCACGCGTTGGGACAGTCTCCGGGCGGGTCCCGGATCAGGGAGCTTTAATCTGCCCGCCGAATCAGGAAGCACAAGGGTATCGGGCACCATACCAATGACTTCCGTCTCCACGACTTCGCCACCGATTCGAGCCACCTCGGCAGCGATCCGGTCAAAAACCTCGACGGGCGAGGTTCGAACGGGATCCTCCAAATTCATGGAAACCTGCACGCGACCGGTGCCCGCCAGGCGAAGGCCCAGAGCCCGAAGACCCTCGAACCCGCCCCCACGCTCGCGTATGGACGCCGCGATCGCGCGGGCATCCTCGACCGCGAGTCCGTCAACGAAGACGTTCCAGGCGAGCAATACCCTGCGAGCCCCGACGCACGTGACCCCTGCCGTCGGGTGAGCGGCCTCACGCCCTGCAGAGCGATCCGGTTGACGGTCAACGGGCCAACCCGAGGTCAGCGCCTCGAATCCGCCACGTCGCAGAGCGGCCAATCCCCGACCTGGCGGAGCCGAGGCCTCGCCATAGTGAAAGATCGGAATTCCCAACCTCTCGATCTCCTCTCCCACCCGCCACGCCGACGCCACGGCATCAGCCATGGAGAGATCGTGCACGGGGACGAACGGCAACACATCCACGGCACCCACCCGGGGATGGACCCCTCGATGGTTCCGCAAATCGATGTGGTCACGGACGAAGCAGACGAGGTCCACCGCCGCATCCTCGACCGCACCGGGTGGGCCGATGAACGTGATCACAGCCCTGTGGTGGTCGGGATCGGCTGACCAGTCGAGGACCTCCACGTCGTGTGCAGCGATCCGCTCGACGAGATCCCGGATCAGGCCGAGGTCCCGGCCCTCGGAGATATTCGGGACCGCCTCGAGAACGGGAATGCTGGGCTCGGTCGTCATGCTTGAAGGTACTGCGGTAAACGGACGAAGGGGCCGACACCCGAAGATGTCGGCCCCTGAACAGCACGCTGTGCCCGACGGACCCGTCTACCCGCCCGCGCCGGGCGCGAGGTTCGGGTTGCCGGGCTGCAGCTGATACGCCCAATCGAAGATCATCAGTGCATCATCGTTCTGGTCGAAGCCGAGCAGATCCACGCGGATCACGCCGTAATGGATCTGCTGATCGTCTCCGATGACCCGCAGGACGTACGACTCCTGCGTGGAGAGCTGAACATCCTGCCCCACATATCCGCTCAGAGGCGCACTCGCGAGGTCGACACAATCAGCGTCCGCCGCCACCCCGCATCTCAGGGCGGTGGTCTGGAACCCCGTCGGATAGATCTCCGCACCGGGCCCCGGAACGAGCCACCAGCCGTTCACGTCGGTTTCGAGCCGGAAGTGACGCCCGGGATCATTTCCGTCTACGATCGGCAGGTCGCTCTCGTCGACGGCAAAGCGGAAACCGGAGGACGCCGGCACATCGGCGAAGTCGTAGACCCACTCACCCGTGAAGTCCGGACGGGGGGTGCCCTCCATGATCACGCTACCACCGCTCTCATGGCCGTCTGCGTCGACGGCCGTCACGAAGTAGCGGTACGTCAACCCGTTGTCGGCCAGAAGGTCCAGGAACCCCTCGGAATCGGTCTCGCCCAGCAGCAGGCTCTCACCGACATCGTCCAGGTAGATCTTGTAGTGCGAGAAGTCGTCCACCGCTCGAGAGGCATCTCCCCATGTCAGGTAGTTGGCGTTGTCGAGGGCGACGACGTAGGGAGCGTCGGGGATGGCCGGCGGGGCGAAGATCGGCACGTAGATCGAAACGACCGCCGCGGCGTCGGTCTCGACGCCGGCATCGTTCACCGCGGAAACCAGATATTCGTACGTGACATCCTCGACGACGTTCAGGTCCTCGTACAGGCAGACGTCGGCCGCGCAGCTCGTGACCTCGGCGATAAAGAACCAGCTCGCATCACTCACCCGACGGGAGTAGATGCGAAACGCCTCCCCATTCCAGTCGGGAGCGAGTTCCCACGTCACCTGCACCGAGCCCGCGTAATACGTAACGGCCACGGCACGTGGCGGAGCCGGCGCAACCGACGGCCCCGAATCCACGACAACGATGTTGCTGTCGCAGGCGGCGAGGACCCCCGCCATCAGAAATCCAATCAACGCTCGTTTCATCATTCTCTCCCGTCGGCTGGGCCTGTCCCGAGACGCCGCCTGAGGCGAGCAGGCAGTAAGGCCACCGTCACCGATCCCTGAATGCACTGCCCGTGCCGAAATCGTAAACATCTATACAGCATGCAGTTAGGAAGTATGTCGCCCGACAGGCTGTCCACTGAGGGGGACACCTGAACGAAATCCATGAGGACGCGCGGTCACCGCGAGGCCCGAGACGGACCTCTCGGCGACGCTCAGCGGGACTGTAGACCCAGATCCAGGTTCCGCTGCTTGTAGTCGAACTTCAGATCGCGATTGTCGCGGAGGGAGACCTCGAAGCGGAACGTCCAGTTCCCCGTCGCCGTCTGAAGAAAGTCGAAGTTGGCCTCCCAGCGGTGCAGGTCACGCGTCAGACGAATCGAGTGATCGTTGAAGGCTCCGAGCTCGAGATCATATGCGGTCCGCCAGCTGACGGACCACTGATCCGTCGGCTCGAGGCGCACGGTGCCGCTGAGCATCTGGCTGGCCAGACGGGTGGGATCGCGCGGCCGCTGAAGCGAATAGCTCAGATTCGCGTTCCAGCCACCCGCAGACCCCTGCTGGCGCTGTGCCCGCGCCTCACCGGCGGAGAGATCCTGCCGCCCCGACACGGGGACGATCGACGACTCGTCGGTCGTTCCCTCGAAATCCAGATCGTCGACGTTCTCCGGCTCCACCGGGGCATCTCCGGCCCCGTCCGAACCCTTCCAGAAGGTGAGCCAGCGGAAGATGGACGATGACGACCCGAGTGAGAATCCGAGGTTCACGGAACTCAGATGCGGCTCGAGCCGACGCTCCGCGAGCTGACCTTCAGGGTCGAGCTCGTCCACGAAGAGCTCGTGATCCATCGACACCGACAGCCCCCGCAGGTAATCCGAGGAGAACTGGTTGGACAACCGCGTCGTCTCAAAGCCCGAGAGCATGAAGCCGACCGAGTCGGCCTGAACGAAGTCGTACTGAATGACGCTCGTACGCCATGCGAGCAACGTGACCGCCGGGGTCTGCTGCACCCGCTGCGGCCCGGCGTTCGGATCGTCCGGGATCGCGTCCGACGGCGACGCCAGAGGATCTGCTCCGGTCGGGAGCCCGGTCACAGGGTCGAGCGCGAGCGAGTCCCCGGGGACGGAGCCGACGCCAGCCCCCGGCTGCCCCCCGGTCTCCTCCCCTTCCGAAGTGCGTGGCTTCGCCTCCCACGTCTGGGTCAGCGACAGTGAAATCGCGTTCTTCGGCTGAAGGGCGCGAGCCCCGAACACGGCGCGCTGCAAATCCGTCGGGGCCGACTCCGGACTCCAGTCGTAATCGATCGCCGGCGTGATCTTGTGCCGTATCGCCTCGAACGGACCGAATCCTCCGAAGAAGCCGTAGATGTCGGTCTTGAGCTGCGCGCCGAAGGCGACCCGGGACGGCGCCGTGACGAAGTTCTGAGCCAGGGAGTCGGTGTTCGACCGCAACATGTTACCGGAGAGCGACAGGCGTGGTGTCACCGTCGTCGACCCGATCAACTGTTGCTGGTAGTTCACACTCGTGGACCAGCGGAGCTCCGATTCGGCGAGGTCGCCGACGAGCAGTTGCGCCTGCTGCGCGTCACTGCCCTCGGGCAGCACGAGAAATGCGTTGTCCAGCGCGCCCATGGTCCGATCTTCGGTCAGGTCCATCGACTGCGACAGCGTCAGGTTTCCCAGGCTGAGGTTGCTGCGAAGAGTCCCGGTCGTGACCTCGGTGTCGAGCGCACTCAGTGACGTGATCGAGTCGCCCGGGGACTGCAAGCGGTCGACCGCATTGCGGCGGAACCCGCCGGCCCCGGACCACGTCATGTTGTTGTAGAAGGATGCCTCACTCGTGGGCGCGCGAAAGAGCGTAATGGGCGACAGAGAGAGGTTCGCCGACGGAAGCAGCCATTCGGTCCGATCGTCGGAGAGGTACTGCTTTCGGTTCGCCGATACGGAGAGCGACCCCCAGTCGAAGCGGCGGTTCATGCCCGCCTCGGAATCGATCGACTGGGTCACCTCTTGCGGGTTGAATGAATTATCCCGGACGAACTGATTGTCCGACACGAAACGACCCGAGATCCGGAGCTGTGTGCGCTCATCGATCTCCCAGGAGTGGCGCGTGTCCACTGCGAGTTCGCTGGACCCGTCGGAGTTCCAGAAACGCTTCGTGTTCAGCGTGCCCTCGAGGAACTGGCGGCGGAAGCGGTAGCGAACCGAGCCCGTCACCGCGAAGAACGTCTCACTGAACCAGTCCATGGACACGAGGGCATCCGCGTACTGGCTGGCGGCCCAGTAGAAGCCGAGGTTGCTGACCCGGCGCCGGTACCCGCCCGACGTGCGGACGATGTCGTTGACGGAGAAGCGCGGCGTCAGCAGGCCGGACGAACGCCCCCGTGAGAGGCTCTGAGCCATGAACGGGAGCCACGCGACCGGCACGTCCGCGAAGTACAGGCGCACGCCCCTGGCCACCAGCACGTTGCCGGCAACGATCTTGATCTCGTCGGTCTCGAAGTGGTAGTGGGGTTCATCGACCTCGCACGACGTGAACTGCGCGTGGGACATGAACGTCGAGTCCTGCGCGGCAAACGGCATGTCGCCGCGTACCGTCCAGTTCGCCCCCTGCTGTGCGAACGCCGTCGTCGCGTCGACCGCCGTACCCCGCCCCTGATCGAGGTTGTAGATCATGTTCACGGCGTCCACCGGATCACCCTCCGGCGGCGTGAACGTCGCGTCCCCCACGGTGCGAATGGAGCCGGATGGTTCGTCGAAGGTGATCGACGTGTCGGCTTCGATCGTCGACCCCTCGCTCGCAACCCTTGCCCGTCCCCCATCCGGCGCCTGAAGGACGAGTACACGATCCTGGGCCTGAAAGTCCGCACTCTCGCCCTGGTACTCCGTCAGGGTGTACCCGGGCATCCGGAAGAGTTCGGTGGCGATGTCGTCCATGCCACCTCCCCGCTGGCCTTCGGCAGCGGCAGCCAGGCGGGTCGAGTCCTGGACGAAGAGAACGCTGTCCGCTCCCACTGGACGCGCCAGCCGCTCGAGCCGCTCGAGAATGGCGAGTCGAGCCGAGTCGACCTCCTGCGCAAGCGAATCCGGGAACGCCTGCACCGTATCCACGGGCACGGATCCGACGACGGCCGTGTCACGGACCTGCGTGGAGTCGACGACCTGAGCGTCGATTGGAGCGGGCATCGAGAAGACGAACGCGAGTCCTGCCACCGAGAGGCCGATCCGGCTTCCCACCCGGTGCACGCCTAGTCCTTCCCGACTGAGCCGTCCGGCGGAGCGAGGCTCGTTTCGTATGCGGCCTCCTTCTTGGCCCGTCGGCGATACACGCCAGCCGAGAGGAAGATGCCGAACTCGTACAGCAGGATCAGCGGGAACATCATCATCACGGTGAGCGTGATGGCGTCACCCGGCGTGATGAAGCTCGCCAGAACGGTAATGAGTACGATGGCGTGCCGGCGTTTCGACCGCAGGAACTGAGGTGTCACGAGCCCCATCAGACTTAGCGCCAGAATCACGATGGGAAGCTCGAACACGGCTCCGAACGCGATCAGCATTTTCACGACGAACCCGAGGGTCGCGTTGATCTCGAGCGTGCCTTCCAGGGACGCAGAAAGGAAGGCCTTGAAGAACTCGAGCGTTACCGGAAGAGCCGCGAAATACGCAAGGCAGACTCCGCCGATGAAGAGAAGCAGTCCGAGGTAGAGCGCCGGGACGATCGCGCGCCGCTCATCCTTCTCCAGGGCCGGAGAGAGAAACGACCAGATGTGATACACGAGGATCGGGAACGACAGGATGATCCCGCCGTAAACCGCCAGCCGGAGCGTCACGAAGAACGGGTCGGCCGGCGACAGGAAGATCAGCTGGAGGTTCGGATCGTCGTAGGCATCCCGAATGGGCGCGATGAGGATTTCGAGCGCCTGGAAGTAATAGACGAGGCCGAAGGAGATGATCGAGCAAAGCACGAGCGCGAGCAGTGACCACAGGATTCTCCAGCGGAGTTCCTCCAGATGATCGAGGAAGGGCATTTCGCCCCTCGGGTTCCGCATCGGCATCGGTGGTCGGCAGTCGCGTCTAGGACGTCGTCAGGGTGGGCAGTCGGCTCAGGGCCGTGTCAGATCGGAAGCTCGACCTGATTGCGCCGTTGCTCATCACGGGCATCGGCAGCAGCCATTTCGTCGACGAATTCTTGGAACTCGCCCGCGTCCTGGAAGTTCCGGTACACCGAGGCGTACCGCACATACGCGACTCGATCGAGCGGAGCGAGCCGCTCCATGACGAGGGCACCGAGCTTCACGGAGGGGATCTCGACGCCCGCCTGCCTCGAGAATTCGTCCTCGATGTCGTCGATCAGTGACTCCATGTCGTGCGCGGACACGGGCCGCTTCGCACACGCGATCTTCACACTCCGGAGCAGCTTCGCACGGTCGAAATCTTCGATCGCGCCTGAGCGCTTGAGCACCTGGATCGGCCGTTCTTCCACGTACTCGTAGGTGGTGAATCGCCCTCCACACACCGTGCACTCGCGGCGGCGGCGCACCGCACGCCCGCCTCGGCTCGCCCGGGTATCGACGACCCGGTTCTCGGTCGCGTCACACTCGGGACAGCGCACGGTTCAGCCGATCTCGTCGAGTCGCTCACGGGCGAGCATTGCGACCAGCTCGTCCGGATAGGTGTTGATGATGCGCTCGAGCGTCACCCTCGCCGCATCCAGGTCCTTCAGATCGATCTGTACCTCCGCGATCCGGTAGAGCGCTTGAGGCACTCTCGGGTGCGTCGGGAAGAGTTCCTGAATCTCCTGGAAGGCCGCGATGGCATCCTCGGGACGCTCCTGCTGCGTGAGGATGTCGGCCAGGAAGAAGTGCGCGTCGGGGGCGAGTTCATTGTTCGGGTGCTCCGCCAGAAACTGCTCGAACGCTCTCGAAGCCGAGTTCAGCGAGCCTCGGTCATACTGGCTCTTGGCCACGTCGTAGAGTTCCTGCGGGTTCGTCCCTCCCCCGATCAGGCTCTCACCGCCGCCCGTGTCCGATGAATCCGCGGAGGCCATGGGATCGGTCACGCCCCCAGGACCTACCGCCGGACCGGCCGGCATGCGGCGCATGTTGGCCATCTGGTCACGGACACTGGCAAGGCCTCGCTGGTTCTCACCCGCGATCGCCTCGATCCGCACCAGACTCTGGCTGATCTGCTGGAGCTGACGGCTGAGGTCACCTCGCAGGTCGAACATCTGATCGCCCTGCGTGCGGAGCGTGTCCTGTGTCTGCTGCGTCTCCAGGCGGAGTTCCGTGACGAGAGAGTCCTGCCGGGCGGCGATCGCCCGCAGTTCCTCCTGCAGCAGCCGAATGTCGCCCTTCATGGCGCATCCGCTGAATGTGACAGCGACGGCCAGTGTCGCCAGGACACGGACCGTCGTCGTTCGAAACGTACTGTTCATGATATGCATCGACCCCTCCTCCGGCGTACCGGAGGAGGGGTCCGCAAGGGTCATGCCGTCAGTTGGCCGGGTTGATCGCGTTCGCCCCGGCGGTGATCACGAACTGACCGCGCCGGTTCCGCGCCCAGGCAGACTCGGTCGAGCCCTGCTGGAGCGGGCGTCCCTCACCGAACGACACGATCTCGAACCGGTTCTCCGCGAGGCCGAAGCCCACGAGGAACTGACGGATCGCTTCGGCCCGGCGGTTACCCAGCGCCATGTTGTACTCGGTCGAGCCACGCTCGTCGGCGTGTCCTTCGATCCGGATCTGCACCTCCGGGCTGGCCCGGAGAATGTCGACCTTCGACCGGAGGGTAGCCTCCGCGTCGTCACGGATCTCGGACATGTCGTAGTCGAAGAAGACCATCTCCTCGAGCGTCGCGCGGGCGGCACGAGCCGCACGCTGGCGCTCGGCTTCGGCAGCGCGCTCGGCGGCGAGACGCTCCGCTTCGGCACGACGGGCGGCCTCAGCGGCGGCCACGGAGTCGTTGTACGCCTGGAGCGAGTCCTGATCCGGCTGCGGGGGCGGGGGCGGCGGCGGCGGATCACCTCCGCATGCGCCCACCAGGAGCGTTGCAGCAAAAACCGTTACGAAGAAACGTCGGACGATCATCCCATCTCCCGGGTTGAACGATCTGGTGGATAATGCTGACGCGCGCGAGCCGCGTCCGGTAACGCAACGAAGCTAACGCGCTTTTGCGGGGTGAAAAGCCCCCTGCTACTTAGGGCGAAAGCCGTTGAAATGCAACGTTTGTGCGCGACCGCACGCTGCTCGACCAGTGCCATGGAAATTCGGTTTTCGACAACAGGGGATATAAAGCCGGCTCAAGAGGGTGGGATGTGGGGTGACCAGTCGGGAAGGTCGACACGCCGCCCCCCCAGCAGAGAGCGCACTCGACCCGTCGTCACGTCCACGACCATGAGCCCAAAGCCCCAGCTACGCTCGCCCGCAAAGACCAGGTGTCGGCCATCCGGTGCCCAGCTCGGCGCCTCATTATTGCCTTCGGACGTGAGCTGGCGCAGTACGCGCCCGCCATCCTCGAGGTTGGCGACCAGAATGTGATAGCGCCCCCGGCGATCGATCCTCCCGTGGAACGCCACCAGATCTCCGTTCGGCGACCAGTCCGGGGCCGCGTAGAAGCCTCCCCCGCCGTACTCGTACGGTGACAGCGTCTCGGCCGCGCCCCCCTCGGACGGCATCATCATCACCTGCGGCACGTTGTCGCCGAAGCGGAGCGTGTTGAAGGCGAGCCAGCGCCCGTCCGGGGAATACGTGGGCGAGATATCGTACCATGGCCCGCCCGACAGGAAGGCGAGGCAGCAATCCGCCTCGAGGTCGTAGGTGAAGATTCCGCTCTGGTTCGCGCTTCCGTTCACGGTGAACGCGAGCGTTCGACCGTCGGGATGGTATGCAGGGGTGACGTAGTCGCCGGCGCCGCGCATGGCCGGCAACGCGCGCAGCTCGGTCCCGAAGCGGTCGACCTCATAGATCCGGGGCACGCCGGTCTTCCACGACGCCAGTGCCAGCCGTGATCCGTCGGGAGACCACGTCGGTGACTCCGTCATGGAGTTGTAGTCGGTGACCTGCTGAAGGTTTTCGCCATCGGAATCGATGACGTAGACCTCCTTGTTGCCGTCGTTCCCGACCATGGTGAACGCGATCCGGCTGGCCGCCATCCCCGGATCACCCGTCGCCCAGCGCACGATCTCGTCGGAGGTGCGGTGCACCGCCATCCGGAAATCGTCGTCGTTCTGCGACGGAAGCCTGAATCGACCCCGGTCCCGAACCTCGCCGTACACTACGTCATGCAGTTCGACGATGAGCAGATAGCCGTCTCCTGCGCCCTCGACCTCTCCGGTGACGAGCCAGACCGCACCCAGCCGGTCCCAGAGCGCGTAGTCCACCTGGCTGCCCACGAGCGCATCGGGTAGCGAGTCGATCACCTCGAAGCGATCCGAGTTCCGAAGGTCGCGGCCCACGATCGCCTCCACCTGCGGCGCGAGTACGTCCCCGCCGAACGCCCCAGTGAAGGGCTGAACGGCGAGGGCCGGCAGGTAGCTGTTGGCGTATACGAGCCCGAGACTCACGCCCGGCAACTCGTCCTGAGCTTCGGCTACCGATGCGCCGAACCCCATCGTCATCCCTACCCACGCGACGGCAGCTGCCCGCCACGTCCACACCATGCGTTCGCTCATCGTTGGATCGTTACCTCGGTCGGAGTGCCGTGACTCGGCAGTTCCATCAGCGGAGTGCCCTGCGGGCGGAAACTGAACTTGATCGGGAAGCGGTCGTACGGGAGGTCCTCGGGCAGCGGGCCGAACCGCCCATTACCTGCGCAGTCCACCGCCCCCATCGCCTCGAAGTCGAACGCCGTATTCCCGGATCGGGTCACGAACTGGATGTCCTCCGCGACCCCCTCCCGGTTGATGTAGAAGAAGACCTCGGTCTCCCACCGACCCCCGTCGCGCCACCGGAAACACCGGAAGATCTGGCGAATGATATTGTTGTAATACTGGGGATAATCACGCCGGAGGCCCTCGATGCGGACCTCGAGGCCCTCGCCGGTTTCCTCCGGCTCTTCCTCGGGGGGATCGACGACCGCCGCGGCCTCGACCTCCTCCTCCGCGACCTCGGGCTCCTCCTCCGGCGCAGGCTCCTCGCGGACCGGTTCGGGCTCCGG
>CAZBHZ010000031.1:0-9616 GCA_964492085.1 uncultured Gemmatimonadaceae bacterium | reverse complement strand
TCGGGCTCCGGCTCGGGCTCCTGAACCGGAACGATCTCCTCTACCTCGGGCTCGGGCGGCGTCGGCTCCGGATCCGGGCGTTCGACGACCAGCTCTTCGGCAGCCGGTTCCGGCTCCTCGGCCTGGCGGGCGGGCGGGGGTGACACGAGCTCGATCTCGTACGTGATGAATTGCATCGGTTCGGGCGCGTAGAAGGTGCTGATCCACGCCAGCAGCACGATGGAGACGTGCATGCTGCCCGACAGAACAGCCGAGCGACGGTCGAACGGGTCAAGGCGGCGCCGACGCATCGGATCAGTTACCGGTCCAGGGTTCGGCAACCGCGGACCAGCCCACGCCACTGTTCACGGCCGCCGCCATGGCGCGGAGGACGGGTGCATACGGGGCCAGCGAGTCGGCCCGCAGGAAGACGCGCTCCACGCTTCCGGCGGCGACGATCTGACGAAGTGCGGATTCGAGCTCCTCTTCGGCGATCGGCGTTTCCTCGAGGAGCACCGAGCCGTCCCGCTGGACGGTCACGAAGATCGGCTCCTCCTGCGATGTCAGCGGACGAACATCGGCTCTGGGGACCGCGACCTCGATCCCACCCTGCAGGATCGGGGCGGTGATGATGAAGATGATCAACAGCGTGAACGCCACATCGACGAGACTCGTGACGTTGATCTCGGCGTTGAGCGGGAGGTCGGCCCGACTCCGCCCGCTTCCTCGACGATGGCGCCCGAGGGAACTCATCGGTCGGCTACGTCTGGCACCGTCGTAGGCGCGTGGTCGTTGCGAAGCGACGTCATCTAGACTCGCCCTTCTCGCGCGAGTGTGCCGATGAACTCGGACGAGAAGCCCTCGAGCTCACCGCTCACGAGGTTCAGCTTTCCGACGAAGTGGTTGTACGCGATCACCGACGGAATCGCGACTGCGAGGCCGGCGACAGTGGTCAGCAACGCCTCCGCCACGCCGGGCGCGACAGCCATGATGTTGCTCGACCCGGACGAGGTGATTCCGAGGAAGGCGTTCATGATGCCGATCACGGTCCCCATCAACCCCATCAGGGGGGACACCGATCCGATGACGGCGAGCCAGCCGAGACCGTGTGCGAGTTCGTCCCTCTCTTCGGCCTCCTCCTTTTCGAGCACGAGGCGAAGCGCTTCCAGCTGGGTGAGCGACAGGCCCTGCGTGGGCGGCGCGCCCTCTCGAAGTGCCCCGGGCCGCAACTCGCTGAAGAAGTTCACGCCCTGCCGAAAGACTCGTCCGTACGGGGAATCGGGGAGGGAGAGAATCGTCTTGTACGCGTCCTCGAGGCGCTGCGCGCGCTCCATATAGTCGAGAAACTCGTCGCCCTGCTGGCGCACCTCACGAAACTGCCGCGACTTCGCGAAGATCAGCCACCAGCTGAAGACTGAGCCCACCCCGAGAACAAACAGCACGATCTTGGTGGGAATCGTCGCCCCGGTCAGCATCGACCAGGCGGTCGTGGGCGGTGCGGCTTGGAGAAGCAGTGTGGTAAGGCTCATTCCGCGGATTCGGTTCTCTGGTTCGCGATATGTTCGTATGTCTCACGCAAGCCCTGTTCCAGCGTGAACGCCGGAGCCCAGCCCCTCGACCTGATGAGACTCGAATCCAGGGTGCTGTGTTGCAGCTCGCCGGGCCGCGCAGCCGCGTAGTTGCGGGGAAGACTGGCGCCGGCGACTCCTTCCAGCGCGTCGGCCAACTGGAGAACGCTGGTGCCGACCCCGGTTCCGACGTTGAAGGCTCTCGAGTCGAGACCTGTCCCGACGCCCATGTCGGCGTCGGACGCCAGCATGTTCGCCGCCACCACATCCTTCACGTACACGTAGTCCCGCGTCTGCTCGCCGTCCCCGAAGATCGTGAGCGGCTCTCCATCCAGGAGGCGGGTGCAGAAGATTGCGACGACACCGGCCTCACCGTGTGGGTCCTGGCGCGGCCCGAAGACGTTGGAGTACCGGAGCGCGACGTATTCCATGCCGTGCACATGTCGGTAGTAGTTCAGGTAGAACTCACCACCGAGTTTGGTCACGCCGTAGGGCGAAAGGGGGAGTTTCGGCGCAGTCTCGGGCGTCGGGATCTGCTCGGGTTCGCCGTAGACGACACCGCCCGAGCTGACGAAGACGACGCGCTTCGTACCGACTTCGAGGGCCGCCTCCGTGATATTCAACAGGCCCATGAGATTGATCCCGGCATCCCTGGCCGGATCCTGGACTGAGACGCGGACATCGATCTGCGCCGCGTGGTGATTCACGAGGTCGAAGCGGACGTCGCGGAACAGGTCACGGATCCCCGGATCTCGGATGTCCATCTCCACGAAGGTCGCGGCCTCCGGGATGTTCCGTCGTTTTCCGGAGGAAAGGTCGTCCACGATCCATACGTCGTCCCCTGCGGCCAGGTAGGCCTCGGAAACGTGGCTGGCAATGAAGCCAGCCCCCCCGGTGACGAGCACCCTGCGATTCGTCTGCGTCATGCGTGTGTCTGGTCGAAACTGAGGCGGTCAGGAATGCAGAGAGCCCCCGTCGGTCGAAACCGACGGGGACTCTGAAGGAGGCGGGTCGGCGAGGAGCGGGTTCGTCCTCGCAGGCGCCATCAGCGCATCTTCTTCGCGAGGCGGACGACGACTCCCTGGCGGAACACATCGTCACGCATCGACATGACCCGGGCCGACGCCATGGTCCCGGTCACGCCCACAACCTGCAGCGTTCCCTCGCGTGCGGTCGGGATGGCGTCACCGAACAGGACGAACTCGTCCCCGATCGTAACGCCGTCATCACTTCCGAGATCCAGGAAGGCGATGTGGCCGATGTCGGTCAACACGTGACCACCGGCGAAGCCCATGACCATGGCTTCCGAGCCTCCGCTGACTTCTTCGGCGTACACGCCGCGGCGTTCCTCGAACATCGTGAGCGGCCGCACGAAATCCGCGGACATAATCCGATCGTACTGGCGCATGACGATCGCGACGACCTCGCCGTCACTGATCGTCTGCACCTGCGCGACACCGGTCGGGATCACGACCTGGCCCACGTCCTCAATCGTGCGCTCGACACGGAAGAGCTGCAGATACGTCCCGATCCGTGCCGGAGCAGGCATCGCGATTGTGATCTGGTCGTAGTTGCGAATGGATGTCGAGCGCACACCGCCATCGGCGAAGCCCAAGATCGATCCGTCGTTATCAGGGTCTCCCTCGAGACCGATCAGCCACGGAGCGGAGTACACCGCGTCCGACGAGACCGGTGCATAGTCCGAGTCGATCGATGCCTCCAGACTCGCTCGCTCCTCCTCCGCATCGCGGTAGAAGACCGTGCGCGCTCCTTCCGACACCGGGCGCGCCTGACGAAGACCGAAGGGGACAAGGTCGGCGGGGACGCCTTCGACCATTTCCTGCTCGGTCTCGACCGGATCCTCCGTCGGCATCTCGGTCGGTGCCTCGCCGGGGAGCCCGGGAATGACCAGAAGCTCGGCCGGGTAGATCCAGTTCGGATCCTCCACGACGTCGCGGTTGGCGTTCCAGATCACACGCCACTCGAACGGGTTCGAGTAGTAGCGCTGAGCGAGATCCCACAGCGTGTCTTCCTTGACCACGGTGTGGGTCCCCACAGGCTCCTGTGAAGGTTCCTGTGCGGAGACAAAACTCGGAAGAATCAGTACGGCGAGCGCCGCCGCGGCCGAGCGAACCATTCGGGCTCCTACGGCAAGTAGAACAGGGCTTTTCGCCCAGTGGATGCTGACCGGAAGATAGGAACGCTGCTCTGCAAAGGTCAAACATTATTTCGAATTGACGTCAAATGTTTATGCGCCGAGGTCGGAGGCGAGCGACGTGTACCCGGTCCGGGCCACGATCACGTGATCGAGGACCGGAATCCCGAGGGTCCGACCCGCCTCGGCGAGCTGACGGGTCACAGCTCGATCCTCCTCCGATGGTGACGGGTCACCGGACGGGTGATTGTGAACGAGGATCACACCCGCGGCACCCTCTCCCACCGCGAGTCTGAACACCTCGCGAGGATGGATCAGCGAGGCGTCCAGAATGCCACGGGTCACGAGAACCGACCTCACGAGCCGGTGCCGCGTGTTGAGAAGAAGAGCGTGGAACTCCTCCTGCGGCCGATCTCGCAGGGGAGGCCCCATGATGCGAAAGACGTCGGCGGGTCCTCGGATGGGGGCACCGGACGGGTGCACATCAACCGCAGCCCGACGCCCCAGTTCGAAGGCAGCCGCCAGCCGGCCCGCCGTTGCGCTCCCCACCCCGGCGATGGACTCGAGCGCAGCGACATCCGCAGAGGCGAGGCGCGCGGGCGCCCCGAACCGAGACAGGAGAGCGGCGGCGACCGCCGGGCCTGAGGCGTGCGCGGTCCCGCTCCCGATCAGGAGGACCAGAAGATCGTTGTCGGTCAGCGCGGCGGGGCCGAGGCGGCGAAGACGTTCGCGGGGGCGGTCACGGTGAGGCACGAGGAACCATCGGGCCGGACGACGGGCGCACCCATGGCGGGATGGGGCTGCGAGAGCTGGCTACACCACTTCCAGCATCATGACTCGAGCATCTTCCTTCGGGTGGTCATAATACGCTCGTCGAGTGCCGACGTCGCCGAAGCCGAAGCGCAGGTACAGTTCGATCGCAGGCGTGTTGGAGGCTCGAACCTCCAGGAACAGCTTCTCGACACCCCGGCCCCGCGCGACGTCGACGACATGCCGGAGCAGGTGTGTGCCGAGCCCCGCACCCCGTCGAACCGGAGACAGTGCCAGATTCGCCAGTTCACCCTGGTCGAGAATGCACCACAGAACCGCATACCCGATGACGCCCTCGGAACGGTCCACCATCACGATCAGCTCGACGGCTTCGCGACCGATCAGGCTGCAGAACGTGTCCGCCTTCCACGGTGTCGTGAACGCGTCGGTCTCGATCTCGACGACGGCGTCGACATCCTCCCGCCCGAGCGGGCGGATCTCGATGCCCTCGGGAAGTGAGCTCTCGTGCGTCACTTCCAGAGACGCTCCGCGCTGGACGCCCGAACGTACTCGGGCTCCCATGCGCCGGGGTCGCCCACCGGGCTGAAGCCCTCCGGGTGCGCGGCCCAGTAACGAATCAGCCCGTCGGCGAGCGAACAGTCGGGTACAGGATCGAGCACGCGGAAGCCGGCACCCTCAATCACCGCACGGTGCCGCTCGGACGCATCACCCACGAATACCGCGCCCGGTGGTACATCACCGTCGAGCACGCTGCGCAGCTCTCCGGCGTGAGGGGCCACCAGCGTCTGAATCCGGGCCCCGCCCACTCCGTAGCACGCACCGTATACCCGCTCCGCGCGGGCATCGAAGAGGGCATACCGCACCGCCCCCTCGTCCACGGCCAGGGCAGCCGCGGCCAGACTGGAGACCGGCCAGACCGGCAAAGTGAGGGCCCGACTCAGGCCCTTGGCCGTCGCGGCCGCGACACGCACGCCGGTGAAGGATCCCGGGCCCTCTCCCACGACGAGTCCCGTCAGCTCGTTCCGATCGACGCCGGACTCCTCGAGAACCTGCTCGATCATGGGGACGAGACCCGACGCGTGTCCGGTCTGCACCCGCAGGATGCCGCGCGCGAGGACGTCCCCGTCGTGCGCGACGGCGACGGAGCCGATCGGTCCGGACGTATCGAACGCGAGAATCACGCGACGGACACCGACATCGGGAACGGCGGCAGCTCGGGTGGGTGCCCCACCCTCAGGACTTCGATGTCACGGAGCATGGGCTCATCGTCGGGTACTGCGAGACGGATCACCCAATAGTCGTCAGGCATGAAGTCCCCGGCTCGCTCGGCCCACTCGATGAGGACGATCTCGCCGCCCTCTCCGAGCTGGGACCATCCAAGCTCCCAGAGCTCGTCCGTTGCGGCGATGCGATACAGGTCGATGTGCACGACGTCGATGCCCCCCGGCGTGTCGTACCGGAGCAGCAGGTTGTACGACGGCGACGGCATCGTCGCCGAGACGCCCGCACCTCGACCGACGGCTCTCGCGAGCACCGACTTCCCTGCCCCCAGGCGCCCCTCCAGAGCGATGAAGATCGGTGCCTCGACGGTGCTTCCGATCCGCTCACCCCACCGCACGAGGCCGCGCTCGTCGAGTCTCATGTCGCGTACAGGCCCTCTCGGGTGATCACCTCGGCGACGGCCGGCAGCACCCAGCCGTCGAGCGAATCACCGCGGGCCGCGCGCCCACGGACGGCGGTGGCCGAGACATCGACACGTCCCACCGGAATCCGCCGGACACCCGGCGTCTCCCGGCCGGCCTCTCCATCTCTGTCCATGACAGCGATCGTGGCCAGGGATCGGATCGCATCGGGCTCCCGCCACCGATCGAAGGACGCGTACTGGTCGACCCCCATGATCAGCACGATCTCCTCGGCATCTGCAAGGGGGCCGGCTCGCATCTCGCGGAGCGTATCGACCGTGTACGAGGCTCCCGCGCGCCTGATCTCGCGGTCGTCGACGCGAAAGCGGGGGTCCGAGTCCGTGGCGTGTCGCACCATCTCGAGTCGCACGTCCGGCGGCGTTCGCGGCCCTGTCGGCTTGAGCGGAGAGCGGAACGCCGGCACCCACACGACCTCGTCCAGCAACAGGGCGTCGGCCACATCACGTGCGACGGACACGTGGCCCAGATGAGGAGGGTCGAAGGTGCCTCCGAAGACACCTACACGACGAGGCGCCGAAGCGGAACCGTTCAGTGCCCGGTCCACAGCGGACTCAGCCGCGGTCACCATCCGGTTCGCTTCCACCCTCGGCGTTCAGCTCGGCGGCCGCTTCGGAGTCGGGGTACCGCTGGAGCAGCAGGTCCCGTGCGGCCTCCGCAAGATCATCGTAGCCGATCTCGAGGTTGGACCGATACACGCCGAGCAATGCCGGTGCGGCGAAGTCGGACTCAGGGTAGAGATTGGCGACGAACTCGTAGTATTTGATTGCCGCGTCCCACAGCTTGCGACGGAAGTAGAACTCGCCGGTCAGATATTCCTTCTCGGCGAGGCTCTGGCGCAGTTCGTTCGAGATTCGGGCGGCCTCAGCCGACGCCGTGTTACCGGTGAAGTCGATCACCACGTTGCGGCAGCTCGAGATCGCCTCCTGCGTGTAGCCCTGATCGCGGTTGGGATCCGGGGCGAGCGCAGCGAGAGCCTTGCAGACCCCGAGCGCCGCCTCGGCCGATCGGGGATGTCCCGCGTACCGATCGATGAAGCGCGTGTATTCGGAGCGCGCGGTCAGGAAGTCGCCGCGATCGAAATACACGTCGCCGAGCATCAGGCGCGCATCGGGGACACCGCTCCAGTCTCCATGAGCGATCAGGATACGATCCAGCATCTGAATCGCCTCACCATGATCCCCGGACTCGTAGCGTTCGGTCGCCTGGCTGAACAGTTCATCTGCGGTCAGGCCGGCAAAGCGACTGGCGCCCCCACCTCCGCACGCCGCGGAGGCAATGAGGAGGATGCAGGAACCGACCGCCAGCAGGCGACGAGACGTGGTACCGGATGCTTCGATATTCATGGCGAGGAATCTAACGACAACGGCCCTCGCGCAGGTGTTCGAGCCCGCGTCCGAAGCGGATCTCGTCGAACCGGTCCTGCGCGCGGTCGATCAGTGTTCCGGCCTGGTCCGCGAACCGGACCTGTGAGTAGGCGTCCATCGCGTCCTGGCACCGGCCGAGCTCCGCCAGGATCTCGCCTTTTTCAAAGAAGGCCTGCGCCTGGATCGTCTGTGGCTGCCCCACTGCGATGGTCCGGTCGACCAGCTCGAGTGCCCGTTCCAGGTCGGCTTCGGCCTGGACGGGATCCTCGGATGCTGCCTGGTCCAGCAGACCACGAGCGAGGTTGTAGGCGCACGTGCCGATATACCACTCGGCCTCACCCCGTTCCCAGGGGCGAACCATGGTGAGGAAGCGCTCGAAGAAGAGGAGTGCATTTTCGCAGTCCCCGATCTCGTCGTGTGCCACGCCGACCTCGAAGACGACCTCCGGTTGGGACTCGTCCACGGCGTCGGCCAGGGCCTTCTGGTAGAACGGCAGGGCGCGACCGTACTCACCGTTGCGGTAGTAATGGCGCGCGAGTGGAAGCGACATGTCCCCCACCCCGACACCCGGTCGAAGGTCGAGTGCGGTCTCGACCGCGGTGGCCATCGCGAAGCGATCGTTGCCGTCCTGAGCGATGCGGGCCAGCCGCATCAGGTCGGACACCGCCTGATCGGTGAGCCCCGGGTCGCGCGCGGAGGCGTCCACGTAGTACGCGCCCGCATCGTCCACACGACCCATCATCGCATAGGTGTGCGCGACTCGGGCCGTCACCGATGGATCATCGGCACCCTGCCGGATCGCGAGCCGATACTCCGCGAGGGCCTCCTCGTAGTCGGCCTGTGCGAACGCCTCGTCCCCCCGTCGCACCGCACTCGTCTCCATATCCCGCGGCACGCACGCCGCCACGAGGCCAACGGCGAGGCCGGCGACCATCAGACGAGTTGTGGAGATCCGGTTCATGATCATGACGGGAGGGATCAGCAAGGTTCGGGCCGAGTCGCAGCGTTCCGACGCGCGTTCATACGCCTCTGCACTCGGTCGCGGTCGCCATCTGTCCTACACCGAAGTCGACTCAGGCTTCCGCCGGTCCGCCATCGAGGGACATGTCGACCGATGCCAGGTACGCACGCGCGCGCATGTCCCGAGGGTCGTCTTCCAGGCAGCGACGCCAATGCTTGACTGCGTCTGCGTCCTCTCCGAGGCGATGGTGGACTACTCCCAGACGGACTCGGGCACCGACGAACGATGGACGAGACTCAAGGATCAACTCGAGCTCTCCCTTGGCGTGCTCCAGCTCACCCAGCTCGATCAGGGTTTCCGCGAACTTGCTTCGGATGTCCATGAACCGTGGGCGGATCTCGAGGGCGGCCCGGTAGTGTTCGATGGCGTCCATCGGGTGGTTCGCGACGAGGTAGAGATCGCCGAGCTGGGCGTGCGTTACGGCCAGACGGTTGCCCACCTCCGAGGGAAAGGCCTGAGAGTCCTTCGAGTCGAGTTCACCGGCTCGATCGAAGGCGGCCTGAGCCTCGTCATGGCGACCGAGGTCCTTGAGCACAATACCGCGATTTAGATGGGCTTCCGCGTAGGAGGAGTTGTACCCGAGCGCATGGTCGAAGTGCTGGAGCGCCTCGTCCAGCCGTCCGAGCATGGCGAGGCAGAGGCCCGCCTTGTTCTGGACGTCGGCGAAGTGCGGGAACTCCTTCAGGACACCCTGGAACGTCTCGAGGGCGGCCTCGAAGTCGTCGCGCTCCCAGGCCGTGACGCCTTCGGCGACGACTTGCCGGGCGTGTCGCTGTTCGTTGCTCATGAGGAAAGCTCAGGGATGGTGCGAGCGGGGTAAAGGGTCGTCGTCGTCCCGCCTAGGCGATCACCCCAAGATCGCGGAGTCGCACCATGAGTTCGGCCACCACTTCGTCCGGCTCGCGACCGACCGTCTCCAGCCGTACCTCAGGGTTCTCCGGCGCCTCGTACGGGCTGCTGATGCCCGTCATGTGCGCGATCTCGCCACGACGGGCCCGGGCGTAGAGGCCCTTCACGTCCCGCTTCTCACACTCCTCCAGAGGCGTATCGACGAA
>CAZBHZ010000030.1:0-32221 GCA_964492085.1 uncultured Gemmatimonadaceae bacterium | reverse complement strand
TGGGAGAAGATGTCGGACACCAACCCGCGGCCCATGTACTACTCGCAGGTCCGCATCGACCCCAGCAACTCCGACCGCATCTACGTGCTGGGTAGCGCCCTGATGGTCTCGGACGATGCGGGACGGACCTTCCGTAGCGACGGGGCGACGCAGATTCACGTCGACCATCACGACCTCTGGATCAATCCAGAAGATCCGGATCACCTCATTCTGGGCAGCGACGGCGGCGTCTCCGCCAGTTGGGACGGGACCGCGCACTGGCGCATGTTCGACAACCTCGCGCTCGGACAGTTCTACACGATCGCGCACGACATGAGGGACCCGTACTACGTGTGTGGAGGGCTCCAGGACAACGATCCGTGGTGTGGGCCGTCGAACACGCGTTCGTTTCACGGCATCCGGCACCAGGACTGGTACGAGACGGCGTACGGAGACGGCTTCTGGACCGTCGTCGACCCGACCGACTCGACGATCGTCTTCTCTGAGTCCCAGAACGGAAACATGAACCGGTACGACCTGATCACCGGTGAGAAGACCCCGCTCCGACCAATCACGGGACCGCGGGAGAATGGTGATACCGCCAAGGAATACCGCTTCAACTGGAATTCCCCACTCCTCATCTCGAGGCACGACCCGGCGACCATTTTCCTTGGTGGTAACTACCTCATGCGGTCTCGCGATCGGGGCATGTCGTGGGAAGAGGTCGGAGGCATCGATCTGACGAAGCAGATCGACCGGAACGAGCTCGACATCATGGGCGTGCCCGGCTCGGAGCCGATGATGTCGATCCACGACGGGATCTCGACGTACGGCAACCTGACCGTCGTGGGCGAGTCACACTTCACTGCGGACGTCATCTACGTGGGAACGGACGATGGAAACGTGCAGGTCACCATGGACGGCGGTGACAGCTGGACCGACGTCACCGGAAACGTGCCCGGCCTGCCGGCGCGTACCTACGTCAGTCGCCTCGCTCCCTCCGCTCACGAACCAGGTCGTGTGTACGCCTCGTTCGATGGACACCGCAACGGTGACTACGAGGCGTACGTCTATGTCAGCGAGAACTACGGCGAGGACTGGGAGCGGATCGACGACGGTCTGCCGAACGGATGGTCCGTGAACGTGGTCGTCGAGCACCATCGCGCTGCGGACCTCCTCTTCGCCGGGAACGAGATCGGGATCTACGTGTCGATCGACCGCGGGCAGAACTGGACGCGGCTCAAGAACAACTTCCCCACGGTACCGGTCGACGACCTCGTCATTCACCCGCGGGAAAACGATCTCATCGTCGGCACGCACGGACGCAGCGCATGGATTCTCGAGGACATCGGTCCTCTGGAGCATCTGTCTCAGGCGGTCATGGTGTCCGTGGCGCACATGTTCCCCATCAGGAATACGATCATGTGGGCGCAGAAAGGCGACTGGCCCTTCTACGGGGCGACGTACTCCGCACCCAATCCGCCGCGCGCCACCCGTCTGCGCTACTACGTTCGTGACGAGCTGTCGGATGACGTCGACTTCAGCGTCGTGATCACGGATGCAGCCGGCGAGCACGTTCGGACCTTCGACGGCCCACACGAGCCCGGCATCAACGAAATCCTCTGGGACTGGCGATACGATCGCCCCTACGATCCACCCCGGGGTGGCGGTGGTGGTGGGCCGGGTGGATTCGGCGGCGGAGCGCCGGAGGGGCCCATCGTCATGCCCGGGATGTATACCGTCACCGTGAACCTCGGTGGCACGTCGTCG
Organism: uncultured Gemmatimonadaceae bacterium; assembly: GCA_964492085.1. Taxonomy (GTDB): domain Bacteria; phylum Gemmatimonadota; class Gemmatimonadetes; order Longimicrobiales; family Gaopeijiaceae; genus UBA2589. The sequence continues at coordinate 30,472 of CAZBHZ010000030.1, read as the reverse complement.
TCCGAAACCGTCCGGATCGAAGCGGATCCCCGACGTCCGATGGCGATCGCCGATCGGCGCGCGCGCCAGGATGCGCTCATGAGCCTGCACCGGCTGGCCGGTCCGTTGAACGATGCGACCCAGGCGGCACGCACCCTCGACGGTCAGCTCGACGAAGCCGCGGAGCTGCTCGAGGACTTCGAGGGGGATACGGACATGCTGCAGGGGGAGCTCGAGACCATTCAGGCGGAGCTCGAGGAGGTCTCCGAGGGTCTGGGGGAGGCACGGAGGTGGACCGGAGTGGCTGGAGCCATCCAGGGCTCGTCGACCCTGCCGACCGAGGATCAGCTCTGGCAGATCGACGCCGCCTGGGACGCGGTACCGCCTCTGGTGGAACGGTTGAATACGCTGATCATGGACCGCATCCCGGCGTTCAATACCTCACTGAACGAAATGGGCGTGCGGCCGAGTCCCGGCGAGCGACTCACCGTTCCGAGCCGGGGCCGCTGACGCGTCCTGACCGGATGGAGTCGTCCACGCGTTGACGTGCGCTCGAGGGGCCGGCCATGAGCGGGTCGGCCCCTCGAGCGACGGGCATGTCCGTGTGAGGTGTCAGGGCTGGACGATCGGGACCATGTCGAGCCCCAACCCGTCGAAGAAGGCGATCCGGTTCGGGATCGCGTTTTCGATCCGCGTGCGCAGCGTGGAGCTGATTCGGTCTGCCCGGTAACGAATCGCGAGATACGGCACGAAGCTCTCCGCGATATCCTCCCGTGCAGGAAAGTCACGCGCATACGTCGAAATGAACGTGGGATCGGACGACTGCGCGGCGAGCCACCCCGGCGACGACGCATACCGCCCGTCGAGCGACGTGTGGGCGGCCTCGTGGACCAGCGTCTCTTCGAGAATACCCAGGCCGGTGTACTCCGCGGTCTGACCGGTGTGGATCAGGATGTTCCGGTTTCCACCTCCATACAGCTCGACCCCGCGGTGAATCCACATCGTCTCCACGTCCAGCCGCAATGCGGTCGGCAGTCGGCCCACGGCATCCGCGTAGAAGACAGCTTCTGCTTCCGCGGACGTCACCGAAGCGAACTCCGGGTTCACCTGGACCTCGATCGTCAGGCCGTCGCTGTAGGTGGCGTTGAACAGGAACGGATCGAGCGTGACCCAGCCGTTCACGCGACGATCGAACATCTGCCGGGACCCCTGCCCCGAGTACACGAGGCCCACGAAGGTGGTGGGGTCTGCCTCCGTGATGATGTCCGGGTCGATGAAGATCGTGCCGTCGAACGGAGGCTGGGTAAATGGCGCGACAAACGGTCGTTCATCATCAGCACAGCCGCCGAGAACCAGGCCAACCAGGATCCATGCCGTCGAGACCGGCGAGCGCAGCGCCCGCCCTCCGTCCGTCCCCGTGGTCTCCATGCTCACCTTCCCGTCCCATCCTTGCGGATGCGTGTCCGTCTCACGTGACATCAGTTCATCGAAGGGTCGAAGGGCATCCGCGATACGCGCTCATACTCGGGGCCTTTTCGCCGAAGCACCCGACTCCACAGGAGATCCGGAGCGTCCGTAAAGACGTCTTCGACCGTCGCCGGTTCCACGATCCAGGAGTCCTCGGCCATCTCGGCTTCCAGCTGCCCGGGACCCCACCCCGAATATCCGGCGTAGACGCGCGCCCGCCGTACGCCCTCGTCAAGCGGCGTCGTCACATCACCGGTCAGGAAGCCGACCGAGTCGAAGACGTGCAGGTCCGCCCCCGCGAACTCCTCGAACTCGGCGAGCAGAACCGGACTCTCCGGCTGAACCGGTCCACCCTGGTAGAGCACCTCCCCGTGCGGCACGAAGGCGCCGAGCTCGGGGATCGCCTGATCTACGGTGACGTTCAGTGCACGATTGAGTACCACCCCGAGCGCCCCGTCGACGTTGTGCTCTCCAATGAGCACAACGGTGTGTCGGAAGTTGGGGTCGTAAAGACCGCCACTCGAGATCAGGAGCTGGCCCTTCAGGCTGGTCATGCGCGCGGGCCGAGACGGCCGCCTCGACGCGAGGTGGGAACGGGAACGGTGATCATGAAGAGTCCGGCGAAAGCGTGGAGCTTCATCATCCTGGGGCCACCTCGGGGTCGGCACAAACCTCGGGCCCGGGCACGAGAAGCCGAACCGCGCCGGGCGTCATTCGGACGTCGATGGGCAGGTGCCCCGCCGGTTCTCCGTCAATCTGCACGGGTACCTCCTCATCGCCACGGAGGACGACATGCCGACCCGTCCGGTGCGCCACGCGTGGAGACGCAGTCAGGCTCGAACCCACCATGCGCGCCCCGTGGACCAGGGTCGACAGCAGCCCGACCTCCTCGACCATCACGACGTCGACCTCTCCGTCGAAGGGTGTGGCGTCGGGGTGAAGCCTTCCACCGAACGCCATCTCCCCGACGTTGGCCAGAATGACACTCGCCGCCCGGGGTAGTTCCTCCTCGTCGACGAGGATGCGGATCTCAGGTCTCGCGTATCGCGCGATGGCAGAGAGAACCCGGGGCGCCGCCATGACGAGACCGGTGACACCCATGTGACCCGTACGCGAGGAATTCAGCTCGTCGATGACGACCGCGTCCACGCCCGCACCGCACCAGAGAAGGAACGGGCGTTCCCCTCCGCCCGACTCGACGATGCCGACATCGACCGGGCGCCCGGGCATCTCGGGCAGGGCCTCGGCCAGGCGTCCTGGCTCCGCGATGAACCGAAAGGCCCGGGTCGCGACGTTCGCCGTACCTCCCGGGAGGAAACCGAGGCACGGGCGTGTATCGGCCGACCCGCCGAGATCGAGCATCCCAGTGAGCACTTCGTTGAGGGTTCCGTCTCCCCCGATCGCGATCACCCGGTCGACGCTGCCGCCGTGGGTGCGCGCCAGCCGCGTTGCATGGCCCCGTCCGGTGGTCGTCACAAGCTGGACGGCGTGCTTCTCGGCCAGAGCCGCTCTCAGGGCCTCGGCACGAGCGGCCCCCGCCCCCTTTCCGGCGACCGGATTCACGATCAGCAAGTACGAGGGCAGCGTACCCTGGTCGGCCTCTGACGCGGTCATGTTCCGCCCCGGCGGGCGACGGAACGCACGACGAGCCCGACACCCTCACACGGCTCGAGCAGCACGGTCACGACGTCCGTCGCTGCGAGGTCGAACGCCGCGTTCGAGACGGTGCGGCCGACGCCGCATGCCGGCGCCGGGCGCTCTCCCGAGCCATAGACCGCCGTCACCGACGTATCCGCGAAGTCGAGGGTAAGCGTGCACATCGCATCCACGATGCACGCCGTGACATTGTTCGAGACGCGCGCGACGCCCTCGACACCGGGAGCGAAGGGGGACAGAGAGGAGGCATCCACGGCCGGCTCTTCGGTCCCACACGCGCTCAGCAGAAGGGCCACCCATAGCCGGAAGGTCCATCGCCAGGGTCCCGACGCCATCTACCCCTCGAGGAACCGGCGCACGACCAGCGACCACGTCAGTCCGATGCCCAGCACGTATCCAGCCAGCGCGACGTGAAAACGCCGTGACGTCACGAAGAGTCCGATGACGCCCAGGACGCAGAAGTGGAGGGCGAGCGGCAGATACATCGGCGGATCGAACACGTCACCGCGCAGCGCCGTCAAAGCGATATCCACGACAGAGGTGCCGACGAAGATCCCGAGAAACCACACCCGATTCCTCTCGAACAACACCGAGTAGTCCTCGTCGACGGTCACATCCGGTGGGAACAGCAGCACGGCGAGCAGAAAGTACAGCACGGCCCATATGACGACGACGACGAAGTAGTCGAAGCTCCAGACCGTGACGTTCTGAGCCTGAAAGAAGACCCACCAGTTCAGTACCACAGTCCAGAAGACCGCACCCGTCCACAACAGATGGACGGCATCGGGTCGTGAACGGTCACGCCGGTGAATCATGCGGCCGAGCCCGAGAAGGAGATGCGCAATCCCCAGACCGAGAATGAGCGAAACGAAGACCGCCAGGTACTCGAATTCACTCATTCATCATCGCCCTCGCTCAGCATTCGCAAACTTCGCCCTTCAGCGCTCTGACGTCCTCGGACGCGATGACTGGAACCATGACGAGCGCGACCACGGAATCGACGTCAGACCCGGCGCGGGCCGTGCACGGAGCAGTCATTCACCAGGCGCTAGCAGAGCGACGCGATCCCTTCCATGGCGGCATCGATCTCGTCCTCCGTGTTGAAGAAGTGAATCGCAAGCCTGAGGTCACGCTCGCGACGCACGGGAGAACTCAAGACCCTCGGCTCTTCCGCGAGGCGGTTGTACACCTCGGTGGCATCACACCCCGAGGGAAGACGAAGTACGAAGACACCGGAACGATCCGCTTCGGCCCGCGGAGAGGTCAGGGTCAGGTCGGGTCGAGCATCCACCGCTTCGACCGCATGGGACACGAGATCCTGGATTCGGGTCAGTACACGATCGAAACCCAACTCTTCCATCCACGACACCGCGGTATGGAACCCGGCGAAATCGGCGAGCGCGCGCGTGCCGAACTCGTATCGGGCCGCCGACGGCAGGAGCGTGTAGGAGCCCTCGTAATCCATCGTGGCGTGACTGTGGCTGCCTGCCCACGAGAGCTGCAGCGTATCGAGTGCGTCTTCCCGTACGAAGAAAGCGCCGGTCCCCTTCGGACCGAGCAGCCATTTGTGGCCGCACGTGCTGTACGCGTCACACCCGAGCTCCGCGAAGTCCATCGGGACGCACCCCGGGCCCTGAGCTCCGTCGAGGTGGTACACGATCCTCCTCGCCCGCAGCAATTCCGCGAGTTCGGCCGATTCGGCCGCCCTGATGGTTCGACCGTTATTCCGTGAGACGTGGCTCAGGCTCACCATCCGCGTTCTCGAGGACAGAACGCTCCGCACCTCGTCGAGCAGAGAGGTGCCGGCATCGAGATTGATTTCCCGAATGACGATCCCGAAACGATCGCGAAGGACGTACCACGGGATCACGTTGGCCGGGTGCTCCTGGTTGCTGAGGATCACCTCGTCCCCGCGTGCCCAATTCTGCGACCACGCGGCGATGCTGATCCCCTCGGACGTACTGTGCGTGAGCGCGACGCCCCTCGGGCCGACCCCGAAGGTCGAGGCGAGGTACGCTCTCAGATCGGGTTCGATGCGCGCCATGTCGGCAGAATAGCGCGGATCCGCCGGGCCTCGGTTCTGGTATTCAAGCCGGTCGACCACCGTCTCGATCGCGGCACGGGACGACGGTCCGATGCCCCCCGTCTGGAAGTAGACGCTCTCGGTCGAGGCCGGAATCTGAGCCCGCGCGCGACGTACCCAGTCCTCCTGTGGGACGTCAGAGCCAGCCTGCCCCTCCATACGAGCGAGAAGCGCGAGCGGAACCACGGCCGCGGCGGCAGCCGAGCTTCGCGAAATAAACGCTCGTCGATCTACGTACCGGTCAACCACGCGATCCCCCTGAAGCACCACTTGAGGCAAGGACTCCTACACGACGGCTTCCGCCTTCGCAATCGGCCCGTGGATCGTGAAGGTCCCACGGGGCCTCTTCCGCTCGGCCCGAAGAGGGTCGGTCAACGTCCCCATCGGACCGCCTCACATGTCTCGCAGAGGGAACATGACCTCGCTGATCTCGACGACCGGTGGTTCCGTGACCTGGTACGCCACCGCAATCGTTCCGGCCAACTCCGATTCCCGGAAGGACTGAAGCGATTCCATCGAGTCCCACAGGTACACACCGGCGTACTCGCCGTCCCCTGGCCGATCGATGTAGTACTTCTGCAAAAGCCCGGGTAGAGCTCTGAACTGGGGCGCACGCTCCCGTGCCTTCTCCATGAGTTCGCCCGCGGACAACGGACTCTTGAGATGCACGATCTGCATGATCACGGAAGTATCCCCTTCAGATGGATTCGACGAAAACGGAGTATCCGACACGCGGGCACCGCGACCGCCCGCGTTCGATTCTGTACCGGCCTCGCCGGAGGCGCCAGCACCGATCGAAGTACGGCTGAGCACCTGTGCATGACGCGCTCATCATCTACCGCACGGCACCCAGCCTGAATCGGCGAACCGCGACGGAGAGGGCAACGAGAAGCCCCCCGCTGCCGACGTAAAACGTCGCGTCCCACATCCAGCCAACCCGATACGCGCTAATACCGACCAGGACATACAGGGCCCCGACGAGCATCGTCATCGACGGCCCGTGCACGTCGTCCTTGAACACGAGCACGGCCGCCCACGTCAGGAGAACCGAGGCCCCGATCATCGCGACCCCCACCAGACCGACCAAAGCCACCGTGAGATGGTCGTGCTCCGCGCGCGGCGGAGAGGCGAACTCCCCCAGCCCCGAGACCGGGTCCAGAAAGAAGCCGACTCCGTAGCCGAACCCCTGAAGGATGAGCATGCCGGTGAGGAGCAGGCACGCCGCCTTCGCGACTGCGCCGATCCGGCCACGAGACTCTGTCATGATGGCTCCGGGTCCTCCTGATCAAGGCTCTGAAGCATTGTGGATCAGCGCCGGCGCGAGCGCCAGCAATGCCGGCGTCAGCCCGAGGTGCCGGCGGCTGGAGCCCCGAGACCCCTCCGCGGAAGCTCTTCGCCATCGGATCACTCGCACCCTAACTTCCGCCTCGATCATTTCGGTGCGTCCGACAGGCTGGAGCCGGCACGATGGAGTTCAGGGACTGGTACGAAGCGCTGAGGAAGCCGTCGTGGACGCCAGAGCCCGAGTTCATCGGACTCATGTGGCAGATCATCTATCCGATCATCATCGTGACGTTCGGGTTCGTCTTCGTTCAGGCTGTCCGCGGAACCATCCCGCGCCTGGTGGCTCTACCCTTTGCCATCAACCTGATCGCGAACCTGATCTTCACCCCGATACAGTTCGGCCTGCGGAATCTTCCCCTCGCGTCGATTGACATCGTGATCGTCTGGGCGACCATCGTGTGGATGGTCGCCGTGATCTGGACGTACTATCGCTGGGTCGCGATCGCGCAGGCCCCCTACCTCGCGTGGGTATCGGTCGCCACCGTCCTCCAGTTGTCCATCACATGGATGAACTGGAGTTGATCGAGCACTGGTGTCTCGCGTGAAGGGCCGGACGATGCGGTGTCCCGATCTTGTCTGGCTCACCGCAGCGCTGTTGGCGGGAACAGCGTGCGGAGTCGAGAGCGTCCCGGAGACGAACGTCGTCGACCCCGGACTTCAGACCGCGCACCACGCTCTTTTCGGGCTCTCCCTCGTCGATCTGGCGATGGACACCGGACGACAGGTCGTCGTCGATCGAGAACCAGGGCAGTATCTCGGGCACCCGACCACACAACTCCTGCCCGACGGAACCCTCCTCGCCGTGTACCCTAAGGGGCACGGCCGCGGACCGATCGTCTACAAGCGGAGCGTCGACGGGGGACACAGCTGGAGCGAACGCCTTCCGGTGCCGGAGTCCTGGGCAACATCGCAGGAAGTGCCGACCCTGTTTCAGGTCGAGCGTCCGGACGGCGGCATCCGCCTGATCATGTTCTCGGGACTCTACCCGATTCGAAGCGCCATATCGGATGACCTCGGGGAACGCTGGTCCCAGCTCGAGTCGATCGGAGACTTCGGGGGCATCGTGGCCATGGCGTCCCTTCACCAGCAGGAGGACGGAGACCTGCTGGCCTTCTTCCACGATGATGGTCGGTTCCTGCGAGATTCGGGAGAGCCAGGGCTCTTCCAGGTGTTCGCGACTCGCTCCTCCGATGCTGGTATATCGTGGAGTGACCCGTGGGTGATCGCGGAACTGGACGACGCGGACCTGTGCGAGCCCGGTCTCGTCGTCTCGCCCGACGGATCGACGTTGGCGCTTCTCCTGCGAGAGAATTCGCGAGCCCGAGAGTCCTTCGTCGTCTTCTCGACCGATGACGGCGAGACCTGGTCTCCCCCGAGAGAGCTACCGCGAGCCCTCACCGGAGACAGACACACCGCCCGATATGCGCCGGATGGTCGTCTGGTGATCACCTTTCGGGACATGGCGGAGGACAGCCCGACCCGCGGCGATTGGGTCGCCTGGATCGGACACTGGGATGACCTCGTTCAGAACCGCTCCGGTGACTTCCGGGTGCGCTTCATGGACAACACCGACGCCTGGGATGCGGCGTACCCGGGTCTTGAGCTTCTGGAGGACGAGACCTTCGTCACCACGACGTATGGTCACTGGACCACCGGTGAAGAGCCCTACGTGGTGAGTGTCCGTTTCAGAATGGACGAACTGGACGATCGGCGACCCGCCGCGGACCAGGTCGGACGACGTCCCTGACGCCGGGACCGGAACGCGGCGTCAGCGAATGATGTCCATGAGCACGTCATGGACGATGTCCGTCGCCACCTCGACCAGGAGGACATCGAGACCGACTTCTACGATCTCGAAGCCCTCGGGGAGGCTCAGTCGCGAACTCAGCTCGGGCGGGGCACTCTTCTTCGCGATCCCCGGAGGTAAGGGCTTTCCACGCTCGAGCCGGCGCCGGATTCCAGGTGGCAGAGCCTGGACCTCAGTTGCGGCCCGAGCGGAATAGAAGTCACCGATCTGCGCCTTCACCTGCGCTGAGAGCGTGACCGTTTGTGGCCCGGCCGGATTACCCCGACCGCCCCGGTCCTGCGCCTCCAGACAGGCGGGCCAGACCGCTCCGGTCGCCAGAAGGATCATGATCGGAACGAGCGTCGAACGGATGCCTGCACGCATTCGCCTTCCTCCAGCGACGTTGTGGTGATTCGCCAACATACAGCGACGCCCGGACCCCGAGGTAGTGACCGAGGTGTCCGGGAGTTGGCGCACGGGGAGGATGCTGGCCATCGTCACGGCTTCCCCTGCTCCGACCGTCCATGACCACTCCATCGCAGGCCTCATGGGCCACTCATGACCCGATTCAGGATCTCGGGTCACGGAGATCCGGTTCCTCTTCGATGATCTGGTCACCGTGCAACAAAGCCTTCGTTCGATCCTGACCCTTATCCACGCGGAGCGGCGTGAGGCGCTCTCCACGGAAGACCACTGACCCTGATCCCCGACCCGACCATGACCACCTCGAGGCGCCACTTCCTGCATATCGTAGCCGGCGGTGCGGCGGCTGCGGCACTACCCCGACCACTCCTGAGCCAGCACGCCGATGTGACGTGGCACGACGTCCGGGATTGGGGAGTCGAAGGCAAAGGCTGGTCAGACACTGCGAGGTATTTCGATCGCTTACCCGCGCGAGCGGAGGGAGTCGTGCGCCCCCCGGTGTGGGAGCTGTCCCGTCATTCGGCGGGCATGACGGTCCGCTTCACGACGGATGCTCCGGGGATCCATGTCCGCTACTCCCTTCTCAACGATGAACTGGCACTTCCGATCATGCCCGCCACAGGCGTCAGCGGGGTGGATCTCTACGCGACCGACACGGAAGGAGTCGAGCGTTGGGTGGCGGTCACGGGTCCGAGAGCGCGGACCGTCGAGACCGAGATCGCGGCCGACCTCGCCCCCGGCACACGCCGATACACGATGTATTTGCCGCTCTACAATGGTGTCGAGTCTCTCGAGATCGGGGTGGATGCCGGTGCCTCATTCGAGCCCGTCGCCCCGCGCAGCCAGCGTCCGATGCTTTTCTACGGAACCTCGATCATGCACGGAGCCTCGGCCTCTCGACCGGGGATGGCCATTCCCGCGCTCCTGGGTCGCCGGCTGAACCGGCCGACCATCAACCTCGGCTTCTCCGGGAACGGACGTATGGAGCCCGAGGTCGGCGCCCTGCTTGCGGAGCTCGACCCGTGCGTCGTTGCGATCGACTGCCTGCCGAACATGCAGGAATCGATGGTGGACGAACGGGCAGCACCGCTGGTGCGGCAGCTCAGAGAAGCACATCCGGACACCCCGATCGTCCTCGTGGAGGATCGATCCTTCACGAATACACGGTTCTTTCCGGCCCGCGAAGAGCGCCACCGGACGAATCGGGAAGCCCTCGGTCGGGCGTACCGCGAGCTCCAGGACGAAGGCGTCCCAAACCTCTTCTACCTGCAGGGCGAACAACTGCTCGGGAGCGACGGGGAGGCGGCGACCGACGGGTCACACCCCAGCGACCTGGGCATGGTTCGATATGCGGATGCCTACGAGCCCGTGTTGCGAGCCGCACTCGGCCAGTACTGACGTACCAACGGGGAACTCCAATGACCGGCAAGACAATTCGGGAGTCGCTGGCCACCATCGGCGTGATCGCCTCACTGGCCTTCGTGGGAACGGAGATCCGTCAGAACAATCAGCTGGCGGAGGCGGCGGCCTATCAGGAGCTCGGCATCGCGACCGCGGACGACTGGCTCGAAGCCGCACTCAGCCCGGAACTGAATTCGCTGTATTGGGGGCGAATCAGGGCTGGGGACGACCCCGAGTGGTGGGCCACACTGACCCAGGCAGAACGAGATCAGATGGCGTCGGTGCTGGTCTCGACGTTCCGGATGTTCGAGAACGTCTACCGACAGGTGGAGCTCGGCCTGCTACCACCCGAGGCACTGCAATCGATGGGGTGGACGACCACGATTCAGGACGGGCCGCCGACCATCTGGCCCGATCTTCGGCCTCTCATGGACTCCACCTTCATCGACTTCATCGAGGGAGCATGGGGCATCTGACCCGTCTGGAGCACGGTTACGGGGCACCGAAGCCAGCTTTCCAGATCTGGTAGTCCTGGATCTGGATTCCGACCACTTGGATCGAATCCTCGGAGAGCCGTGGCAGCTCGGGATCGGTACGCCTGAGCACGATCTCAAACCACGAGATGACGCGGTCGTTCTCCGCGAGCACGGAGTCCATCGCCGCGCCCTCTGCGTCGAATTCGGCCGTGCTCGCGCGTACGGCTCAGGCTCCTAGCTTCGTGGCTTGAACGCATGCGCCCGACGCATGCCGGCCTGAGCACACGTATGGACGGACCATGACCCACTCCTGGCATGCCGAGCCCCACTTTACTGGACGAATCGGATGGCTGCGGGCCTCGGTCCTGGGCGCCAACGACGGCATCGTATCGACCGCGAGCCTCGTAGTTGGTGTGGCCGCGGCGGAGGCTGCCCGCGGCCAGGTCCTGCTGGCCGGCGTCGCCGGGCTCGTGGCGGGAGCGATGTCGATGGCCGCCGGCGAATACGTCTCGGTCAGCAGTCAGGCGGATTCCGAGGTCGCGGACCTGCGGCGTGAGCAACGTGAACTGGAGCGAAATCCGGAAAAGGAGCTCCAGGAGTTGGCAGACATCTACGTGAGCCGTGGCCTCGACACGTCGCTTGCGCGGCAGGTCGCGGAGCAGTTGTCGGCTCACGACGCCCTGGGGGCTCACGCCCGGGATGAGCTCGGTCTGACGGAGGTCCACGCAGCCCGTCCGATTCAGGCAGCGCTGGCCTCGGCCCTGGCGTTTGCGGTCGGGGCGGCGCTTCCGCTCGGCGTAGCCATGGCCGCTCCTCGCGAGACAACCGGACCGCTCGTCACCGGTGCATCACTGGCATCACTCGCGGTGCTGGGGGGCGTCGCCGCCCGCGCCGGCGGAGCCGGCGTGATCCGTGGAGCTGGGCGCGTCGTTCTCTGGGGTGCGGTCGCGATGGGCCTCACCGCCCTGGTCGGGCACGCTGTCGGCACGGTGCTGTAGTCGCGGCCGACCTGCTCATCGAGATGGTCGACCTGCTCATCGAGATGGCCAGCCGCACACGCGCGTGCAGGCTGGCCGCTGCCTCCTACTGCGCGACGACAGAGTCCACGTAGGACTGGAAGGACTCATGGTACGAATGCCGCTTTTCTGACCAAGCGGGGCGCCAGACCTCATGCCGTCCCATCAGAGCCACGAACGACGCATCCCACGCGTCGAACAGCTCGTCGGACATCAGCTCTTCCTGCCGGGACGAGAAGGCGGACTCCCAGACGTCGAGCCCACGACCAATCCACGCACTCACTTACCGGCTCTGAACGGCGGTCAAATCGGCGGGATCTGCGTAGGCGACGACTACGGCAGCCGCGAAGGTCTCGTCCCGGAACCAATCGCTCCATGAATGCCCCAGAGTCAGCACGACCTGCGCGTTGCTTTCCTGAAGCGCCCTCGTGTTCTGCTTGATCTCGGAGGCCACGTACACGAGTGAGATCACGACCGCTACTGCGCTGACGATCTCCGCCAGCAAGGCGGCGTTCTCGATCCGACTGCGGCGACGCTCCACGTCAGACCGTCTCCGGCCCAGTACCGTCCGGATCCTCGTCATCGATCACCTGGATGAAGGGCGCGGCCCGGCGGTGGAAGCGAAGCTCGAATACATCGGGACGAGCGTAGTGCCCCGCAGAGTCCAGTTGCCATTTCGGCCCCACTAGCTGGTGGGGCTGTACGTCAGCGTAGAGGATCCCCTCCTCTTCCTCCAGCGGGCCAGCCACGATCTTCCCGTCCGGGTCCACGATCACACTGAGGCCGGGGTTCACCCAATCACCGATCCCCCCCAGATACTCTTCCTTGAAGTCGAGGTCGTCGGGTATGTCGTCCTTATGGAAGGCTTGGCACACCCCGAGTACGAACGAGCGACCTTCCTTCGCGATATGGCGCATGGACGAAATCCACGGTTCGCCCCGATCCCAGGTTGGGGCGACGTGCACCTGCTCACCCCACGCGCTGAGCGTGTAGCGCGCGAGGGGCATGTAGTTCTCCCAGCAAAGAAGGCCACCGACCCGGGCGAAGGGCAGCGAGTACACCTCAAGGTCACTTCCATCTCCCTGCCCCCATACGAGGCGCTCACCGGCCGTAGGTACGAACTTCCGGTGCCGACCAAGCACGCGGCCTTCGGGTCCGATGTATACGAGCGTGTTGTAGAGTGTGGCGTCACTGGCCTCCGAGTTCCGCTCGTTGACACCGATCGCGACCGTCACGTTCGCCGCGGCCGCGGCCGCACACAGTCGATCGATCGCGGGCCCCGGAATGGAGACCGCACTCTCGTGGAGTCGCGAGTAGAGATCCCTCAGCGGATGGGTCTTTCCGGAAGGAATGAACCAGACCCAGACCGGATAGCCAGATACGAATGCCTCCGGGAAGGCCACCAATTGCGCGCCGTTCGCCCCAGCACGCTGGATCAGGTCACACGCCTTGTCGAGCGTCCCATCGAGATCGAGAAACACCGGTGCGGCCTGAACGGCTGCGATACGAAACGACTCAGAATTCTCCACTCACCACTCCGATACGTAGGACTTGTCGCGCCTGTGCCCGTGGTCTGCCGAGGCACTCAGTCACCGAAGATCCACTCGGCCGTGTCATGTCGCCCCCCGGGATCGCATGTGAAGCATAGGTTCGAGTTCGGCCCACTCATACTCGCTCGCAAGCGTCCGCTGCCTCCGCAATGAAGGCGATCCAATCCCCTTCGTCGACAGAGAGGTCGCCAGAGTCATCTCGGGGATAGGCCGACAGGGTCGGGTCCGTGACCCTCCAGCGGCCGGCCTGCTGCGTGAGCAGGCCACGACGTTCGAGCTCCTTCGCTGCTCGATTGAACTCTGCACGAGGAAGCCCGACTCGATCCGTGACCTCACCGCCACCGGTACTCGCGGACGGCAAGCCGTTCAGCCCGTAGGTCACCGCAGCGCGCAAGACCGTCACATGCGTCTTCGAAATCTTGGACACGCTACCTCGATTGAGTGAAACGGACTCCCGACGTCGCCGAAGTCTGCAGCAGCCCCGATGTGAACGCTAGCGAACCGGAGCGAGTCGCTGCGCGCCCCTGCGAGCCTGCCCCCGAGCACGCTCGCCCTTCTTCAGCGGAGGGCTCCCGCGGGTCCTCGGATTCAGGCGGTCACCTCACATCGGCCCCGGTGACGCAGTCGAGAGCGCGAGCGAGCCCGGCTGGAGTAAGATCGCCACGGCAAAGATCGCGATGGCGAGGACGGCCATGGGTATGGCCGCGTGCACCGCGGGGCGGTCCGTCGTAAGCCCGGACACACCGACGAGCATCAATCCGAGTGGAATGAGTCGCGAACGGTGCACGAGTGGCACGCCCAGGAGCAGGGTCGTGTTCAAGACCATCAGGAGGGCCCAGGCGCAGAGCCCCCCAAAGAACTGGCGGCGTGCCGCGAAGTAATGGTCCCGCCAGGAATCGATACCCTTTGCCTCGTCGGGGACGATGGTGCAGGCCAGAAAATACAGGATGCCCGGTCCAGCCAGGTTCATCGCGAAGGTAAGAAACGTCCACTCCAGGTCGTGGGTCGACCAATGCTGCCAAAACAGGAGCAGGACGGAGAAGAGCATCAGCCACAGCCACGATGCATGGACCCAATACCTGCGAGCCGCCGACATCGCATGGGACAGGCCATTCAAGAGACGGACCGCTGCCAGCGAAAGCACAAGCGCGTAGGCGATCGCCAGGTACTCGAACAGGGTCATACATCTCGGGGGGCTGGAGAATACACGTTGTCAGGCCGGGCCCACACGGGGTGCTCTGACGATGCGGAATCTTGGTGCCGCATCCTCAGGCCCGCCACCGTCCGACACGAGTTTCACTCGAACGTCGCCGCGTCGGCTGCCGATCCGTGTCAGGGGTCCTGTTGCGCTGACTCATAGAGGTCGTGCCTGTCGGCATGAGCGAGCTCGACGATGAAGTCCGCAAGCACTCGGCAGACGTCGTCGAAGAATCTTGCTCCCTTCTCGGGCGTAGCCCGGCGTGGGTCTCCGACACCCGTATCGTCCGTCACCCGTGCCCACTCACGGGGCGCCCACGCGATGCCCTTCCTCAGACCCCTGAGCCGGAACTGGTTTTCCCTCCCCGGCCCGGCCTCCGAGAGGTCGAGAACCAGATCGGGCCGCAGGTGGCCCATGACGCTCGTCTCCAGTTCTCCAGCGTGATCCCCGGGCTCTTCGAAGTATCGCGATCCGTCACACACCGTCCACCAGTTGGCGCAGCATATGAACACTGCACTCTTGGGCTGAAGCTCTCGAACGATGGGCTTGAAGTCGTTCCCGCCGTGGCCATTCAACACGAGGAGTTTCTCCACGCCGTGATGCTCGAGGCTGTCGACGATATCCGAGAGGATTCGGGCGTGCGTGCTCGGATTCAGGTTGAGGGTCAACGGTGTAGACAGCTGCTGCGCGTTGGCGCCAAACGGGACGGCGGGAAGCACCATGGCCCTCACCCCCTCCTCCATGGCGAGCCCGCACGCACCCTCGGCCACCGCTGCCGCCTGGTACGTGTCGGTTCCGAAAGGGAGATGGAAATTGTGAGGCTCGGTCGCGCCCCAGGGCAGGATGGCGACATCGCATTCGATCTTTCGAACCTTCCGGTGACACACTTCTTCCAGCACATGAGGCCGACCGGCCATCAGCTTCTCCCCGCGACTGGCGAAACCCCGATATTCAGCGATGGGGACTTCTACGGCTCGTGCTTTGAGAGTGCAAGAAATTCGCATGGTCCTGCGGGCCTCCCGAATCCGCTGGATCGCATCCCGTCAGGTTGCGGCACGCAGTGGTTCCGGGAAGCTTGCATTGGGAGTTCGTCCATAACACAGCCGCACACGGAGGAGGGAGCAGCCCTTGGATCGCCGACACCTCCTGGAGCTCTTCGCCGGCATCCCGCTTGCCGTCGCGCATGGATTCCGGCCCCGCGCCGACCGCATCGTGGTGATCGGCGGCGGTATCCTGGGGTGCTCGACCGCCTACCGGTTGGCGAAGCGCGGAGCCGAGGTGACGCTCTGCGAGCGGGCAGAGCTCGGAGCCGGCGCGTCCGGAAAGTCAGGCGCGTGGATCAACGCTCACCAGAGCAAGCTCCCCCGTCACTACTTCGAGATCAGCCGCCTGAGCACGTTGGCGTGGCATGAGCTTGAACAGGAAGTCGACGGCATCCGGGTCAAATGGGGTGGCCGTCTCGAATGGAGTGGCGATGCCGAGGCCGGGGCCACCCTCCTTGCGGCTGCCGAGCGGCAGCAAGGCTGGGGATACCCGATGGAGCTCGTCGATGCGGAGCGAATCCGGGACCTGGTGCCGGCTCTGATCATCGACCCCGGCCTGACCACCGGTGTCTTCGCACCGCTAGAGGGCGGCGTGGAGCCGGTCGAGGCTCTGCGAGCCCTGGCGGGCGCCGCATCGGCACTGGGCGCCGACATTCGCCTCAACACGGAAGTACAGGGTATCGAACTCGCGAATGGACGTGTCTCGGCTGTCCGGACCGACTCCGGCGTCATCCCCGCCGACGCCGTCGTGGTCGCCGGAGGCGTCGATACGTCGACGATCTCCGCGTGGCTGGGTGTGCACGTCCCGCTACGGCCCGCGCCCGGTGTTCTAGCCCATACTGCGGGCCCCGCCCCGGATCTTCCGTCCATCGTGGCCGGGCCCGATGTCTTCGTAATTCCTCAGCCGAGTGGCCGGCACGTCATCGGCCGAGGATTCGTGGGCCAGCCGGTCTACAGTACGGACCGGCCTGCATCCGAGCAGGCAGAGGCCGAGGCCGTCTTCTCGATGGCCAGATCAAGGTTTACGACGATGGGGCAGGCCCATCTCGATGACGTCACCGTGGGGTGGCGTCCCCTGCCGATCGACGGCCATCCCATCATCGGATTCGCCTCCAGCGTGCCGGGCCTGTACCCGATCGTCACGCACAGTGGTTTCACACTGGCTGCCACCCTGAGTCGCCTGGCTGCGATCGAGATCCTGGACGGAGTGTCCGTCGACCTGCTCCAGCCCTACCGGCCCGACCGATTCGCGTGAGCGGGCTCCGTCCCGCACCGCTCTCGTTCCAGTTATTGGCCTGCAGACCGACCACCCCGAGGACGATGACCACGAGTTCGATCGCAAGCGACCGCCAGTCCTGCGCTCGCAGCGCATGGGCCGTCCGGCCGAAGGTTGTGGTGGCTTGCTCCATTCCCAGCTGAAGGCTCGGCTCGCTCCTCGCCCCTCACTCAGCCGGTTTCGTCGATCAGCCGGGCGGCCGTGACCATCGACGATCACTCGGCCGGCCGGCCCCACGGGCCTCCGGATGCTCGGCGTAGTACGCCTCGACGGTCGCCTTGCACGCGTCTTCGTCTCGTATCTCGACACGAATGCCTCGTTCCTCCAGCATTCGCCGGGTGTCCGCGGGGGGGTAGGAGCTGACCTCGGCCACCACGACCGCAGCCAGATCGAATCGGATGATCGCCCCCGAGCACATCTCGCACGGCATCATGGTCGTATAGCAGGTCGCTCCAGCCAGCACGTCCATCGACCGGCCTTCGCCCGCCCGGGCGGCGGCATCGCGAATCGCCTCGATCTCGGCGTGGGTCGTGGGGTCACCGGTCTGGGCATACCGATTGAACCCTGAACCGATCACCTGACCGTCCTTCACGAGAACCGCGCCAACGGGGAAGCCACCTTCCTCGACCGACTTCACGGCCTGTTGATGAGCTGCGTCTACATACGGATCCATCGCAAGACACCTCCGCTGGGTACCGCTGGAGTCGAGCAGAGCGAGCCCTCCAACGATCTGGAATTCGATAACCGCATTCTATACGCACACCAGGCCCCGACGTCCATCAGGAAGGGATCGGACAGGCCCAGCAGGGTTTGCGGGAATTCCGTGTCAGGGAGCCCTGGCCTACCGAAGCAGGCCCGTGATCATGTCCGCATGCTCAGGATAGGATTCAAGCAGGTCGGCGGTGCCACGCTCGTAATCCGCGAACTCGAAGCCAGGCCCCATCGTCGTTCCGAGCAACGCGAAGGAGCCGCCCTCTCTCAACCGCGACCCCTGCCAGACGCCTCCGGGGACGATGACCTGGGGCCGTCCTTCCAGCATATCAGACGTCAGAGTCGGCGTCTCGACTCCACCGTCAGGATGGAGCAGGAGCATGTCGACCGGGTCCCCCAGGTAGAAGTGGAAAATCTCGTCACCCGGGAGTCGGTGCATCTCGGAAAAAGTGGAGGGAGTGAGCAGAAAATAGATGGCGGTGCCCACAGACCTCTCACCTTCGAACGACGCGCCGGGCATGAAGCCGGTAGTCGAACGATACGTCTCTCTGTAGAAGCCTCCCTCCTCGGGGTGCGGTTCGAGGCCCAACGTCTCGATTACGTCTTCGGCTCGCATAGCGATTCATCCTTGTTTCTGGGGCCTGATTCAGGGGCATCCTGACGATCGCGACGTGTACGGGAAGACCCATCGGGTGACAAGCGCAGCGCGGCGATCAGGAGACCCTCGACCACAGCACGTCCCTGTTCCGTAGCCCGGGTGCTCAGGTCAACGCAGCCAGGACCGCGTTGAGCGCGGCCTTGGTATCCGCGGAGCCACCGAGATCGCGGGTACGGGACCTCGCTGACCCCAGCGACGTCTCGATCGCCGCTTCCAACTCTCGAGCCGCCTCGGGGTGGCCCAGGTGCTCGAGCATCATCGCGCCGCTCCAGATCGCACCGATCGGATTTGCGATTCCCTGGCCGGCGATGTCTGGAGCAGATCCGTGCACGGGTTCGAACATCGAGGGGAACGAGCGCTCCGGGTTGATGTTCGCGGCCGGAGCGATACCAATGGATCCAGCGACCGCCGGCCCAAGGTCTGAAAGGATGTCACCGAAGAGGTTTGATGCGACGACCACATCGAACCAATCCGGATGTAGCACGAAATGCGCAGTGAGAATGTCGATGTGGAACTGGGCCGTTTCGACGCTCGGGTACCGGCCTGCGGCGGCCACAAAGCGCTCGTCCCAGAACGGCATCGTGTGGACAATCCCGTTGGACTTGGTCGCTGACGTCACGTGTCGTCGAGGCCGTTGTTCGGCCAAGCCGAACGCGTAGTCCATGATTCGGTCCACCCCGTGGCGAGTGAACACGGCCTCCTGAACTGCAGCCTCGCGATCGGTCCCTTGATACACGCGCCCCCCGACCTCGGAATACTCGCCTTCCACGTTCTCTCGGACGACCACGAAGTCGATGTCCTCAGGCCCTCTGCCTTCGAGCGGCGACCGGATCCCCTTGAGCAGCTTCACAGGACGAACGTTGGCGTACTGATCCAGCTCTCGACGAAGGGGGATGAGCAGGCCCCAGAGTGAGACGTGATCCGGGACGCCGGGGAATCCCACTGCACCGAGATAGATTGCGTCATGGGACCGCACTCGGGCGATCCCATCGTCCGGCATCATCTTCCCCGTTTCTGCAAAACGCTCACATGACCAGTCGAAGTCGTCCCAGACGACCTCGAATCCATGACGCTTCGCGACTGCCTCGAGTGCCCGTTGGCCGGCCGGTATCACCTCCTTGCCGATCCCGTCCCCGGGAATGGTCGCGATCCGATATGTAGGTCTCCGCACCATTCAATTCCCCTCCCGAAAGAACTCGAGCGCGTGGAGAAGCACCTCCTCGGGTAGCTCCTCGGCCAGGTAGTGCCCCCCTGGCAACGCGTGCCCATCCACGTGGTCAGCACGCTCACGCCATAGCGCGAGGCAGTCGAAGTGTGTCTCGATCACACCGCGACGGCCCCAGAGCACTCTAATCGGGCACGACACCTTCCGCCCCTCGTCCTCGTCGTCGTGCTTCAGGTCGATCGTCGCAGCGGCCCGATAATCCTCGCAGCTCGCCGCGATGGTTCGGGGATCCTCGAAGGCCGACAAGTACGCCTCGAGCGCGGCGGGCGTGAACGGCGTCAGGCCCGCGGACCCGGCTCCGCACTTGTCGAGCCAATACGCCCGCGGATCCGCGCCAATCATCCGTTCAGGCAGGGGAGCGGGCTGAATCAGGAAGAACCAATGCCAGTACGCTCGAGCGAAGGACTGGTCGGTGTTGGCGTACATCTCACGTGTGGGGGCAATGTCCAACAGCATCATCCGACGCAAAGCCTCCGGTGCATCCATAGCCATCCTGTGGGCCACGCGTGCGCCCCTGTCGTGCGCGAGAACCGCGAATCGATCGAACCCGAGTTGATTCATGACCCCGACCATGTCCGCGGCCATGGCTCGCTTCGAGTAGTTCGCGTGATCGGGTCGAGCAGCGGGTTTGGACGACCGGCCGTAGCCTCTGAGGTCGGTCGCTACGACGGTGAAGTGCTCGGCCAGGTCCGGCGCGACCTTGTGCCACATCACGTGCGTCTGGGGATAGCCGTGGAGCAGGAGAAGCGGCGGTCCACGTCCACCCTGAACGCCGAAGATGTCCACATCGTCGACCGATACCGTGAACGGACGGAACTGCTCGAACATGAAGCCTGATACGGTGTTCGGAGGGAAGCACTCTGAGGACGCGGAATTCTGCCGCGGCGCGTTCTACTTCGCTAGCGAGCCTCGTCGGCCGACGTTCCTTGAGTTGATCGTGGGCGGCCGAATTCAAGAGCGAGTGCATCAGAATCTTCGCGAAGGCATCTCATGGGCTAGGACCGAGAACAGGAGCCCCGCCGGCAGCATCCTTCTTCACTCCGGGCTGTCCACATCCGTCATCCTCACGACGATTGCCTCAACCCGGCAGGTTCGCCGCAACGATCAGATCTGCAGCTGTCGGGCTGTTGGCGATCGGCATGTCGTGCATGATCGCCAGACGGATGAGCGCCTGAAGATCGACGTCACTCGTGTGCTGCGAGTGTGGGTCGGCGAAGAACACGACAGCGTCCAGCTCACCGGTTGCGATCATCGCACCCAGCTGGAGGTCCCCACCCCGACCGCCGCGGTGGAGACGATGGATCGACAATTCTGGATGCGCATGGAGTAACATGGCCCCGGTCCCGCCTGTGCAGATCAGCCGGTGGTGTTGCAGCGCCTTGGCATGCCGTGCGACCCAGGCAGCCAGCTGGGCTTTGCGCTCGTTGTGCGCCACGAGCCCGATGCGCCGGGGTGCGGTCGATCGGCGACCCGCGTCGAGCGTGATCGCGAGGATGGACTGCACCTGTGCGGTGAGACCGTCACCCTCGGCAGGAAATTCCCCGCTCAGGGCCGCAGTGCCAACCGTGAAACCGGCGGCGCCCGACTCAGCCACTGCACTGACTCGTTCGGCGCTATCGATACTTCCCGCTACGATCACAGGCTTGTCCGTGGCGGCGCAGACGGCTCGAATCAGCTCGGGGACCTCGCCCGTGAACCGGTAGGCGAGCAAGTCGAGTCCATGCACACCTTCCAGGTCGGTCAACGCACGGGCGCTCTCGACGATCTCGTCTTCCGATCCCTCCAGCACACTTGGATGGCCCACGACCCTTCCGGGAAATGGGAAGTACCGAATCGGATGGGAACGCACGATCGGAACGACCTGCTCGGGGCGCGTCCCGCCCAGGAGACAATCCACATCGAGTTCCACGGCCGCCCGCGCCGACCTTAACTCGCTTTCCTCGTCGAGGCTGACGACTTCGAGGTACGAGCGCCCCCCCGCGTCTCGGATCTCATCGGCGAGAATCTTGAGCTCAGCGAGTGGCAGCCCGACGTCCTTGAAGCCGATGTGGCGTGCACCGCCGCCAAGGACCTCACTCAGCCTGGCACGTGCGTCCGGAACGGTCGCGTCGTTTGCCGTAAGCATGAAGATGAAGTCGAAGCTCATGGCACTGCTCTCCCATCACGCCCGATCCGCTCACTCCCTCGGGCTGCCGCCGAACGACTCGGAATTCTGCTGCGGCGCCCGCCTCCTGACAAATCAGAAGTAGCGTAGTAACAGGTCCTTGTTGAACGAGAACGCCTGAGTACGAAGGTTCCACTGCCTCTCGATCAAGCTCCGAAGCGAGAGCAACTCAGTCTCGAGCTTCCTTAGCTGGTTGATGTATCCAAGGGTCAGCATGCCCCGCGCGGCCGCCAAGGCCACGATCCGATCATCGGATCGCAATGCTTGCAGATCAGAGCTGGAGATCGACCGCGACGCGACATCGGCCCATCCGAGCTGCACAGCTCGCTGATCTCCGACCAAGGGTCCAGCCTCGGCACTGAGGTCGGCGAGCCTCATCCCCGGTCCTCGCAGACCATCGGCTTCGTCTTGAAATCTCTTCAAGCCGGCGAGGGCCGCCCGAAGCTCGACGTCCCGAATGAGCTCCAGCTTGCCGGCCGCGATGGTCGCGTCGAGGAATCCGTAGGAGAGCTTGGGACTGAAATCGCGATAAAGAGGTCGGACGACGCTGACCCATGCCGAGTCTCCCTCGGATTCCCCAACCGTAGCGGGGTCCGACAGGACGAAACGGCTGAGACGGTCCCGGTTCAATTTCAGAGAGTCGAGATCCGCGCCAAGATTCTCGAGGTTCGCTCCCACCTCTTCTGTGAGCCCAACCAACAGCTCGATTTCGGCCTGGGTCTTCTGACGGTCATCCCACCATGCATCGATTGCGAAGGCAAGTAGAATCGAGCCGACGACGACGACCCCTTCGAGGGTGAGCCTCAACCATGGCAAACGCTGTCGTGGCATCAGGACCTGCCTGATGAGGGGGGCTCTCGTTCGAGCGACTCGGAATCCTGCTGCGGCACACCCGAGTCCGCCAGCGACCCCACCCAGTCGCCCGGATTTCTGCCGCCGCACTCGCTTGCTGACAATTCGAAAGCGAACAAGACACAACGGCGTCGCATCCGAGGGCAGCACCAATTTCTCGTTCGCAGGCCCGGCCGGTTGACCTGAAGAACCGCTCGCGCGAGCCTTTGGAGGAGCGAAACTCAGCTCCAGGGAATGATGTGGGCGGCGGTCTCATTGTTGGAGGCTGACGCCCCTTGTATTTGCGGTCGCAGTGACCGCGTCGAGCGTGGGGATTCCACGTGAACACAGCAGTAACTGGAAGTACGCCATGCGTCACTCCCTTGCTGCACCACCGAGGAGCGCGACATGCGTACTACGGGAACCGTGAAGTGGTTCAACGATCAGAAGGGCTTCGGATTCATTACGCCGGCGGACGGCAGCAAGGACTGCTTCGTCCATCACAGCGCCATCCAGGCTGAGGGCTTCAAGACCCTCGCCGAGGGAGCCAGCGTAGAGTTCGACATCGTTCAGGGCCAGAAGGGCCCCGCGGCGGAGAACGTCGTAGCACTCTGAGTGCGACGTAGCACCGAAGTACTCGAGGCCGCTCCCTGAGGGGAGCGGCCTCGTTGCTTAGTCCACGACGACTGAGCCCCCACTCCGCGCGTCGTTCTCATCCGGACGGTGGCAAATCGCACGGATCGTCCTGCCTGCAGAAGCCGATCCAGTCGACCTCGAGACGAAAGTCCCCCTCCTGCTTATCCGTCAACATGAGCCCGACCTGACCTACCTCCGCCGGATCCAGGCGGGGTACGGATCGGGGGCGAAAACCGCGGAAGGTCGGCTCGAACGACGCAATAGGCAGCTCGACAACCGTCCATTGTCCCGCCTCGGTGACGAACGAGCGGCCGTACGCGACACCGTCCACTCGGCGGCCAGGCCGGAGGCGGAGCTGATAGCGTTTCCCATCCCCTCGGACCCGCAAGATGAGCCGGTCAGCGCCGGCTAGCGCGGGCCTGCCCAGCGCCATTCGCACCGACGCGAACCCTCCGTTGTTCTCCAGCGAGAGATACCCCTCGAAGACGGCGATCCCCGGCACACCTGGCCGAAGGGTACTGGACGATCGCCCACCCATGACGCCGTCATTGACCACGAACCAGCGGCCCGCCGCGTCCTCCTCGAAATCGATGAGCTTCACCACGCCCGTGTCTTGCTGAGCCCCGAGAGGTTCGCCCACAAGCATGGTCGTCAGGATGATGAACCCAAGTCGCCTGGTCACCGTTCGCACGCTCACTGAGAGATTCCCGATGGGGGTCAGGAAACCCTGACCCATGAGCGGGAGACTACCCTTCAGGGTGTGAGGGATCCCACTCGCTCTCGCAGAATGCGGTTGGTCTATCCGGATGGCTTCCAGGCAGACTCCGCGTCGACCAAGCGCTGAAGCTCGTGGCCAAACGCCAACTCGAAGTGGTCTGACGTCGCGCCCACCTCCTCCAATGCAGCGCGGATCTCGTCGGGGACCCACGCGTGCGACGGGTCTTCACCCGCAAACGACCGGACCGTTTCCATCGAGTCCCAGCACGTCAGCACCAGATACTCGAATTGGTCATCGACCTCACGTCTCAGCCAGAGTGTCCCACGGTAGCCGGCCATGCCCGCGAGATGCGGAAGAACAGTGCGCTCGACGGCGTCACGGTACTCAGAGTCGCGCCTCTGAAGATTGGTGGCTCGCCAGGAGCGGATGATCACGTTGGTGCTCCAATCAGACCCACGGGGGTCAGAGAAAGGGTGGCGCTGTGCCGTCTCCCGGAGGGCCATCGAACGGCTCGCAATTCTGCAGCGGCACCCTCTCGTTCGCCAGCGAACAAGAGCGAGTCGCCCTCCCCCCTCACGCCGCCTGCAGCAATTCCTTGTCAGGAAGCCACACGCGTGATGGCACCGAGCCTAATCATCGTCCCCCAGCTCAAACTCGTAGAGCAGGAATAACGACATCCCGAACGAAGCGGCCTCACCCCCGACACCGATCGGAAGCCCAATGCCGAACTCCCATGTGTTCGGAAGGTCCCACACCAGTCCGGGAGCGAAGTAAAGCGCGGTCTCGTCGCCACCGTCCCATTCGTTCGTCGCCCAGTTCAGTTCAGCGGTCCACCGCGCATCGCCCGCGGCAAGGACGTAGCCCACCCCCACAACCAGCTCGTGTGCTTCCGGGTCTGCTACGTCCTCGGACGGCACAAAGCCCATCGCTACCTGGCCGAATAGTTGACTGCGGCGCCCCCCGATTTGGAGGTCGTGACCCACGGAGATCGACGGTTCGAACTCGGTCTCCCCCTCTGTCCCGCCTGCCTCCTCGGGCCCAGCCGGAAGCGTCACGCCCAATCCCAGGGCCACATGCGTGGACGAACCGCCCACGTTCATCAGCGAATACTGGGTCTCGAACTCGATGTCCCCGACGCCCGTTCGGCTCGGCGACCCATCCGGACGAGCCACGGCCAGAGGTATCCACTCCGCTTCGACCTGCCAGCGGTCGGTCAGACCAAACTCTACCGCGACCGGGAAAGCAGAGCGATGACCGTCCTCGAAGTCGATTCGAGGGGACGTCGTGAGTTGGATCTCACCTCGTTCCTGCGGATAGACCGAGGTCGTCAGGAAGTACTCGTTCGCGAGCTGGACGTACCCACGATCTTCTTCTTGGGCCGCGATTGGAGCGCACCCCCACAGGGCGCCCAGTGGCACGGCTACCATCAGGACGACTCGCATACCACCTGCCCATTCTGTGGCTTCCCAAGGATCGGGAATTCTGCTGCCACCGCTGCTGGTGCGCCAGCGAGCCCAGTGAGACAGACCCACTGGAGCAACGCGGTCGGCAGCAACTCCTGGTCAGGAAGCTTCCAGCGGGGACAGGACCGCCAACGCCTGCTCAGTGAGGTCCAGGAGGGCCGCCGCCTGGACTTGCAGGAATGTCGCAGTCACCGCCAGATAGCCTAAGAGTCCTTCGAGTTCGGGGTCAGCCAGCACGACTGGCACGTCAACAGGAAAGGCCGACGGCCCATGAATCCCTGTCTTCGCCGAGACCGTGGCAGCGGGCATTACACTCGCAAGGTGAAGGACCACGTCCCTTCGAGCATCGAAGAACAGCTCCTCACTCGCGGAATAGTACTCGAGCGATGCACGATACTCGACCAACAGTGAATGCAGTTCCGGGTGCGTAGCTGTGCCGAATTCAGAGCCATCGAGAAGGCCGGCCAAAGCCGCCACCTCCAGCGCGGCCTCATACAGATTGAACCCGTTGTCCAAGAGGCTGGCCAGTGAATCGACGGTGATCGGATCGGGCTGGGGTCCCATGAGGGACATCAGCTTCTTCGTCGCGCCAAGGTTCGACTCTCCGCGGGCATAAACCTGTTGCAGAGACTCGCGATTGGCCTCCATGTCAGAGGCCAGCGTTTGAAGTTGGCGCTCAACGGCCATGCCCTCCTGATATGCGTCCCACCATGCGTCGATCCCGAACGCCAGTAGGATGCTCGCAACGATGGTTGCACCCTCCAGGAGGTGGCGCCGCCAACGAGGGGCTTGGTTTGCCATTTCAGAGCCCGGAAAGGAAACCTGGTAACGGCTCGCAATTCTGCTTCGGCAGCGAAACGGCCGCTCTCGCGAGCGAAGCGAATCGTACCCACCAGCACAAATGCGGACAGCCGAAGTTCCTTATCAGGAGGAAGCGCACGAGCGCTGTGCACCTCGCTTCCCTCGCTCAGGCCAGGCGCTCCGCGAACATCATCCGGTGGCCGTCCGGTGTGCGAATGACGAACTCGCGGTGACCGTGTGACCTGTTCCCGATCGGAACTACCACGTCCGCTCCCTTCTGCACGAGCTCGGCATGGAGGCCGTCCACGTCCTCGACCAGGAGGTGCATGAACCATGAGTGGTTCCCCGTCTCGGCTGCGTCGACCTCGTCTGGACACTCGCCGAGCATTAACCGGCAAGAATCGCGTTGAAGGAAGCTCCAACCCGGTGCCTCGATGGGCTCCAGCTCGAAACCCAGCACATCGATGTAGTACCGAGTTGACTCGTCCAGGCGGCGCACGGCCAGCACCGACCTCGGCCGGTTAAGTCTTGGCAACTCCCCTCTCCCGACTATGGGTAGAGCCCGTCGGCTCATTCGCTTCCGGCTGAGGCGTCGGAATTCTGCTGGCGCAGCCTCCCGCGCGCCAGCGAGCTATCCTCACAGCGTTCACCGACAGCAGTAACTCCCATGTCAGGCCGCGGGCCCCGAAGTGCCTCAATCGGCGACGAACAGCTCGTCAAACTCGAGTGACAGAAGCTCGTCGAGTCGCTCCGGTCGCTGGCGGGCAAACACCACGCCGAACGCCAGTTGCTGCCGGTGGTCGAATGGCACCTCCAGGACGATGTCGTCGAAGTGTCTGCGGAGCGCGTCCCAGTCGGGTCGATGCGTGGCGGTGTCGATCGTCGCTCCGTTGTATGCGACCATGAACACGTGGAAGTGGTCGTCTTCTCGCACAGCAGACCAGTCGGGTACGGTCTCTGTCCGGAAGTGTTGGAACGCGTCGATACCAGCTGTGTGATGCAGCATGTTGCCAAGCCCCATGCCACCCACACGCATGGAGTTCACCTCGATGGGAACGAGTTGTCCGGACGAGTCGAGCCGGAACTCGCCGTGCATCGCCATGCCGTGCAGGTCGAGCGTCGCGCCGAGGTACTGGAAAAAGTCGAGCGCCTGTTCGTATACGGCTGCAAGCACCTCGGCTCCCGCATGGTAGACGACGTGCAGATAGGCGGAGTTGTGAGGCATCGGGTGACGGTACGCGCCAACGACAATCGGCGTGCCGTCCATCGTAAAGACTGCATCGACCGCATACTCCTCCCCCTCGATGAAGGGCTCGACGATGAGCGTGTCGCCAGAGAGCGCCGACGCGGAGAGCACTTGGACGCCTCTCGCGACCTCCGAGGAAATTCGATCGCGCAACGCCGTAAGATCGGTGCCATTGTGGACTTCGTGGACCGCTGTCCCGAACACGCCGCGAGCCGGCTTGACCACGTAGCGGGAGCCGGCGGCGATGGTCAGTGAAGGAAGCTGATCGAGCGAGACATCGCGGACGTCGAGGTGGGGATAGCGGTCACGGAGAGCTATCCGAAATGCGACCTTATCCTTGAGCGTTTCGATCGCCGCGCGGCGGTTCTGATCAAGCCGCCCGAGCACCTCGGGCATGGCCGCTTCCGTTGTGATCGCGACCCGGGCCTCGGGTCCAAAAGTCAGGTCGCTTTCCGCGAGATCGGCTCGAGTCACGACCGTCCAGCCCTCCAGCGGAGGCAGCGTCTCGATACTGCCGGCCTCGGCAGCGGGATCCGTCACCAGCCATGAATCGGCCACGAACAGCTCTACTCGGAAGGAGAAAAACCGAGGCGCACGGTATGGCGGCAATTCCCGCAGGCACAAGGGCTCCGGTTGAGCAGAGAGAAGTCTCGGTGGGACGTGACGGCTGTGGCTCAACTGACAGTCGGAGTGGCATGGCCATCCCTGGTCCGCCGCAGCCGAACGGCTCAGAATTCTGCACCGGCACCGCACTACGTCATCGCAAGCGATCGCCCATCTGCCTCACGCGGACAGCATCAATTCCTTCGTTCGCGCGCATCCACACAACCCCCTGTGCGAGCCGCATACGGCTCAGGGGGAGTAGGGAACGAACGATGTAGCCGGCTCGTTGACGAGCGCGGAAGCGCGCCGCGCCGGATCCGCCGCAAGGTAAGCTCGAACGAGCTCAAAGCCGATCGCGTACCCCGTCCACCGCGGGATATCGGGGTTGGTGCCCAAGAACCATTCGGCATGATCGTATCCGCCCGCGGCACGCGATTCGACCGCCGGAATCCACATGGCAAGTTCGGCCGGCGTCAGTGACTGCGCCCAGGGCCGCGAGGTGGCCCCGGAGACCTCAAGCGAGAAGTGGTCCGCCAGACCCTCTGTCACAGCAGCCTGCAGCAACGTGGACCCGTAGCCTACGCCACGGCGGCGCATGGCGTGATGAACCTCGTGGGCGAGTTGGAGCAGAAACTCCGACCTGAGCACAGCTTCGACGTCTGGCCGCGACGGATCTGCGTACAGCCGCACCTCTTCTGCGCTGGGGTTGTAGCCGCCCATGCCAACCTCCGGAATGACCTGCGCAGGATCTGCGATGAGGGCTATGCGCAAGTCAGTCACATTCAGAAGGGGGCGCATCGTATCCAGAGCGCGCTGGACCTCCTGCTCGATTAGCGACTGGTGCGCGACCAAGGGGTCCGGCGGCACTCAAGTCGAGGCAGATGCCGCCGGGCAACTCAGTGGTGCATGCCGTTAGCGGCGTGCCGGAGGCGCATCCCGAAAGGATGAACGCGGCAGCAACCATGTGGATTCGCAATGGAGGCCTCCCGTGCTGGATCCCGGGCGTCGGACCTACGGGCCGATTGTAAGCTCCCGCACCTGACGGATGCGCACTCATGGCTTGCGATTCTGCCGTGCGTGCTGGATGTACATAAGCCCGTAGCGCTTCCTGCCTAGGTCTCACGCGTCTGCAGCAATCGCTTGTTACATGGTGCACCCGTGGGACCATCGTTAATCAACCGTCCGCCACGTGGCCGACATTCCTTGTTAGATGTCACCCGATTTCCGGCCCGACTGCTACACTCACCTCATCAATAGGTCTCGTCGCTCCATCACCTGGAAGGTGGTGCCGTAGCCGAGCATGATCACTACCAGTAGTCCCAGAAACTCGAGGACGACAAACGGTGACCCTCCGGACATATCCACGAGCCCTAGTGCCGAGACATTGAGCCCCAGCAGAAGGATCAGAAGCGCCGACGTGAGCGAGTTCGAAGCGAGGGCCTTCAGGCTCCGTCCCCAAAGAAGCGTCGGAGTGATCGCGGCGAGGGCGATCCACCCAAGGGTCAGCGGCATCGCCTGAGCAATCAGCTCCGCGGGCGGTTCATTCGCCGCGATCAAAGCAGCCATGGGAACAGTCGGGTCGAACATCGCCACTGAAGCCCCTCCGAGCCCCAGCAGCAGAACCGTGTGCAGAGTGACGAAGCTCCACCACCCGTGGGACGTCGCGGGCTCAAACTGTAGGCGGTAGCTCCAGGCCAAGCTTGCGCCGCATGCGACGCCTGCGATGAGCATCGGAACGAAGGAGAACCAGATGTCGCTGATCAGCAGCTGATGCAACGCGGTAAACGCGACAACTGTCGAGGCCCCGGACACAGCCCCAGACAACACCGCAGAGCGGCTTTCTTCGCGACCTATCAACGCTGCCTCATACCCGGCCGACCCCAGCAATACCAGCCACTTCGCGGGTGACATCTAACGGCTCGGAATTCTGCTGCCGCACCTGCATATCCGCCAGCGAGCGCGAGCGAGCTACCCACCAAGGTCCCGCCGACTGCAGCAATTCCTTGTTAGAGTGCGCCCCCGCGAGTCAGCATCATGAACGCGCGAGGCGATAGGATCGGAATCGGAGACTGTTCGGCGATCTCCAGCAGATCCTTGTCTCCCGTGACCAGCACCTGAACTCCAGCCGCAACCGCATCGGCCAGGACCAGCTCATCGTCCGGGTCCCGGACCGGAACCGGACTCGGTTCGCCAGAGGCGGGGGCAGCTTCACACCGGTCGAGGACGGCAGTGACCGACTCAAGCGCCTCGGCCGACAATTTGAACTTCTGGGTCAGCACCCGAACAGATTCTTTCCGGACGATGTCGGGAACGACCAAGTGCTGTTCGCCGAGAACGTGCGCGAGCAGGTCGGAGCAGAGCCCACGAGCGGCGAAGGCCGCGACGAGTACGTTCGAATCCAGGCAGACCCGGATCACGACATGAGCTTGAAGACGTCCTCGTCGGTATAGACCCCCTGAGCCTCGGCGAACGGAATCACCTTACGTCGAGCTTCTTCGAACAAACGCAAAGTCAGCTGTCGCCGAAGAGCGTCGCGCACGACTTCACTGCGAGATTGGCCAGTCTCGCGGCAAACCTCGTCCAGGAGCTCTTCCAAGCTCGGGTCTAGTCGGATCGTTACGGCTGCGGTCTTCATGTAGTACAACGTACTACGGGACCCGAAGCGTGCAAGTTCCACGACTTTGGTCAGCGGACTCCAACGGCTCGGAATTCTGCTGC
>CAZBHZ010000029.1:0-34783 GCA_964492085.1 uncultured Gemmatimonadaceae bacterium | reverse complement strand
GGACTACCACGCCTTCTGGAAGCTCTACGGCATGGACCTGCCGGACGATGTGCTCAGAGCGCTCTACTACGAGAACGCACAGCGTATCATCCCGACCCTGCCGACTGCCGCACTGCCGGGCGGATGACCGAAGTCGCCCGCCTGGCGCAGGACGCCCGCCACCTCATGCTCGCGGTGTCCCTGCTCGCCGCGGCGTCTTGCCGAGGTGACGCGTCCGTAGCGGACGCCGACGAGTTCACCCTGCCCGAGGCCATGCTCGCATCGAGCGAGGACTACTGCGCGATCCCCCAGATGGCGCTCGAGGTCCTCGCCGACCTGCCGGGAGCCGATGCGGAGCCGGTCGACGACGTGAACTGGTTCGCTCGCCCGGTTCCTCATCCGGGCGACGACTGGATCATCGCCTTCGCCAGCCACGACCAGAACTACCTCTACAACCTGACGACCGACGAGCGGGTCATGATTCCGGACCGGTCGGACGCGGTCGCGACACCCGACGGCCGGTACATGACCGTGCCGTCGTACTACACGCCCGACTCGAACACCCGGTTCTATCCGGTTGAGCCGATGCTCGAGGCGCTCGCCGAAGGTCGGGATGTGGCCGACCTCGAGCCCGCGTTCATCCACGACCACCCGGCGATGCACCGCGTCTATTACCAGTCCACCGCGATCGTGGGCGAGGTGGATACGGACAGCGGCCTAGAAACGACGTACCGCCTGATGTTCTCCGGAACCGCGCACGACTCCCGATTCCGGATCGTCGACTACCTCTTCCGTCACAGCGCGGATACCGGGGAACTGCTCGACGTGCAGGCGAGTGATCCGATGACGATCTGCCCCGAGATCCGCAACGACCTGAATACGCCCTTCATGTCCAAGGACGGGCGCCACGTCGCCGCATATACGAGCGATGTCCCCGGGAACGCGTACGCACAGGGTGCGTCGCTGAAGGTCTACGAGATCACCTCGACCGATCCGGCCTTCGGGAGCACGTCGTGCGCCGAGGTTCTCGACCTGGGCTTCGTCGCGGGGAAGGCGGATTTCAGCTTCGACGGCACCATGCTGACCTTCCACCTGAGCCAGGGGCAGTACCTGACGCCGTTCGTGAACGGAGGGCTTTCAGAGTCGACGATCACCGACGTCATGGTCGCCCGACTCGATCGCGACGCGGACGGGCGTATCCAGGGATCCTCAGGCCTCCAGCGACTGACGACATCGCTGACCGCCGGTGTGGGAAGCTACTTTCCGGCGTTTCTTCCCGATGGTGCCCTCTTCTTCCTGTCGAACACATCGCCGCGCGAATCCGAGACGGAGAAGCGATTCCGCTTCAGGGTGGTAGATCCGACGTCGAGAGGGTGGCGCACGAGCGGGATGCAGAGCAGCGCCGACGCGGCGCTGTGGCGTGATCTCGGCGCGCTGTGGCAGCGCGCGTGCATTGCCAATGCACCCCCGGGGGCCGATCCCTACCCTCTGGATGAGCACGAGCTCGCGGGCCAAGCCATGTCACTCACGCCGGCGCAGTGCGGCGCCCTCGTCCGCGATGCCAGGGAGGGCGACTTCGCCGAGGAACGCGACTGGGCGGCCCTCGAGACGCTCTGCGTGGCGATCGAGCCCTAGTCCAGCGACCGCGCGACTCGTCAGTGCTCCTCGAGGAACGCACCCAGGTACCGTAGATAACCCACCGCATCGCGGTAGCCCGGAAGCACCGGAGAGACACGCTCCGTTCCAAAGATCACGATTGACGGAGCATGGACCTGTGCCTGCCGCGCGATGAGTTCGATCGACGTGACTTCTCTGAGTCCCTCATCGGGCATGCCGACGCGTCGGGCTTCTCGAGATGCGAACGCGCGGTCACCGTGTGCGATGAGCGCCGGTGCGACGCGCATACCCGCGCTCATGGCCGCGCGCTCGATCTCCGGCCAACCGTCCGGTGACAGCGGCATGTGGGGCGACCAGACGTAGACGACCAGAGGGGCTGGCGCCGCCGCCTCGACCAGTTGACGCAGGTACACATCGGTGAAGGCGGGCCGGTCGTGGGAGAGGGTACGCGCCACAACAGCCGGCTCCATCGGTGTACAATCCCCCCGGAGCCGGATCTCCGAGATCGAGTCGGGCGTGAGAAGTGATGCCACCGGTGGGGCACCATCCGGTACGGTGAGCGCGACCCACTCCGCGAATCTCCGGGTTGGGATGCGGACACTCTGCCCTCCGTCGGGACCGGGTGGTGCCTGAACGAAGGTCACGCCCGCGCCGAGCGACCGCAGCACCTCACGCGCGGCAGTCGCGCACTGCGCATCGGTCAGGACCGCGTCCAGCGGCGTCCGAATGGGTCGATCGGGGACGCACGCGGTCGCGGCACATGCGGCCAGCGCGAGGCCGGTACGCCGGAGCCGTCGAGCACACATCCCGAGCGCCGTTATCTGACCCGCTCGAATCTCACGTCCCGGGTTCGGACATTATCGAGGTAGAAGCCGATGACCATCCCGTTCCGGTCACGCTCGAACGTGAAGTTCAATTCGCTTCCCGAAAAACGATCGACTTCACCCGGCGAGAGCTCGACGTCGGCGATGCGACGGTGGTGTGCGATCAGGCCGTCATCCCCGACGACGATGTCGTAGAAGGTCTCGAGCTCCTCGCTGAAGTAGCGGCCGCCGTACGCCTCGAGCTCCTCCCCGCTGGGCTCCCACTCTCCGGCATCGTCGTCAAGGCGGGTCGCCCTCTGCGCCCCACCCTGATTCAGCGTGAGCGCGTCGACCCGACCCTCGTCGTCTCGATGAAAGACGATCGATGCGTCGACCTGCTCGATCGCGAAGGTGGAGTCCGACGTGGGTACGATTTCGATCCGCTGCTGACCGGTCGCCTGCGTGTAGAGCGTCGTGTCTTCACGAAAGAAGGAGAGGATGAAGTTGGGCGCCGCGTCGATCGCGTACCGACCCACGAATTCGTCGAAGTCCTCCGGGTCGTACGACTCGGGGTCGAACTCCGCGTTTTCCCGTTCAGCCTCGTCTCCCGACGCGATCGCATCGGAGAAGAACGCAGCGGCGAGCTGGAACGCCACGTTGCTATTGAATGCCCCGTGGTTGCTTTGGGTCGTGATGCCGGCGTTGATGTCCGGGTAGTACACGAGTTGCGACCGATGCGCGATATCCGCGCCCCCGTGATGAACGCGTCGCTGGCCACCCTGCTCGTCGATCATGAGGCCGTAGCCGTACCCCGTCTCATCTCCGTCGGTGAGCACGAACGGCGTCATCATCTCTTCGAATATCGCCGGCGATCCAACAACCGGATCGGAGCTCGCGTAATTCTCCACCCAACGCTGGAGGTCCTCGACGGTCGAGTAGATGGCGCCAGCGCCCAGGGCGGCCCCGAGGTCACGGGCCTCCGTGAAGCCATCACGCCCGAGGAGGTAACCCTGGGAGGAATTGGGCACGATCGATTCCGCATGTGCTCGCACCATGGTACCGGTCATGCCCAGAGGAGCGAAGACGTGTTCCTCCATGTACTGCGGGAAGGGTGTACCAGACGTCCGCTCGACGATCATCGCCGCCAGCGCGTAGGCTGTGTTGTTGTAGTTCCACTCTGCGCCCGGAGCGTTCTGGAGCTTGGGCTGGGCCTGCACGACCTCGATGATCTCGTCCCGATCGACGAAATCGCCTCGATCGATCCGGCGACCCGCCATCACGAGGAGGTTGAAGATCTCGCGAAGTCCCGAGGTGTGCGTTATGAGGTGCCGGACCGAGATCGTCTCACCGAAGTCCGGCAGTTCCGGCAGGTGAGTCCTGATGTCGTCGTCCAGAGAGAGTGCGCCCCGGTCGGCTTCGAGCATGATCGCCATCGCCGTGAACTGCTTCGACGTGGAGCCAATATTGGTACGCATGTCGGTTTCGAACGGCAGACCGTACGCGAGGTTCCCCATGCCCCACGACTCCGAATACACCGTACGGCCGTCTCGCCATACCTGGATCGCGGCACCGGGCCTGTCATCGCCGTCGTATCGGGACATGAGCTGCTCGGCGAGCTTCGCGGGGTCGGTCTCCACAGGCTCAATGCGGTGGAGCACGATCTCGTACTCGCCCGCCTCGTCCTCCCGAGGCGTCACCTCGATCGTGTACGCGCCCGGATCACCCAGCTCGCCCGCGAACGTCTCGACCCCACGGGCCCGCCCGTCGACGCGCGCCACCTGTTCTCCTTCGGCGCCGAGCACGCGAATCACGACGTCGACCGAGATCTGATCGACCTCCCCGTAGACGTAATAGTCCTCTCCAACCTCGACGCTGTACCGCGCCGTGTCTCCGGGTTGGAGGGTTCCGCGCATCTCGCGCCCTTCGTGCAGTTCGGCCTGACCCATGGCCGGTGTGGCAACGCCAAGCGTGAGGGCGAGGGCGAACGTCGGTGCAAAGGGCAGACGAGTCGAACGAATCATGAGGCGGACATGTCGGGGGGTGGTGGTCGACCGTTGAATCGGGTCGGTGTACGTGCCCTACGGAACCGCGCTACGCAAGCTTCAGGCAGCGGGTTCGAGCCACGCCGCGACTCCCGAGGACCGGAACGGAACGCCCCGCCGCTCGACCAAGCCGAATCGGCCACGATGCGTCGCGTCCTCACTGATACCCGAGTGGTCCGTCCAGAATCGCGTCCCTCTCACCGGTCATCTCCCAGCGCACGAGGACCGTCGGAATGATCCCGGCATCGAAGAAGTCATCGAAGAACGACCGGAGTGTGAAGTCGTCTCCGAGTTGCAGGGCTCGCTCGGCCAGGAGCTCCTCAATCTGGATCTTCCCTGAGAGGTAACTCGTCCCGTACCCGGGCTGGCGGAGATAGAGATGCTGTTCACCGCGAACCAGGGCCCCGTCGGGCAACCATCCACGCGGGGTCCACTCTATCGAGTGTTCGACGGCTTCTTCCATCTCGAACTCGTTCCCATGGAGATACAGGCCGCTCAAGGCACGCGCAGCCCGCTGGGCCAGCATGATCCAGACGAGTTCCCGCGAACGGGGACGTCCCTCGAATAGACCGGCGTGCATCATCATCTCTTCCACACCCGTCGCCAGTCCCTCGGAGCGAGCGTCCCAGATGTTGTACAGCAGGGGGGTGATGCGAAGCTGGCTCGCACCAGGCGCCGGCGCCCGGGCCAGCTCGATCCAGTGATGCATGTGCGTTCGCATCACGAGAGGATCCCTGTAGTTCACTTCGTTGAAGAAGTTGCGGATTTCTCCAGGCTCTGCCGGCGTGAACTGCCCGTTCACGGCACGCAGCGCGGGATCCATCCAGTCATACACGGAATGGATCTCCTCCTGGTCGAGGAAGCGAAGGTATTTGTCGACTTCCGCATTCATCCGTCGATCGAACTCGGCTGGTGTCTTAATGCGCTGGAGTTCCGGCAGCCCCCGGTTCCGATGTTCCTCGAGTCGAAGCGACGAGTGTGAGCGGGCGAGCTCGCGTCGCATCATCGTCACCTGCTGTTCCCAGGAGTACGGGACGAGGTGCACGTTTTGCATGTACCACGTGTAGTTGTCCTTCCCGACACCTGAGGCTCCCGTCTTCTCGTCCGCTTGCACCTCGAGCCAGTCGTGAAAGGCGTCCGACGCGGTGATGGCGGCCGCGATCACCTCGTCGAGTGCTCCGTCCTGCCCCGAGACCTCCTCTGCGAAGTCACGGAGGTCGGCGCTTTGCCCGCTGAATGACCGCAGGCCTGCCATCCACAAGTCGCGGGCGTCACTATCTGCGAGGTTCCCTCGGGCCTGATCGAGCAGAGTCGGTATCGCGGCGATACGGTCCGTAATGAACGCTCGATCCACGTCTGAAAACGGACGATCGAAGGCCCAGAGGTCGAGCGACCCGTGATGCTCCGAGCCCTCGTGCGCCGGTACGTCGCTGCGTGCAGCGTAGATGGTGACGTAGTATGCCGGGTCCCGCGCCCAAGGCCGTCGCACGGCGTGGTCGAAGGACAGTCCGTTCATTTCGGCCCGCACGATGTGCCAGTCGACCTGCTCGGCCACGGTCCAGTCGTCGATCTCGAACGCGGCCAACCGGGCCATCCATCGGGGAAGCTCCGCCGCCTGTCGAGCCATGGCAGCGGCCGAATAGTCGGGCACTTCACCATCGAACCCGGGACGCTCGAACTCCCGCCACTCGAGGAAGAAGTCGACGAGCGCGGCATGCGATCCGTCGCCGGGGACCTCGGCAATGGGGACCGCCTCGGGCCCACCCGAGCCACCGCACGACGCCAGGGTGACGAAGAAGAGGATCAGGATCGGGTGTCGCCGAAGGTCACCGGCCATGATGCGCGTCTCAATGGTTCAGGGGCGTGGCGCGGATCGCGGCCCCCGTTCGTCCAACAGGCACATTAGCGTCCGGGACAGCTCGGGAAAACGGAGGGTTCGTGACCCGCCGGGTGAACAGCAGATATCGGCCCCGTGACGCTGAGAACCCGAACGCGACCGGCCCTCCCCGTCACTCGAAGACGGGGAGGGCCGATCGTTTCACTCGGTCCGAATGGACCGGCTCGTCACTGCATGGACGACGGCGGCGTGATCCCGTTCAGACGCATGTACGTCACCAGGTTCCCATAATGCTCGAAGTTGTGCGCCGCGTTGAACGCCAGTACACCAAAGGCGGTGTTCGGGCCGGTGAAGAAATTCACGGCCTGGGCACCGGCCTCGTCCGTCATGTTCGCGTGAACCTCGTCGCAGTAGCCGAAGCCCATCTCGAGCGCCTCGAGGATCTGCGCCTTCGTGGTCCGGGTCTGCTCGAAGTTTTCGGTCGCCGGACTCTGTTCACCCGCGGCCGCGGCGCAGAAGGTGTACTGAGCGTTCGCGATGTGGCCGAAGAGTTCACCCATCGACCGGACCTCTTCGGTCGGGCGGAACGCGTACAGCTCTTCGTCGAGCAGCTCCGCGCTCGCCATCACATTGGTCCGGGTGACGTTGTAGAGTCCGGTCAGCGACTCAGCCACCGACTGAGCGGACACGGCGAGTGGCGTGGACAGTGTGAGCGCGAGCGCAGCATAGAACAGGCGTTGAGTCATGATCAGCCTCGTGTCGTGTGCTGAGATGGTCAACTCCGGCGAAACACGTCACCGGAGCTAGAAGTTCCCCGAAGGAGGCTGAAGAACCAAGAGCCACGCAGAAGGCCCCCTCTGGGGACAGACGAAATGTACGACCGCGACGACGCTCGGCTTGGACCCTCGGGCATCCGAGGCGACCAGTTGGTCGTACGACACTCGCGCCCCTGAGCCGATGCGAGCGACGGTCAAACGGCGGGCTAGACACCAACAGTCTCGGCCCGTACCGTGGTTTGTATACGGGTGTGGGACAGCAGTGAAGTCGCTCGCTAGCGCAGCTGCCTGATCCGACGAACCCATCCGCTGACGCGAAGGGTGTAGAACGTGATCGGGATCGTAAACCAAGCATTTGCGAAATTCGTAATAGAGCAAATCGGAGAAGCGACTTGGCAGGAGGCGACATCTCGCGCGGGGATCAGCGGTGATGTCATCGTCGCCACTTCGACGTATCCGGACGAACTCACTTTCGAACTGGCGGGACACGTTTGCGACATCGCTTCTGTCCCTCTGGACGACGCCCTCAGCCTCTTTGGCGAGTATTGGATCACATACGCTCACGATCGCGGCTACGGCCCGTTGATCGATGACGCCGGGGGCGACCTCGCAGGCACCTTGCACGGGCTCGAGGCTTTGCACACCAGGGTAGCCCTCGTCTTTCCGGGATCTGATGTACCCGACTTCGAAGCACACGGAGACCGGGACGCCGGCATGCAGCTGGTGTACAGAAGTCGTAGGAGCGGGCTCGGCCCTTTCGTTCTCGGAACACTGATTGGGCTCATCAAGCACTTCGGCGAGGACGTGACCATCGCCCGCGAGCCCCTGCCGAGCGAAGGGTCAGGCTCAATCGAACGCTTCACACTCAGCTGGGGATAGGCTTCCAGCGCAACCGATTGGTGGATTGAAACATGTACGGATTGCTGAACCGCGCAGTACGCGACCTTACGATTGAGACGTTTGGGCACGAAGTTTGGAGCAAGGTCCTCGACCGGGCCGAAGTCGACAGTGATGCGTTCCACGCCATGGAGCAGTACCCAGACTCTGTGACCTACGGCCTGGTCGGAGCGCTGTGCGAAGAGACCGGCCTGGAGGCTGCCCAGGCCCTAGAAGCTTTCGGCGAGTACTGGATCAAGTTCACCGGCGCGCAGGGGTACGCCGACCTCTTGGACGCGTCCGGAGACACGTTACCGGAGTTCCTCCACAACCTCGACGACCTCCACACCCGAGTCTCACTCAGCTTCAAGAACCTTAACCCCCCGACCTTCGCAGTCGACCGTGAGACAGAGGACTCACTCACGCTCCATTACTACTCCCACCGCGAAGGATTGGGGCCGGTGATGGTGGGTCTCCTGAAGGGTCTCGGTGATCGGTTCAACCTGGCTGTGACCGTGGACCGTGAGATTCACCCGCTGACAGATTCCGGTCTCGTGCATGAGGCTTTTCATCTACGCTGGTGATATGGATTGCTCCGTCCGGTCGCGGCTCACTGACGAAGGTCGACCAACGTGAACTCTGATCGATTGGCGTCCGCGCTGGACTTCCTGTTTCCGTTCTCTTTCGAGTTCGGAAGCGATCTGAGGCTCATCAACACCGGTCACGGATTCGACGACCGTTTCCCGACCATGCACGTGGGCGCGGCCCTGTCCGATGTCGCCAAAGTCATGCGACCCGTTCTACACTGGGACTTCACGGTACTCACCAACGCGACTGACAGGCTCGTCGTGATCGAGATCCTCGAGTCCCCCGTACGCTTCACGGGGCAGTTCGTTACGATTGACGGGAGAGACTCGTGCTATTTCCTCGGGGGACCGTGGGTATCGACACTGGAGGTGATGACCGCCTCTCGCCTGCAGCTGTCCGACTTCCCTCCGCACGACCCCCGCGGCGACCTTCTCCTTCAGGCCCAAGCCAGGGAGGCGATGCTTTCGGACCTGGCTGAGACCAATCGGCGCATGAAGCAGGCCGAGGCGGAAGCCCGGGTCTTACAGGAGCACGCAGAACGTCGGCAGCGGATGGACGTAGCCGCCCAGGTGTCCGGAGGCCTCGCGCACAACTTCAACAACCTGTTGGCACTCATGGAAGGCCATGTCGAGTTGGCCCAGATCTCGGCGAGGCAGGGTGACCTCGAAGCGGTATCACAGCGGCTGGAACAGGTTCGGGCCGCGACGACAGATGCGGCGGACCTTATTAGGCAGATTCAGAATCTGAGTGTTGACCGGGCCGTCGAGATAGAACGTGTCGACCTCGTCGAGGTCCTGGGCCGTGCACAGCGCCTGGTCCAGCCCGCGCTGGGAACGGAGGTCTCGTGGAGCATACCGGCGCCAGGGCCTATCTGGATTTTCTGCGACCCACGCGCCCTCCAGGAGATCCTAATCAACCTCGCCCTCAACGCGGCGGAGGCGATGCAGAAGAAGGGGGACATCACGTGCGAAATATCAGAAGATGCGAACCTCGAGCCCGCACTGCTCGGTATTCTGGCTGGTGACAAGCGCTGGGTCTGTTTGACGTTCACGGACTCTGGCCCCGGTTTTTCCGACCAAGCACTGGACCGGGCCTTCGAACCGTTCTTCTCGACCAAGAGTGAGCAGCACAGCGGTCTCGGACTGGCGACGGTAGAACGCCTGGTGGCCCTGAATGGTGGAGCTGTACGCTTGGGGACGACTTCGGGTCGAGGAGCCGTCTTCAGGATCTGGTTCGAGGCCGCGCAGGGTTGACGGAGACCTCGAGGCTTTACCGGTAGGTAAGCTCGATGCGACCCGCCGCGATCTCCACGAAGGTCGCCCCACCGGGTCCAACCTCCCCTTCCACTCTGGGGTTCCCCCGGAAGCTGAAGGTAGCAACCACACGCTCGGCTGATATCGCACCGAGCGTGAACGACCCCGGGGGCAAGAGCCGAGTCGTGTCGAACCCGCTGAACATCACGGAGCCCGGCTCCGGGTGGTACAGGCCGTAGAAGGTGTCGGTCGCGCGAGGAACGTTCTGGACCGTGAAGAGTCCGGGCTCCAGCGGCCCCGGGCTTCCGTCGACCCGCAGAACCAACCGTCGGTCGTCGAATTCGTTCGAATAGAGTCCTTCGATCTCGACCGTGCCCCCGCCGACGTCCACGCGGACAGCGATGGCGGCGAAATCGATCGGCGCCCCGTCCACCTCCGCCCGTAAGAGGCCGGTCCAGCTTCCAAACCCGTAGTCGACGCAGCTGACCATGGAGGAGATCCTGCTGAACTCCTCGGTCGAGCTGGATCCGTCGAGCCGAAGCCTGCCCCCCTCGAGCGAGAACGGATAACTCTCCGCCGCAGACGCCGGCTCATTGTTCACCGTGCTGACCTGAATGCGAAGCGTCTCTCCCTCCACGCGCCAAGTCCCCGCGGCAGACTCACACCCGCTACCGGCCAGATCGGCAACCACCCGTGTGAACGAGCCGTCATTCGC
This sequence comes from uncultured Gemmatimonadaceae bacterium, assembly GCA_964492085.1. Classification (GTDB taxonomy): domain Bacteria; phylum Gemmatimonadota; class Gemmatimonadetes; order Longimicrobiales; family Gaopeijiaceae; genus UBA2589. Next base: position 24,297 of record CAZBHZ010000029.1, on the reverse strand, counting down.
CAGCCGGAGCGTCGACTCAGACAGTCCGACCCGGGTCGATTGCCAGATGCCCTCTGGATTGCTCGGCGCGGGTGCGACGACAGATTCTCCCCCGCACGCGGCCGCCAGCCACCAAATGAAGACGAGAGGCCCCAGGCGGCTCGGGTGGGTGCGGAGCGGTCGCGTCGTGGCCATCCTCAGATCCAGATGTCGTTCGGGGCGGTTCGATCGCCACCGGCATCCCCGGTGTTCGTGACCCCGCGAGGTTCGACGAGCATGATTTTCGCCTCCGATACGGCCCTGGGGCGATGCTGGACACCTCGAGGAACGACGAACAGCTCACCTTCTCCGAGCCGAATGGTGCGATCTGGCAGATCGATCTCCAGTTCACCCTCTACCACCAGAAACGCCTCGTCCGTTTCGGAGTGATCGTGCCAGACGAACTCACCCTCCACGCGGACGAGCTTGAATTGCACGTCGTTCATCTCCGCTACGACTCTCGGCTGCCACTGGTCTGAGAAGAGCTCGAACTTCTTACCTAGGTGGACCGGCTCGGTGCTCACGGCGCGCCTCCAGTTGTCGAGTCCGCGTCCTCAGGAAACGAAAAGTCGAGCGTGTGCTGGACCGGACCCTGATCAGGGACGACACAGCCTCCGCTCGAGGGCTCCAGCAGGCGCTCGTCGAGCTCAGAGGAGCGACCAACCTCGACAGCCACGCGTACCCGGTACCCGTCGCACACGCGCGTCCCTGGAGGCAATTCAAGGCCGATCAGGTACTTACCCAACTCGACCGGGGTCGTAGCAACCACGAAGCCCGCCGGGTCGACCAGACCGGCCCCTCCTCGCGCGGGGTTCCCCCGGGACATGACATAGCCCCACACCAGGAGCGTGCGGTCGTCTCGCTCGACCTCGGTGGGGAGGTCGAGGCCGCAGCCGCTCATCAACCCCAGAGCCAGGCCAATAGGCAGGATCCGGGTGAGGCGGTGTCTGGTCAGCGTCTGGTTGTTCATGTCACTCGTTCTGAGCCTCGAAACCGAAGGCGATGCCATGCCAACACCTATGCGTCGACAGCGTTCCTCACGGTTCCTGCCAAGTCACACTCCGAAGCACACGGCGGGAGGGCGCACGAGGCGACGGTGACGACCTCGAGGCTCAAGCCCGGCAGACGCCCAGGAGATGGGGGCTGACCCCGTGTAGCGCCGGCTCGGACTCGACAGTCTCAGCGACACCGATCATAGCCTCGCGTTCGGTCGGGTCGGCCCAACGCTCATCGAAATCGGGGAGGAGTACCGCCGGGCCTTCGAGTCCGAAGATGCCAACCACCTCGAGTCCGCTGGATCGAAGCTCTTCGGCGAACTCATCTGGTCGATGCATGTACGCTGTCGTGAACCAGTCGGGGTGGAGTCCGGGATTTCGGTGCTGGCCCGTGGCGACGTCTTCGCTGGCCATCGTTCCGAACGCCGGGTTTGAGAATCGTCGATGAACGAGCCCGTCAAAGAGCGAGGCCCAACGTGTGAGACAGGCCGCGAACAGGACACCTCCGGGCTTGAGCACACGCGCAGCTTCAGCAAGGGCCTGAGCCCGCTCCTCGACCCGCGTCAGGTGATAGAGCGGCCCGAGCAGAAGCACGACATCCAGATACCCATCCGCGATCGGAAGGGCTCGGGCATCTCCTTCTCCCACCGACGCGAGAGGGTGACCCGCCTTCTTGTTTCGATCTGTGGCGAGTTCCACGAGTCGGGTACTCAGATCCATCAGGTGGACCTCATACCCTTGGTTCGCGAGCCAGAACGCATACGCTCCGGCTCCGCCTCCGACGTCCAAGACTGCCGAAGGAGGCTGAGGAGCGAACCGACGGATCAAAGCCTTGGTGCGAGCGGCCTCGAGCTGAGACACCCCCGTGGAGAGTCTGCGCTCCTCCGGGAAGCGCTCGTAATAGCCGCGAACCGTTTCGTCGGACACGGTGATCGGACCCTCGCATCCCTCAGGCAGAAGAATCGTTTCCGTCGTCTTTCGGAAACTGATACGCATCTTGATCGCGAAAACGCGCTCAGGCAAATCAGCCTTCGAGGAACCGATTTCCCTCGCCCGGCCCAAGAGCTTGCCGCTCCGCGCGCTTGGCGAGGGACAATGTCCCCCCAGCGGTCAGCGCGCCCAGCACAGCGCCGACCAGCGCCGACGCACCCGCCACGGGGGCGACGATCGCCGACACGACTGCACCTCCGAGGGTGAACGGTATCGCCCGGATTGAGTTGAGCCGTTCGTCCCGATAGACGAATGCGAGGAAGCCGGAAAACCCGGCGCCCACCGCGAATCCCGCGAGCCCGAAGCGCCCCGCAATTTGCAGCAGGGCCGCGCCCGGTGGCACGACCGGTACGAGCCCCAACGGTACCGACAAGGTGAGGAGCACGATCGACCCGACCGCCCACGCACCACCCCAGACGATCGCATTGCCCAACGCGGCTCGAATTCTGGTCGAGATGTCGTTCATTATGGCTCCCTCTGCCGCAACGGCGACGATGCTCGGTGAACCTGTCATGAGTCCCACACCGGGGAATCCCAACGTTCGAATTCGATCGTTCCCGCGCTAGCGGATCAGATACCACGCCTCCTGACGAGGCCGGAAGAAGCGCCATCCCTCCGGAGTCAGGTGCGCGGGGTCCTCGGCCATCACGTAGATTTCCTGCCCGTCCCACTCGGGGATCGCCGTCTTCGTGTTCAGCTCGATCGAGATGTACGCGCCCTCGACGAGCGGGCGGGCATCGACATCGGATCGGCCCGCACTGCGGAAATCGATGCTGGGCCCCAGGCCGTGCCCGTGGTTGCCGAGCGGGTGCGAGTAGACCTGAGCCGTGATTCCCTGCTCCTCCATTTCCTCCATCGTCAGTCGATACGCTTCCCCGGCCGTACGACCGGGGCGCGATGCGCGCAGCATGAGCGCATCCTGGAGGATGTTGGTATTCGCCATGGCAACCTTGAGGCCCTCCGGTACATCGTCCTCACCGGGGTGAAGGATGTACGCCATCTTCTGCCAGTCGGAGTCGAGGCCCATGTAAGAGATCCCGAAATCGACATGCACGAGATCCCCGTGCTGCAGGACGATGTTCTCCGGAGCGACCGCGAGAAATCCGCGACTCCCCACTTCAGCCATGCCGCGACGCTGCACCCGGAGATCCGGCTGGAACCACGTCCGCACACCGGCACGCCACAGTTCGTCATACATGAAGCGGCGCACGTCGCCCACCGTCGTCGTCCCCGGCGTGATCGCTTCGCTGGAAAGCGCCCGCTTCGTGATCGCCTCGGTGAGCGCCACGAGATCGGTATAGACATGGAACTCCGCCGGGATTCTCGTAGCGAGATACTCGTTGATCAGCGGGCCGGCACTGACGAATCGGCCCTCCGCCTCCGGGCCCATGGCGTCCGCCAGGAACTGATATGAGTCATGCGTGAGGCTCCGAGTCATGCCGCGGCTGCCGCCGAAGCCCAGCGCGATGCGAGCCGGGCGATGCGTCTCGTACAACTCTCGAAGCACATCGGCAGACGGGCGAGGGTCGATGGGCGACTCGAAGTACCGCGCAACGGTCTCTTCCCAGTACCCGGTAGCCGCCACCTTCCGAAGGCCGTCCGAGCCCGCGTCGACGAAGACGAAGACGTCTCGGCGACCGGTATACGGGCGTGCGGGAGCGATGTACTCGGTCAATGGGTCATCGTGGAACTCCTCGTTCACGACAATCCACATCTCGACGTCATGCCGACGCATCATCGGCAGGAGCATCTCGTGACGGGTGTCCAGCCAACCGTCACGTACCGCCATCTGCGCAGACCAGTCCAGCAGCTGAACGTCGGCGGCCGGGCTATCGTTCCGGGGTGGCTCACCCTCCTCAGGGGACGCGCAGGCGGTGACCAGGGCGGCGGTGATGAGAAGGCTCAGGCGGAGTGTGGAGGCTCGAGTCACGGGCGGGCTCGCGAGAAAGGGTTCCGGGGGCGGAATGGACTCTACGCGCCCGGCCCCATGCGGCGCCACGTTTCGGCAAGCGTAGCTGCCATCCGGTCGACGACGTGCTCGTCTGTGGCGTAACCGTTGTGAGACAGAGGGGTCTTCCGATCGATCAGCCCACCCACGTTCACCCCGACGTCTTCGGTCACGGCCCCGGCGTAGGCCTCGTTCAACTGACGCAACGGGTACGAGATGACGTCGTCGCGGTCGAAGAAGTTCAGCCACCCCCCGGAGAGATGGGGGTGATGTGCCGAAAGCGCGGTCGACGGCACGGTGAGAGGACACCCGAACCCCTCATGGTGCAACGCCCAGATCGCCAGCGGACTCCCCATCGTGAAGAAGTGTGTGAATGTCTCGCCCCGCTCGAGCGGGCCATCGGTCATGTGCGCACGCACCTCGTCGCTGACCAGTTCCGGCTTGCCAAGGTCGTAGAGGTAGTTGCTCGCAATCACGGATCCCAGCGAGTGGGCAACGACGCAAAGCGGCGCATCGGCACCGGCATCGAGTGCGAGCCGATGAAGGGCCCGCGCCATGACGGCATGAATAGCGTCGTATACCCGCCGGTCATGAGCTGTCGGTTCATACGCGACCCCGTCGCCCACAAACGAGATCATCACGTCACGTAACCAGTTCCAGTCGAGTTCGTGTTCCGACCGGACGCGTCGGGCCAGCTCGTCCTGGCCGTACTGCAATACGGGCGCCCAGTGAACAGGCGCGAACACGAGTGCGTCGCGAGGAGCCTCCGGGACCAACCGATGGAAGGCCCGCCGAGTCGCCTCCACCATCTCGTCGGCAAAGCTGGCCTCCTGGCCCCCGATTCCATGGATGACGGCAACCGCGACACGGCGCCGCGGGGCATCTTCTCCGAGCCGGTCGTTCGTCACCCGAGTACCGATGGACCGCACTCAGAGCTCGGAGGCACGGCGCACGGCGAGACACGCCAGCCGTCGACCGGCCTGGCGCGCCCCGCTGGCCCGACTGCGATCAGCGACCCGGTACCATCAGATGTGCCGTGCTCGTCCCCTCTGCCATAATCCAGAGACCGCCCTCTCGCCCGTTGTTCGGAAAGCCCGTGCTCTCCGCGGTCGCGAACGGAACCGCGACCGTCATGTGCACCCGGGCGCTCGCCTGATCCTCACCACGCAGCGACCACCAGATGGAACCGTACACCGGCGAGATTCTCGTCCCGTCCGCCTCGGCCGCCTGCACCATCGCATTCTCGGCTTCACGATCGGCCGACTCAGCCCGGAAGCGGCGGCTCTGCGCCACACGATCGAGGTTCCCCTTCGACGTGCACTGCACGTCGAACGCAGCACGGCGTGCCTCGTCCGAGCGATCGTAACAGACGAGGGGACCGTCGCCCTCCTTCAGGACGTCGTACGTGTGATCTGCATTCCATTGGATCACCATCGTTGCGTCACGAGCGCGCGACGGCGCAGCGCTGAGCGCCTTGTCGACCGCAGCCTGCTGCGAGGCGACGTGCGCAGGCAAAAGTCCCGCAACACCGGAAAAGGCCGCGGCCAGAAAGGCCGTCTTCGTGAGTCTCGTCATCGTCCCTGTACGATAGAATTGCGAAGGATCGCGCTCATCCCGACGACCATGAGCGAAAGCGTGAGGGTGCATATCTTAGAGCGCATGGAGTTCCCTGGCTGATTTCCCGAGCCGGCCACACGCAGGCGGTCGCGCCGGCTCCGATACCGCTCAATACGGCAGGAAGTAGAGCACGCCCGCCAGGAACGGCACGAGAAGAAGCATCATCGTGATGCCGTAGCCGAACATGTCGCGCGCGCGAAGACCGGTGATCGCGAGGAGCGGGATCGCCCAGAACGGATTGAGCAGATTCGTGTGCGCGTCACCCACGGCGTACGCCGCGATCGTCTGACCGATCGGTACGGAAAGTTCCTGCGCAGCCAGCAGCATGGGGCCACCCACGATCGCCCATTCTCCGCCGGCAGACGGCACGAAGATGTTGAGGGCCCCACCCGTCATCCACGCGACGACGGCGAAGGTGTCCTGGGTGGCAATCGACAGGAGTGCCTCGGTCATCGTGTCGACTAGGCCCGTTCCCGTCATGATCCCGATAATGCCGGCATAGAAGGGAAACTGAAGGATCACCCCCGCACTCCCTCTCACCGCGTCGTTGAACTCGCGCTGGTACCGCGCCGGGCTGCTGTAGAGCAGCATCCCGATCACCAGAAAGCCGAAGTTGAAGACGTTGAGGTTGAGCGCGCCGAGCCCCTGCGTGACGAAGGCCCGTCCGAAGAGAACGAGGCCCGTGAGCGCAAGCACACCCCCGAGGACCCGAGAGTTGTCGATCCGATCGGCCGGGGAGTCGGCAGCCGGCGACACGATCTCGGCCTCCGGCGCCTCCGCACCACCCTCATGCATCAACTCTGCCTCCGACTCCTCGTCGGCCAGATCGACGAACTGTTCGATGCCCCGCGCATTCTGGTCCGGCGGAGCGAGAAGCCAGAGCATCAGCGATCCGTACAGGATCGAGAGACCTGTGAGAATGAGCGGATAGGGGTGGAAGACCCACTCGGTGGCGGGCACGACTCGATCGATGATGCCCTGGACCATGAAGATGTTGCCGTCCGTAGCCTGCAGCAGGCCTGCCGAGCTGGACAGCCCCCACCCCCACGTCAGGCTCATCCCGAGATACCCCGCGACAGCAAGAAGCGGGTAATGCACGGGGATGCCCGCCTTGTGCGCCGCCTTGCCCATCTCACGCGCCAGGATCGCGCCGAAGATCAGACCAAGGCCCCAGGAGATCCATCCCACGAGCATCGATCCGATCCCGACCAGGACGACCGCCTGTTTCCCATTACTCGGCAGCTGCACCAGCCGCTGAATCCCGCCCCGAACGCTCGGGTGATACGCCACCACCGTCCCCGTCACGAGGATGATCACCATCTGCATGGCGAAGGTCAGGAGATTCCAGAAGCCGCCATACCACGCGAGCGCGACCTCGGCGGGTGACGAACCCTCCGACGCGAACGCCGCGATCGCCGCGACGTATGTCAGTAGGATCGCGAAGACGAAGGGAGACGGCATCCATCGCTCGACCCGATCGGCGATCGCCTCGCCGAATTTCTGGACAGGGGTCAACTGCGGTTCAGCGTGCTCCATGCCTGCTCCGGCTCAGGGGTTGAGGAACTGCGGTCTGGAGGCGGCGCCTCAACGTGGCCCCGGCATCCTCCGCCGGCCTCCCGCCGGCTCTCGGTGAGACACGCCTTCATTACGCTGCGCTTCGGGCGCTCTCTGATCGGGCTCTTCACCGACGATACGCGTCGCCCACGGGTCGTTGTCGCCCGCGAGGTCGCAGAAGTCTCCGGTGTCCAGGAAGTGCGTGTGCAGGCATTCGGTCGTCGAACCGAGTCCCGTCAGCAGGTCGACCGTCTCCGGGAACGCGACCCGGGTGAAGAATCCCGCACGCCCTCCCCGGGCCATGTCGGCTGTGGACTGCCCGAGACGGGTAATCGCCGTGACGTCGCCACCCTGGGAGACGAGGTACTGAATCAGCTCGTTGTCCCCGCGCGACGCGGCGTAGTGCATCGGCGTGTAGCCCCAGGAATCACGGGTGTTCACGTCGATACCGTGCTCTTCCACGAGGTATTGCACCGCCGGGATGAAGCTGTGCGGGACATTGCGGATGCTGAACGACCCCAGGCCAGTGAACCCACCCCCCGCCGCCACATGGATCGGATAGGCGTTGAAGGCATCCTCGGGAATCCACGGCAGCCCCGAATCTTCCTGCTGCCGGCCGTCCTGCTGCCGGCGCTCACGCATGCCGACGGCGGGCCACGACGTCGGGATATTCGGGTCTGCACCGTACGCGACCAGGAGCTTCATCATCTCCAGGTCCTGGGCGTAGGCTGCCCGCCAGAAGGGCGTCGCCCCCGTCAGGTCAGTACCGATCTTGGTCAGCCCATACTCGAAGTACCACAGGTGCGTATTGAGGCGGAGGTTCGGATCGGCCCCGGCCTCGAGCAACGCGTCGACCAGATCCGTGTACTCGGCCCTCTGGCTGTCCTGTGCCCGAGGTTGAGGGTAGTTGGACTTGGGGGACCACTGCGTATTCAGGGTGGCGAAGAGCGCCGTCTGGCCGTCCGTGGTCGACTGCAGGTTCGGATCTGCCCCGCGGGCGACGAGTTCGAGCGCGACGTCGAACTGGCCGTTCAGCGCTGCCAGCACGAGCGGACTCGTCCGGTCCCCACCACTGACCTGGTCGATATCGGCACCGCCGTCGAGCAACGCCCTGACGGCCTCGACCTTCCCCTCGCGTGCGGCGAAGAGCAGAGCCGTCATCCCACCCGTCTTCCCGACGAGCGTTTCCCGATACGGGGGACGCGGGACGTCCGGGCCACCGGGATAGTCGGGCCGGTAGGTTACCAGCTCTTCCGGATCGTATTCGCGGTACGGTTCTCCAGTCATGAGATACGCCCGCTGCTGACGGACCGCCTCCTGAATCTGCTCGGCGGAGGGTTCCCAGTCGTCCCCCCCGCCCTCGGCTTCGCGGAAGTTCTGGATGGTGCGCCGCAGGTACCGCGCGGCATCCCGATCAGCGATGAGGTGCTGAAGCACGTCGACCACGTCGGTTTCGATGCCGGGATCCGCACCCCCTGCGATGAGCCGCTCGATCGACGCGGCGCGGTTGGCCGCCGCGGCGAACATCATAGGCGTCTGCCCAGCCGAAACCTCGACCGCGTCGGGGTCAGCTCCCGCCTCCAGGAGGGCTGCAACGGCGTCCACCCCGTTCACGGCCGCGGCAGCCAGATGCAACGCCGTCACACCACTCGTCGTCGTGAGTCGGGTCGGATCCGCCCCAGCGTCGAGCAAAAGCCGAACGATCTCACCGCTTCCCCGGCGCGAAGCCACGTGGAGCGGGGTATAGGCGCCGATGCGCGTGACGGCGTCGTACGGTGCACCGGCGTCGATGAGCACCCTCGCCATGTCCACGTGGCCCCGCTCCGCCGCGAGGTGCAACGCGTTCATCCCGTCGCCCCTCGTCACCGTCATGTCCGCGCCCGAGGCGGCAAGCGCTCGGACGGTCTCCACGTCGCCGGCCTGAGCGGCGGCGAGGAGATCCTGGGCCGACGCGGGCGCGGTCCAGGCGCATACCGCAACCAGTGCCGTGATCGCGCCGCTGGTCATGGTTCGCCCGTTCACCGTCAGGCTCCCTTCGGGAACGTCAGCGGAAGCGAGCCGGTGCTGTCACCAAAGGCGTGCATGTCGTGCCCGATCCCCTGCATGAGCGTAACGAAGGCGTTCGCCATCGGTGTGCCCTTCGGCGCACGCACGTGGAGGCCACCCTCCAGGGCACCATTGGCCTTGCCCATGAAGATGAGCGGGCAGCGGCGGTGGTTGTGGAGGTTCGGGTCACCCATCGGCGAACCCCACACGATCGCCGTCTTGTCGAGGAGCGACTTGTCGCCGTCCATCGTCGTCCGCATCCGCTCCAGGAAGTAGGCCATCATGCCCAGGCGGTGTGTGTTGATCTTGTTGAAGTCCATGATGTCCGTCGGAACGTTGCCGTGGTGAGAGGCGCCGTGGATGGACTTCGTCGTGCCCGACATCGGGAAGGTCCGATTCGACTGGTCGAAGCCGGTCTTGAATGTGATGACCCGCGTCATGTCGGTCTGAAGTGCGAGCACCTGGAGATCGAACATCAGCTCCATGTGTTCTTCCCACGAATCCGGGATTCCAGACGGTGCCTCGGGCATCTCCCGCTCTTCACCGCTCAGATTCCGCTGTTCGACGAGCTGGATGCGACGCTCGATTTCACGCACGTGCGTCAGATACTCGTCCATCGCCGCCCGGTCCGTCGCACCAAGCGATCGACGCAGGCGGGACACCTCGTCGGTGATCCAGTCGAGCATGCTCGCGTTCGTCCGGCGGCGAGCCTGGCGGTCGGCCTGTGAGTCGCCGGCCCCGAACAGACGCTCGAAGACCGCCCTCGGCTCACGGATCGCCGGAAGCGGCTGATTCGGGGAAGACCACGCGAGTGACGTCGTGTACGCGCAGTGGTAGTTGTAGGCACAACCGCCCCCGCGATCGATCACTTCGGTGCATAGCTCGAGAGACGGTAGCGCGGTGTCACGACCGAATCGCTGGGCATGGAGCTGGTCGAGCGAGGTACCCAAGAAGATATCGGAGCCCTGCGTCTGCTTCGGATGCGCCTGCGTCAGGAAGACAGCCGTCGAGCGATCATGATCTCCGCCGATCTCCTCGGCCCGGTAAGGCTCCGCCATCCGACAGTCGGTCTGACTCACGATCGTCAGATACTCGCGGTACGCCTCGAGTCCCTTGAGTTGACTGTCGGCGTGGAAGTCGAAGTCCCGCCCCACACCGGCCGGCGCGAAGAGATTCCGCGCGTCGCCCCAGTCACTGCCTCCCGCACACCCCATCGACTCCTCTACGGCGACGAAGCGCGTGAACTGCGTTTCGTCTGTCGGGTTCCGCCACCCCCTGCCCGCCGGGACCATGGCGTCGAGCAGGGGCAGCGCAACGGACGTGCCCATACCCTTCACGAAGGTGCGGCGGTCGAGGTGCTTGCCGGTCAGGAATTCCATGTCATGCTCCGTCGGCCGAGACCTCGGCCCGCATCATCTGGAAGGGACCGCTCTTCACGATCCCGAGAATGAACGAGGACATCCGGTAGCCGTCGCTTTCGGCGTCCCGGACGATCTGGCGCACCGTCGGCTGGTCGAAGTATTCGACTCGGCGACCGATGGCGTACGCCAGCAGGTTCTGGGTGAAGTTCCGCAGAAGTGGGATGGGACGATCCAGCAGCACACCGCTCAGATCGGACGGCGTGGTCATCTCCGTGCCGTCGTAGTACGTCCCCCGCGTATCGAGCGGCACGCCATCCTCGCGGATCCGCCAACGGCCCGTGACGTCGAAGTTGTCGAGCACGAGACCGATCGGATCCATCATGCGATGGCACGCGTTGCACGTCGGGTTCGCGCGATGGATCTCCATGCGCTCTCGGGTGGTCAGCCGGCGGCCGTCCGATACCCCTTCCGTTTCGTCGAAGGCAGGGACGTTCGGCGGCGGGGGCGGCGGGGGAGATCCCATGAGAACCTCCATCACCCACTTGCCCCTCAACACGGGCGAGGTCCGGGCCGACATCGACGTAGCGAGCAGAACCGAACCGTGTCCGAGGATGCCCCGACGCCTCTCATCGGGATAGTCCACACGCCGAAACTCCGAGCCGGTGACACCCGGAATGCCGTAATGCTCAGCCACTCGCTCGTTCATGAACGAGTAGTCGGAGGTGAAGAAGTCGAGGAAGCTCCGATCTTCGGCGATCAGGTGCGAAAAGAAGAGCTGGGTCTCACGGATCAGATCGTCACCGAGCTGGCCCGAGAAGTCCGGATAGAGGTAGAGCTCCGGCTGATTCTTCTGCGCTTCCTGGAGTCGTAGCCATTGCGAAGCGAAGCGTGTGGAGAGCGCCTCGGCCTTCGGGTCCGCCAGCATCCGGCGAACCTGAGCGTCCAGAACCTCCTCGTCGGAGAGGTTTCCGGACGCGGCCACATCGATCAACTCGCGGTCGGGGCCCGTTCCCCACAGGAAGAAGGCGAGCCGGGCCGCAAGATCCGATTCGGCGAGGCGATACGACGTGCCCGGCTCGACGTCGGCAGGCTGCTCCTCGAGGCGGAACAGGAATGAGGGCGAGGCGAGAATCGCCTGCAGCGCCGTACGCACCCCCACCTCGAAGCCACCCTCCTCCAGACCCACATCGTAGAACGACATCGGTCCGGCGACATCCTCGTCGGTAACCGGTCTCCGGTACGCGTCGGTCGCGATCCGCCGCACGATCGACTCCGCGCATGCTCGCTCGCCGCCGGGTCCAATGGGCGCCACGGTACCGTGCGCGCCGGATGCCCGGGCAGCATCCGGATGGCACGTGAACACGCGAGCCCGGCTCGGTGTCTGAGAAACCCCGGCAGGATTGACCGGTCCCGTGACCATGAAGTCGGCCACGTGAGGGAGCGCCGTGATCCCGTAGTTGGCCCACTGGGTCGCGTCCTCACCGCCCACGAACGACCAGTCGAACGGGCTCAGGCGGTCCTCGTACGGCCCCTCGATCCGACGGATGAACGCGGCCGCGACCTGACGCTGCCCGGCCTCGACGAAGATGGGCTCCGTCTTCACGGGCACGTTCGCCTGACGCCCGTGTTCGAGCTGAAGCTGCGCGACTCCGACCCCGTCGATCGAGACATCGAGGTCCTGAAACGCCGTGCCTCCGCCGAACAGCATATCGAAGGAGAAGACGTACTCGCCGTCCGTCGGGAAGTCGTGCGTGATGACCATGCCACCGCGCGTTCCGTACGGCGTCCCCTCGAGGTGATCCCATGCGTGCTGAGACACCTCGATCGGATTCGTGTACTTGGCCGAAATCGTGGGAGCTCCGGCATTCCCCACGGCGATCCGACTGACCTCCGTCGCAGCTCGGAGATACGCCTCCAGAAGCGTCGTCGAGAGGCCCTGAGCAGCCGACAGATTGTCGAAGTTGCCCAGATATGTATCGGCAGGAAGCCAGCGTCCCGCATCGATCTCGAGGTCGAGCAGTTCGTGAACGACGCGCTCGTACTCCGCCCGGTTCAGCCGCTGGAAGCGACGAACACCAGGGTTGGGGTTCGCTGCCGCCGAGGCGTCAACGATGGACTCGAGCGTCTCGACGAGGGTTTGCAGGGTGTCGGCCGCCGGACGTCGTGCTCCGGGGGGAGGCATCATCCCCGCGCGAAGCTTCACGATCATCTTTTCGGCAACGTCCGCGTGATCGTCCGCCGACTCCGGATCGAAGCCCTCGAGCGCCAGATTCCCGGTCATGCGCCGCTCGTTGTGACACCGCACGCAGTATCGCTCGACGACATCCGCCAGTGCGCCCGGGGCCACCGGCGGGGGCGCGACGACGGCGCCCGGATCCACGTGAGCCGCGATACCGTCGGAGGGGGAGGTGAGGACCTGCACGGACGCACTCGTCCCGAGGGTCTGGCCCAGGAACACCAGCCAGAGCCCGAGCAGCGCGGAGCTGACCGAGAACGTCTTCAAGCAATCCTCCCGCCGACCCCGGATAAACCCTCGGGAAGGCGAGGCGGCTCAAAGGGGTCGGACGGATTCCAATGTAAGGACCGCCACCCGGTCGGGCCATCAGAACCGCATCAAATACGTGAGCTTGGTGACGACGCCCCGGTCCGCGAGCACCCAGCCGCTGAGATCGTCGCGCCGGTTCTCGGTAAAGACGAGGAACAGGTCGCTTCCGGGCCGGTGAATGAAGTTGAGGCGGACGTTCGTCGAGAATTCCCCGTCCAGCGAGTTGTACTGCACGAGCGCGTTCGCGAAGAGACGAGTCGAAAAGGAAAACGAGGCTCGCAATGACGTCAGGTCGGCGGTGAACCCTCCTGAGGGGAGATCGACCACGTTGCGAGTGAATCCCGGCGCGAGCTGGAAGCGCGGGGACAGCGCCGCCGTCGCCGTCATACCGGCGCTCACCAGAGAGCCACCATAGAACTGCGAGACGATTCCGTTGACGTCGACGCTCAAGGGGCGGGCTCGACTGCTACCCCCAAACCATCCCACGTGACTGTTGTCGTAGCGGCCCACCGGCACCCCGACGTCGTCCGACAGATCGAACGCCTCGTCGACGACGGTCTCCGCCACGTTGGCGAAGAGGCTGATGTTATCCCCCGTTCGCCACGTCGGCGTCGTGAAGAATCCCAACTGCCAGTCCTGCATCCGGTTATCGGACATGGTCGAGGCGTACTTGCCTCCAAGGAAGAACTGGAACTCACGAAGGCCCGCCGCACTCGGCCGCCACGTGCGTCCACCGTACATTTCGGTGCTTCGGTAGTCCGTCCGCGTGATGAAGCCGGCCGAAGCCTCAGCCTCTTCACCGATGCCGAAGTGGTTGAAGAACGAGCCCCACTCCTCGCCGTTGTACTGGTAGCCGACTCGATACGCGGTCCCGTCGCCACCGTCTCCCTCTGTGAAGCTGCGGGCCACGAACGCGTCCCAGACCCACGCCTGGCCGAGTAGATACTGGCCGTCGACGCCTACCGACGAATTGGTCTGTCCATCCCCGCGGCGATCCACGATCATGGCGCCGATGTAATTGCTCTCTCCCACGTCTCGCTTCACGCGAGCGACGGAGAAGAGCTCAGAGTCGACTGCGCCGAAGTCCGGACCCTCGGGCACCTGGTCGGTCACGACGCTCATGAAACCGACGGTCTGGGCACCCACCCGACCGGTCAGCCGGGCACCGCCCACGATCGGCACCTCGCCGTCCCCGGAGATCCCGATCTGACGACTGAAGAACATCTGGTAGGCGGGAGTCTCCAACGGATTTCCCGGGATCCCGAAGTCGAAGATACCCGAGTTTTCGAGGAAGAAGTCGCGCTTTTCGGGGAAGAAGAGATTGAATCGGGTCAGGTTCACCTGCGCGTCGTCGACCTCGACCTGGGCGAAGTCCGTGTTGAGGGTGAGGTCGAGGAGTAGCCCGGGAAGCACTTCGCTCTTCAGGTCCAGCCCCACCGCACGATCGCTGGTCGAGCCGAGGATATCGGCCTCGTTCCTCTCCTGAGCGCGGCCCACGAGCGCGTACGGCTTGGCCTCGACGTTCAGCCCCGCACGCGGCAGATCCCTCAGGCCTCGCATGTGTCCGGCTCGGCTCACGCGCTGGAGACCACCACCCTCGCGCTCCCACGATCGCCAGTAGACCTGCTCGTTCTTGCTCCGGATCACGCGGAAGAAGTTGATCCCCCAAGGTTCGTCGCCGGTCGCGTCCGGATACCGGAGGGTTCTCCAGGGGATGAAGAACTCGGCACTCCATCCGTCCGGAGTACGCATGCCCGCCACCTCCCAGACGCCGCGCCAGTCGATATTGATCGAGCTGCCTTCGTCCGTGATCAGGGCTTCGAACTCCGCCCCGTTCGGGTTGGTGGCGAAGATCACGCCATTCCGGTGATCGTGGAACGGATCCAGAAGGATGGCGAACACATCATCCCCGGCGTCCCGCAGGCCCACCTGTCCGAACGGGTCCGCCTCCAGAATGCGATCCCGCTGCATCAACCGGGATACCACTCGACCCGGTTGGGCGTCGAAGGCAAGCACGGCGACGTACAGGCCCTCGTCGTCGTATGCGATACGGACCTCCGTCCGTTCCGTGGCGGGGTCCGCCTCGACAGGGTTCTGCTGACGAAAGCCGGATACGGCGGGTACTCGATCCCAGAACGCCTCATCCACGCGTCCGTCGATGCGGGGACGCTCGTCAGCACCACCGGACAGGCGCACCGCGTTCAGCACGTCCTCGCCCGTGACCGGCGTGGATTGAGCGACCGCGGCGATCGGACCGAACCCGAGAATGACGGCGACCAGAAGCGGGATGCGTACTGGAGCCGCCCGTCCCCCCGCACCACCCGTCGTACTCATGTGCCCGCTTCCCCTGATCCGATGATCCTACTTCGCCCCGATCACGATCACGTCGAGCGCATCCGAGGCCCTCCTGAATTGATGCCGGGTGCCGGACGTGATGAACGCGATCGTTCCCGCCTCGGCCTCGAGACCGCCCTGCCCCAGGTCGAACCGTCCACCGCCCTCGATGACGATCTTCACCTCGTCGTACGCGTGTTCGAGCACGATGGGATCATCCCCGTTCTTCGGGATCATGTACATGCCGAGGCTCATCGTAGACGCATCGACCAGCTGGGTGAAGACGTTACGCTCGCCATCCCGCTCGGCCACCACCTCGTCGGCCCCGAATACGCGAAGTTCCGGATCGGTGGTGGCCGCTGAGCCGAGCGCGAACACGACGAGCAGGTCGACGATCGACGAGGCACGCTCAAATCGGTGTTCTACACCTTCACGTACGAAGATGATGTGCCCGGGTTCGAAGGGGATCGTGTCGCTGGCCGTCGTGATCGAACCACTCCCGGCGAGCACCCGGTACATCGTGGTGTGAGGGTGCTCGATCGGGGCATCGACATCCGCCGGACGCCGTCTCAGCACACCGATCTCGAAGGACTCCGTACCCGTGAGCGCGCGATAGAACGTGGCTCCTGACTGCGCCTGCCGCTGAAGGACGTTCTGCAGGTCCAGGACAACCCACGCCCCCTCTTCGCCGACCTCGTCGTTGCTTCGGATCGGCGCAGACAGATCGTCGAGGGAGCACGCCACCAGACCGATGGACACGAGGACCGCGACGGCGCCCTTCCGTGCACCGCCACGCCCCCGTACCGCCCACCGGAACCAGCCCATCGCGTCAGCTCGGATCGAGAATCGCGTCGATTCGTACGATCGAGTCGTGGAAGTGCAACTGCGTCGCGCGATCCGATGTTCTCGCGCCAGCCAGACCATCGCGAAGCGCCTGCAACTCCCCACGCGCGAAGGGCGCGATGTCCGTCTGCAGCGCATCCTCGTCCTCGAGCAGCATGCCCATCCGGTCGAGATAGGCACGCTGCAGGTTCCGACGGTACGCGTCCGTGTCCCGTCCGGACCTGACCTCGACCCACACGCCGTCCCGAAGATCCTCCAGCATCTCTCCGAGCGAATACGCGTCGTTGCCGTGGAAGGCTTCCTGCTCGATGAGCCTCTTCATGCGATCGACGTTCAGGACCTGGTTGAGCGCGCTCGATTGCCGGGCACGCACGAGGTCCGGGGCGCCCGAACCCTGGAACCGACCGAGGATGTCGTTGTCGAGGAGCCATTCCGGCGTCGCGAAGACCTGACGATTCAGATACTCCATCGCGCGTTCCTGACGGTCAGAGGGCACCATGGCGTACTGACCACCGCCCTGCCCCTGACGCTTACGCGTGTGTACGACCCCACCCACGTTCGCCACGACGTGGCCCGTATATCGGCTCCATTGGCCGACCACGTTGTTGTAGAGTTCCTCCAGGTCCGAGTAGTCCTCACCCTCCACGTAGGTCCAGTCGACGAGGTTGTCCGTGATCCGCTTGAGGTTCTCCACTCCATAGTCCGACGCCCTCATGGCATCGTCACCGATCGCCTCGGTGAGCGCGGACGGGTCTGCCCCCGTCGGACTCGAGAACCGGTAGACCGGATCCTCCTGCCACTCTTCGACGAAGTCGCGCATTCCGTCCTGCTCGGAGTAGCGGTCCGCACCAGGATGCAGACGGTATCCCCAATCGATGGCGAACTTGTCGTACGGTCCGACCAGAGGCATGAGGCACGTATCGTCGCCCGGCTGGGCCACGTAGTTGAACCGCGCGTAATCCATAATGGAGGGGGCCACGCCCATCTCGCACACGAAGCGCGTGCGCAAGTCCTCGACCGAATAGGCGGACGACGACTGCATGTTGTGCTGTAGTCCGATCGTGTGGCCCACCTCGTGCGCGGACACGAAACGAACCAGCTCACCCATGAGCTCGTCCGAGAACTCGACGCCGCGCGCGTCCTCGTTTACCGCAGCTGTCTGAATGAAGAACCAGTTGCGCAGCAGGTTCATCACGTTGTGGTACCACTGGATGTCACTTTCGAGGATCTCGCCCGTGCGCGGGTCGTGGACGTGCGGCCCCGACGCGTTCTGGACGTCGGAGGCGAGATATCGGATCACCGAATAGCGCGCGTCCTCCGGGCTCCAGTCGGGATCGTCCGGTGCGTCCATGGCGATGATCGCGTTGCTGAAACCCGCCGCTTCGAACGCGACCTGCCAGTCCTCGACACCCTGCTTGAGGTACGGGACCCACTTCTCGGGCGTTGCCGGATCGATGTAGTAGATGATTGGCTGGACCGGATCCACGATCTCACCCCGCGCGTACGCGGCCGGGTCACTCGGCTCGAGCCGCCAGCGGGTTACATAGCAGGTCTCGACAGCTCGCTGTGTGTCGAGACCGTAGTCGGTCTGCCGCGTGCTGAAGAACCCGACGCGCTCGTCACACAGCCGGGGCTCGATCGGGTCGTCCGGCAGGATGAGCATCGAGTGGTGCATCTCCATCGAGAGCGTGTTGCTGTCCCCGTTCGACGGTGCCTCGGTGGCGTCGTACGTCAGGACACGGCGAACCTCGACGTTTCTCGGGAATGCGTTCGCCCGAACGATGTACGTGCGGTCGGCATCCACCCGGCGTACGCCGTAGGACGACCGCCGCCGCTTCTGGAGCCCGAGCATGGTGACATCCTCCGTGAAGAGATCCGTCACGTCGATCACGACCGCGGTCGAGTCCTCATTCATCACCTCGACGTCGAAGGCCATGATGATGGGCTCGAAGTTGGAGTTCCGGACCGCGGCCGCGATCGTGGTCGAATCTCCAGCGAAGTTGTCGTAACTGACGAGCCGCAGGAGCACCCGATCGCCACTCCGCTCCCAACGGACCGTGGAGGTGTTGGACTTCGATCCCCCGTACCCGGCGCCATCCGGTGTACGAGCGACGCGGGTGAGAAGAAGCATCTCGCGGTCCATCATGCCGAGCGGGATCTCGTAGAAGAGATCCGAACCGATCATATGGGTATCGAAGAGCCCTTCACTCGTGATCGCTTCGTCGGTAATCACATCCGAGTACGTCGTTTCCGGCGCTTCCTGCTCGGCCTCCTGGTCTTCCTGAAGCGCGGACACAGGAGGAGAGAGGACCGAGAGAAACGCGAGAAGGATCAGAGCGGAGTGGGTCGTGCTGCGCATGGCGAATCATTCCGGGAAGGTCGGTTGTCGTCACACGCCCTTGCGGGCGGACCCGCAATCTGAATCCTCGAGGACAGGCGGGACAGGTCTCAACGACGCGGGCCCTCGGCCTCCTTCAGGAGACCGAGGGCCGTCAGAATCGCTCGAAGAACGACCCCGTCACGCACAGGCGCCAGGGCCTAGTGTCCCTCCGGCACGTTCATCGAGATTCCCACATCCTCGAGGCGCGCCGCCATGGCACGCGCGGCGGCAAGCACGTCGGTAGCCTCGACCATCGCCGCCTCCAGCGCGGGCTTCGCCGCATAGTAGCGCGCGATCAGCGCATCACTGGGGGGCTCCCAGAAGGCAAGGATCTCGCCCTTCAGACCCCTGACCTGACCGAACACGTCGGCCGGGTTGGCCTGGCCTCCTCCGAAGCGCCGCCCCCCCTGTTGCCGCGGAACACCAAACTTCACCCGGACCTCGTCCCAGGCTTCCTGGAAGCCGCCGAAGGCAGCCTCCAGGTCGGCGGCCACGTCCATCGACTCCATCTGCTCGGCGGCCGCGGTGACCTCGTCATGAACATCACCGAGAATCGAGGCGATATGCTGCCCCCGGCGCTGAAGTTCGTGCAGATCGTTCGCGACGTTGTCGTACGCGACGCGCTCCGCACCCGCCAGCTCGACCTCCGGGTCCATGAGGATGGTCATCGACTCGGTATCCACGACCTCACCGTCCACGACGAGCGCCACCGAGTAGGTGCCCGGGGCAACGAAGGGTCCATTGTCCCCGTTCGAGCCCTCGTCCTCCGTCTCGCAGATGTCCCGTGAGAGATACCCGGGCTCGGGGGCCGGCGTGGGCACGCCCTCGATGTCGGCGTTCCCGCCCCCTCGTCCGAAGCCGCCGAATCCGCCACCGCCTCCGCCCATGACGGGCTCCACCCGCTGATCCCAGCACAGCGTACGGATTCCGGGCTGTCGACGGCTTTCCGGCGCGGTCAGCTCACGAACCACGGTCCCCGAAGCGTCCGAAATCCGCAGCGCGAGCTCGTCGACATCGTCGTCCAGGTAGTACTGCACGACGGCCTCGGCGGGCGGGTTCTCCCCGACGAAATACTGATGGCCCCAGAACTCATCGTTCTTGTCGTCCATCATCTTGAACTGCAGCGCCGTCGGTATCGAAAAGAGCTGCGCGTCCGCCATCCGGGCCGAGTTGTACTGCTGGATCGGCTCGAGATGATCGAGAATGAAGAGTGCTCGGCCGTGGGTCGCGACGATCATCGCGTTGTCCCGCTCGTGCAGCGTGATCTCGTCCACGCGGACGCTCGGAAGGTTGGCTTGCAGTCGCCGCCAGCTCTCCCCGCGATCCAGAGTCAGGAAGATCCCCGTCTCCGTCCCGACATACAGGACGTCGGGGTTGCGATGGTCCTCCGTGAGGGTGCGGATATTCTCACCCGCCAGGCCTTCGGTGATCGACCGGAATGTCGAGCCGTAGTCCTCACTCACCCACACGTAGGGCTCGTAGTCGTTGTTCAGATGGTTATCGATCGTCACGTAGACTCTGCCCGCCTCGAAGGCGGAGGGTACGACCTCCGAGACCCAGCCCCACGCCGGTGCCCCGGAGAGCCCCGAGTCGATCCGATGCCACGATCCGCCTCCATCGCGCGATACATGGACGGTTCCGTCGTCCCCACCCGTGTAGTACACACCCGCTGAGACCGGCGACTCGGCAAGCGATACGAGCGTGGGCCAGTTCGAGATCCCGTCGTTGCGCGCGATGGTCACGTCGCTGTTGAGCACGCCCATCGTGCGGATCGTGTCCCGATCCGCCCCGGACGAGAGATCGGGGCTTATGGCGACCCAGGAGTCACCCCGGTCCGACGAGCGGAAGACCGTCTGCGCGGCCGCGATGAGCACACCGGGGTCGTGGGGTGAACGGATGAGCGGCGTGTCCCAGTGCCATCGATAGCTGACGCCCTCTTCGTGGTTCACGACGTTGGTCGCGGACGGCCGGATGCTCTTCGACTCACCCGTCACGATGTCGCGGCGTACGATGTTCCCGTTCTGCGACTCAGCGTACACGATGCGCGGATTGCGCAGGTCGGGCATCGCCACGAAGCCGTCGCCGCCCCGGACCTGGTACCAGTCGAAGTTGGTGATGCCGACGTTCTGACGCGTCGCACTCGGGCCGCACCAGCTGTAGTTGTCCTGCATGCCGCCGCAGACGTTGAACGGACGCTCCATGTCGTAGTTCACGTGGTAAAAGAGCCCGACCGGAAGATTCGGCAGGAAGCTCCACGTGCGGCTGGCGTCCCACGAAACGGCGAGGCCGCCATCGTTCCCGATGAGGACGTGGTCTGGGTTCGCCGGGTTGATCCAGATGGCATGGACGTCGTCGTGCGTCAGCCGTGCGGCATCGGTCGCGAACGTCTCGCCCCCATCGATCGTGAGGTGCAGGCCCACCCCACCCATGTAGACACGGTCAGGATCTGCAGGGTCGACCCGGACCTGGCTGAAATACATCGGCCGCGGGTTCGTGTTGCTCATGAGCTCCCACGTCGCCCCTCCGTCCTGTGATCGATACAGACCGGTGAGATTCTCGACCTCCTCGTCGTCGTCCTGACCACCGCCGCCACCGTTACCGCCAACGCGCGGGCCCTCGACCAGCGCGTACACGATCTGATCGTCGCGGCCGTACACGTCGACCTCGATGCGGCCCAGAGGGCCATCCGGGAAGCCGCCACCGGTCACACGCGACCAGGTATCACCGCCGTCCGTCGACTTCCAGACCCCACTTCCGGGGCCACCGCCGTTCATGCAGCACGCGTTGCGGCGCCGCTGATACGTCGAGGCATACAGCGTATTCAGGTTGGTGCCCGACCGGACGAGCGCGTTGGCGCCCGTGTCGTCGTCGACCGCGAGCACCCGGGTCCAGCTGTCGCCCCCGTTCGTGGTCTTGTACACACCGCGGTCGCCACCCGAGCCGAAGAGCGGGCCCGTCGCAGCAACCAGCACCACATCCGGGTTCCGTGGATCGATCAGGATCCGGTTGATATGCCGTGACTCGTCGAGCCCCATGTGCTCGAACGTCTGACCACCATCCGTCGACTTGTAGACACCTCCACCCCACGACGTCGTCTGCCGGTTGTTCGATTCACCTGCGCCGACCCATACCAGATCGGGATCGGTCTGCGAGATCGCCACGTCACCGAGCGCGATCAATCCTTCATTTTGAAAAAGCGGCTCAAAGAGTGCCCCACCCGACGTGGTCTTCCATAGACCACTGTGCGCGGTGGCTACGTAATAGACGGCCGGGTTGGCCTCGTAGACCGCCAGATCCGAGATGCGGCCGGACATGGTCGCCGGTCCAATCGAGCGGAAGTGAAGGGCGTCGAATTCCTCGGCGATGGTCTGGCCGCTCAGCCCGTCGGTGGAGCCCACGAGGGCAAGCAGGGCCAACGCGCTGAGGGCAGGGCGTTGAAGGTTCATGACCTACTCCGGTGTTGGTTCGGGAGGGGCGAGAATGTCGGTGGGGACCGCGAGGCGGGAAAGGGGCCGCCGAGGGGACTCGATCTCGGGTCCTACGGCGTCGTTGCAGCGTCGGCGGCGCCCTGCGCGTCCCCCACCACGCGAACCCGGACACGGCGCGCGTCACCCGGCAGATACGCGAGCGGGAGATCTTCGATCTCGACGACGGATACGGTGTCGGCGTCCGCCCCTCCATCGGAGGCTCGGCGACGCGCGATCACCTCCGCTTCCGCGATCGCGGCTTCCCGTGACATGCCGCTGAACACCTGATCGACCTCCCCGCTTACCTGGGCGATCGCGGCGCCCACCGCGTTCGCGACTTCGCCGTACGGGACATGCAGGACTTCGCTGATTCCCGGCAGATCCTCCGGGACGAGAAATGCTCCTCCTCCGACGGCGAGGAGCGGCAAAGGGTCCGCCGTCGCCTTCATTCGGTCGACACCCTCCTCGACCACCGAACGCCGCGTCCGATCGAACCAGGCCACCACGTCCGATGTCACGGAGGCCACCCGTCGCGCATCGCCGATGTCCGCGAAGCCCGCAGCAACCGCGACGTCCGTCGCCGTCAGCACCGAACCCCCGAAGACGGTGCCCTCCCGAGTCAGTCGATGCCCGACGCTTCGGGGCCCGACGGTCCCGCCGTCGACGTCGACCATCGATCCACCCCCGAGTCCCAGCGAAAGCAGGTCCGGCATCCGAAAGAGGGTACGGACTCCGCCGACTTCGACGGTCCGGTTGGCCTCACGTGGAAACCCGGCCTTGAGATGGCCCACATCGGTCGTCGTACCACCCACGTCCACGACCATCGCATCGTCGAGGCCGGACAGGAACGCCGCCCCCCGCATGCTGTTGGTCGGCCCCGACGAGAACGAGTACACGGGGTAGGCCTTTGCCTGCTCGGCACGCAGCACGGTCCCGTCGTTCTGCGTGAGGTAGAGGGGTGCGTCGATTCCGGACCGCTCGACGGCGTCCGTGAACGCTCGGGTCGTCCGGTCCGCGAGGGGAATGAGCGAAGCGTTGAGGAGCGCAGCGTTCTCCCGTTCGAGCAGTCCGATCCGCCCGAGTTCGTGGGAGAGAGTGAGGCTCACGTCCGGGATCTCTTCGCGCAGAATGTCCGCGGCTCGTTCCTCGCAGTCCGGCACCAGCGGAGAAAAGGCCGCGCTGATCGCCACGGAGCGTATCTCCGTATCTCGCAGTTCACGCGCGGCCGCCCGTACGGCCCCAGCGTCGAATGTGTCGAGCGGGCGTCCATCGTACTCGTGGCCGCCCCGAATCATGTACACGCGACCGGCAACCAGGGTACGCAGGTCATCCGGCCAGTCGACGAACGGCGGGAGAGACCGCCCACTCGGCAGGGCCACCCGCACGGCAGCGACCTGCGCGAGGTCACGCCGCTGCACGACCGCGTTCGTGAAATGAGTCGTGCCGATCATGACGGCGTCGAGACGACCCACCGCTCCACCGAGGCATTCCACGAGATGTCGTAGCGAGTCCGCCACCCCCGTCGTGACGTCCTCAGTGGTGGGCGTCTTCACTGACTCGATCACACGATCGTCCTCGACGAGAACCGCGTCCGTGTTGGTGCCACCGACGTCGACTCCAATGCGCCTCACGTCTGGAGCTCCTCGCCGACGAGCACGACGCTCACGACTCGACCCCGAAGAGTGAGCGGAAGTCGATGTCGTACCCGAAGGCACGCGGTCCAACGTGCTGAAGTCCCTTGGGCGTCGTCTGCACTTCCGGAGCGGGAAGGCCGATGATGCTCACCCGCTGGCCGTATCGCAGCGCCTCCGTCCCGATCGCGTCACCTGTGGTTGAATCCAGAACACAGATGATGTCGGGAACCGTCGCGGCCACCTCGTCGTCGATCCACGCCACGGTGAACTCGTTCTGGAAGTCGACCCGAAGCTCCGAGTTCCGATCCTCGTCGAGCCCCGCCACCCGAGCGGTTCCGCGCAGGAAGCCCTCCGTGGCTCGACGGCTCACGTCGATGACCTTTCCCCTGAAGAGAAGCCGCCCGCCGGCATGGTCCACGACCGCTTCGACCGGATCGATCTTGGCAGCCCGAGCGTCGAGCACCGCTCGACCGAGCTCGATCGCCTGTGTCACCGTGTGCAGCACGCCCCATTCCTTCACCTCCCGACCGGTGCGCGGTGCCTTGCACGTCGCTGCCATCGATCC
>CAZBHZ010000028.1:0-38296 GCA_964492085.1 uncultured Gemmatimonadaceae bacterium | reverse complement strand
GTGGACAATGTCACCTTCCAGAACATGAATGCTGCCCTCACGCAGTTCACGTTGACGCACCCTGGGAACCCGACCCAGGTCACGTTCTCTGAGTTGAACTTCCTTACCCCCCGAGTGGCGGGCTCTACACCGCCATCACCGACTCCGACGGGAGCACTCCAGACACGCTCGACATCATCATCCTGAGTACCACCCCCGGTGAAGGCTCCGCCCAGTCCAGCGTGAGCGGTGGCGCCTTCGTCAGCTGGGGAGCGGGGTAAGGCGACGAGCACCCTCACCGTCATCAACTGGCTCTGATCCCCTGACCCGAATGGGGTCTGGCCGCTCACCCGGCCGGATCCCATTCTGCGGGCCGGTCCACCCGAATCAGGCAGGAGCCCATGACCGGCCCCCTCTCGAGCGCGTCCCTGGCGGTTACCGCTCGCCGCTGCGCACTCGTCTCGACCGCGTTTCTCACCGCGCTGACCCTTGCTCCGCACTCCGCGCAGGCTCAGGTCACCACCCTCGACGAGCGCGCCGCTGTCGGCGAGCTGATGGCCGACTACCACGGCGAGCCGGGTGCCGTCCTCGCGGTGGTGCGCGAGGGGAAGGTCGTCTTTGCCGAGGGCTACGGTTTGGCAAACCTCGAGCACGGCATCCCGCTGGGCCGTGAGACCGTCCTCGACATCGGCTCGGTCGCCAAGCAGTTCACCTCGTTCGCGATCGCCCTGCTCGCTGACGAGGGCAAGCTCTCGCTGGACGACGACATCCGGACCCATCTCCCCGAGGTACCCGACTTCGGTGACGTGATCACGATCCGTCACATGGTCCACCACATGAGCGGACTCCGGGAGATCTACACTTCGGAGGGGATCGCCGGCCGCCAGAACGGTGACGCCGTCCAACAGGCCGACGCGCTGCGGCTCACCGAGCACATGCACGAGCTCAACTTCACACCCGGCGATCAGTACCTGTACTGCAACACCGCGTATATGATGCTGGCCGACATCGTATCGCGGGCATCCGGGATGTCCTTCCCCGACTTCATGCAGGAGCGCGTCTTCGCCCCCGCCGGGATGCACCACACGACGGTCATGTCGAAGCTCGGTCAGTCGATCCCCGGCGTGGCCGAATCGTACTCACCTGACGACGACGGTTTCGTGCGGGTCTTCGACAACAGCTCTCTTTACGGCGCGGGCGGGATGTACTCGACCGTCGACGACCTCGCGCTCTGGATGAACAACTACGCGTCCGCCGCGGTGGGTGGCCCGGCGGTAATCGAGCAAATGCAGGAGCAGGGCGTCCTGAACAACGGTGAGGAGCTCTCCTACGCCTTCGGGATCAACGTCGGCGAGCTGCGCGGCCAACGGGTCATCCGGCACACCGGTTCGAGCGCGGGCTTCCGGGCCAGCTTCACCTACTTCCCGGAGCTGGACGGCGGGGTGATCACCCTGAGCAATCGATCCAACATCGGTGGGCAGATGCCGGCCGAGCTTCTCGACATCTTCTTCGGCGATCATCTCGACCCGGCTCCGGTGCAGCCGGATGCGCCGGAGGACGAGACGGACGAGCCTGCCTGGTCACCGTCGGCCGGACAGCTCGGAGCCCTCGCAGGCACGTACTACAGCGCCGAGCTGCAGACCATCTACACCCTCTACGTCGAGGACGGGGTGCTGATGGGCTCACACCGTCGCCACGGCACGTTCGAGCTGGGTCCAGGTGGGGAGGAGATGACCTTCGACGGCCCCGGCTTCTTCGGCACCGCGACCTTCGAGGGTGACGATGCCTTCCGCATCGACAACGGGCGCGTGCTGAAGCTCCTCTTCACGAAGGTGGACTTCGAATGACGCGCCTCGACATCGCCGCGCTCGCGACGATCGCCCTCGGTCTCTTCGCGGCGCCTGCCCATGCGCAGATCACCGTTGCCGAACGCTCGATCGTCGAGCTGCAGGAGATGATGGTCTCGGGCGAGGCGACCGCGGCGAGCATCACGCAGGCGTACCTGGACCGGATCGAGGCGTACGACCAGCAGGGCCCCGCGATCAACGCGATGGTCTGGCTCAATCCCAACGCGCTCTCCGATGCCGAAGCTCTGGATCGGGAACGGGCCGAACGGGGCCCACGGGGCCCGATGCACGGCATTCCGATCATTCTGAAAGACAACTACGATACGCCCGAGATGCCGACCGCAGCGGGGACGCTCGCGCTCGCGAACAACTACGCGCCGGACGATGCGTTCCAGGTCGCGAAGCTACGTGACGCCGGTGCCGTGATCCTGGGCAAGGCGAACATGCACGAGCTCGCCTCCGGCATCACCACGATCTCATCGATGGGTGGTCAGACGCTCAACCCGTACGATCTCACCCGGAATCCTGGTGGCTCCAGCGGCGGGACCGGTGCGGCGATCGCGGCGAGCTTCGCCGCGGTGGGGTGGGGGAGTGACACGTGTGGGTCGATCCGCATTCCCGCCGCACAGAACGACCTCGTCGGTCTTCGGCCCACCAAGGGCCTGTCGAGTATCGACGGCATCATTCCGCTTGCCGCCACCCAGGACGTCGGTGGCCCGCTCGCGCGGACCGTCCGTGATCTCGCGATCTCGCTAGACGCAACGGTAGGCGCCGATCCGAACGATCCCGCGACGGCGATCCTGACGGGTCGTGCGGTGCCGCGATTCGTGGAGTCGCTC
Source organism: uncultured Gemmatimonadaceae bacterium (assembly GCA_964492085.1). GTDB lineage: Bacteria > Gemmatimonadota > Gemmatimonadetes > Longimicrobiales > Gaopeijiaceae > UBA2589. The sequence continues at coordinate 35,631 of CAZBHZ010000028.1, read as the reverse complement.
GACGAGGACGCGCTGCGCGGTGCCCGGATTGGTATCCTCGAGGCGTACTTCGGGGAGGCCCCCGAGGAAGCCGCGGCCGCTCGTCTGGTACGGGCCGCCATCGAAGAGATGGTCGAACTGGGCGCCGACACCGTGACCGTCGAGATCCCGGACCTGGATTCTCTCATTTCGGGCTCGGGCGTGATCGGATACGAGACGAAATGGGATCTGATCGATTATTTCGCGCAGACGCCGGACGCTCCCGTTACCTCTTTGGGGGAGATTCTCGAGTCCGGTCTGGTCCACGAAGCGCTCGTGCCGAGGATGCGCACCCGCAACGAATCCGAAGAGCGGAACTCCGACGAGTACCTGGCAGCACTCGCGAAACGGGGCCCACTCCGCGAGGCGGTCGAAGCGACCCTGAATCGGCACTCGCTCGACGCTCTGGTCTTCCCGACCGTGCGCACGATCCCGTCCGTGATCGGTGACCCGCAGCGGGGATCGAGTTGCAGCCTGGGGGCCAACACGGGCCTGCCTTCGATCAGTGTTCCGGTTGGTTTCACGGCGGGTGTCCCGATCGGGATGGAGATGATGGCGCGCACCCTCGAGGATGCGCGGCTTGTCGCGATGGCATACGCCTTCGAGCAAGCGACCGACCATCGGCGTATGCCTGCCACGACCCCGTCACTGGAGGATCGGGCTGCGCCACCGAGTGTGGATGTGGCGCTCGAAGTCGGTGTGCCTTCCGGGCTGATCGAGGCACCGGTCGCCGGGGTCTCCGTGCAGGGTGACGTCGTCTTCGATCCGGTCACGAATCGACTGTCGCTCGACGTTGAGCTGGTCGGTGTGGATGCGGCGGACGCCCTGGGCGTGGTGCTTCGCTACCCGCATGCGGATGGGGGCTGGCAGGTCGCGCACCTCATCCTGCGCGCAGGTCAGGTGGAGGGCCGGGTCACCATGGAGCTGTCGGCGCCACAGCGGGCCAGTCTCGACGCAGGTGACATGCACCTGATTGTCGTGACTCGGACGCGGCCCCTGGGTGCCGTGACGGTGGGCCTTTCGCGAGGTCGCTGACGCCGCTGTACGGTGCTATTGGTTGCGAACAAGCTGCGCACTTGATAAGTCAGGTGCTACGCTCCGTCCGGCTGCCTATCCGGGCAGCGTGTTCGCTGCCCCTCGACCAGGAGTCTGGTAATGAGCGAACGCATGAAGCCGATTCTCGCCGCATTAGTGACGGGAATGGTCGTGAACTACCTCGGCCTCACTTACTTCTTCGGGCCGATCTCGGCGAGTGACACACCCTCGGACCCGATGGTGCCCGCCGCAGCCTCTCTACTCGTAACGAGCATTCTGCTGATGTTCCTCTACGACTGGGTGGTGCAGGAGATGGGCCACGCCATGAAAGCCGCGATCACTGTGGCCGTTTCGCAGATCATTCTCGTCGACGTGTTTTATCTCTTGAACGGACAGCGGGGGCTGGCCGCGGCCGGAGCGAGCGCGGTTTTGCTGCTCGTGAGCTGGTCGCTCATCGGGATGGTGTACGGCATGCTCTGGGATCGCGGGGCAGAAGCGGCCGGCTGACCTCGATCGGAAAGCGGTAGTCCTCATCGGCCGGACGGGGTAGAAACGGACGCCGCTGGGTATCGTTGGGAACAAGAGGGACGGAGGAGATGCATAAATCACTCCTCCGTCCCTTCTTATTCCCATGATTCGCGTACTTCTGCTCTCCGCGTCCCTTTCAGCCGCCGCCTGCTCCGGGCGTGAGCGGACCGACCTCGCTGCTCTGGATGTCGTCGACAGCGTGTACGTAGTGCCGGAGACACTCGAACCGTTCTCCGGTGCGATCGTGAGGTATTTCGAGGAGCCGTCGGACCAAGTTCAGCTCGAGGGGGGGCTTCGTGACGGCGTCTTCGACGGCGACCTTGTCGTGTACCACCCCAATGGACGGGTCCGGTACATGGGCAGCTTTCGCGATGGAGAGCGGTGCGGCCCATGGACGGAGAACGCGGACTCGACCGAGACGGGAAATGTTTACGCCGAGGTGATGCGTGAAGTCGAGACGCTGGGACTCTACCCCCCGTGCGACGGGGAGGAGGCGGGCTGACCGATGAAGATGTGGGAGATCGGTATTCTCGTGATGATCACGGTCGGTTTCTTCTGGCTCATCATGTACGCGGCGCAGTACGCACGCTCCAAGAAGGAGGACGAGTGAGCGACCGGTTGGTGTGTCAGCGAGATGCCTTTCAGCTGGGGCGTGAAGACCACTTTCTGAATTGTGCCTACATGGGGCCGCTACCTCGGGTGGCGGAAGAGGCGGGATTCGCGGCCATTCGCAAGAAAGCCGTTCCGACACGGATCATCCCTCCCGATTCGTTCTGGGATACGGATGAGCTGCGCCGGCTTTACGCACGACTCATCGGCGCGTCCGATCCTGCGCGGGTGGCCATCCAGCCGGGTGTTTCGTACGCCGTGGCGACGGCGGCCAAGAACCTGCACGTCTCGGCGGGGCAGAACATCGTGCTCACGCACGAGCAGTTCCCGGGGAACGTCTACTCCTGGCACCGACTTGCTGCCGAGTGCGGAGCCGATCTTCGTGCCGTCGATCCCGGGGCGGGCGAGGGCAGGGGTCGGCGATGGAACGAGCTGCTGCTGGACGCGATCGATTCGAAAACGGCGATCGTGTCCGTGCCGAACGTTCATTGGACTGACGGGACGCTCTTTAACGTGGAGGCGATCGGCGCGCGTTGCCGGGACGTCGGTGCCTCGCTCGTGATCGACGCGACCCAGTCGGCCGGGGCGCTCCCGTTCGACGTTGCTGCGGTCCAGCCGGATGTAGTCGTGTGCGCGGCGTACAAGTGGCTACTCGGGCCGTACACGCTGGCGTTGACATGGTTTTCCGAGCGATTCGATGACGGCGTCCCGATCGAGGAGACGTGGATTGCACGAAAGAACAGTCGGGACTTCCAGCACCTCGTGGATTATCAGGATGAATACATCCCGGGCGCGGTGCGGTACGACATGGCGGAGCGCTCCAGCTTCTTCCTGGCTCCGATCGCGCGGGCCAGCCTCGAGCTGATCCTCGAATGGACGCCCGAACGCATCCAGGAGTATTGCCGTTCGCTCACGGCGGACTTCCTGCGTGATTCGGCGGAACTCGGTTACTCGGTAGAGGACGACGCATGGCGCGGGAGTCACCTCTTCGGCCTTCGGATGCCCGAGGGCATCGATCTCGTAGCGCTCAAGGCCTCGCTGGCTGAGCGGAATGTGTCGGCTTCGGTGCGGGGGAGCGCACTTCGACTCTCACCGAACGTCTACAACGACGATGTGGACATGGGGGTGCTCTTCGAGGTCCTGAAGGGCGCCGTCGGCTAAGAACAGTCGTCGAGCTGCGGAATCATTCGCAGGGGCCTCTCAGGCCCCTGCATCCGTCAGCGGCCCTGGATCCCGAAGACGATGTTCGCCTGGGCGCCGACACCGATACCCTGCTCTCCGAACCAGCCCTGTCGGACCTCGAGCGCGAACATCGCGGGCGCGTCGCTCGGGTACGAGTCCGTGACGAGGGGCTCCATCGCGATGATGTCCACGATGCGATACGAGGGGTCCATGTACGCGATGTCCAGCGGCACGTAGGTGTTGGCCATCCAGAACGAGCGGGGCTGGCTGTCCTGAAAGACGAACAGCATCCCGGTTCCATCCGGAACCTGCTCGCGGTACATGAGCCCCTGAGCCCGCTCGTCCGCGGTTGCGGCGACTTCTGCGACTACGGTGTCGGTTCCGAAGATCACCCACGCATAACCTGCGGGAGGCAGCGGGCCGAGATCAGATGTTTCCCTGGCCGGTGCGGCATTGGAGACAGCTGTTTCCGACGCGAGGCGATCGCCGGCGGGGACGGCGCCTGCGTCGCCGCAGGAAGCGGCTCCGATGCAGAGGGCCAGAAGCCCAAAAATGGCGCGGCTATTGGCTCGTTCAGGCTTGTGAAATAGTTCACTAAGTAGCATATGTAGGCTCCCTTTAAGCCCGAAACGGGTATAAATTATCGCGCCTCAGACGGTTCCGGACGTGAGGGTCCAACCTGCTCCGAACCCGACGAAACTGGTAGGTCGCCACGAGCGACTTGTTCCAGAGATGCTCAGAGTGCTTAGCGTGATCGACCACAATCTCCTCGACATTCTCGTGTGTCCAGAAACGAAGCAGGTGCTTCGTGTCGCGGACGAGTCGGTGCTGGAGGCGGTCAATGCGTCGATTGCCGCGGGCTCGATGACCAATCGCGGTGGCGAGGCCGTCACGGCCACGATCGCCGAGGCGCTCATCAGAGAAGACGGTGACGTTCTTTATCCGGTACGGGACGACATCCCGATCATGTTGATCGACGAGTCGATCCCACTACCCACACAGGCATGATGGTACGACTTCCAATTGCTGGAAAAGCGCTGCTGCCGCTCCTGATCTTCGGTGCGGCTGCGTGCAGCAACCCGACACCTCAGGCCGGCATGGAGCTGGGCGCCGAGCTCTTCGAGACATGCGCCCCCTGTCATGGAGATGCCGGCGGGGGCAACGTCGACATCGCCGCGCCGGCCATCGCCGGACTTCCTCAGTGGTATGTCGAGGACCAGCTGCGCGGCTTCCAGAACGAATACCGTGGCGACCACGCGAGCGACCTGCCGGGTCTTCGCATGCGCCCCATGGCGGTCTCATTGACTCGCGACGTCGATGTGCCGTCCGTCGCGCAGTACGTGGCGTCGCTCGATCCGTTCTATCCCGAGAGCACGCTGCATGGAAACGCAGGTGCAGGGGCTGCCTCGTACGCCGTCTGCGTGGCGTGTCATGGCGAGGACGGTCTGGGTAACCAGGACCTGCACGCTCCTCCGATCGTGCAGCTGGACGACTGGTACCTCCTCAACCAGCTCAGGAACTTCAAGAGCGGTGCTCGTGGCGCGCGGCCGGCCGACACGTGGGGCCAGACGATGCGCGTGAACTCACTCGCGCTGACCGACGAGGCGATGCAGGACGTCATCGCCTATGTCCAGACGCTCAGGTAGGGCGAACTCATGGCTGAACACGCAGTGAAGGAAACCAGGTCCGACGTGCCGGAGATTCCGGACTCGGAGAACGAGGCCCTGATCGACGCCGAGAAGACGTTCAAGATCACGGTGATCGGTGCCATTCTCTTCGGCCTCGCCGCTCTCTTCATCATCATGCGGACCAGGATGGGTTAATCCGATGTTCGAAGCATTTGCCATGGAGCAGGCCTCGACCTACGCGGCCGACATCGACAACCTGATCCTCTTCATCGGCGTCATCGTGGGGATCTGGTTCCTTCTTGCCGAAGGAATCTTCTTCTGGCTGATCTGGAAGTTCCGCGCCAAGCCCGGCGAGAAGTCGCAGTACCTCGTGGGCAAGGAAAAGCACGTCAAGAAGTGGATCACGATTCCCCACGCGCTCGTTCTCGTGTGCGACGTCTTCATCTTGATCGGCGCGGTGCGCGTCTGGTACAACATCAAGCAGCAGCTGCCCGAGGCGGACTCGACGATCCGTGTGATCGGGCAGCAGTGGGCGTGGACGTTCCAGCATCCCGGTGCGGACAACGAGCTCGACACCGGAGACGACATCTTCACCGTCGGCGACCTGCACGTGGAGGTCGAGAAGACCTACCACTTCCAGCTGCAGTCGCGAGACGTGCTCCACTCGTTCTCCGTTCCGGTCTTCCGGCTGAAGCAGGACGCGATCCCGGGCCGTTCGATCACCGGATGGTTCACCCCGACCAAGACAGGGGAGCACGACGTTCAGTGCGCAGAGATCTGCGGGATCGGCCACGGTGTGATGGCCGCGCGGATCCACATCGAAGACGCGAACACTCATGCGGCGTGGATCTCCTCGGCGTCCGCAGCGACCACACCGTAGAGGGCGAAGTCAGATGGCAGATACAGTAGCCGACGTCCACCAGCACGAAGCTCACGGTCACGGCGACCACCATCACGATCAGAGCTGGGTTTCGAAGTACCTGCTCTCGACGGACCACAAGATCATCGGCATGCAGTACATGTTCACGGGCATGTTCATGGCCGTGATCGGTGGCTACATGGCGTACGTGTTCCGCATGCAGCTCGCCTTTCCGGGCATTTCCGTGCCTGGCTTCGGTCAGGTCTCGCCGGGTGAGTACAACGCGCTGATCACGAACCACGGTTCGATCATGATCTTCTGGGTGGCGATGCCCGTGCTCATCGCCGCCTTCGGGAATTTCCTGATTCCGCTGATGATCGGCGCGGACGACATGGTCTTCCCGCGCATCAACCGCCTGTCGTTCCAGGTCTTCTTCCTCAGCTCCGTCGTCCTGCTCATCTCCCTCTTCGTTGAGGGTGGTGGCTTCGGGGGTGCGTGGACTTCGTATCCACCATTGTCGGCGAGTGGGGATTACAACCAGACCGAACTGGGAGCGACGTTATGGCTGTCGGCCGTCGCACTCGAGTTCGTCGCCTTCCTTCTGGGTGGTATCAATTTCATCACCACCCTGATGAATTCGCGCGCACCCGGCATGAAGGCTTACGACATCCCGCTCGTCTGCTGGATGATCGTGATCGCGAGCATCCTCTTCATGCTGTCGGTCGGACCGCTCATCGCCGGCGCGGTGATGCTGCTCTTCGATCAGACGCTGAACACCGGGTTCTACGATCCCGCCCGTGGCGGTGACCCGATCCTGTGGCAGCACCTCTTCTGGTTCTTCGGGCATCCCGAGGTCTACGTCGTGCTGCTGCCGGCGATCGGCATCACGGTCGATGTGATGGCGACCTTCGCACGGAAGAAGATCTTCGGGTACAAGATGGTTCTCTACACGGCGGTCGCGACCGGCGTGCTGAGCTTCTTCGTGTGGGCGCACCATCAGTTCATCGCAGGTATCGATCCCCGGATGGCGAACGTCTTCACGATCACGACGCTGCTGATTTCGGTGCCGATCGCGGAGATGCTCTTCGTGATGATCGCGACTCTGTACGGAGGCTCAATCCGACTCACGACCCCGATGCTCTGGGCGCTCGCGTTCATGGCCGAGTTCCTGATCGGCGGTGTGACCGGAATCTTCCTCGGCGCGAGTGGCGCGGACATCTACTTCCACGACACGTACTTCGTGCTGGCGCACTTCCACTACACGTTCTTCCCGATCGCAATTATCGGGTCGTTCTGCGCCTTCACGTACTGGTTCCCAAAGATGTTCGGGAAGATGATGAACGACACCCTGGGCAAGATCCATTTCTGGGGCACGATCATCCCGTTCAACTTCATCTTCATCCCGCTCTTCGTGCTGGGAATGGGTGGTCAGCACCGCCGCATCTACAACTTCCAGCATTTCCCGGAGATCGCGGGCCCCGAGTACTTCCAGCTTCGCCAGCTCGCGACCATCGCGCTGCTGGTCATGCTCGCTTTCCAGCTGGTCTTCTTCTACAACGTGATCATGAGCTGGATGCGTGGTGAGAAGGCGGGCAAGAACCCGTGGAAGGCGAACACGCTCGAATGGACGACAGAGTCACCGCCGCCGCACGGCAATTGGCCGGTAGACGAGCTGCCGACCGTGTACCGGGGGCCGTACGAGTATGGCCATCCGGATCGTGAAGAGGACTACTGGCCCCAAAACCTCCCCGGCTGATGGCACACGCAAGACCGATCGCAACGACCCGCAGCGCCACTGGGATTCCGACACCGCGTCTCGCGGTCTGGTGGATTCTCGCTTCCGAGGTCGTGATTTTCGGCGGCCTTCTCGGCGTCTACATCATGCACCGAATCGGCCATCCGGAGTGGGCCGAGGCTGCCTCTCATACGCAGACCTGGATCGGGGCCATCAACACGTTCGTGTTGCTGACCTCGAGCTTCACGTGCGTGCTCGCCCACCAGGCGGCGGAGAAGGGGAACGGCAAGGAAGCTGCGAAGCTACTTGGCTTCACGATCCTTGGCGCTCTGATGTTCCTCATGATCAAGTCGTACGAGTGGACGACTGAGATCATTGCGGGGTACACAATTACGGCGAACACCTTCTGGTCGTTCTACTACACCGCTGCGGGACTACACGCGCTCCACGTGATTGCCGGAGCGATCATCATGGGCTTCATCGCAGTAGATGCGTTTCGAGGCCGTGAACTCCATCGCGTCGAGATCATCGGGATCTATTGGCACTTTGTCGACGTGGTCTGGATTTTCCTCTTCCCGCTTCTCTACATCGCGAAATAGGCGACATGTCCGAGAACAACGAGCACAACGGCGAACACGGCCACGACGACGGCCATCACGTCAATTACTTCAAGATCTATCTGCTCCTTCTGGTCCTCTTCATCATTTCTGTTGTTGGTCCGGAAGTTGGCGAGTTCACGGGTCTTCGCTGGATTACGCTGATCACCGCCTTCGGCATAGCGGTCGTCAAGGCTCGGCTGGTGGTGAACAACTTCATGCATCTCGCGTGGGAAAAGCGGATCATGAAATGGATGTTGGCCTCGTCCGTCGTCCTGGTGTTCCTGATGGTGGCGGGCATCTCGCCCGACGTGATGAATCATGAAGGAAACAACTGGGAGAACGTCGCGGCCAAGGCTGAAGTCGAGAGAGGCCTCGCGTACGCTGCGGGGTACTCCTCGGATGAAGCCGAGGATGAAGGTGAAGCTGAGGTCGTCGTCGCCGCTGGATTCAGCGCCGCAACCTCGTACGGACAGATCTGCGCGACGTGCCACGGCGCGGCCGGTGCAGGTGACGGAATCGCGGGTGCGGCCCTCGATCCGCCGCCCGCCAACTTCACGGACCCGGCGTTCTGGGCGGATCCCGCCCGAGATCGTGACCGGGTCATCACGGTGATCCGTGACGGCGCGGCCGCGGTGGGCGGTTCCGCCCTCATGGCTCCATGGGGTGCCCTCTACACGGAGGAGCAGCTCGAGCAGGTGGCGGATTACGTGATGTCCTTCCGCCCTGACGCGTAGCGAAGGGTAGAACGCGTGCACGACCGGGGGGTACACCCTCACGGCTTGGCACAACCCGAAGTGAAATGAGCGCAGAGTCCGCAACATTGCCGGCGAAGAGGCCCGCGAAACGAGAGCCTGTCATTCCGAATGGTGTGCTCGGAATGATGATCTTCATCTTTACCGAGATCATGTTCTTCTCTGGACTGATCTCCGCCCATACGATCGTGAAGTCGCAGGCGGCGGGTCAGATGTGGCCGCCGTACGGGCAGCCCCGTCTCCCGATCGAAGAGACCGCACTCAACTCTCTCGCGCTGCTTGTGAGTGGGATGGTGCTCGTCTTCACCTGGTTTGCGTTCAAGCGTGATCCTGGTCAGGCACGCATTCCACTCCTCCTGTCAATCATCCTCGGAAGCATCTTCGTGGGCTTCCAGGGCGCCGAGTGGGCGGCTCTTCTCGCTGACGGCCTCACGATGCAGTCGAGCTCGTACGGCGGATTCTTCTATCTGATCGTCGGCTCGCATGCAGTCCACGCGGTCGGTGCACTGCTCGCGCTCCTGTGGACGTACGACAGGCTCAACAAGGACGAACTGCGTTCGTCGCAGCTGGCGACGGTCTCGGCGTTCTGGTATTTCGTCGTACTCGTGTGGCCGATCCTTTACTGGCAGGTCTATCTCTGATGCGTGCTGTGTTCGTCGTGGTTTTGGCGCTCTCCCTTGTGGTGCTTCTTCCGGAAGCGGCGTGGGCGTGCCCGGTGTGTTTCGACTCGAGTGACGAGAACCGCCAGGCGTTCATCGCAACGACCGTGTTTCTCAGCCTGCTCCCGCTCGGCATGGTCGCGGGTGCGGGTTTGTATGTGCGGAAGCGCTCCCGGGATCTGACCGACGAGTCCTCGAATTCCGAGTCATTGGACTAACCCGCTCCGGCGGCGGCTTGTCCCGCTCCAGAGCTGCGTCTAGTCTCACGAGCGGCACATCTCGGAAGCCGGTGCGATTCCGGCGCGGTCCCGCCACTGTGTTGGGTTCGGTCTGGGAGTCTTCCGACCGAAACGGATGCTCAAGAAAAGCCACTGGGTCTGGACCCGGGAAGGCGAGCATGCCGGCCCTCAGCCAGGAGACCTGTGCCGCAGGATGTTGCTGTCCTTCGGTCGAGAGAACCACATGAATCCTGGGACTCGGAAGCGAGGTGCTTCCGTGCCGCGCCGACCACGCCGATTCGGCGTCGTGCCTCGCCTCATGGGCGTGGTCTTCTTGGTCATGGGACTTCCGTCGTGCGGCGACTCATCCGATCGGGGGGCCAACGCGGAGTGGGGCGCGGCCACAATGCCCCTGACCGCGACGAGAGTCGTGAGCCTTGTGCCATCGCTGGCCGAGCTCATGGTCACGATCGGGGCCGGAGACCTGATCGTCGCTCGTACCGACTACGACACCCACCCTGCCTTGCTGCCGCTCCCATCAGTGGGTGGCGGCCTCGATCCTAATCTCGAGGCACTCGTGGACCTCGAGGTCGACGTCGTGCTCATGCCTGAGGGGCAGGAGATGCCGGCATTGGCCGCGCGGTTGGGTGACCTGGGCATCTCCGCAGTCGGCTTCAGGACCGAGACGGTAGCCGACCTTTACGACTCCATCGATCGCCTGGGCGCCCTTGTCGGTAGACCGGACGAGGCCGAGTCGCTCGTGCGCGAGATCGTAACGGGCCTCGCCGAGGTCGAGGCACAGGTCGCAGGGCGCCCGACCGTGTCCGTCATGTACGTGATCTGGTCGGACCCCCCGATGACGACGTCGGCCGGATCGTATGTCGACGAACTGATCACGATTGCGGGTGGTCGTAACGTGTTCGCGGACGCACCAACCCGGTGGCCGAGCGTCGGCTATGAGTCGATCGTTCGCCGCAATCCTTCGGTCCTGATCTGGCCCCGAAGCGAGGCGTCCGATCTGACCTTCGATGCGATTCGTGAGATGCCGGGATGGCGCGATATCGGGGCCGTGCAGTCGGGCAGTGTGGTCTTCGTAGACTCCGATCGCTTGAATCGGCCTGGCCCGGATCTCGCCCTCGCGGCGGCTGATCTCGCGCGCGCCCTCCACCCCGCAGTCTTCACCGGCACGCGACCGTGACCCGGCATGTGACCGTGACGCGGCACGCTCTGCTGCTCGCCGGCCTGGTCCTGGCGTTTGTGGCGATGGTCCTGGTGGGCCTCATGGTCGGTGCAGTCCGCGTCCCCGTTGCCGAGGTGCTTGCAGCACTCCGTGGGTCAGCGGATGCGCAGACGCGCACGATCGTCGTCGGTCTGCGACTCCCCCGGGTCCTGCTGGCGGCCGAAGTCGGTGCGGGTCTGGCTGTCTCGGGGGCGGTGTTTCAGGCGTTGCTGCGGAATCCGCTCGCTGAGCCGTATGTGCTGGGCGTATCAAGTGGAGCTGCCGTGGGCGCGGTGACTGCGATCGTCTTCGGTATGACGGCGACGTCGATGTTCGCCCTCCCGATCGCGGCGTTCATCGGCGCGATCGTCGCGATCACGCTCGTACTCGCCATGGCCGCCGCCGCGGGGCGAGGGCTGGACACGCACGTCCTGCTCCTCGCTGGCGTGGTGATCGGCGCCTTTTTCAACGCGTTGATCCTGCTCCTCGTGAACTTCGCGGACCTGGAGACGTTCAGGGCGGCAATGCTGTGGATCATGGGCTCGTTCAGCGGTGCATCAAGCGAAAGCGTCACCATCGTGGCGGTCTGGGTCATCCCGGCACTCGTGGTTCTGGGCCTGCTCGCCCGGCCGTTGAATCTCATGTCGGTGGGAGAGCAGAGTGCCTTCCACCTCGGTGTCGACGTTCGGCAGCTCAAGCTGTTCCTTTACGTCGGCACGTCGCTTGTGGTCGGAGTCTGCGTCGCCGGGTCGGGTGCGATCGGATTCGTCGGGCTCGTCGTGCCCCACGCCCTGAGGCTCGTGGGAGGCAGTGATCACCGCTGGCTGCTGCCTGCGTGCGCGTTGACCGGTGGGGGCTTCCTCGTCTTCGCCGACACGATCGCCCGAACCATCGTCGCACCGGCCGAACTGCCCGTCGGTGTCGTTACGGCTCTGGCTGGGGTCCCCGTGTTTCTGTGGCTGCTGATCCGCCACGAGGAGGGTGTGTGAGCCTCTTCGAGCTGAGAGATGTTTCCTACTCATACCCTTCAGCGCTGCGGCCAGCGCTGGACGGGATCTCACTCGACGTCGCTGAGGGTGCGCTCTTTGCCCTCCTCGGTCCGAACGGATCGGGCAAGTCGACCCTGTTGCGTGTGATGCTCGGAGAGCTCTCCACGTCGTCCGGAGGGGTCACATACGCCGGTCGGCCGTCCGATTCCTGGGGCAGGCGGGAGATCGCGACCCAGATCGCCTTCGTGCCACAGGCGGAGCCGATGGCGTTTCCCATGACGGTGCGGGCGCTGGTCGAGATGGGGCGGTATCCCCACACAGGGATTCTGGGCCGAATGGGTCCCCATGATCGAGAGGCGATCGACGAAGCCATGGAGCGGGCCGGTGTGGCTGAGCTCGGTGGGCGCAGCATCCGGAATCTGTCCGGCGGCGAGCGTCAGCGGGTTCGCATCGCTCGGGCGCTCGCGCAGGAGCCCAAGATTCTCGTCCTCGACGAGCCGACGGCTGCCCTCGATCTTCACTTCGAGATGGAGACGTTCGAGCTCATGCGCGAACTGACGGAGGAACGGGCGTTCACCGTCGTCGTCGCGACGCACAACCTGAATCTCGCGGCCCGCTACGCCACACGACTCCTGCTCCTTGCAGAGGGCCGTATCGAGGCGCTCGGTAGCCCGGAGGACGTCATCACGGCCGAGACGATCGGCCGCGTCTACCGGTGGCCGGTCATCGTGACGTCGTACGAGGAATCCGGTCCAGGGTCGGGATCGCCGCAGGTCGTGCCCCTCTCGGAGGCCTTCTCGAGCACCCCCGGTTGACACCTGGAAGCCGTCCGTACAAGCTCCGTCCACAATTTGAATGCGGGTGGGTCAAACGGAAGCCGGTGTGATTCCGGCGCGGCCCCGCCACTGTGAGAGGTCCGGAGATTCCGGAACGTCGGCTCTCGATGCCACTGGGGAGAGATCCCTGGGAAGGCGAGCACGGACGGCCTCGAGCCAGGAGACCTGACCCACCAGCACCCTGATCAGGTCTCCGAGGGGGCGACCGGGGTGCAGGTCACCGCGTCCGGGAATTCCCCGTCGAGGCGCTCACCTGCCTCGGTCTCCTCTCGTCGGCCGTTTCGCTCCCACGCGGGTGGGAAGAAGGAGACGAGATGCGACGTTTCACATGGTTGGCGTTGATCCTGGTGGCTGCGACACCAGCCTCGGCGCAGCAAGCTCCGCCTTCCCCCGCTCAGGGGCCGACGTTCCTGCTCGATGGCCTCGTCGTCACGGGCGCGCCGCAGGCCCGTGCGGCGTCGGCGATGGGGGCTGCTGTAACGGTGCTGGATGGCCTGGAGCTGCGATCCCAGGGTGTCACGCGTGTGGTCGACGCCCTTCGGTCGGTTCCGGGCGTCGCGCTCGTGGAGAGCGGCTCCTTCGGTGGTGTGGCCTCGCTCTTCCTGAGAGGGTCCGAAAGCGACTATGTGCAGGTCCTGATCGACGGCGTGCAGGTGAACGAGCCCGGTGGGTCGTTCAACTTCGCGGGGCTCACGACCGACAATGTCGAGCGCATCGAAGTTCTTCGTGGTCCAGCGAGTGCCCTCTACGGGTCGGACGCTGTCGGAGGGGTGATCCACATCATCACGCGGGGCGGCTCGGGGTCCCCGGCAGGAACGGCCAGCGTGCGGGGTGGCAGCTACGGTCGGCGCGAATGGTCGCTCGATCTTCATGGCGGCACGGAAACCGTGTCGTACGGCTTCTCCCTGTCCGACACACAGACCGACGGCATCCTCGACTTCAACAATGCCTTCGACAACCGGGTGCTCAGTGGAGTCGTCCGCGTTGTGCCGGACGAGCGTTCACGGATCGAATTGTCCGCTCGCGCAGGGAACAGGGAGTTCCACTTCCCGACCGATGGGTCCGGTAACGTGGTCGACCGAAATGCGTTTACGTACGCGGATGAAGTCACGCTCGGTCTCGATGTCGAGCGACAGCTGTCGGAACGTGTTCGACTGGAGTTCGCGCTCTCTTCCTACGCGGCGGACGGGGGCACGGACGATGCGGTCGACAGCCCGGCTGACACACTCGGGTTCTACGCGTTCACTTCGCTCAATACGCTCCGTCGTACGCGCGCGCGGGCCCAGTCGCACCTGCTGCTCGGCGCCTCGACGACGGGGACCATCGGGGTGGAGGTCGCCGATCAGGAGCTGAGGTCGTTCAGTGAGTCGATGAGCCAGTACGGGCCGTCTAGTGGTGAGGCTCAAAACAAGCGATGGAACCGCGCTGGCTTCGTCCATGTGGTTTCGGGCATTCGGGCCCTCGATGTGAATGGGGGGCTCCGGATCGAGGACAATGAGCTGTTCGGCTCTTCGGCGACGTGGCAGATGGGGGCCTCATGGTCGTATGCGCCGTCGGGACGCCTCCGGGGTTCCGCGGGGACGGGCATCAAGGAACCGACGTTCTTCGAGAACTATTCGACTGCATTCACGGTCGGGAATCCGGATCTGGACCCGGAGCGCTCGACGTCGTGGGAGATCGGGTTCGAGCAGGGTCTTCTCGACGGAGCCGTCCAGCTGTCCGGCGCGTGGTTCGATCAGAGCTTCGAGGACCTGATTCAGTACACCTTCGCTCCGCCGAACCCGGGTGACCCGAACTACTTCAACGTCGCGGAGGCGAGTGCTCGCGGCCTCGAGGCAGGACTGCACGTCACGCGTGGCCGGTTCACGGCGGCCGGTGATGCGACGTGGCTCGACACGAAGGTGATCGACTCGGGTTTCGACTCGGGGGAGGGAGCGACCTTTGTGGAGGGTGAGCGCCTCCTGCGCCGGCCGCAGTGGGTGCTCGGCGGATCGTTCGCCTACCGACTCGCGGGTCGCGGTTCGGTCAACGCATCCCTTCGACGCATCGGGGCTCGAGAGGACCGGGACTTCGCCACCTTCCCCGCGACACCCGTGACATTGGCTGCCTACTTCCTGCTCGGGGTCGGTGCCGAGGTGACGGTGCTCGATGGTGCGGCGGGGCCCTCCCTCGCGGTGACACTGCGGGCCGACAACCTGCTCGACGAGGCATACCAGGAGGTCTTCGGCTTCGGCGCACCCGGTCGCCAGTTCTACGTCGGCATGCGCGTCGGGCTCGGAGGTCGCTGAGGGGGCAGGGTCATACGAACATCCGTGCAGCGGGAATCCGCTCCTGCGCGTAAACTTCGCTCGACGTGTGATGACGACCTGAACTGGGGTCTCGACGAGAGGAGAGCGGACCGTGGGAGGAGAAGCCGACTCGAACGCGGGTCGCTCCGAGCAGATTCGACCGGTCCGGCGTGTCTATGGACCGGGTTCCGGCAGACGGGACGTCGACGCGGCCGAGAGGGTCATGCGACTCCGTGCGTTCCTGTGGTCCCTGGTGGGGGCCTTTCTCGGGTTTCTCCTGGGGATCTTCGCTGCTGCGCAGGGCGCGGGTGTCTGGGTCATCCCCATCACGATGGCCATGGGATGGGCCAGCTCCTACTTCGGTCCTCTGTGGATCGCACACATGGCGGGTCGCGCAGGGTCGAGCGTGTACGCGCCGACAGGCTCATCCACGCCCCGGGCGAAGGAGTATTCTCTGGCCGAGTCGTTCATCGTGCGCGGCCAGTACGACGAGGCAACCATCGCCTTTCAGGCTGCGATCGAGGATGATCCGACCGATTGGCAGCCGTATGTCCGCATCGCCCGTATGCGGCGGGATCGTGTCTCTGATCCCGAAGGGGCCGCCTTCTGGTTTCGGCGCGCCGTGACGGAGGCGGTGATCCCGTCAGGCCCCCGCATGCTCGTGCTCAAGGAGTACGTCGAGCTCTGCCAGCTTCGCCTCGGCACCCCTGAAAAGGCGGCGCCGATTCTGGCGCGGATCGCCGAGCTCGAAGCGGATACGGCCGAGGGGCGGTGGGCGGCCGAGGCGCTGATCGAGATCAAGCGCGCCATGTCGCAGGGAGACGCGTCCGAGTGATTCCGCAGTCCGGAGCGGATATGACGCTCAGGAGCTTCGGTCGCTTCTATCTGCCGCTCATCGCGACGAGCTACCTCCTGACGGCGACCAATCCGCTGCTGGCCGCGGCGCTCGCCCGTACCTCCGACCCTGCCACCTCTCTCGCCGGATACGGGGTCGCCTTCGCGCTGATCGGAGTGATTTACGCCCCCATGCTGGTCGTACAGCAGGTGACGGCCCAGCGACTCCTCAGCGTCGGGGACATCACTCGGGTGCGGCGGTACACGTGGATGATCGGGCTTGGACTCTCCGCGCTCGCGGCGCTCATGGCCTTCACGCCGGTCGGCGTCTTCGTATTTCGGGAGATCGTCGGCGTGCGGGACGCGATTCTGGACGAAGCGTTGTCCGCGATGTCCGCGCTGTGGCCGGTCCCGATTCTTACGGGGATTCGCGCGCTGCATCAGGGTCGCCTGGTCGCCGGTCACCGCACTCAGCCGATCGCGTGGGCGACGGGTGTCCGAACCACGGTGCTGGCCGTCGTAGCGTTCGCGCTGACCGCGTCCCCGGCCGGTGCGTGGCTCGGTGCGGTCGCCTTCACGACCGGGCTGGCCGCGGAGGCGCTGCTCGTGACGTTTTCTCGCGCGCCGACGCCTCAGGTGCCCGAGCTCACCGACACCGAACGCGAAGGCGAAGATCGCCTCTTCTCCTTTTCGACGCCGCTGATGCTGAACGTCATGCTCTGGTGGAGCACGCCGCTCATCATCAACAGCGTGCTGGCGCGCACCCCGGAACCGGACTGCTCGATCGCCGCCTTCACGGTGGTCGAGGCCGTGGCCTGGTTCCTCACCGCACCGGTCGGTCAGTTGCAGCACGCCTCCCTGGCGCTCGTGGACCGACGCGAGGCGCACGCTCGCGTTCGAATGTTCGCTGGCGGACTCGCCGTGTCGGTGACCCTGTTACTCGGCATTCTCGCGATTCCCGACCTTCGCGAGTTCATCCTGTGGACAGGCTTCAGGCTCGATCCGTCCCTCCTTGAGCCGGCGGGTCTGGCCTTCCCTGTCGCCGCACTGTACCCCGCGCTCTACGGCCACCGGCAGTACTACCAGGGCCTGTACGTGCGTGCCGGATGCACCGGTCTCGTCGGTCGAAGCGCGGTGCTGCGCGTGGTCGTGATCCTCGCTGCGGCCCCGTTGCTGCTCGGGCCGATGGGAGAGAATGGTGCGCGACTGGGGGTGACTCTGGCCGTGGTCGGACTGGTCGCGGAGGCGATCTTCCTCGAGATCATGGCGCGCTTGCGGGCGCTGCCGCTCCTGGATCAGGTGCGGGGACGAGCTACTGCGACGGAGTCGCGCTCGCCTGCATGATCCACCGATCCACGCGCACATCGAGACGGTGATTCACCCGGACGCCCGCCACCCCGAACGGACGGACGCGGGCCGCTGACTCGACGTACACCTCGTCACCGTTCACGACGAAGTGCGCCCGGCCGTCGAAGACATCGATGCCGAGCGTGTTCAGCGGCTGATCCCCTTCGGCCTGGACGGTCTGCACGGAGGGGTGGGACGTCCAGTCGACGAGCGTTTCGGTGATCTCTCCGATGCGACGCTTCACGAGGTAGTCACCGGTCGGGCGGACGAGCAGATAGGTGTACTCCAGGTCAGCGCCGCCGAGGTCGATTCCTCCAACGAAGATCCCGTAGGCCTCGCGGTACCCCATGGGTGCGCCGTACTGGTTGAAGGTCGCACGGACGTGCATGTCCCCCGTCAGGATGACGTCCGACTCCCGGTAGGCGATACCTGCGGGCCCGGTCTGTATCCGGATCCCGTCATCGTCTTCGACGAGTTCGAATTCGGCCGGGTCGCTCGACTCGCTGTCCAGACGGACCGAGTAGTTCGGGCGGGCGTCGGCTCCGGTCTGGGTCGGTTCCTGCAGGCGCTCGGGGGGCGCCTCCGAGGCGCATGCGACGGCGAAGGCAGCTCCCAGGAGCGCCACGAGCCGGCCCCCGCGTCCGTGAAGGCTACGGTCCTCGCTCGATGTGTCGCGTACCGTCATCCGGCTCGGCGTCGCTTGTTCTTCATGAAGTCCATCATGATGTACTGCCCGAGCGTCATCGTGCTGGTGAAGTAGGCTTTGCCCCGCGCGATCTCCGACACCTTCTGGACGAACTGAACGAGGTACGGGTCCTGGGCCAGCATGAATGTGTTGATGAGGATGCCGCCTTTACGGCAGGCCGCGACCTCGTCGAAGGTCCGCTTGAGGATCATCGGGTCGAGCCCGCCCGAGTTCGTGTAGACGCGCCCGTCGGGCAGCGTCATCGCGCTCGGCTTCCCATCGGTGATCATGATGATCTGCCGCATGTCCTTCTTCTGGGAATTCAGGATCCGGCGGGCGATCTCGAGGCCCTCGGCCGTGTTCGTATGGAAGGGGCCGACCTGCGCCTTACCGAGCTGCGACAGGGGAATCTCCTGGGCACGGTCTCCGAACGTAACGACCCGTAGCGTGTCCCCGGGGAACTGTGTCCGGATCATGTGCGACATCGCCAGCGCGACGCGCTTGGCCGGAGCGAACCGATCCTCACCGTACAAAACCATCGAGTGACTGATATCGAGCAGGAGTACGGTGGCGCACGACGACCGGAACTCGGACTGGTGCACCATCAGGTCCCCGTAGTCGAGGTCCAGCGGCACCTTCAGTCCCTCCCGCTCGATTGCGTTCTTGAGCGTGGCCGGAATGTCGAGATTCATGGTGTCCCCGAACTCGTACGGCCGCGAGGCCGCCTCAGCCTCGATGCCCGTCGCGAGGTGCGGGGTGTCATGCGACCCCGCGTTCGACTTGCCGAGGGCACCCAGCAGGCCCTTCAACGCACGGTAGCCGAGGAAGTCCATGCCCTTCTGCGTCAGGTTGAAGTTGACCTGCTGTGCCGCCTGCTTCGCCTCGTCGATGTTGCCCGCACCGGTAACGTCGTACGTGGCACCGGGCATCTGGGCCTGCCCGCTCTCGAGGTCGATGTAGCCCTCTTCGACCATGCGCTGCACGAGCTCGTCGAGGAGTTCGGCGATCTTCTGCTGAATCTCCTCGTCGCCTTCGCCCTCGCCTCGCAGCTCTTCGATCATCTCCGGAGTGAGCTGGCCGCTTTCCACGAGGGCACGAAGGAGCTGGTTCTTGAGCGAGTCGGTCGAGTTCGTGTCCTCGTCGCCGGACCATCCCCAGAACGGATGATAGTGCGGGCCTCCGGCGAACCCTCCGTCCATGAGAAAGTCGGAGAGGTGCTCGAGAAGAGACTCGAGGTTCAGGGCATCCAGCCACTTGCCCTTGTACTTGCTGTACGTCGTGAAGCGCATGACACCATCCTAGGGGTCTGCATACCTTCCGGCCATGAAGCCCGAAATCATCCCTCCCGACACCGTAGCGGGGCTTCGGCGCGCCCTGCTGGACCATTACGACCTGAGCGCGCG
The DNA here is from genome assembly GCA_964492085.1 of uncultured Gemmatimonadaceae bacterium. Classification (GTDB taxonomy): domain Bacteria; phylum Gemmatimonadota; class Gemmatimonadetes; order Longimicrobiales; family Gaopeijiaceae; genus UBA2589. Next base: position 16,208 of record CAZBHZ010000028.1, on the reverse strand, counting down.
CGACCTGCCGTGGAGGCGGGACACCGATCCGTACCGGGTACTCGTATCCGAGTTCATGCTGCAGCAGACCCGGGTCGAAACGGTGATCAGGTACTACGAACCGTGGCTCGAGCGGTTCCCCACGGTCACGGCGCTCGCGGAGGCCGGAGAGGATCAGGTCCTCAAGGCGTGGGAGGGGCTCGGGTACTATCGGAGGGCTCGGAATCTTCACCGGGCCGCCCAGGTCGTCGCGGAACGGCACGGCGGCACGATCCCATCGGATCCGGATGAGCTCCGATCGCTTCCGGGCGTCGGCGAGTACACGACGGGTGCGGTCGCGAGCATCGCGTTCGGCGTTCCCACGCCCGCGGTCGATGGAAACGTCCGGCGCGTGTTCGCACGTCTGTTCGACGAGGCGAAGCCCACGCCCGGGTGGTTGAGGAAGGTCGCGGGGCAGCTGCTGTCGAGCGACCGCGCCGGGGACTGGACGCAGGCGGTGATGGAGCTCGGCGCGACCGTGTGTACTCCAAGGGCTCCGGCGTGTGACGCGTGCCCGGTGTTGGCGTGGTGCGCATCGAACGCATCGGGGACCGTCGATGACCGACCTGCTCCCACGAAGAAGCGCGACGTACCGACCCGGGTGATCCCGCTCGCCGTTCTCTGCCGGTCGGGTGAAGTGATTCTGCAGCGACGCCCCACGGGTGGGCTCCTGGCGGGTCTGTGGGCCTTTCCCGAACTCGATGAGATCGCCCCCGAAGACCTCGCGACGAGCATGGGATTGGAGCCCGTCGGGGAGCCGCGTCCGCTGCCCGAGGTGGACCATCGGTTCACGCACCTTCACGCGCGTTACGTTCCCACCGTGCTGGAGGTACGAGGGGACGTCCGCGAGGCCGTGCCGGAGGGGGTTCGCTGGGTTCGGCCCGGGGGACTCGAGGACACCGCGCTCCCCGTGGCCCAGCGAAAGGTGTTCGATTCGTGGCAGAACAGCGTGGAGTGAGCGCAGCGTGAAGATCGCGGAGATGACGTGGATGCAGGTGGAGGAATACCTGCGGACCGATGACCGATGTGTGCTTCCGCTCGGGAGCACCGAGCAGCACGCGTACATCAGCCTGGCAACGGACTCGATTCTGTCCGAGCGGGTGGCTCTCGAGGCGGCGGAGCCTCTCGGCGTGCCGGTCTTCCCGGTGCTCTCCTACGGCATGACCCCGTATTTCATGGGTTATCCGGGGACGGTCAGCGTCTCGCCGAACACGTACGAGCAGCTCCTTCAGGAGATCCTGGGCAGCGTGCGAAAGCACGGATTTCGCCGGATCCTGGTGGTGAACGGACACGGTGGAAACAGTCCGGCCCGGCCGGCCGTGGAGGCGTGGGCGGCCCGTCGCGACGGGGTGGAGGTGATCTGGCACAATTGGTGGAAGTCCCCCGACGTCCGGGGGGCGGTCGACGAGATCGACCCCGCTGCGTCTCACGCGTCGTGGATGGAGACGTTCCCGTGGACCCGCGTGGACGGGGTCGAGCTTCCTGACGGGCATAAACCGTCTGTCGATCTCTCGGACCGGGATGAGATCTCGCTCCAGCGGTTCAGGGAGATCATCGGTGACGGGTCCTTCGGAGGATGGTACGAGCGGCCCGACGACGAGATGAATGCCATCTGGTCTGTCGCGGTGGGAGAGACGCGTGCCCGGCTCGAGTCAGGGTGGTCGTCATGAGTCGGCGATTCGGCAATCGTCCGCCCATTGAGGGAAGCCGAACATGAAGATCGATTTCCGCGGTCAGACCGTGCTCGTCACGGGCGCCGCCCACGGCTTCGGTCGTGCGATCGCCGGGGCGTTCGCAGAACGCGGTGCGACCGTCTTCGCCTGCGACGTCGTAGAGCAGGAGCTGGCTCAGACTCTGCAACTGCTCGGGGAGAACGGGGAGACGTCCGTCGTCGACGTCACGGATCGAGCTGCGGTCGAGACGTGGGTGCGAGCGGCGCGGACTCGAACCGGCCGAATCGACGTCCTCGTGAACAATGCGGGTGGCGTGCTCGGGCAGGTCGGGCAGCCGCTCGAAGCGGTGTCCGCGGAGGAGTGGCAAGGGATCGTCGCGGTGAACCAGACGGCGACGTTCTGGACGGCTCAGGCGGTCGCCCCGGCGATGAAAGAGGCCCGACGCGGGCGGATCATCAACATCTCGAGCGGGGCCGGCCTCGGAATCAGCAAGACCGGCATCCAGGCGTACGCGTCGGCAAAGGCCGGGCAGATCGGTCTCACCCGGCAGCTCGCCCACGAGCTCGGCCCCTGGGGCATCACGGTCAACAACGTTGCGCCGGGCTTCGTCCTGTCGAATCCGACGACCGAACGTCAGTGGGAGGCTCTCGGGCCGGACGGTCAGCAACATCTGCTCGACGGAATCGCGCTGAAGCACCTGGGTCAACCGGCCGACATTGCGCACGCGGTGCTCTTTCTCGCCTCCGAACAGGCAGGCTGGATCTCCGGCGTGGTTCTACCGGTCGACGGAGGCAAGTAGGCCTACGCTTCCTCGGTCAGATCCGGCCACACCGGCTTCGTCGTCGCGCGGAAGAGCAGCGACGTCTCCACACGAGAGACCTCGGGCAACGACGTGATCGCGTCCAGCGTAAAGTCTCGCAGGTGCTCCATGTCCTGGGCGACGGCGTGGACGAGGTAGTCCATGCGACCCGTGAGGTGATACAGAGCGACGACCTGCGGCAGGCCGATGGCACGCCGTTCGAAGCGGGCCACCGCGGTGCGCGTGTGCTGCTTTAGCTGTACCGACACCATAGCCTGCAGTCCAATCCCGAACGCTCCCGGATCGACGTCCGCATGGGTGCCCCTGATCACATCCAGGTCATTCAACCGACGCACCCGCTCCAGGCACGCCGACTGGGAGAGGCCAACGCCGGCGGCCAGTTCCTTGTTCGTGATCCGGGCATTCTTCGCCAGAAGGGTCAGAATCGCGCGATCAATTCGGTCGACTGCGGTTGAAGTGCTCATGGGACGCAGGATATGCGGTAGAATGGTTTTAAAAGCGCAGATTATGCTACGTATGTCCGTGGATAGCAACGAATGCTCTGAGGGTGTCCGAGCCCGGGAGGTTGGTCATGCGTATCGAAACCACGGCCGTTCGAGCCGCACGCGGTGAGCCGACGGGCGGGTGGCCTCGGTCAGACTCGGGGCCGAGTGATCAGGGGATCCCGCACGTTCCGGGGATCGACCTGTCCACTACGTACGGCTTTCACAGCTCCTCTTCCGTTGCCGAGTCGATGGACGCGCTCCTGGAGGGTGCGCACGACGCTCCGAACCCGGTCTACGCCCGCCTTCACAATCCGACGGTAGCGCGGTTCGAAGACGCCCTCGCACAGCTCGAGGGTGCCGAAGCGGCCGTTGCCTTCGCATCGGGAATGGCGGCCACGACCGCCCTGCTGATTGCGATATCCAGTGACGCGGCGATTCGCCGTCCGCATGTCGTTGCGGTTCGACCCGTATACGGGGGAACGGACCATCTACTCTCCACGGGCATGCTCGGCACGGAGGTGTCGTGGGTCGATGCGGACCGTGTCGGCGAAGCGATTCGCCCGGATACCGGCCTGGTGTTCATCGAGACACCGGCCAATCCCACGCTTGAACTGGTGGACATCGAGGCAGTCACACGACAGGTGACGGCGGGTGGCGTCCAGGTCGGCGCGCCGATCCCGCTCGTCGTCGATTCGACGTTCGCAACACCGGTCCTCCAGAATCCGATCGCCCTGGGGGCCGATCTCGTGCTTCACAGCGCGACAAAGTTCCTCGGTGGGCACGGGGACGTGATGGGGGGCGTGATCGCGTGTTCCGAAGCGTGGGCGGTGCGGCTGCGTCAGGTTCGCATGGTGACCGGTGGTCTGCTGCATCCGCTGGCGGGGTACCTCCTGCACCGAGGGCTGCAGACGCTTCCGGTGCGGGTTCGCGAGCAGCAGGCTCATGCGATCGAGTTGGCTGACCGTCTGTCGGCCCATGATGCCGTTCGCTCGATCCACTTCCCGGGATACGGCGAGGGTGACGCCGCACTGGTGGCGCGTCAGATGCGCGGACCGGGTTCGGTTCTTTCCTTCCGCGTGAGGGGTGGGGTGTCCGCGGCCGCGTCGGTGGTCGAAAGCCTCGGGCTGATCACGCCGGCCGTGTCGCTCGGTTCGGTCGACACGCTCATTCAGGCCCCGGCTCTACTGACCCACCGGGTGGTGGAGGCCGACGATCGTGCGGAGGCAGGGGTCAGCGATGACCTACTCCGCCTTTCCGTAGGGCTGGAAAACGTCGAGGACCTCTGGGCGGATCTGGAGCAGGCGCTGGCCCGGGCTTGGGCGAGTGCGGCCTGAACGGAGCTAGATGTTCAGACCGCCGAGCGGGTCGAACCCCTGGTATCCCTGACCCGGGGTCGGGCCCTCGTGCGGCGCCCGCGTGTACCCCGAGCTGCTTCGGCTGATGCGCCGCTGTGCGACGAGGGCCTCGAGCACCAGCTCACAGGCGGCTGCCCGATGCCCGTCGTGCGCGCCATCCGTCACGAGTCCGACGTTGCCGATCAACTCGAGGAGACCGGGCACGGTCGAGAATCCCAGAACGCACGCGGTGGCCGCCGAATCGTCCCCGACCTGCAATGCACCACCGGTCTCGAAGTACTCGATGATGTCGTCGACGTCCGCTCCGGCAGCGCGCACGTCGAAAGCCTGGGAGCACGCCTGCTGAATCAGCTCGCGCGCGATCCGTCCTGCGCCGTGGAGTTCGCCCTCGTATTCGAGCTCCATCTTGCCGGTGATGGCGGGTAGCGCCGCGTACAGGTCCGCGACCCTGGGCACGGCCACGTCCTCGTCATGCTGCAGCGCTCGTCGCTCCGCATTCGACACGACGGTTTCGATGACGGTGATGGGCATGCGCTGGCTTACACCGGAGCGCTGGTCGATCCGCTTGTCCTCGCGACCCAGGAAGGCCACGCGCTCCACGACCTCCTGCAGGAAGTCGGGCACCTCGACGGACGTATCGTCGCGCGCGACCCACGCCTCCTGACGGGTGATCTCGACGCCAGTTTCGAGATCCTCGGGGTAGTGCGTCCGGATCTCCGCTCCAATCCGGTCCTTGAGCGGCGTGATGATCTTGCCGCGTGCCGTGTAGTCCTCGGGGTTGGCCGTGAAGACCATGAGAACGTCGAGCGCGAGGCGAATCGGATACCCCTTCACCTGCACATCCCCCTCCTGGAGGATGTTGAAGAGGCCGACCTGGATCTTCCCGGCGAGGTCCGGTAGCTCGTTGATGGCGAAGACGCCACGATTGGCACGCGGAAGCAGGCCGTAGTGGATCGTCAGCTCATCGGCGAGGATGTGACCGCCACGTGCCGCCTTGATGGGATCCACGTCTCCGATCATGTCGGCGATCGTCACGTCCGGGGTCGCGAGCTTTTCCACGTAGCGGGCGTCCCGGTCGATCCACTCGATGGGGGTGCCGTCTCCGTGCTCCTCGATCATCTGCCGTCCGTACTTCGAGAGCGGCTTGAGTGGGTCGTCATTGACCTCGCTTCCGGCGATGATCGGTACATGCTCGTCGAGAAGGAGGCCAAGCTGGCGGAGGATCCGGCTTTTCGCCTGACCCCGCAGCCCGAGCAGGATGAAGTCGTGGCGTGCCAGGACCGCGTTCACGATCTGCGGGACGACACTGTCGTCGTATCCCTGGACTCCCGGGAACAGCTCTTCACCCGACTTCAGCTTCGCGACGAGGTTGTGACGCATCTCGTCTTTGACCGATCGGTGGGCGTAACCAAGGGCCTTGAGTTCGCCGAGCGTGGAGGGGAGAGCGTTGCTCATGGGTTGGATTGCCTTCGATGAAACGGCTCGTGAGAGGCGACCGGCGTCGTGCTCTCGAGCGAGGGTAGAGAGCATGGCGCGTCTTGGCGACCTTTGAGGGCCATTCGATACACGCGTCCAGCGACGCGGATCCCCCTGATACAGAAGCCTGGAGTCGTCATGTCCGAGGGCACAGCCGTCCTCAAGAGCACCGTGCGTTCGCTCGATGCTCAGCCGCCCCTTCCGCGCGACCGTTTCATCGTCGCCGATCAGCCGGATGAAGAAGCGATCCCGATGGATGTGGTGTTCGTGGGTGGGGGTCCCGGCGGGCTCGCAGGCGCGATCGAGTTGGCGCGGCTGGTCAGAGAGGACAACGAGAACGGAGGGGGAATCGGCGAGATCGAGATCGCCGTGCTGGAGAAGGCCGGTCAACTCGGGGAACACAATCTCTCCGGCGCCGTCGTGAACCCCAGTGCCTTCCAGGAACTCTTTCCGGACCTCTCGATGGAGGACCTGCCGCTGCGCCGACCGGTCACGAAGGAGGCCGTGTACGTGATGACGGAGTCGAAGTCCTACCGGATTCCGACTCCTCCGACGATGAAGAATCACGGCAACTGGATTGCGTCGATCTCCGAGATCGTCCGGTGGCTCGGGGAGCAGGCCGAAGGGATGGGTGTGAACGTCTTCCCGGGCTTTCCGGTCGACTCGCTGCTCGTCGACGGCGACAACGTCATCGGCGTGCGCACGACTCCGTCCGGTCTGGGGCGGGATGGCGAGCCGGCTAGCTCGGATGCAATGCCGGCGGTGGACCTGACGGCTCAGGTCACGGTGCTGTCCGAGGGCTCACGTGGCCCTCTTTCACAGGCGTGGTTCGACTGGCAGAACGTGAAGGCTGAGAACCCCCAGATCTACGCGCTCGGCGTGAAGGAGATCTGGGAGGTGAAGAAGCCGCTCGACAAGATCATCCACACGATGGCGTGGCCCCTGCCGACCGACGCGTTCGGCGGCAGCTTCGCGTACCCGCTCTCCGACAATACCGTCGCGCTCGGTCTCGTGGTCGGGCTCGACTACGGCGATGCACGCCTCGACGTGCACGAGCTCCTGCAGCGCATGAAGCTGCACCCGCTCTTCCGCGAGATTCTCGAGGGCGGAGAGATGATCGAGTGGGGCGCGAAGACGATCCCCGAAGGCGGCTACTACTCCGTGGCGGAGCGACGTCACGGGGACGGCCTCATCGTGATCGGCGATGCGGCTGGCTATGTAGAGGTGTCGTCTCTGAAGGGCATCCACTACGCCATGCACTCGGGTATCATGGCGGCGCGCCAGATCTTCGAGGCGCTCAAGAAGGGGGACACGTCGGCCGACGCGCTGGCGGGTTACACGGCCGCAGTCGACGGCAGCGTCATCATGAAGGACCTCAAGGAGCGCCGGAACATGCGTCTGGCCTTCAAGGGTGGGTTCTTCTCGGGTGGTGCGAAGGCCGGCCTGATGACGCTCACGAAGGGTGCGTTTCCCGGCGGGAAGATTTCGATCGAGGAGGATGCGGCTGATCCCAAGTATCTGGGCGCCGAGAAGGAAAAGTTCGTCCCCGATGGAACCCTGACCTTCTCGAAGGTCGACGCTGTGTACAAGTCCGGAAATCAGACTCGGGACGACATTCCCTCGCACTTGATCGTCGGCGAAGACGTGAGTCCCGAGGTGGCCGAGATGTACGTGCATCTCTGCCCGGCGGGCGTCTACGAGCGGGACGGTGACAAGCTCGTGGTGAACGCGCCGAATTGCGTGGACTGCAAGGCGACCGACGTGCTCGGCCCGCGGTGGACACCGCGGGAGGGTGGGAGCGGACCGGCGTACCGGCAGATGTAGTCAGCGGGCGTTCGCGCCGCCCATCTCCAGAACCTCACCACCGGGCAGTTCGATCCGTCCTCCGACCTGGAGCATCATCGGGGTCGTGTCCGCGTAGTCGGCTGCCCGGATGATGCGATCGCCCTCGAGCTCGATCACGGTCACGCCGTTGGTGACGACCTCCTGCCCGGTGCCGACGCGCACCGCACCCATGGGCCGCGCCTGGATCGCCGAGAAGACCCATTCGATCACGGCACCACTCGTCGTCACGTGGACCTTCCCGACGTTCATGTAGACGTTATCGGCCCAGGCATGCATGGCGTCGACGTACCCGATGATCTCCTCGATGCCCTGATACGTGTGCTGGTTCGGGAAGTCGTCGTAGGTGGCTTCGGGCCAGAAGAGGTCCTCGATCAGCGCACGGTCCGCGCTCTCCCATGCGGCCATGAGGGAACGAGCCGTCAGCTCCGCCTCTCTGAGACGCTGTTCTTCCGACTCGGACAGCTGCGCGCACCCTGAGAGAAGCGCTACGACGAGTACGGAGATCCACGCGCTTCGCATTCGAGAGATCGCGTTCGGCACTCGGTGACTCGGTGTTACGGGGCGGTCCATCTGACGGCACTCCTCACGGCTCACCGCCGACTCTGCGCACCGACATCGACAGGTTCACGATCCGGTAGCCCGACGAGGTGCGCACGATCGTCATCGACAGCGGTCCTCGGGTGGCCTCATCCGGGCCGATCCGGCTTCCGAAACGCCACGTCGCCGTCACGACGGCCGAATCCTCGAAATCGGATACGAGCGTGTCTTCGAGCCACAGCTCCTCATCGGGCTGGAACCCGCCGTCGACGAAGCCCTGCCCCTCGTGCCAGGCGAGCACCTCGTCGAATCCCTCGATGAGTTCCTCGGAGTCTGAAGCCAGGAAGGTGACCGCCGGCGCCTGCAGGAATACGCCTCCAACTGCGTCGAGATCGTAGCGGCGCCACATGGCGAGCCAGCGCTCGAGCGCCTGCTGCACCGATGCTGGTCCACTGTCTGGGCTTGTCTGCGGGGTGCGTGGGCGTTCTGCCTCTGGAAGGCGGTAGCCCGATCGGTCGAATCGTTCACCGTTCTTCCACACCGCCTTCACCGACCTCAGGTTGCCGATGTCATCGAGTGGATCGCGGTCGAGCAGGACGAAGGTCACGGGGCGACCGTGCTCGAGCACTCCGTGGGTATCGCCGATACCGAGTGCCGTGGCGGCGACCCGGGTTGCGGATTCGATGGCCGCCATCGGGGAGAGCCCACCGAAGTTCACGAGTTCTTCGAGCTCGAGATGAAGAGAGGGATACGGGTCGGACGCAGGAGCAGGGAAGTCGGTACCCGCCACGATGGGAACGCCCTCCCGATGCGCCCGGGCAACGAGCGACCGTGCAAAAGCCACCTGACAGCGATCCGAGAGCGGGTTGTCGGGGTTCTCGGCCGCCCTTGCGTACATCGCGAGCGTCGCATCGAGCACGGTGCCCTCGCGCTTCATTGCTTCGAAGAGTTCGGTGAAGATGGCCGACTCGGGATCGAGGTTGGCGTAGAGCGGCACCTGATCGTGATGGTACTCGGTCGGTGCGTTGGCCATCCCCTCCCACGCGAGGCGGCATACGTGAGAGACGACGTCCACCCCGCTGTTCACGACCTCGAGGGGGCGGGTGGGGAAGACCATGCTGTGCGCCCACACGTGCATACCCTGGCGATGGGCCTCACGGGTGATCTCCGAGACGAGGTCGGGATCGAGATTCGCGTAGATCTTGATGCCCGTCGCGTACGTCCCCTTGGCCCGGGCGACGGCTGTGACCAGATCCGTTTCGGGAGTGATGGCCTGCATCCAGGGGACTTCACCTGCCGTCTCACCTGCCGCTGAAGATTGGGGCCGTGGGTCCAGGAGGAAGGACGGCCCCGCCATCAGAGCGGAGAAGTAGACGTCAGGGGCGTCGATCGCACCGAGTCGAGAGTCCCGCGCCAGGCTGGCGAGGGCGCGGCCGTCGCCAGCCATGTCGCGGACGCCGGTGATCCCGGCGTACAGCATACGGTACAGCTCGGCCTCGGCGCGTTGCCGATTGGGTGACGTGGCGAGGTGCACATGGGCGTCGATGAGGCCCGGGATGACATACCCTCCGCCCAGGTTCGTCGCCTCCGCGTCACGCGGCGCGTCGGGGCCGGAGAGCAGCTCCCGGCGACTGGACACGGTGAGGATCTCGTTGCCGCGGATGGCGATCGCGGCGTCCTCGATCGGCGCCCCGCCCTTCCCGTCGATGAGCGTGAAGCCGTACAGGATCTCGAGGGGGGCCGAGTCCTGGACCTGAGCGGACGCGGACCCGACGTGGGCCGCATTCAGGACGACGAAGGTGGAACACACCAAGAGGTGCATCACGGCAGGCACGTGTCGCACGGCCACTCCTCGCTTCGGACGGACATCGCGGAGTCGTGCACTTGCTCCGCCTCGAGCAACACTCAACGCTGGTACGCGTGGAGCAAGAGAAAAGGTGGGTCAGACCTCTTCGTCGATCTCGAGTCCGATCCCCGTGGGGGTGATGACCAGCGTCGGCAGGATCGTACGGACGGGTTCCGCGCCGTACCCCTCGAGTGCCTCGTCGGCCGAGTCGTATCGAGACAGCGCCTCGATCGTCTTGATGGTGGGGAAGACCATCGGAAGTTCGCCGCGGTCGAGTCGAGCGAGGGCCTCTCCGGGCGAGAGCCACAGCGCGTCGGTCATCTCCCGGGGATCGATGATCGGTGTCGCACCGGCACGGACCTTCGCGGCGAAGAAGCGCGTGTCGTAGCGGCGCGGCTCGGGCTCGGGGGTGATCCAGTGAGCGATGTACTCGATCGCATCTCCCGCGATACGGCACCCGAGGCGCTCGATCGCTTCGTCGAAGCCGATCTGGTCCCCCATCAAGGCGTCACGGATCTGGTCCACGCCGGGGTCTTCCGCCGCGGTTGGGGGCGCGGACCCGTCGTCTCTCAACCCCACCATGATCCCGGTCTCCTCGAATGCCTCTCGGAGTGCGGCGAGGTAGTACGCGATGGCAGGAGGTTCGCCGTCGTACTCCAGCCGCTGCCGCGCGGTGTCCGGGTCCAGGTCATCCAGGAGGGATACGACGGACGGAAGCGCGTCTGAGTTGTCGACGCGCCCGCCGGGGAAGACGTAGGCGCCCGGCACGAAGCCGGCCTTGCGACTGCGGCGCATCAGAAGGATCTCCATGTCCGCGTCCCCGTCGCGAAGCAGGACGATGGTCGCCGCCGCGCGCGGCTCTACTGGCACGGCGGGTGGATCTTCGATCGTCTCGGCGAACCCGTCCGGAAGATTCTCGAACGGGATGACGAATTCGTCCGATTCGCTCACCGGCCTGCCGCCATTCCGTCCTTGCGCGGATCCGAGGCGGCCGCCCAGCCACGAGCCAGCCGCAGGATGGCCTGCCCTCCACCGAAGGCGACGCCATCCGGATCGCGGAGTTCGTGTCCGAGCGCCTCGAGCGCGGCGGCGACGTCTGGATCGAGGTTCTCGATGGCCACGCGCGTGCCCGAGAAGTGCCGGAACCGGGCAGCATCGATCGCTTCCTGCGGATCCATCCCGAACTCGACCATGTTGAGGAGCACCTGAACGTGGCCCTGAGGCTGCATCGAGCCACCCATGACTCCGTAGGACAGCCACGGCTGACCGTCCTTCGTGACGAAAGCGGGAATGATCGTGTGGAGTGGACGCTTGTTCGGGGCGATCTGGTTGGGGTGCCCATCCTCGATCGTGAAGCCGGCACCACGGTTCTGAAGCACGAGCCCCGTGCCCGGGACGACCGTACGTGAGCCGAAGTACCCGAAGATCGAGTTGATGAACGAGATCATGTTGCCGTGCCGGTCCGCGACGGTCAGGTAGATCGTCTCCGAATCGGTCGCGAGATGACCGGGGTCGGGGCGATCGGCCGCCGTGGTCGGATCGATCATCGTCGCGCGGCCTGCGAGGTAGTCGGCGTCGAGCAGCGCCTCGGGCCGCACGTCCATGTGGTCCGGATCGGCGATGTACCGGTCGAGATCGGCGTGGGCGAGCTTCTTCGCCTCGATGAGGGTGTGGAGATACTCGGTCGAGTTGTGCTCCATCGTGGAGAAGTCGTATCCCTCGAGCATCTTGAGCATCTGGAGCGCGGCGATGCCCTGACCGGCCGGCGGGAGTTCCCAGAGGGTGTAGCCCTTGTAGTCGACGCTGAGCGGCTCGACCCAGCGCGGCTCGTGGCTCTCCAGATCCTCGATCGTGAGATAGCCGCCGAGCGCGGCCAGACCGTCCACGATCTCGCGGCCGAGATCTCCGCCGTAGAAGACGGCGGGCCCACCGTCCGCGACGCGCTGGAAGGTTCGTGCGAGATCGGGGTTCCGGAACCAGTCACCCGGCTTCGGTGCCTCACCGTCGAGCAGGAAGGTTGCTGCCGCCCCTTCGTCGCGGCTCAGGCCGTTCACCGTTCCCGCCCAGTCCTGAGCGATGATCGGTGTGACAGGGAAGCCCTCGTCGGCAATTCGGATGGCCGGGGCGAGCACCTCGGCGAGGGTCATGGTGCCGTACGTTTCGATGAGGGTGCTCCACCCCGAGAGCGCACCCGGGACCGTGACGGAGCGGGGCCCGGAGCCGGGCACACGAGGCTCGTCTTCGGCCAGAAGGGCGTCCACGTCGACGTTCGAACCGGACTTCCCGCTGGCATCCAGGCCGACGAGTCGCCCGGCTTCGGCATCCCACAGGATGGCGAACATGTCACCGCCCATCCCGGTCATGTGCGGCTCGGTCACATTCAGGACCGCGGCAGCGGCCACGGCCGCATCGATGGCGTTCCCGCCCGCGGCCAGAATCTCGAGGGCCGTCGTCGTCGCCAGAGGCTGGCTCGTGGCCGCGACATCATTCGGGGCGTAGACGGTGGAACGACCCGAATAGGTCGCGGGACTTCGGACGGGAGCCGTCATGCGCGAAGTCACCTGCGCCTCAAGTGCCGAAGTCAGGAAGCCGGAGACCAGAACGGTCAGAATCAGAGGTAGACGTCGCATGGTCATGCCTGCCGGAGCATCGAGCTCGGGAATGGGTGCGGAGGGGAGGGCGGTCGTCGATCGGGGTCGAGCCAGCGGCCGTCATCGCACTCGCTCGAGTACGGATACGGTTCGAGGAAAGAGTGTGCGGAGCCGCTCGATATCTTCGTCGGTACCGTGCGACTCACCCCAGTGAATGGGTATCAGAGTCTCGGCGCCGCACGCTTCCGCGGCGCGGGCCGCCTCCTCGACGTTCATCGTGTAGTGCCCGCCCACAGGCAGAAACGCGACGTCGCACCGAATTCCGTACATGGCCGGAAGAAAATCCGTATCTCCCGCGTGGTAGTACGTCGTGTCCCCGATCGTGAAGACGTACCCCAGCCATCCATCCTCCGGGGTGTGGAACTTCTTATCGACGTTGTGCGCGGGAACCGCGAGGACATCGAACCCGTCGAGCTGGAGCATGTCACCTGGCCGCATGAAGTGGTCGGCGTCGTCCAGCTGCTTCTTCATCGACGCGGGGGCGATCAGGACGGTATTCGGACCTCGGACACGGGCGATGTCGTCTTCCGAAAAGTTGTCGTAGTGCGGATGCGTCAGCAGGACGAAATCCGCCTTGGAGTCTTCGTCCACCGCGATCGGATCGACATGGATTTCGGTCCCCATCCGTCGGATACGCACGGATGAGCCTCGAAACCACGTGATTCCGTCGAGGTGGTCGCTCATGGCAGGGACTCCGGCGGTGGCGCTTGGAGTTAAGAGGTGCCAACCTAACTGCCGTCGCCGGGGCGAAAAAGTGGCGTGACGGGGAGTCTTCGTGTGCGTCAAAGTGGCAGGGAAGCCTGCATTTGCGGCACGAAACCCGCCTCCGAGCTGGCACGCGTCTCGCATGAGTGAAGAGCTCAACCAAGAGCGGAGTCTGACCCTGTCTGACAACGAGATTCCTGCCGGAACGAATGGCTCCGAGGGAATGGAGAACGAAGAATCAATGGCCGAGCGCTTCACGCTACCGGTCCTGCCCCTTCGCGACACTGTCGTATATCCGGGCGTTGCCGTGCCGATTTCGGCCGGTCGTCCCGGTACTGTAGAGGCTGTCCAGGAGGCTCTGGACGGGGACCGGCGACTTTTTGCAGTCGCACAACGGGAGAACGTGGATGACCCTGCGCCCGAGTTTCTGTACTCGGTCGGTACGGTCGTCCGGATCATTCAGACGCACCGCGTGCGTGGAGGTGTCCAGCTCCTCGTCCAGGGGGAGGGGCGCGCGCAAGCCGTCTCGTACCACCAGGAAGGCGAGGCGATGCTGCACGCCGCCCTGCTCGACATGGAGACGATGGAGCCGCAGAACGACGCGGACCCCGCCTTCCAGGCCCTGGATCAGGAGCTGCGAGATCGGGCCGCCGAGCTCGGTACGCGACGGGGCGTTCCGGCGGAAGCGCTGAACCAGCTCATTCAAGGGGTGGACGAGCCCGGCCCCTTCGCGGACCTCGTCGCCTTCTACCTCGAGCTCGAGACACCGGACAAGCAGCAACTCCTCGAGCTTCTCGACGACGAAGAGCGCATGCGGGCCTGTCTTCTCGCGGTCGAGCGCGAGTTGGCCCGAATCGACGCTCAGGAGGACATCCAGGCGAAGGTTCAGTCGGAGCTCGGCGAACGTCAGCGCGAGATGCTGCTGCGGGAGCAGCTCAAGGCGATTCAGAAGGAGCTCGGCGAGGAGGAGGAGCGAGACGACGTCGAGGAGATGCAGAAGCGCATCGCGGAGCTTGATCTGTCGGAGGATCAGCGCGCAGAGGTCGATCGCGAGTTGAGGCGTCTCGAGCGCACGAGCCCGCAATCCGCGGAGTATCAGGTGATTCGCACGTTCCTCGAGTGGATCACCGAGCTGCCGTGGAATGAGCGCTCGGAAGAGAAGATCGACCTGGACAACGCTGAGGAGATCCTGCACGAGGATCACTACGGCCTGGACGACGTCAAGGATCGAGTCCTGGAATTCCTCGCGGTCCGCAAGCTGGCGCTCGACCGGGCTGCGGAGGAAGAGGCGGCGGCAAGCGAGAAGAGCAAAGCCGACTCCACCGCGGAGGGAGGCGATGACGTGGTGTCTGCCGGGCGAGGCCCGATTCTCCTCTTCGTCGGACCTCCGGGTGTGGGAAAGACGTCGATCGCCCAGTCGATCGCCCGATCACTGGGGCGCGAGTATGTCCGTATCTCTCTGGGCGGTGCCCGCGACGAGGCGGACATCCGGGGGCACCGACGCACCTATGTCGGCGCCATGCCCGGCCGGATCATTCAGGGAATGCGTCAGGCGAAGTCGAAGAATCCCGTCTTCCTGTTGGACGAGGTCGACAAGCTCGGCGTCTCGTTCCAGGGCGACCCGAGCTCGGCGCTGCTGGAAGTGCTGGATCCGGCTCAGAACTCGACCTTCGTGGATCACTATCTCGGCATCCCGTTCGACCTGTCCGAGGTCCTTTTCGTCGCGACGGCGAACTACCTCGATCGGATCCCGGGGCCGCTTCTCGATCGCATGGAGCGTGTCGACTTCTCCGGATACACCGAGGTCGAGAAGCTCGAGATCGTGAAGCGGTATCTGCTGCGTCGTCAGCAGAAGGAGAACAGCCTCACGGAGGACGAGCTCCGTATGAAGGACGAGGCGATCCTCACGATCATCCAGAGTTACACGCGCGAGGCCGGGGTCCGGCAACTCGAGCGCGAGGTCGGCAAGTTCGCGCGGAAGGTCGCTCGGAGGATCGCGGGCGGTAAGCTCGACAAGATCGATGCGACGCCCGAGGACGTTCGCGAACTGCTCGGTCGGCCTCGGGTGCACCCGGAGCGCATGGCCGAGCACGACACGCTCGGCGTTGCGACGGGCATGTTCTATACCCCGATGGGGGGCGACATCATGTTCGTGGAGGCGAGCGTGATGCCGGGGGACGGTGGTTTCGTGCTGACCGGTCAGCTCGGGGATGTGATGAAGGAGTCCGGCCGGGCCGCGCTCTCCTTCGCCAAGGCGAACTCGAAGCGATTGGGCATCCCGGAGGACGGGCTTCGCGGGCGTGAGATCCATATCCACGTCCCGGCAGGTGCCATTCCGAAGGATGGACCGTCGGCGGGGATCACGATGGCGACGGCCCTCGTGTCGGCCGTGTCGGGTCGCAAGGTGCGTCGTGACGTCTCGATGACCGGCGAGCTGACCCTGACGGGTCGCGTGCTGCCGATCGGTGGAGTGAAGGAAAAGGTGCTGGGTGCCGTTCGTGCGGGGATCAGTGAGATCATCGTGCCGATCGACAACGAGGCCGACCTGGACGACATCCCGGCCGACGTCAGGGAGAGGGTAACCTTCCACCTGGCCGAGACGCTGGACGACGTGATCGACGTGGCTCTCGCGAACGGGACATCGTCCCGCGCGTCGAAGAAGGCGTCGCCGTCGAAAAAGGCCGCGTCGAAGAAGCCGGCTGCGAAAAAGAAAGCGGCGACGAAGAAGAAAGCGGCTGCGAAGAAGAAGTCCTCCGCGAAGTAGCGAGGCAGGGGGTGGCTCGACCGGCTGTCCGGC
>CAZBHZ010000027.1:0-47012 GCA_964492085.1 uncultured Gemmatimonadaceae bacterium | reverse complement strand
GCGAATCGTCATGGGACACACCCGACAGGAGGCCGGAATCGCCAGCGCGTGTGGCTCGCGTGCATGGCGTATCGATGTCGGCCTCGCCGCCTACTACGGGGGTCCCGTGGAGGTCCTTGAGATCGTCGGTGATTCGGTGCGGGTGCTCCGGGGCGCGCACTGACGTGCGATCTCCGCCCCGGTGAAGTCGTGGCCGGGAAGGGGGCTGGCGGGATTCAGGAAATGCCCAGGCTACCGAGCCACGAGACGAGGTCAGCTCTAGCCGCCGCCTGGGTCGGGTTCAGGCCGAGCTGAATGAGGTCGGTCCCCTCGTATGGATCGGCGAGGAGATCGAACAGCTGCTCCTCTCCGCTCGGACGGACGATCAGCTTGTACTGGTCCCCCCGGGCCGTGGTCCACATGCCCGCGCCGGCTTCCTCGATCCCGCTGTAGGCGTAGTCCCTATGGGGCGCGGCGGCGCTGAGGAGGGGCGAGAACGAGCGGCTGTCGTGGATCTGTGATACGGACACGCCCGCGAGTTCGGCGATGGTCGCGAAAAGGTCGGTGCTGCTGATCACACTGTCGTCCGTGCCCTGGCGTTGGAGCTGTCCGCCGGAGACCAGCATCGGGGTGTTGATCCCACCCTGATACACCGAGCCTTTCGCGGTACCGGACGTGTAGGGCGCCTGCACGGTCTGGCGCGGTGATCCGTTGTCTCCGATGAAGATCACCGTGGTCTCCGCCCGCTCAGCCGGGGACAGGCTGTCGAGCAGCCGTCCGATGTGGAAATCCATCGCCTCGATCGCGGCCATGTAGTAGGGCAGACCGTCCATCCCCGGTTGATACGGAGGCAGGGTCCCCTGCACGTGGGTATCGGTCGGGGGCACATGGAAGGGAGTGTGTGGCGCATTGTACGCCAGCCAAAGGAACCAGGAGTCGTCCTGGGCTTGAAGCCAGTCGATCGCGAGATCCGTGAGCACCTCGGTGCTGTATCCAGTCTCGGTCGTCGTCACACCGTCCGACGTCAGAGGCCACGCGTAATAGTCATCCACGTCCGACGAGAGCACGCCGGCGTAGTAGTCGATGCCCATCGACTCGGGGTTGAAAGACGCGGAGCGGGCGAGGTGCCACTTGCCGACCACGGCCGTCTTGTATGGTCGGTCCGAGGTGCTGGCGATGTAGGCCTGAAGCGTGGTCTCGGTCGATGCCAGCGCCGCGCCCGAGCGCGTCACGCCGGTGCGAAAACCGTGGCGCCCGGTGATGATGGAGGCACGGGTAGGCGCGCACGTGGGTGTCACCCAGAGATTGGTGAACGTCAGCCCGCTCGTCGCGAGGCCGTTCAGCGTCGGGGTGGCGGGCTTGATCGCTCCCTCGGAGAACCCGGGCATGGCGTCCTTCCCCAGATCATCGGCGATGATGAGGAGAATGTTGCGATCGGAGTCGACCGAAGAGGTCGGTTCGGTCGGGACGAGCGTCGACTCGGGGGAGGTGCAGGCGCAGACGGCCAGGAAGAGTGCGAGGACGCTGTTTCGGTATTGAGGCACGATCCACCTGTGAGATCGAGTGACTTCGGGACGTCCGGGCGTCTAGCTGCCCGAAATCCGGACGTCGTCGAGGTAGCACATCTCGCTGACTGCACCCGTCTCGCACTTGAAGCGCACCGCGGTCGCAGAGGGTGAAAGCGTGAACGTCCGAGTCTGGAAGTCGCTGTTGTCCTCCCGGCCCGTGCCGAGATGCTCGAGCGAGATCCAGCTACCGTCGAACACCTGCACCTCCCAGTCGTCGGCGGCATCGAGGCCGACCAGCATGCGCCGGTACGTCAACTGGATCGACGAGAAGCCCACTGCGTCGAAGGAGGCTTCGATGAAGCTGTCCTTGCCCGAGCCAGTGCGCTTCGCGCGGGCGCTGTAGAGACCTTCGGCCGCGTTCTCCGAGACGACCGACCACCGACGCCCGGAGCCGTATACCGACCACTGGGCGAGCGAGCCACTCTCGAAGCCATCCGCGAAGATGGAGCCTGGGGGCGGAGGATCGGTCTCGTCTTCGTCCGCCGGATCCGAGCACCCCGGGTCGGCGAGGTCGACCCATCCGTCGGAGTCGTTGTCCACGCCGTCGGAGCAGGCAGGCGGTACCGGGTCGGCCTCGTCGGTGTCCGCGGCATCGGCACACCCCGGGTCCGCGAGGTCGATCAACCCATCGGAGTCGTTGTCCACTCCATCGGAGCACGCAGCCGGTCCCGTGCCGGGCGCGCGGGTCACCGGCTGCTGGAACACCCAGTCCACCATGGTCCAGAGCATAGGCCAGTCGCTGCCATCGGGTCCGTCCGACAGCTCGGAGCCGAAGTCGGTGCCGTCCCGGTCGTCGTCCTCCTCGATTTCTGGGTGTGGGCCGACGAGCACCGCCCTGCCGAGGCCGTAGTCGATCCCGATCACCCCGGGTGCGCCGTCCGCCGCGGGATTCGCAGGCACGACCCACGTGGCAAACGTCTCGATCGCCTGACCTTCGTGGGGCACGAAATACGGCTCGCCGTAGTAGAGAACGTCCCGCCGGGCCGGTTCGAAGACGTTCGCCTCGAAATCGAGATTCATGTCCATCGGAGTCATGACGTACTCCGGCCATGGCGCGATCTCTTCGATCGGGCCAATGCAGTCGCCGTCGAATACATCGGACGGATAGTCCAGGTAGTCCCCCTCCCAGATCGTGACGTCGCAAAGGTAGAAGGCCCCTGCACTCATTCCGATGTACGCGCCGCCCGCGGAGATGAAGTCGCGGATGTGCTGGTCGCCCGAAGCAGTCAGAGACTGATTGTAGTTGCCGGCCCAACCGCCCGGCATGAACAAACCGTCGTATCGCCCCACGAGCTTCCCGCGATTGATCTGATTCTTGCCGACGGCCTCCCAGGTGTGACCCTTCCACGTCAGGAAGTTCGTGAAGGCGAGGATGCTGGGCTCCCATGTCCCGCTCCCCGTATACACCGCCCAGTGTCTCGAGTACTCGGACTCCGCCGCCACGACGGCGGCAGAGGGCCCCGAAGACGCACCGGGCGTCTCTCGAGCCGAGGGGGACAGACCTGCCGGTTCGCCGGAGCAGGCCCACATCGTCAGTACGATCCCCAGCGTTGCGCCGACCTGGCGCCGGCGCGTCACGGCGCGCCCGAGGTGCATGTCACCGAGTTACTGGTCGGGTCATACGTCCAGCCCGAGCCGGTCACGGAGTCCACGCATGCGCTGAACGAGAAGCTGCCTTTCTTCTTGGGCCCCGACACGATCGCCACGCCGTTTGCATCCGTGACGGCAGAGCCGGTGCCGGAAACGTCACCGGAGAAGACGACCGTCACCGTGAGGCCCGAGACGCTCTGACCGGACTCGTCCACGACCGACACGGTCGCTTGGGCCCGGAGATTGCGGCCGCCCGAAGCGACGAGATCAGCCGACATCGATGCTACATGGACCGATCCGGGCTCGGGGAAGGGAGCCGGTGTCGCCGAAGCCTCCGGGCCTGCCGCGCTCTCGTTGCCCGAGATATCGATCGAGGTGACGGCGTACGAGTAGGTGACCCCGTTCGTCACGGCGGTGTCGGTCCAGTCACTCTGCCCTACCGGAGCCGTGGTCTGGCGAGTCGGGGTCGGATCTGCGCCGGTCCATCGGTACACGTGGTAGCCAGCGAGATCGGGAGCCGACACGTCCGCCCAGTCGAGATCCACGACGGCGTCTCCGCCGGTCGCCGTCAGGCTCTGGGGCACGGCGGGCGGCGTCGAGTCGTCGCCACCGCCACCGCCGCCGCCATCCCCTCCACTGAACGTCTGTCCGTCATTCGGGAGCCCGGGGCTCGACGGTGCAGGGGCCTGCCATGTGAAGGACGTCGCACGGTCCCCGGTGCCGACGAGCTGCAACGATCGGGCACCCCGCTCGTTGCCTGACTCCGAGACACCGATGTCCGCGGCCGTCATCCCGGCTGCCGGGCCTGAGGTCGCCGTGAGCGAGCCCTCGTATGCGATGAAGTCCACGACTGACCCGGAGGCATCCACGAGGGCGATCCCGTCAGGGGAGCCGTTCTGGAGCCCGGGAAAGTTCACGGACACGGTTCCGAAACCACCCGACTGATCCGGGATCGAGCCACCCAGGGCGACGGAGCCATACACGCCACCGCCCGAACCGTTGTACCCGACCACTGCCCAACCGGTGACATCGGTCCCGGCGGGGCCTGCGATCTCGACGAACTCGTTCCGGTCGCCGCCCTTGTTGTCGTAGTGGAATTCATTGATCCACGGCGCGGTGGTTGTCCCGGCGGTCGGCGTGGCCGCCACCCCCGACGTCAGCTCCGACTCGTTGCCGGATACATCGGTTGCCGACACGGCATAGGTGTAGGTCGTCCCATTCACGACGCCGTCGTCGGTGTAGTCGGGGGACGTCACGAGAGCGGGGGTGAGTCGGGTCCACGGCGCTCCGCCCGACTCCAAGCGGTACACGGTGTACCCAGCCAGGTCAGGAGACGGGCTCGCCGACCATGAAAGCTGAACGACGCCGTCACCGGGGTCGGCTGAGAGCGCATCCGGCATCACGGGGGGATCGGTATCGCCGCCACCCCCATCGCACACGCTAGAGAAGACGCAACCCACCCACTCGGGATGGTCGATGAAAGGATTCCGGTTGCCCTGGAACGAAGAAATCACCGAGTGGCGATTGCGCTCCCGGTCGTCCACCGGATCCTCTGCGTGCCACGCGAGGAGGACTTCGAGCATCCCCATGTAGGCTTTGCCGTCGAATCCTTCATCCCAGACATTGCTGCCCGTCACCTGAATCAATGTCGGGTCGTCCGTCAGGATGAGGTCCGGTTCCGCTGACCCGTCGGCGTGGGAGCCTCCTTCGTACCGGACGTCCAGATACAGCAGCGCCCGGGCGATATCTCCCCGGCGTCCCGGCCACACCTCCCAGCTACCATCGGACCCCGTCCCGGTCCTCCAGTTCGAGTTGCCTGGATAGGTACCCGTTCCTCCACCCCGACCGTCGTTGAACTCGGTCGGGCGCTCGTCGCAACCGAGGCTGCACGTACGGAACGGCATGTTGCCGCGGGACGAGTTGTAGCTGTCGTTGGACAGGAAGAGTGCATGCACGTCCGTATACGGCATGTTGGTCGACCCGTCGTTCGGGAAGCCGTAGGACTTGGGCCACGAATGCTCGCGGTTGTAGTCGGTGTTCCCTCCACCCGCTTTCGCGTACGACGCGTTCAGGTAGACGTCGATGATGCGCCCGGAGTCGGCCGGGTCCTCCTGGGCGAGCTCGAGGATGTCCCACGTGTCGGTCGCGGTCGACGTATACGGGAACCGGGTGTGATCGTCGATCGCGGCGTGGAGCGAGAGCCGGAGTGCCGCCGCGGAGGAGGCGTCTACGGACGCGTAGTAGTCCGCCGGGGGAAGGATCGACAGCTGAGGCGCTGGCTCGGAGACCGAGGGTGCGGTCGGCGTTCCGTCGATGCAGGCGGTCATGAGAAGACCGCAGGCCACGGCCAGCGCCGTTCTTCGAGAGGGTAAATTCATGCAAACTTGGGGGGGGCGATGACGACCCTCTCATTTTGCCATGGACAGGTCCCCGAAGTCCAGCCTTGGCTGAGCAGACGGCGCATCAGCGCAACACAACCCCATCCGCCGTGAGGTCCTGAATCGGACCTCAGGTGTCACGCCAGCGGGGGCACACCCCGCCGACGTTCGAGCTCTTCGCGGATCTTGCGCTGGTCGGGAAGCGGATCCGGAGCCCACGCCAGCGATCGACTCGGCTAGATCAGACTGATTTCGCCTTGCAACAGTGCCATCTCGTCGTTCAGTCGGAATTCTGCCTGATCGGCCGGGTGTGAGTGGTAATTTCCGATGATGAAAGGGAGCCTGCGAATCTTCTGCGGGTCGAGTCGGAGGAGCATATTCCACCAAATAGCGTCAGAAACGCTCTTGATGGGTGTGTTGTCTGATGTCCTGTAAGGATATCTGGGAAGGACGGTGTGACAGTCGAGGCGCCAGATGGTGGCCGGTCCATACGTTCCCCTCTCACCCGTGCCGCTGCCGAGTCGAGTGGGGAGGTTTGGGACGGGTGGCCAATCAGGACGAAAGGATGTCGTCGAGGCAGGGCAGACGGGTGCGACGGCATCTGTGTCGGATTGCGTAAAGCAGATTTGCCAGTCACCACCGATAAGGTTCGCGCCCGAAGCAGACATCTCCCTTTCGAGGACTTCGACCGCATCCGGCGCGAGCCTGTCGTCGAGGTTCAGATTCATCACGAACTCGGTCCGACACAACGAAAGTGCAACGTTCCACGCCTCGTAGATGCCGATTGGCGCATTGACGACAACGGTCTGCGCGGACAGGCCCGGTGGCGCCGGATCACCATTGTCAAACACGTAGATGATTTCGACCGGTCGGGTTTGAGCACGCAGATTCTCAAGATGGCCTTGCACCAAGGCATGACGATTCGGGTCTCCACTCCAGACTGCGCAGAAGACCGTGGTGATGGCTTTGCTCATCATTCACTCCGTCACTTAAGCACTGGGGCTAGGATGGACCGGACAATCAAGATCAGATCTAATCGAGGCGGTGAAAGACCACAAAGCTGGCCCTGCTGCGGCTCGTCGTTGCCTGGGCCGTGGTCCCGCCTGGCGGGCGGTGCTTCCGTACAGGGATTGATCACCGAGCGAGCTGAGCCCCCGAGTCTCAGGTCAGAGGGGTCACTCCCCGCCGACGTTCGAGCTCTTCCCGGACCTCGTTGGCCCGGACCTCCGTGAGGTCGTAGTCACGCATGAACCACATGGCGAGAAGTGCACCGACCACGGGGACGACCGTGTACGCGATTCTGAGTCCGGTCACAGCGCCCGGAGGCTGGGAGGCCGCATCCGGGACGAAGCCCGCCAACCCCATGATCAGGCCGCTCAGCCCACCGGCGAAGGCGAGCCCGAACTTGACCATCCACCAGTAGATCGCGGCGAAGGTCCCCTCTCTTCGGGTCCCGGTGCTGAGCTCGTCGAGGTCGCACACGTCGGCGGTCATCGACGTCATCAGGGTAAAGAGCCCGCCGATCCCGAAGGAGAAGAGTGGCAGCGGAGCCAGCATCAGGAGCGGGGTCCCCGGTCGGAAGGTCCACCAGAAGAGGATGTACCCGACGACCGAAATCCCCTGCGCGAGGAGGAACGTGTTCTTCTTGCCGATCCTCTGCGAGATGAAGGTGATGATTGGAATCACCAGGAACGTCGTGGCGAGCGCGCTGACGGTACCGAACCATGCCGTCCAGTTCCCCGCTGCATCAGCGTCCCCTCCGAACAGGTAGTAGACGATGATGAAGAAGGAAAAGGCCGCGACGACGTTGAAGGAGTTGAAGACGAGGAACGTCGCGGCGCAGAGCTTTCGGAACGGAGCGCAACGGAAGGCTTCCCGAAAGCCATCGATGAACGCCCGCGCGTTCTCGCCCAGCGTTTCCCGGTTGAGTGGCCGGAGATGCTGCGCATCGGCAGTCGACGGGCTCTTCACGAAGATCGCCGGGACGAGCGCGAGCACCATGCAGCCCAATCCCACCCAGATCGCGAGCTCTCGGACTGCGGCCGCCGGGGACTCGAAAAGGTCGGGGTCGTAGATCAGCGGCCAGAACCACGGGACGATGACCCACGCCCACTGACCGATCCACTGGGCTACGGCCATCAGCCGGGTCCGCTCGTGGAAGTCCCGGCTCATCTCGTAGCCCATCGCCACGTAGGGCGTGCCGAAGATGGTGATCCCCACGTAGAAGACGATCGAGCCGATCAGGAAGTAGGTGAAGTTGTACTGGAGGCTGTTCGTCTCGTAGAGCTGCCACATCGCGATGTACGCGAGCCCAGTGAGGATGGCCCCGGCGAAGATGTAGGGACGCCGCCGGCCGAAGCGCGATCTCGTGTTGTCCGAGATGAACCCCATGAAGGGGTCGGTGATGGCGTCGACCAGCCGTGGAGCGAAGAAGAGGATTCCCCAGAGCAGCGGCGGGAACCCCAGGCCGGCCACCAGGACCACCATGAAGACGCCCAGGGCTGCCGGAAACATCTGGTTGCCGAGCATTCCGATGCCGTAGGCAACCTTCTGACCGAAGGGAACGCGGTCCTCGGGAGCGGTCTGCGGTGGTGGTGTCACGAGTACCTCATGATCTGTGAGCACGACGGCCAAACCCTCCCGGGCAAGACCACTATTCTGGTTTCTGGCCGTCGAAGGGGGCGGGCCGCGCACCCCTGAGCCCTTGTCTTCAAGTGGCGCCGTGCGAGATGCGCGGGGCCTCTTCGTCTCGTCGGTGCACCCCGGTGAACGGACATCCGAGTTCCGGCGGTCCCGACCGGGCGGGCGAGTCATCACCGCTACGAATCCGCGCTTCACCGGGTAGGCCGATGGGCTCGCGGTAGAAGAATCCCGGGGTACGGATATCGTTCGGCCAGCTGCGATGAAATACCTCGGTCGTCGAGCCTGCGAGCGGAGGAACCAGCCAGCTCCAGTCGCCGCACACTGTCCGACCGTCACGCTCCTCCTGATCCGCGAAGGTCATGAATTCCCGGGAGACGGAATGGTGATCGACGATTCGAACTTCCGCCTCCTTGAAGCTGTGCAAGACCGAAGTGTTCAGCTCCACAAGAGCCCGGTCTTTCCACAGGGTCTCGGTCTGAGACGTGTCTAGCTTCATGCGCGCGGCGATCTCGGGAAGTACGTCATACCGGCTTTCGTCGGACAGATTTCGAGCGCCGATCTCGGCTCCCATGAACCATCCATTGAAAGGAGCTGCCGTGTACTCGATCCCTCCGATGTTGAGTGTCATGTCCGACACGATCGGCACGGCGTACCATCGGAGACCCAGCTCCGCAAACCAATCGAAGCTCGGGTGGGTCAGGGGCACCTGGAGTGCCTCACTCGGCGACCACTCGAACCACTCCGGCTCGTAACCCGGCATGTCGAGGACAACGGGAAGAAGGTCGAAGTCCGTCCCCGCACCGCGCCAGCCGAGCGCCTCGCATAAGTCCGTGAATGCTTGCTCATCGGGATCCCCCCGAGAGTCCCTGTCGGTCCCGTACCCGGCGTACCGAATCAACTTGCTGTTCAGGATTCGTGGAGGACGGTCATGCTCCGGGTGCGATGGAGGCAGGATCGCGATGGCCGGAAGGATGCGTCCACCGTTCGTGGCGAACTCCACATACCGGCGGAGCGCGTTGAAGGCCTGACGGGGAGCATGAGCGGTCCGGTAGTCCAGGACGTGGAGCGAGCGCCAGGGCAGCCGTCCGATGCATCGGTTGCTGTTACGCCACGCGATCCGGGCTCCGAAGACGAGCTCCGCATGAGCGTGTTCGTATGTGCCGTGACATTCCAGCTGGACACGAATCTCTTCGAGTCGGTCGTCGAGGTTGAAGTCCTGAGTGTGGCTCTGCTCGCGCGCGAAGAGCTCGAGGAACTCGTGCGCTTGCTCCAGTGTCGAGCGGGTGTTGGTCGCGGCCGGTTGCATGACGGATGGAGAGATTTCATGCCTGCGCGCGAGCTTACCCGCGAATACGTCCCGGGATTCGTCCCCTTCCACGGGAGGCACGAATCCAGCACACCTTTTCTTGTCCGAAGCGCATGACTACGGTTACCTGAACCGCTCTTTTGGGCTACTCTAGCTCGCTGTGTAGGTCCTCCCGACGTGAAGGGACGTAAAAAGGACGGGTGTTATCGTGCTCTACCGAAGTGAAAACAGTGCGCGGCTGAGTCCCATGCTTTGCCTGTTGGCAGCATCATTGCTCTTTCCTGCTGGTCTGGTCGGTCAGGGCTTGGGCATCGGTGCGCATGCTGGGACGAACGGGTTCGGTGTAGACGTGGGCCTTGGCACGTCGCGGGTGGTGCTTCGCGCCGGGGCCTCGATTGTGCCAGAGAGTTACTTCCTGACCGATCTGATTCCGTCCGACGTCGCTGGTGTGGCGTATGAGGTCGTCCTGCCCCAGCGGACGATACGAGCAGGGCTCGACCTTCATATCCTCGGTCCACTGAAGCTCACGGGCGGTGTCATGCATCGCAGCGATGACCTCGTGGCGCGAGCTACCGTCGTTCAGACCATCGATCTCGGTGGTACGACCTTCACGCAGTCGGGTACAGTGGAGGCTCGCATGGAGCAAAGTCCTCTAGTGCCCTACGTGGGGATCGGCCTCGGCAACCTGTCGTCGGGCTTCGGACTGTATCTGGACATCGGAGTCTCGTACTCGAGCGAATCCACCGTCGCGATGAGTGCTCTGGGCGATCTGGCCAGTGCCCCCGGGATCAATGAAGCCTTACAGCGGGAAGTCGATCAATTCCTGGCGGAGGCCCCGGAGCTGCTGACGAACATCTACCCGACGTTGCAGATCGGTCTGAAGCTCGGTCTGTAGAGAAGCACCGATCCACGGTCCTCAGTGCGACGGATGGATGGCGAAGTGGGTCGTTCCGAACCGATCCGCCGGACTTTTACGCCATCCTCTTCTATCTCGAGCTGTCCCACAAACCGCGGCCTGGCTCTCCCGCGCGCGGACCACTGAGAGCGATCTCCTCACGGAGTTCCTCCTTCAACCACCGGCCTTCGACCCAGCCAAGCCCGGGCCTGTCCCCGACTTCGGCTTCGACCAGTGGGTGCATTGCCGTTCGACCTGCTGCGCCCGGCTGGCCTGCAGGTAACCTGCCTCCTCGCGTGCCCTCGCACGGAGAGAACGTTTGGATGTCCGATCCGTCCAAAGCGATGATGACCCTCCTGCAAGGGATCGGGAAGATTGTATTGTGCCGGATCATGAAGGCGAGCCAGCACGGGCCGGCCTTTCCCGCCTCAACGCACCGGCCAGAGCTCCCCCCGCCCCCGCAAGGAGCGCCGGTAAGAGGACGGTTACGAGCAGCACCGCGAATCCGGGACGTCCCATGACGCCCCCGACCGTCCCCGCCAGATCATCGACCGGCCCGGACGCGCTTCCCCACATCAGCAGCAACGCCCATCCGAGTCCCCCGGCGGTCCCCGCCACGAGCGCGGGCCGTCCATCCGGCCAGATCACGCCGATCAGCGCCCCCACGACGGGGACCGCCCACCAGCCGACAGCCCACGTGCCGACCGCCATCAGGACGGTTCCGACCCCAAGCGGTGTCCTCGGTTGCACTCAACGTCGCCAATGGTCGGCACTTCTATGGTTGGTACGTCTGCGCCCCGGCCATACGAGCTCGAGAATATCCGGCTCCAGCGACGCGGCAAGCATAAGCCATCGCGGTTGTGTAACGACCGTCGGACGCGCTTTTGGAGCGGTGTAGATCACCCGATCCGAAGGCCGCCTCCGGGGTAGCGATCCAAAACACAGTTGAAGTCGTGACTGTACGCCCGGCCCAAGGAGGCCCGATGCGTTACGAATCAACGGGAAGAGTTGGACGCCGACCCCGCGTCCTTGTCGTGGGCGCCGGCTTCGGGGGACTTCGAGTCACCGCGCAGCTAAGGCGCGCGGCGTGCGACGTCATCCTTATCGACCGAAGTAATCACCACGTTTTCCAGCCTCTTCTATACTAGGTCGCGACGGCCGCTCTGTCTCCGGCAGACATCGCGGCCCCGATTCGCTCGATCGTTCGGCGACAGAAGAACGCCCAGGTCATCCTCGGCACGGTGACCCTGATCGACCTCGCCGAGCAGCGTGTATTCCTCGGTGCTGAGGAGATCGCCTGGGATTGGCTGGTGCTCGCCGCTGGTGCGACCCACGCGTACTTCGGCCAAGGCGAGTGGGCCACACGAGCGCCTGGGCTCAAGACGATCGACGACGCGCTCGAGGTCCGGCACCGGGTACTGCTTGCGTTCGAGGAAGCCGAGCTAGAAGACGCCCCCGAAGCCCGGTCCGCCAAGCTGACCTTTGTCGTAATCGGTGGGGGACCCACGGGCGTCGAGATGGCCGGGGCCCTTCGTGAGATCGCGGCTGAGACGATTCCCGACGACTTCCGTCGCATCGACACCACGACGGCCAACATCGTCCTCTTGGAGGGTGGCGCACGGCTCCTCTCGGGGATGTCGGAGGCGGCGTCCGACGCGGCGCTTGCGTCGTTGCAGGGCATGGGCGTGGACGTACGGCTGAACACGTACGTGACGGATCTCGACGACGAAGCCGTGTGGATTGGCGAGCAGCGTGTACCGGCGGCCAATGTGATCTGGGCCGCCGGCGTTCAGGGCGCTGCGGTGGCGAAGACACTCGACACCTCGCTCGACGGCGAGGGGCGCGTCGTCGTGGAGTCCGACTGCAGCGTGCCGGGTCACCCGAGTGCCTTCGTGATCGGCGACCTCGCCGCACAGACAGAGGCCATGACCGGTCGCCCGGTTCCGGGTGTCGCGCAGGGCGCGATCCAGATGGGCGACTTCGTCGGACGGATCGTCGCAGACGAAGTCGAACGCTGCCGATCGCTCACGGCCGGGGGAGAGCTTCCGGCGACGGCTCGGTCGCGTGCAACGGGTTCGCCAGCCAGCCGACCGGCGTTTCGCTACAACGACAAGGGCAACATGGCGACGATCGGTCGGGCCCGGGCGGTCGCCGACGTTTTCGGTACGACCTTCTCCGGCTTCGTCGCCTGGGTTCTGTGGAGCGTAATCCACGTCACCTTCCTGGTCGGCTTCCGAAACCAGTTGTTGGTGATGGTGAACTGGGCGTGGCAATGGATCGTGCAGGCGCGAGGAGCGAGGCTCATCACGGGGAGTCCCGAGGTCCGCGTCGAATCTCCGGTCGATTTGAGCGCGGACGCGGCCGACTAGCACGATCTGCGGAGATGGCTACGCACCTCGTCATGGAGAACGCCCGGGCGCACCCTGCGCTCACTTGACACCGACGACGTCGATCGGCCTCTCAATCATGCAAAGACCACTGTCCTCAGTCAGAATAGAGGCAGAGCCGGAGGCCACCACCCGGTGCGGGTACCGGGGAAGGCGTTGCCTGAATAGGTCGAGGGCCGAGCTGTGAATCCGGGGCGGTTCAGTTGCCTGGGAGGGCATGGGTTTCACCCCATCCGGTGGCAAAAGGCCCGAGAGGCGATTTTCCGCCCCTCAGGCCAATCTCAGTGAGTGGTTCCCCCACTTACCAAAGCGGAGGGGGTGGGATTCGAACCCACGAGGGCTTTCGCCCGCCGGTTTTCAAGACCGGTGCATTGAACCGCTCTGCCACCCCTCCAAAAATTCTCTTCCGTCCATCCCGCGGCCCGGAGAGAACGCTTCAATTTAATTGATTACAAGGTCGCACACCGGACCGTGTAGCCAACCCTGCAGGCAACCTTTTGTTGTTGCCAGAGACAGTGGGACGCCTGGATCGGCGCAGTCCAACGATGTGCGACAAGGACCTGCGTGGCGGCCTCTGGCTTGCGTGGCGAGACGGACTGCGTGCCGACCCGTGTCGTGAACAATCGCGCATCGATCCCGACGGGAATATCGGGTCGGGGACTGACGGGAGAGACCGCACGATCGGCTACAGGCCGAAGCACTGAACTAGAAATCTTCGGACCAATTGAGGTAGTTTTCCCGTTGGGCGTGAGACCTGCGTCAGCAATGGTGAGAGACGAATCGTGAGAGCCGAAGAAGCGCGCGTGCTCCTTGGCCTTCGACCCGGTTTTTCCGAGTCGGAGTTGGACGAGGCGATCAGGACGTCGAAGGAATCGTGCCAGGTGGACCGATTCCCTGAGGGATCGGAGCACCACCAACAAGCGTTGGCCCGGCTCCGCGTACTGTCGCAGGCAGCCGCTACCCTCGTGCGTGCTCGTGAGGAGCAGAGGGCGCTCACAGAAGAGGGTGGGACAGAGCGCGTCTCGGGCGAATCGTCACGGACCGAGGTCGTCTCGTCGGACCCGGACGAGGAGGTTCCGACCGCGGCCCCATCTACGCCTCGTGCCGACCCGAGTGCCGGGCTGCCTTCCGCTCAGGTGCTGATTTCGGACGACCAGGAGCGCCCACCGAGTCGTAAAGCGCGGGCCACACGTCGTCTGGCTCGTAGATTCGGCGCAGTCGCCATCGTGGTGTCATTGGGTATCCTTGCGCTGCAGGCGTGGCCCTCGTCCTGGATGTGGATCGAGGGCATTGTTTCGGGTGTCGTGTCCGGTTCACAGCCTCGGAGTGAGGAGGGAGCGAGACCGAGCGGCGAACCCGAGACCACTGACGGTGGAACGGGAGGGTCTGTGGCGACGACGATGGATTCGACGTTTGACCTGAGTGACGATGTCACGCTCCCACAAGCCTCTGCTCTCGACGGTGCCCAGGACGAGATCAGACCCGCTGAGGGCAGCAGCGACGGCTATTTTGCGATCTCTCTTGGTGCGTTCCGCTCGTTCCCGTCAGCGCTCACTCTCATCGATCGGCTGTCCGAGGATACAACCGTAGAGTGGTCTGCCGTCGCTCCGGTGTTGTTGCCTGACGGACTGTATCACCGTGTTCTCGCGGGGTTGCGTCCGGATTCTCTCGCGGCTCGAGCACTGGGTGCTCAACTCGTCGAAAGCCTAGGAGACGATGCAGAGGGTTGGTTCCCACGGCGCATCAGGGTCGTGGTCTGTACGGAGCCGTTTACCGATTCGAACAGCGCTGACGAGGCCGTTCGGAGAGCCCGTGAGCAGGAATTGTTGGGTGAAGTCCGAAATCCACCGCAAGGCGATGGCGAGGTCCGAGTGTGCTTCGGTGGGTACGGCCAGGGGGGAGACGCTGATGAGGTGATTCGGCGGCTGCGACAGGTGGGTTACGCCTCGGCGTTGGTCTCGGTCACCACCGCGGACTGACTCTGCTCGAATGTCTGCCGAGCCCTCTCCGGGGCTCGAAGGAATTACGAGTCCGAATTGTCCGAGACGCTGTCCTCGTCGGGCGCAGGACAGGCCGTGGACACTGCAGCCCAGAACTCCTCGGACGAAAATGGCTTTGCCAGGAGTGCAGATACGCCCAGTTTGTGGGCCCGTTCCTCGAATTCGGGAGATCGAAAGGAGGAGGACCCGGACATGAGCATGATAGCCACGTCGGGATGATGGTGCCGCACGCGCATGGCCAACTCGAGTCCGTTCATTCCGGGGACGAAGACATCCGCAATCAGCAAATCGCAGTGATCTGTCTCTTCGAGCGCGGTCAGGACCTCATCTCCCTGCGACAACAGGAGCACGTCGATCCCCGCCGCGGCAAGCGCCTCGCCAATCAACTCTCGAAGGACGTCGTGGTCTTCCAGCAAGATGACCATCTTCGGACCGGCATCTTCTGCAGCGACCCGGGAGCCCGATGCGTCGAATGAGGTGCGTTTCGGTTGGGGTACGCGGGATACGTCTTCTGCGGCTCCCTTGTCTTCATATATCGGGAGTGGTCGGATTGGGAGCCCGAGCACTTGGTGAACAGCCTCATTCAACTCTTCAGACGAGAAGGGCTTGGCGAGGATGTACTCAACACCGACGCGTCTTGCCGCCTCGATGGTGTCCGGTTGATCGATGACCGCGGCCCCGGACATGAGGATGAACTTCGTCGAGGGGGCTTCGTGATGCACGCGGACGAGGAGTTTCAACCCGTCGATCGAGCCCGGGGTGAAGACGTCTGTGACGATGAGGTCGAAGCGGCTGTTACTAGCCTCATGGAGCCCCTCGTCTGCAGTTTGAGCTGTGACGACCGCGTGACCTAGATCCTCTAGCACCGTGCGGATGTGCCTTCTGAGCAGCTTTTGGTCCTCCACGACCAGAATCCTGCTCATCTGACGCCGCCGCTGGCTTTGAACCCGATCAAGGAGACAGTCTTCCGCTGGGCAGGAGACGCTGGAAAGGGTGTCGCGACTGCATCATTGTGACTGGTTAGAGCCATCGTGACACCAACTTTTGGCAACTGAGACACACGAACAACGCCAATGTAATGAGCGTGGGCGAAAGATGAACTTGGGGTCTGCGTCGACTCCTCCCAAGCGAACACCATGATCGAAAACCGCAGAGAGCATTTCCGCATTCGCTTCCCGTCGTCGAGTGGTCCCGTCTTCCATGCCGAAGGCTTGCGGGCATTCGTGCTGGACTGTTCGAGCCTCGGGATGCGTGTCCGCCGGAGCGACGAGATGGCAATGCTCGGACCCGGAGACCGCGTCGCAGGGCGGCTGGGATTCGGGGAGGGCCACTCGATAAATGTCCAGGGCAACGTCGCTCGGGTCACACCCGGTGCGGTGGCCATTTCGTTTACCGAGGGACACGGAGTTCCTCTGTCGTTCGTTCTTCGGGAGGAACGATTGCAGATGATGCGGCGAAAGTCTCAGGCGGGGCAGGGGCGCATGTACTTCCGTTTGTCGTACCCGCGCAAGGTCAGCCCAATGTTGCATGCTGAGCTCTGGTCGGCACCGGTCTGGAATTGCTCAGAGTCGGGGCTGTACTGTCTGAAGCCGGTTTCGGGCGAGGCTCCGTCCAAAGGGGCGATGGCGCGTGGCGTGGTGGCGTTCAACGAGGGCCGGGTGCTCAGATTCGCCGGGACGGTCCTTCGAGCGTCTGAGAATGGCCTTGCTCTGCAGCTCCACCCTGATTCGGGCTTACCCCTCTCCTTGATTCTGGCCGAGGAACGCTTCGTGCGCTCCAAGTTTGTTCAGCCCTCTCAGGAGTGAGGATAGGAAGCCTCTCGGTGGGAAGCCTGCGTCATCGACTGGCGAGCGTCAGGCCGCTTGAGTACGACCCGACATGAATGGGTGGCGAAGGTCGGCCGGCGGCCGATTCGCCACCACGGTCTGCGTTCCAAGCCCGCGAGCCAAGTTCAGCACGAGAGGACCGCACAGATTCACCGTCCAAGCACCCTCTGGGGAAGGAGTGGTAATGGTGAGCGCAATGACATCAGAGGAATCACTCGCGTCCAGGACGGAGCGGGACCACTCGGGCAGTTCAAGCTCGAAGTCGTCGAAGAAGACGAAGGGGTCACTCAGGAGAAAGCTCGGGGCGTCAGTTCCAACTCCGCGAAGCCAGTAAAGTCCGGCCCCGGGCCCCTCCGTGAGCCTGAAGTCTCGCTGCTGGTCGAATCCGGGGATCCCGTTCGGAAAATTCACGAGCACGTGCGCACGTTTCGCTACGGACTCGTGCTCTGTCTCAGTCGGAGGGTTGACGATCATCGGAGGAAATTGGTCAAGGTGGTTTCGAGAATTCGGGACGTGGCCAGCAAGGACGCCTGGTAACTGGCCTGTCTCGAGGCGAGCTGGGCTAGCGCCTCGGGCAGTGAAGCATCGGCGATGTTGGAGCGCCGCTCCGCCCGAGCCAAATCGGAAACAGCCAGAGTATCCTCAGCCAAATCGAGACTGATCTGACGGTTTCCGACATCGACGACGAGCAGCTGTACACTTTCGAGAGCTTCAGCGAGCACATCCATCTGAGTGGCGATCGTCGCGCTGTCGCCGGCGATCAGGGCCGACTCAAGGTCATCGAACGCTTGAACGACATTGGTGTCGATGAACACTTCGCCAGCGTCGTGAGTGCCGGGCTTGCGCTCGCCCGGGAAGACGTCGTACTCGATCGCGCCTCGGGCAGGGTTGAGCGGATCAAGACTCCCTGAGTTATCCAGGGGAGCGCGATCCGAAAAAAGGCCTCCGAAGATGTATGAGCCGTTCAGGTTCAGATTTGCGAGGTCGATCGCCGCCTGCCTCAAACCCTGAACCTCGCCGATGCCGGCTTGGGTACTTCCGGTCGTCGCCGAGGAACTGCTCTGCTGGCTGGCGATCTCACGCGCTCGCGAAATCAGGTTCGACAGCGATTCTAGAGCGCTCTCCTCCATGGTCAGCCGTCCACGAGCGACATCGATGTTTCGGCGGTACTGCTGAGACGCTCGAAGCTGGCTGTCGAGCTGCATGACGGATCGGGATCCGAGCGGGTCTTCGGACGCGAGCTCGAAGCGCCGTCCCGTCGTGATCTGACGTTCGAGACGACCGATGTCGGCAATGCTCCCCCGAATGGTGTCGATGATTCGGGTCTGAATCGCCTGGTTTGAAATTCTCACGGCAGAAACTTGTTGAGATCGGTCGGTGCTGTCCGTACGTTCTGACCGCATTATCGGACGCTCTGCCACGGCCTTGAATTTCCATGTCGAAGATTCTCTGCGTCGATGATGACCCGGGTCAGTTGCTGGCACTGGAGGGGCTTCTCGAGCGAATGGGCCACGACGTGGTCGGCGTCCGTAACCCCGAGGCTGCGACGACCGTCGTTCTTCGCGGTGGAATCGACCTTGTGTTGGCCGACCTGCAGCTCTCCGGGGGGCGGGGGATCGACCTGCTGGATCAGATTGTCGCCGAAGGATTGGACGTTCCGGTCGTGTTCCTCTCCGAGGCTCCTTCGATTGACGAGGCGGTGTCGGTCGTCAAGGCAGGGGCGATCGACTATTTGACCAAACCGGTCCAGCCCCTCCAACTCGACGTTGCCGTTTCTCAGGCTCTCGAGTTGACGCGACTTCGTCGTCAGTCGCGTGATGGTGGCACATTTGGAAGCCAGCCTCCGCAGGAACATCTGCTTGTTGGCCAGAGTGAAGAGCACGAGGCCGTGATGACCGCCATCCGGGTGGCTGCCCCAACCTCGTCCTCCATACTGATCCAAGGGGAATCGGGAACAGGAAAGGAACTGGTCGCTCGGACGCTGCATCGAATGAGTGGTCGCGAAGACGGGGATTTCATCAGCGTAAATTGTGCTGCTCTCCCAGAGCACCTCGTCGAAAGCATCATGTTCGGCCATGAAAAGGGGGCCTTCACAGGAGCGACCAAGAGATCACCTGGTGCATTCGAACGAGCCCATCGCGGTACGCTGTTGCTGGACGAGATATCCGAGATGCGGATCGATCTTCAGGCCAAACTCCTGAGAGCTCTTCAGGAGCAAGAGTTCGAGCGGGTTGGGGGCACATCTCCCGTTCGCGTAGACGTGCGGGTCATCGCGACCACGAACCGGGATCTGCTTCACGAGGTGCAGGAGGGTCGTTTCCGAGCCGATCTCTACTACAGGCTCAATGTGCTTCCGATTCACGTGCCGCCTCTTCGAGAGCGACCCGGCGATCTGGAGCTCTTAGCTCAGCATTTCGCGCAACGGGTCGCATCAGGTCTTGGCAGGGAGGAAGCCTACATCGGGCCGGAGGTTGTGGAGGCTCTTCGGGCCCATCATTGGCCAGGGAATGTTCGAGAACTGAGTCACGCCGTTGAGCGAGCCGTGATTCTCGCGGGAGAAGGGGCGGTGGAGCCCCATCACGTCACGACAGACCTCGTTGCCCCGGGACCCTCTGCTTGGAGAAGTTCGCCGGCGCCTCCCGAGGAGATCGCGGATGGGAATCGGATCGTTCTCCAAGGCCTCTCTATCGCGGGTGCGGAAGAGGTGCTCATTCAGGCAGCACTGGAACGAACGTCCGGAAACCGCACTCAGGCCGCAAAATTGCTCGGGATTGGGGTTCGCACTCTTCGGAACAAGCTGAATTCCTAGCTCGGGTGCGCGACTCAGGCCGGGCTGACCCCTCCAGGGCGGCGGGCTCCGGCAGAAACAGCCGGCTTGGGTCGGCACGACGTGCCGACGTCTCGCGGCGTCCCAAACCCATTCTGACCCGGTTCGTACCGTAATACTCTCCTGCCTTGGTCTCGTCTACTGCTATAAGTGCATGTTGTACAATGCTTTGAGCCATTATGAGATTGCGAATGTGACTCGATTTGGATTGTGGCCCGGAGATTGCTAAGAGTTGGAGCGAACAGGTTCTTTTGCTTGTGAGATCAATGATTCGAGGTCTGCTGGGCTCCAGCTCTGCTCTTGCCCTCCGGGAGGGACTCGATGCGAGCATGGCACGCTCTCGCGAGATCGCTCATCGAGTGGCGAACGCCTCCAATGGTGCGGAGGCGTCGTTCGAGGCCGCGCTCGAGCATGCGCTCGATGAGGAAGGTGTGAATCTGGAGGTTGAGATGGTCCGGCTGGCGGACGAGCAAATCCGGTATGAAGCGATGGGGCAGATGCTGCAGAAAGTGTATGGGCAGCTGCGAACTTCGCTGAGGAGTTCGTAACTGTGCCTGGGATTGGAGGCGTTCCAAGCCTGTTTCGAGGCCTTGCCATCTCTGCGTCGGGGCTCTCGGCGCAAAGGCGGAGGATGGATGTGATTGCGACGAATATCGCGAATGCCGAGACGACTCGAACGCCCGACGGTGGTCCGTATCGGAGGCGGATCCTGGAACTCGCAGAGGCTCAGAGCCCGTACGAGGTCCGCGCGGCGCTCGCTCAAAACGGGCTGTCCATTGAGGTGCCCGAGGTACCAGAGGTTCCGATTCCCGGAGAGACCTATGCGGCGCTCGAGCGCGCGTACGGCGTTGAGGTCCTTGGCATTGTGGAAGACGCGTCGGAGGGTCCACTGGTGTACGAGCCCGGTCACCCGGATGCAGATGAAGCTGGATACGTTCGATACCCGAATGTAGATATCACGGAAGAGACCATCGATTTGATGGAGACGCGCCGTGTCTACGAAGCCAACGCTACGGTGTTCGACGCCATGAAATCGATGCTTCGTCGCGCCACCCAGATTTAGAAAACGACTATGGAAATCAACGGCCTTGGATCTTTTTTTCCCGACCCTCTCGGAGTTCGTCGGGAAGGTTCGGCGGAGGCTGCTTCGCAGGCAGCCGAGCGGTCGGCCGCGGAAAGTCGAAGCTCTGTTCAGCCCAGCGCGATCGAGGCTCAGGGCAGGGCCATCGACAGGGTGGATCCGCAGCTGTGGTCCGTGTTGAGCGGTGACGAAATTGCGTGGTATATGCGTAGCGGCCTGTCCGGGCCCGCGACCTATGGTCCGGGGTCGGATGCCCTCGACGGCAACGGTCCCGTTGCGCGTTTGGGTCAGCGACTGGATGTGAGGATCTAGGATGAACGTTCCGGTGCAGGGTGTGGGTTCGATTGGGAGTCTCTACGGCTCCGAGGCGGCTGGTGTGGGCGCTGGGACCGGGATTTCGGAGCTCAATGAGTCCGGGATGTCGTTCCAGGACACGCTCGCCGAGGCGCTGGGACAAGTTCAGGGACTCCAAGATGGGGCCAGCAATGCCGTCGAAGCATTCCTGCGCGGGGACCCGGTGGAGCTTCACGATGTGATGGCCGCCGTAGAGGAGGCGGGTCTGGCACTCGAGATGCTTGTCGAAGTCCGAAATCGTGTTGTCGACGCGTATCGGACCGTCGTGAACATGCAGTCCTGATCGATCTGATATGTCACCCCTGGACGCAGCAATCGACTTCATTCGCAGGATAGGCGCACCTCGTGTGCTTGCTCTTGCAGTCGTCACCGGGTTGGGTGTCGCAGGCCTGTCCAGTCTGATCATCTGGGGAAATCAGCCTGAGATGATTGCCGTGGTCCGGGGCGTGCCGTTGGGCGTCGTCGGCGAAGCTCAGCAGCTTCTCGCTGACCAGGGTTTGGACGCGAGACTCAGTGCCAGCGGAGCGGAGGTCCTCGTTCCCACTTCCGAGGCAGCCCGTGCGCGTGTCTTGCTGGCGCAGCAAGGGGTCGCCTCGGGAGAGCCCTCCGGATTCGAACTCTTCGACGAAGCTTCCTGGGGGATGACTGATTTTACCCAGCGCATCAATTACCGACGAGCCCTCGAGGGAGAACTCGAGCGTTCGATTGAGCAGATGCGCGGGGTGCGGGCCGCGGAGGTGCATCTCGCGCTTCAAGATCGATCCTCGTATCCCTTCAATGAGCAGGGGGTGGAGGCCTCGATTCTCGTGAGCATGGGTGCTGGTGTGCGCCCCACGCAGGGTCAGGTCGAGGCGATCACGTTCCTCGTGGCAAGCGCGGTAGACGGCTTGTCGTCCGAAGGGGTCAGCATCCTGGACGACTCCGGTAGACTGCTCTCCGCGGCGATGGAGGCCGATTCGCCTGCGCGGATGGACCGCCGTCGGCTCGAGATGCAGTACGATCTCGAGGAGTACCTGGAGGCCCGTGTGGCTTCGCTGCTCGACCCGATCGTCGGAACCGAGAACGCTCGGGTGCGTGTATCCGCGGAGCTGGATTTCGAAGAAGTGCAGCGCCGTACGGAAGCCGTGGACCCGAACCAGGCCGCACTAACGGGAGAAGCTCGCTCGGAAATCGAGCCAGGCGACCCGTCACTGGGCGCCGCGTCGACGATTCAGAACAACACGTTCGAGGTGACCCGCAGTACGGAGCTGAGCAACCGCGTCCCGGGTGCAGTTCGAAGACTATCCGTCGCGGTCGCGGTCAATCAGGACGCCGTGGTCGCGGGCGATGCCGCCGGACTCCAAGAGATGGAACAGCTCGTCGCGAGGTCCGTGGGGCTGGACCCTGCGCGAGGTGATGAAATTTCGGTACTGGCCGTTCCGTTCGAGGCACCGGTCGGCGTCACCCTTGCCGACCAGGAACCGGCGGAAGCCTTCTCTCCCCTCCAGGTGGCGAGAGAATTCCAGCACCAGATTCTTCTCGGCTTCGGACTGCTGCTCGCCTTCATCCTCGGTATGCGAGGCCTATCCATGGCGCGCTCCGCCATGCCTGCGGCCGCGGTCCCAGTCCTGCCTCAGACCAACGAGATCCCGTCCACGGGCGCGACCCCGGTCGAGCCTGCCGCCCCATCGGAAATCGCGGCTCCAACGGTCGATCCAGCCAGCTTGGTCCGGGCTTGGCTGCGTGAGGCGTAGCGAGGGCGGCCGTGGCAGCTAGAGAGTTGAAGCTAGATCGACTCAGTGGGGGACAGAAAGCAGCCATCCTCGTGATGGCCCTGGGCCCCGAGGGTATGGAGCGCGTCTCCAAATCTCTCAGTCCTGACGAGATCGAGATGATCTCTCTCGAGATCGCCCGGTTGGGGTCCGTCCCAGAGGCCGTCGTCGATTCTGTCGTCTCCGAGTGGGCCGAGATGCCAGCGGGTGGGGGGCTCGCGATGTCGGGAGGGGTCGAGAGTGCCCGAGAGTTTCTCGATCATGCGTTCGGAGCTGACTCGGATCGCGTGTTCAACAAGCTGGAGGAGCGACTTCGCACGGGGCCAAGCCTCGGCTCTCTGAAGAATGTCGACGCGGAGTCCCTTTCGAATTTCCTCAGCACCGAGCACCCGCAGATCATCACACTGGTGCTAGCTCATCTGGAGGCACCTCTGTTTGCTGAGGTCCTCTCTCTGATGCCGGACGAGCTTGGCTCAGAGGTCCTTCTGCGCAATGCGCGGATGGAAAAGGTGCTGCCGGATGTCCTCGAGACCATTGAGGGCTTTCTGAGCGGAGAAGCCTCTCTGACCCTGCCTGCTCCCCTGGCTCGGTTGGGCGGAGCGGAAGCGGTGGCGGAGGTTCTGAACCGCGCGCAACCCGGAGCAGACAAGGTTTTCCTCGAAGGCATCGCAAAGCTCGATCCGGACGTCGCCTCGCAAATCAAAGACCTCATGTTCGTCTTCGAGGATCTCGTGCGGCTCGACGACAACGCGATGCAGCGGGTGGTGTCTGAAGTCGAGGCCACCGACCTCGCTCTGGCCCTCAAGGCTGCGGCGGAGGACCTCAAGGCGCACATCTACAAGGCCATGTCTCAGCGAGCGCAGGCAGCCCTTGAGCAGGAGATCGAGTTCCTCGGCCCGACTCGGGTCAAGGACGTCGAGGACGCTCAGGCCAAGGTGGTGGCGGAAGTGCGTCGCCTCGAGGAGGCCGGTGAGATCGTGATCAGCGGAGGGACAGACGATGTCCTCGTTTGAGCCTCTTCAAGGGAGAAGCGAACCACGGGAGTGGGAGCGGGTGCAGCCGGAAGTCATCGTCCCCGAGAGGGATTCGCTGCCGCCGCCCTCATATCTGCCTGATTTTACGTCGCTGGCCGACGTGTCTGGCCCGGGAGAGGCCGGGAGCAGCGAGAGTATCACGGCTGCCCTCGATGCCGCTCGAGCTGAGGGTGAGCAGGTTGGTTTTGAACGCGGTCAGGCCGAGGAGGCGGCAAAGGTAGAGCACCTGATCCGAGCACTGAGGGATGTGATCGACGCCCTTCATGAGTCTGACCAGCAGCGGGAACAGCAGGCTGCCGAGCGATCTACCGCGATTGCAACAGCTGTTGCGGGAAAGCTGATTCAGCGTGAGGTGCGCGTTTCACCGGACATTGTCCTCGAGCTGGTACGCGAGGCTGTTGCAGGGTTTCCAGTGGTCGAGCCCTTAGCCGTTCGAATGAACCCGGCCGATCTTACCCGACTTTCCGCGTGGGCGCTCAAGTCGGAAGGCGCGGATTTGGTCGAGTCAGGCCGCTCTGTTCGATGGATCCCGGATCCAGACATCCGCTCAGGTGGTTGTCTGGTGGAGGGTGTCGAGCGCGTGATGGACGGGCGTCTTCTGCACGTTCTCGAGCGAGTTCTCGGAGCGTTTTCTGATGGATGACCTCGAGCGCTTGCTGAGGCGCCTGTCTGACCCCGAGGGTCCGATCGAGCGAGTTGGCAGGCTGCCTCGCTATGTCCCGTGCGGGAGAGTGACGAGGATTGTGGGGCTTGTCATGGAGGCGTCCGGTGTCGAAGCCGCAGTCGGAGATCTCTGCCGAATCTCTACCATCGATGGTCGGAACGAGGTCGAAGGTGAGGTCATTGGCTTCAGTGATCGTGGACGTCGCGCCTCAGATCATGGGGATGCCACAGGAGGGAATCGAGCGCTGATCATGCCGTTTGGCGAAATCGGTGGCCTGAACCCTGGCAGTATCGTGGAGATCCTCGGCCGGGAGGCCTCGGTGGAGGTCGGAACGGGATTGCTTGGGCGGGTGATCGATGCGCGAGGTATGCCCCTGGATGGTAAAGGGCCAATTGCCTGGGGGGAGAGGCGCTCCCTCGCCGCGGAGCCACTCAATCCGCTCTCCAGAACGTCGATCGAAACACCGCTTCCGACTGGGGTGCGGGCCATCGATGGACCGCTCACGATCGGAAAAGGTCAGCGGGTAGGCATCTTCGCCGGCAGCGGAGTTGGGAAGAGCACACTGCTGGGGATGATCGCGCGCGGTACCTCTGCCGACCTCAATGTGATTGCATTGATCGGTGAGCGTGGGCGCGAGGTCCCCGAATTTGTTCAGGACGCACTTGGCGAGGATGGCCTGGCTCGCTCCGTGGTCGTCGTCGCGACAGGAGACCAGAGCGCCTTACTTCGAGCACGAGCGGCTCAGGTGGCTGCGACCCTCGCTGAGGATTTTCGATCAAAAGGTGCGAGCGTGCTGCTCATGCTGGATTCGATCACTCGCGTCGCGACCGCGTGGCGTGAAATCGGTCTTGCGGCGGGCGAGCCTCCTACCACCCGGGGGTTCCCTCCCTCGGTGTTTTCGCGTCTCCCCCGCCTGCTAGAAAGAGCCGGTTCGGATGGCGTCGGAACGATTACGGGAGTCTACACGGTTCTCGTCGAGGGCGACGACTTCAACGAGCCCGTGGCCGACGCGGTACGGTCGACCCTGGATGGACATATCGTGCTGACCCGCGAACTGGCCACGGCGGGCCATTTCCCCGCGGTGGACGTGCTTCACAGCGTAAGTCGCCTTCGGGACCGTGTCCTTCCGCGGTCTTTTCACGCCGTAGCCCAGCAGATGCAACGGCTGATTGCAGCCTACCGTGAAAAGGAGGACCTGATCGCGGTCGGAGCATACCAGCATGGGTCCGACCCGCTGGTGGACCAGGCGATCCAAATGCGAGATCCGATCGGAGACTTCCTCCGGCAGAATCCGCACGACCTGTCGAGCTGGGATGAAACGCTCCAGTCCCTCGAAACTCTGTCGACTTCCATCAAGCAGGTCGCCGGAGCACTCTCATGAAGGACGTAAAGCGACTGTCGCGGCTTCTGGACCTCAGGAAACACGAGGAGCGCAGAAGAGCTGCCGAGCTCGGTGAGGCGCGTCGCCTTCTGGACGAGGCTTCGGAGGGCGTGCGCCGGTTGGAGACCCAGCGAAGTGA
Organism: uncultured Gemmatimonadaceae bacterium; assembly: GCA_964492085.1. GTDB lineage: Bacteria > Gemmatimonadota > Gemmatimonadetes > Longimicrobiales > Gaopeijiaceae > UBA2589. The sequence goes on along the minus strand of CAZBHZ010000027.1, from coordinate 21,209 downwards.
ACTTGAGCGGGTGCGCTCGGGTGACGGTTCTCCTTCGGTCGGGCATCTCAAGACGATGCACTTCCTTGTCGAGCAGCTCGATAAGGATCTGAGTCGAGCCCGCGAGGCGCTCGTGCGCGCTCAGGGTGAACTGGACGACAAGGTCGAGGCTTTCTCAGAGGCGGCGAATGACTCTGAGGCACTGGAGCGAGTGATTGAGCCTCGCCGATCTGCCGCACAGCGGCGCGAGCGTGCGTCTGAGCAAAAGCAGCAAGACGACATGTCGTCGATGCGCCACCTCAGGAACGGAGACCCGACTGGATGAAGATTGCGATTCCAGGTGTGGCGCTCCTGATCGGCCTCGCTGCGGGCTTCAGCGCGGGGATGTTCTGGGCTCAACGGTCAGCCTCAAGCACAGTGGCTGACGTCGTGGCTGATTCTTTGAACTCCCAGGAGGTAGAACTCGACGGTGCAGATCCTGACTCGACTGAAGTCGCACTGGCGGACAACGAAGCGGCGTCGGTCGAAAGGGTAGACGCGCCGGCGGGGGATACTCCGACTGGAGTGTCAACGGGTTCTGTCACAGAGACCGGGGGCACCCCAGGCCTCCAACCGGAAGAGGTGGAGGAAGTCGCGGATTTCGAAGATCCGGCTGTCGCTCAGGAGAGCTATCAAAAAATGGCACAGATCTTCAGCGTCATGGATGCGGGTCAGGCGGCCGCGGTTCTGATTCAACTGGATGACGCGGAAATCGAGGGGATTCTTCGTGTCATGCAGGGACGCGCCGTGGCCCCAATCCTGGAGGAAATGGATCCCGCGCGCGTCGCCTCAATCAGTCGACAGGTCCTTGGCCCCGGAGGCTCACGATGATGCCGCTGTCGCATCTGGCGGCGGTACATCGGGAGCCGTCTACGGTCGAGCGATCGCAGCGACCCACTGAAGGTCTTGGCGGGAGCGCTGAGCAGAGACGCGTGTCAGAACCCCCGAATTTAGCGCAGGAACACATGGACGGCAGTCATTTCTCCGCTTTGCTCGTTGCCATTTCGGCCGCGCTGACGCCCTCGATCGAGATCGCTTCCCCTGTGCCCGGTCCACACGGAGCTGACGGTGAAGCTGGGGTGAGTGTCGCGGTCGAGGGGGAGTCCGGCCAGATCGTGAGTGAAGCGAAGGCTGATACGGTCACTCTCGATCCCGGGAAAACGCGTGGCCTCGCGCGAGATTTCGTGCCACGGCTCCAGCGCGTAGTCGATCGAATGTGGTTGGAACAGGGCATTCGTCTGGATTTGGTCGAAGGTTACCGGAGTCAGGAGCGACAGGAACAACTCTTCGCTCAAGGCCGCTCGACACCGGGGCCGGTGGTGACGTGGACGCAAAATTCTCTGCACACGACCGGTTCTGCCGCCGACCTCTTCGCAGACGGCGCTCCATTGACATCGGATCAGGCAAGCATCCTGGCCCGGGTCGCGAGGGAGGAAGGGCTCAGGACACTCTATCCGTTCGATTCAGGGCATATCCAACTGGATCGCCCCGGAGTTTCAGCCGATGCGGAGGGTGATCTCGGACACTCGAGCTCGGGTTCTGGGGGCGCCGCCGCTGGGCACGCTCGGCCCCTTATCGCGGTGCCTGCTCGGGTCGCACCCGTCGCACGGCCAGCGAGGGTTGCTCGCCCTGGGGGGGGCGAGGACATGGCGTCGGCTGAGCCAATGGGGTCAAAGGATGCGTCAACCGACCCGCTTCGGGATGTGGCTCGCTCCGATCGGCAGTCGGCCGCTGAGAGGGCCAGAACGGCGATGCCAGAGGGCCAAGAGCGGTCGAGAACTGCGCGCGCATTGCCCGCAGACTTCGGTGAGGTCTCGGCGGCTCAGATGGTCGTTCAGTCAGGCTCCGTGTATTCGAGACTTGGTCATGGCTCCTCCGGCGGAGCGGATTTCGCGCCCGGGGCTAACCCCACGGCCACGACGGCCGAATCCAGAGGAGTACCCGAGCCGGTCGACGTATCTCAAACGGTCTACCGACGTCTTCGAATCCCGCTCGAGGGTGTCCGTGGCGCAGCGTCACTCGACATCGGTATACGGCCAGGGGCAGTGGACGCCGCCGTCAATCTCTCTGATCCCGTCCTGGCTGAGGAGTTACGCGCTCATCTGCACGAACTCCGAAGAACTTTGACTGACCAGGGACTCGAACCTCGGGATCTGACTGTTCGTCTCACACGGGATCCCTCGGAAGGCTCGGAACAGAGACGGCGGGAGTCCGCAGAAGACCCCGAGCGCGACCAGACCGGGCTCAGCGACGAGAGCCCCTTCCGTAATCCATTCACGCAGGAGGAAGACAATGCCCTCATCGATCGGTGATGCAGGGGCAGTGGCATCGGCAGGGCTGGGAGGGCCCCAAGGACTGGGGAAACAGGATTTCCTGACGCTCCTCGTCACTCAACTTCGCTACCAGGACCCGCTCGATCCGCTAGACGCTCAAGACTTCGCTTCACAGCTGGCCGAGTTCACGGCGATGGAACAACAGATCCTGACGAATGAGTTGCTGCAGACGCAGATCGCAATGAGCGAGGCGTCCATGATTGAGTCGCAAAACAGTGTAGCGATCGGAATGATTGGTTCAGGGATCGTCGCTCAGGGTGACTCTGTTCAGATCACGGGTCAGGACGACGCGGCTTGGGTGGCTGCGAGTCAGGCGACGGGAATACGTGTCGACATCCTTGATTCGTCTGGTCAGGTGGTCGCGACTGTGAACACCACTGTGGGCGGGGCGGGGATGCATCGCGTCGAGCTCGGCGCCGCGACTGAGGAACTGGAGCCCGGGCATTACACCCTTCGCGTTCAGGCCCTCGGAGAAGTGGAAGGCGTGCAGGTCACACCGCTGTTGAGCGGCGTCGTAGAAGGTGTTCGGTGGGGAGCTACTGGCCCGGTCGTCGTCGTGGGCGGCCGAGAAGTTCCTCTAATCAATATTCTTGAACTCTCAAATCAGGAGGCGAATCCATCATGATGCGATCGCTCTACGCAGCCGTGTCCGGCCTGCGGAATCATCAGACACGAATGGACGTCATCGGTAACAACATCGCGAACTCCAACACGATTGGTTTCAAGGCGGGCCGTGTGACGTTCAAGGAAAGCCTGACTCAGTTGATTCAAAGCGCGAGCCGGCCTCCTCAGGGGGCAGGTGGCACGACCGGCGGGACAAACCCGGTTCAGGTCGGCCTCGGGATGCGGATCGGATCCATTGATCAGGTCTTCACGCAGGGGAATCTGGAGTCGACAGGGATCGAAACGGACCTTGCGATTCAGGGGCCTTCCTTCTTTGCGGTGTCCGACGGACTTCGAAACTTCTACACGCGCGCTGGCAATTTTGCGGTTGACGCTGATGGTCGTCTGGCCATGACTTCGAATGGCTTCGTCGTCCAGGGACGACTCGCGGCTGACGGGGTTCTGACCGATCAGGTGGGAGACCTTCGACTTCCGTTCGGGCAAAAGGCTCCGGCGAGGGCAACAACGGAAGTTCTCTTCGGGGGCAACCTTGACGCTACGGCAGAGATCGGCGCTCAGCGGGTCACGTCGATCACGGTGACGGATTCACAGGGAGGACCGCACGAGTTGGCGATCACATTCACGAAAACTGCGGTAAACGAATGGGGCTATGAGGTCTCGGTCGGGGACGGTGCGGTTACGGGGGGTGCGACGGGCACCGTCACTTTCGATGACAATGGCGCATTACTCGACCCAGCAAGCGCCGATCTGACGTTCACCCCAGATGGGTTCGCGGCTGACCAGACGATCACGATCGGATGGGGCACGGTGGGTGGTATTGATGGCCTCTCACAGTTCGCGAGTCCGATGACGGCACTCGTGCGCGACCAGGATGGATTCTCGATGGGAGACTTGGAAAAGATCGGAATCGACCAGGCCGGTGTGATCTCTGGATCATTCACGAACGGAGAGACATTGGTGCTTGGCCAGATCGCCCTCGTGGACTTCAACAACCCAGGTGGAGTCGCCCGAGCGACCGATAACCTGTACACGGACTCTGCCAATTCCGGCGAGCCGGTTCTCGGATTCGCGTCGGAAGGGAGCCAGTCGCTCATCACATCCGGGTCGCTCGAGATGTCCAACGTCGATCTCGCTCAGGAGTTCACGAATATGATCACGACGCAGCGCGGCTTTCAGTCGAACGCGAGGGTGATCACGACCAGTGACGAGATGCTACAGGAACTGGTCAACCTGCGGAGATAGTAGGTTGGGGAATTTCTCCTGAGTTTGGAGTACCCCAAGACGCGAAAGCCCCCGAGGTCGTATCCGACTTCGGGGGCCTTCGCGTTCTCAGGAGACCCGGCATGAACCGCCCGTTTGGGTAGGCAATACTAGCCGCCCAAGTGGTTGTTCAGCTCCAGCGATGGGGGCGTCCTCTATTGCGGCCACGTATAACACGATGTCCTGCATAGAGTTATAGGCTGTGAGTCGGGGTCTTTTCGTGGCACGGGTTATGCCCATTGCGATGGTGCGAAGCGAACTCTGGAGATTCGAATGATCGCGATGCACTCAGAGCAGACCCCATGCAGGCTGACCCGAGGTTGGTGCGGGTTAGCAGGATTTTCGTGCGTGAAATCCTCGGTCTTCCGCTGTGGATGGGGCCCGGGCGTGTGATGAGGGATACGTCGTCGGATAACGCCGAGGTGCTACCATACGATTTCCGGGAACCTTCCCGAATCGCACCAGATCGTCAGAGTCGGCTGGAGGTAGCCCACGAGCAGTTGGCGGAAACCGTCGCCCGTTGGGTCAAAGGGCGGCTCCGGGTGCAGTTCGACTTTTCACTCGACTCGATCTCGCAGGTTTCCTATCGGAACTTTGTCGATGCGATGTCGGACCCGGTGGCCGCGTTCGTGTACCGACGAGGCAGCTCTGCACTCGACTTCGTTACCCTGACGCTCGAGCCCTCCATGGGGTTCCGACTTCTGGAGCGGATGAGCGGAGGTACGCCGATCAAGGACCCACCCGATCGGGTACTGACACGCCTCGAAGCCGCGATCATTCGGATCGTGCTAGACCGGATCGTGGCAGCGATCGAGCGGGTTTGGGCAGACTACGCAGACCTTGCTCTCGAATTTGCGCGATTTGAATCCGCGCGCGAGATGATCGAGTCGGCGGAGGTGGATGAGGACCTGCTCGTGGTGAGCCTGAAATGCGCGTTTGATGAGTCCGAGGGACTCATTCAGTACGCTCTCCCACTACGCTTCATCGACCGTTTCCTCGATGCAGAGCAGGACCAGAGAACGCAGGCCCGGCAGCGACTTGCTCCGGACGCGCCGACTCCTCTGCACCAAACCCAGCAACTGGTACGTCAGGCTCAGGTGACGGCGGTCGCTCGTTTGCCTTCTGGCGACTGCCCTCTGGACGCCCTTTCGAAGCTTAGAGTCGGGGACATCCTGCCTACCGGCGTCAGCGCTGCGACCCCGGTCGAAGTATGGATCGAGGGTGCGCTCCGTTTCAGGGGACAGCAGGGGCGGATCGGAGAGAATCTGGCCATCCACCTGACGGACGTAGTCCAAAACCAATCGTGATTTCCTGGAGGAACGAAGGTGAGTGAAGATCCGATGACCACGCCCGATTCGGGAGCCTCAGGGCCGGCCACGACCCAGACGACAGGTGGGTCTGGAACTGTGAGCTTCGATGCCGTCAAGGACTTGAAGGTTCCGGTGAGCATCGAGCTCGGTCGGACGCGCATGTCCGTAGAGGAGATTGTGGGACTCGGCAAGGGGTCCGTTCTGCAGCTGGATCGTCTTGTTGGGCAGCCTGTGGATGTATTTGTGAGTGATACCCCGTTTGCGACCGGCGAAGTCGTCGTGATCGGTGACAAGTTCGGCGTACGTATCCTTCGCCTTCGCAACAACGTCGGGGAGGCGGACGACACTCCGTGATGGCCCTCCTTCTGACCGGTCTCGGCCTCGCTTCGGGCATCTGTGGGATCGTGATCCTCGCAGCTAGAGGTCTGCGGCGCTTCTCGTGGCTGAAGAGAGCCACGTCAGACGCGGCTGACATCAGGGTCCTGTCTCGAGTTGTCCTGAACAGCAATCAGGGACTTGCAGTAGTTCACGTCGAGCGCCGTCGAATCCTCGTCTCCACAGGCGAAGGCGGCGTCCGCTTCGTTACGGAACTCGGAGACCAGCCTCCGACGGAAGAGGCCCTTGAGCCCCGGTCGGATGAGGCTTCGAATAGTGTGTCCGTCTTGTCGGAGGTGCCTCTCAGGGTGATGCGGAGGCTCGGTGTTGCGCTCATGGTGGGTGTGACGCTGGTGACTCTGAGTCCAGATGTCGGCTCGGCCCAGGTCGCTCCGGAGGTGGCTGCGGAGCAGTCGAACTCGACGACTGGTGTGGACGCCGATGCGGGTCCCGCTTTGCCATCCCTGCTCGAAGCTCTCCCAGGGGTATCCATGCAGGTGGGGGACGAGGAGGGCGGACTCAGGCTCAGTGGATCCGTGGGAACCGTCATCGTTCTCGGGCTGATGTCGCTGCTTCCCAGTCTACTGCTCCTCACGACGAGCTTTACCCGGATCTACATCGTGTTGCAGCTCCTCCGGCAAGCGCTTGGGACCCAGAACACCCCACCGGGCCATCTTCTCGCCGCCATGGCGCTCCTCTTGTCCGGCGCCGTCATGGCTCCAACGCTCGAGCAGGTCAGAATTGACGCGATCGATCCATGGTTGGGTGGGACGATCGAAGAGGGAGAAATGCTCCAGAGGGCATCCGTGCCCCTCCGTAGCTTCATGCTTTCTCAGACGAGATCCGAGGATTTAGAGCTTTTCGTCGGGATCAGTCGCAGCCCCGTGCCCGAGTCGGCTGAGTCGGTGTCGAACACGGTCCTGATGTCCGCGTTCGTAACTAGTGAGCTTCGTCGCGCATTTGAGATCGGTTTCGCGGTCTTCCTGCCGTTCTTGATCATCGACCTCGTCGTTGCAGCCGTGCTCACGAGTATGGGGATGTTCATGCTCCCACCGACGATGATCGCTCTTCCCTGCAAGCTCATGCTGTTCGTGTTGATGGACGGCTGGACGCTCCTGATGGGCTCGCTGGCCCAGAGCTTCGCATGAGGCGAGCCCGATGACCTACGACTTGGTTGTGGACATTTCACGGCAGGCGATCATGACGGCCTTCTGGTTGGCCCTCCCCATTCTGGGGACGGCGCTCGCCGTTGGCCTGCTTGTCAGCATTGTTCAGACCGTCACCCAGATCCAGGAGCAGTCGGTCGCATTTGTGCTTAAGCTGTTTGCCGTGGGCCTCATCACGTTCGCGCTCCTGCCGTGGATGATCAGTCAGGCCGTCGGCTTCGCATCACGACTGATCATGACGATCCCGGCGATGGTATGAGCTCCGATCCCGCCCCATGGTCGCCGTTCTTGCTGACGGGCACGCTTGTCTTCTTTCGAGTCGCCGGGTTCATGCTGATTGCCCCGGTCCTGAGCTCGAGGAGTATTCCGTTGCCGCTTCGGGCGGCCGCATCGGTCCTGCTCACGATCCTGCTGACGCCCGTGGTCACGCCCGTGCCTACTGAAACAGCGATCGGACCCTCAACCATCATGATCGAACTGGTGGTCGGTTTCGGTCTGGGACTTGGCGCGGCGGTCCTGATCTCTGCGGCTGAGCTCGCCGGCGATCTCCTCGCGATTCAGACTGGGCTCTCGGGCGGCACGGTCCTGGACCCGGTGACGGGGCAGGGCACTGGTGTCTTGACGCAGCTCCTCGGGCTTTCCGCTCTCCTCCTGCTCATTGCTACGGATGGCCACCTGGTCATGGTAGAGGCGCTCGCCCGGAGCTTCGAAACCGTTCCTGCCGGCGAGCAGGTTTGGATCGACCGAGGTCTGGCGTTCCTAGTGCAGACCATGGGGCTACTCTTCACGCGAGGGCTGATTTTTGCAGCTCCCATCGTCGCCGCGGTTCTCGTTGGGTATCTCGCCCTGGGGGTGCTGGCTCGAGCTTCCCCCCAGCTGAACATGTTGGCGGTCGCATTCCCCCTGCAGATCGGCCTCGGGCTGTTGGCGCTCTCGTTTGCACTGCCGCTGGCTGCCACGTTCTATGGGGCGTGGCCGGTCCTCATTGGGGAATGGACATCGAGCTACCTCACACTTCTGAGAGGAGGGTGAGATGGCCGAAACCATGGACGACCGTACCGAAGAACCCACCGCCAAACGAAAAAAGGAGGCGCGGGACGACGGTAAGATCCCGAAGACTCCCGAACTCAGCTCTGCGATTGTGCTTCTCTCTGCCGGCCTCATGGTGGGCCCCGGGGGAACGCAAATCGGGCGTCTGACCTCGGAGATCCTGCGGGCGAGCTTCCTGGCCGGTGGCGTGTCGGGCATCAATGCCGAGACGGGTACCGACTGGATTCGCTGGGTGCTGGCGACCACGGCGGTGGGCCTTCTTCCCTTCGTTGCCGTCGTGACCGGAGCAGCCCTGGCCGTAGGGGTCGTTCAGGGGCAGGGCACCTTGACCGCCAAGCCGCTGGCACCGGACTGGTCTCGGTTGTCTCCCGTGCAGAACAGCAAGCGTTTCATCAGCCCTCGACCGCTGGTCGATCTCCTCAAATCAGTTCTGAAGATCCTGATCGTGGGAGCCGTGATCTACGTGTCGACGGCGGGAGCGATCGAGCGGTTCACCGAACTCCCGCAGAGCACCGTATACGCGTTGATCTCGACGCTGAGGACGCAGATTTCTCTCGTTCTGCTGTCCTCCGGTGCGGCGTTGCTTCTGCTCGCTGCGGGTGATTTCGGCTATCAGGCATGGGACCACCAGCGGCAGCTCCGCATGACCAAACAGGAGGTCAAGCAAGAGTCGAAAGATTCGGATGGCGATCCGCTGGTTAAGGCACGTATCCGCTCACTGGCGCGCTCGCTTGCCCGGATGCGGATGATGCAGGCTGTACCGACCGCAGACGTCGTCGTGACGAACCCGACGCACATCGCCGTGGCCCTGAAGTACGATCCGACACAGGCAGATGCCCCGATCGTCGTCGCGATGGGATCAAGGAAGTTGGCGTTGCGCATTCGGCAGGTCGCAGACCATGCCGGTGTGCCGATCATCGAGCACAAGCCGGTAGCCCGGGCCCTGTTTGCGACTGCACGCATAGGGCTTCCCATCCCTGCGGCTCTGTACGTGGCCGTGGCCGAGATCCTCGCCTTCGTGGCGCGGCATCATCGAGGGTCATCTCGTAGAGCGAGAGGTTGGACATGAGTGAGCGTGGCCTCCTGAACTCGGATTCCGTGATGGTGATGGCCGTCGTCTTCATCGTCGCGCTGCTCGTCCTGCCGCTCCCTCCGTTCATCATCGACCTTCTCATTACGGTCAGCATCGCATCATCCCTGATCGTGCTTCTGGTCGCGCTGCAGACATCGAATCCGATGGACCTCAGCGCCTTCCCTACGCTTCTCCTGCTCCTCACACTGTTCAGGTTGGGCCTGAACGTCGGGAGCACCCGGATCATTTTGGGCTCGGGAGAAGGCGGCGAGGTGATCACGGCCTTCGGCAACTTTGTCGTAGGCGGCAACTACGCCGTTGGAGTCGTCATCTTCCTGATCCTGGTGGCCATCAACTTCATCGTCATCACCAAGGGTGCAGGTCGTGTCGCCGAGGTGGCAGCCCGGTTCACACTGGACGCCATGCCCGGGCGTCAAATGAGCATCGATGCGGATCTGAACGCTGGCGTCATCGACGATACTGAAGCCAGGGAAATGCGCAGGGCCGTGTCGCTCGAGGCTGATTTTTACGGTGCTATGGATGGTGCCGCGAAGTTCGTCAGGGGTGATGCAATCCTGGGTTTGCTGATCACCGGCATCAACATCCTTGGCGGGATCTACGTCGGAATGGTCCAGCAAGGCCTCCTTCTCTCGGAAGCGGCCGAGCGATACACGATCCTCACCATCGGTGATGGGCTGGTCAGTCAGATACCGGCGCTCATCGTGAGCACTGCGTCCGGTATCGTCGTCACGTATTCTGCAGGGGGCACTCGGGTTGGCGCCGCCCTCGCCCAACAGCTCGCCCGGGATCCTCGCCCTCTATGGGGAGCAGCCGGGATCCTCGGGTCTTTGAGTGTCGTGCCTGCCCTGCCGTTTGTCCCGTTCGCGCTCCTCTCTGCGTCCTGTGCAGGACTGGCGCTCGTCGCAGGCCGGGACGAGATGGCCAGCGCGGCGGGTTCTTCCTCCGCTCTCGGAGCTGCCGTGGTTGGCCAGCGCGCCGCGCCATCCATGGGACAGGGCATGAGCGGTCGAACGGAGGTAACGCCGCAGGCACCGCCTCCAGCGGGCTCTGAGGAAGATCCGTTGGATGACTTGCTTCTCCTGGACCCGGTAGAGCTCGAGGTGGGCTTCGGACTCATCCCGCTGATTGATGAGTCTCAGGGCGGTGACCTTCTGAGTCGGGTCGGTGTGCTCCGCCGTAAAGCCGCCCAGGAACTCGGGCTCCTCGTCCCCCCGATTCGGATCCGAGACGATATCACGCTCGGCTCGGGTGAATATGTGATCCGTCTGCGGGGATCCGAGATCGCCCGAGGTGAAATCATGATGCGTAGCCTCCTGGCTATCGATACAGGATCTGTCCTCGAGTCGGTCGAGGGCATCGCGACGACAGACCCGAGTTTCGGTCTGCCCGCTCGATGGATTGCACGAAAGGACAAGCTCGATGCGGAGGCTCGTGGTTGGACCGTGGTGGAGCCCGGGGCAGTGCTCGCAACGCATCTCATGGAGACGCTCAAGGACAATGGAGCTGATCTGATCGGTCGGCAGGAAGTCCAGGTCATGCTGGATCGACTGAAGGAAACCCATCCCGCTCTGATCGACGAGGTCGTCCCGACGCGGGTTTCGCTCGGATTGATTCACAGGATTCTTCAGCGGTTGCTTCGCGAGCGGGTTCCCATCCGGGATCTGGTCACGATTCTTGAGTCGCTCGCCGATTACGCGGAGACTTCGAAAGATCCGGAAGTTCTGACGGAGTACGTGCGGCGCAGCCTTGCGAAGACGATTGCAGAGCCGTTCCTCGACGCACGCGGCTCGATCAGGGGGATTACGGTGGGTCCGAAGCTCGAAGTGGCTCTCATGGGCTTGTTCAGCCCGCGCGGATCCACAATCGACACCATCGCACCGGAACGGCTTTCGATGGCCATCCAGGACCTCGACCGACTGACGCAGGGCTCCGCTCCCGGACGCGTACCCTTGATCACTCCACCCTCTTTGAGGGTGGGTATTCGGAAGCTCCTCGAGCCGGTGCTACCGAACGTTCCTGTGATCTCTTTGTCGGAGCTTCCTTCTCAGGCAGGTTTCGAGCCTTTAGGTATTTGGGAGTTGAACAATGCGGACTAAGACGATCTCTGGAGTCAACGTACCGGCTGCCCTCCGAGAGGTCGGCCGAGTGATGGGTGATGACGCGCTGGTCCTGCGTACGCATCACACGGGCGCGGGCGCAGATGTCGTCGTGACGACCTCGGAAGAGGTGTTCCGATTCGGATCTCTGCTCAGGAATTCGGTACCCCGGCGCAAGTCAGGACGACGCCCGAGGGTCATTGCGCTGGTCGGACCGACGGGCTCTGGCAAGACGACCACGCTCGCCAAGCTCGGGCTTTCGGAGCATGCATTCGGATGGGGGCGGGTAGGGCTGATCTCTCTCGACACGTACAAGATTGGTGCGCTCGAGCAGATCCAGACGTATGCGGATGTCGGTGGAATGCCTCTCGAACTGGTTCGGGACCCAAGCGAGGTACAGGGTGTGATGAGTCGCTACGGGAACTGTGACACCATCTTGATCGACACACCGGGGCGCACGCCCCGCGCTACCGCGACGGAACGCAGTTGGCGAGATACGCTCAAGGCGTTCGAGCCGGATGAGACGCATCTCGTCGTGTCTGCGGGCGTTCGGTTGCACGTGGCCGAATCGGCCCGCTCGGACTATTCTGATTTGGCACTAACGCACTCGCTTTTGACGAAGCTGGACGAGATCCCGGACGAGGCAGGTGTTGCCGAGGTCGCGGACCAACTGGGGCTCCCGGCAAACTGGATCACTGATGGTCAGCTGGTTCCGGACGACCTGCACGAGGCCTCCGATCGAATCATGGCGGCGGCCTTCCGCGGCGGGGTGACGGACAGCAGGCTCGAGCTTTACGGATGACCTCCCAACTCACCGCAATGCGAGACCGGCTTGCAGGTCGGCGCCTGGCTCGGCCAGGTCCTGCGCACGTGATTGCGTTTGCGTCCGGACGCGGCGGTGCGGGGGTTTCTCTTCTGGCAGCCACCGCGGCGGTCCGCTCTGCGCAGGCGGGCATGAGGACATTGCTTGTGGACGCCGATTCATGGCTCGACGTGCAACGGGTCTGGTTCGGCCTGGACCGGAGCCGGACCCTGTCCGACCTCGCGACCGGTGTCGACCCTGAACAACTGGTGCAGTCCGTTCACGGCTCGCTGGAGTTAGTGAGTTTCGCGGCACCGGACCTGTCGCCTCAGGAGGGACGAGCGCTGGCTCGTCGGGTAGTGCCCTTGTTCCAGCAGCGAGATGTCGTTGTGGTCGATGCGGGCTCTCGCTTGGAGGCCGTGGAGAGTGCACTGGATTTGTCGGTAGGGTCGATCGTGGCCGTGTCTGGAGCTGACGCGATTGGTCTGGCAGCAACCCATGCGTTGCTGAAGGCGGTACAGGCACGGGCGGAGTTCATGCCGTCTGTGCTCTTCAACCGCGCGCAGCCTCAATCGGTGAATAAAGCTGAACATGTGTTGCGGGAGGGTGTGCGGAGATTCCTCGATGCGGAGGTGAATATTGTCGGGACCCTGGTCCCGGATCCTCAGCTCGTAGACGGTCTGCGGGATGAAGCGCTCCTCGCGGAGCGTCTCGCTGCTTCGAATCTCCTCGCGACGATGGTCCCGCTCATGAAGCGCATGCGTCCGTGGAGATCTTCGTGAGCTCATTCGAGGGCGAAGTGGACGAGGAGGTGGGGCTCGGTTCCCCTGATGAATTGTTGGCTGAAGCGGCGGGTGACGAGGAGGAAGATGCCCGCGTGGATGCCCTCGTCCGCGAGAATCTTGGCCTCGTGTATGATCTCGCGAATCGCATGCGTCGGACCTCCCGTTCTGGGCCTGAGCACGGTGATCTCGTCAGCGCCGGGGTCAGTGGGCTCATTCAGGCGGCCCGAGCGTACGATCCTGAACGCGGGCTCGCGTTCTCGACCCTCGCGGTAACACGGATTCGTGGGGCGATCCTCGACGAGATTCGGGTGTGGGACGATCGGCCCAGATCCGTGCGAAAGAAGGAGCGGGAGCTGAGGGCGGCAGAGGCTGCCCTTCGCGCCAAGCATGGACGGCGGCCCACGCCGGGGGAACTGGCAGAATCGCTAGACATCGGGACGGAGGAACTCCACTCCTGGTATCTGGACCTTCGCCAGCATGACCGGGAGCCTCCGGATCGCGCAGCGGGTGCCCCAGACGGAGACCGCTACGGCACGGCCGTAGATCGCATTCCGTACGAGGGAAAGAGTCCGCTCGATCTGGCTCAAGATGAGCAAATGGTGGCACTCCTCACTGAGCGTCTGCTGGGGTTACCCGAGCGAGAACGCCATATCCTTGCGCTTTCCTACTTCGAAAACATGAAGCTGCGAGAGATCGGTGAGGTGTTGGGAATCACGGAGTCGCGCGTGTCACAGATTCGTACCAGCGCGCTCGGCAAGCTCAGGCAAGCGATGAACGAAGCGGGAGGTGGGGAATGACGTGGGCTGAGATCCTGAACCACGCGGGTGTAGAGGAAATTGTGCTGTTGTGCAGCGTGCTTGCCGCGAGTGTCCGGGGGTGTTTCTGGGTTCGCCAGCAACTACGTCGGGCTGCCGATGAACAAACAAGTCCCCTTGATGCACAGCGCCTCGAGCACCTGCTCGGCGCACGGGCTCATCCTCTGCCATCGGTGAATGACCGAGGTCCGGTGCGTCGTAGCCTGGATACCCAACGCCTCGAGATCAGGCTTCGAGGGTTCTCCTAAAGAGCCTCGCTGGGGCAATTTGTACCGCCCCGGCCGAATGTGCCGTATCTGGGGTCTCCCATTCATACACCCCCGATTGCTGCTGTCATGTAGAGCCTTATTTGACATGCACTTAGGTGCGCCGACATTGACTGATCTGCTGGCACGTGACTTGCTTGGAATTTAGCTGAATAGGTGTATATCACGTCCTCAGGAACAATCATGAGCGGACCTCCGAGTCTTCGAGCGGCTGGCCGGGCACTGCTGTACTGGGAGCACCGACAGCAGGTGAATGCGAACAACCTCGCGAACACGGACACACCGGGGTTCAAGGCTCAGCGCGTGTTCGGTGAACTGATGCAGGGAGCCATTCCGTCGATCGGCACGGCCGTCGACACTCGGCCCGGTAGCCTGCAGGAGACCGGTGCTCCGCTGGATCTGGCCTTGATCGGGGAAGGACTCTTCCTCGTCGACGGGCCGAATGGTCTCGAAGGTGTCCGCTCGGGCTCTTTCTCGTTGGATCCGGACGGACGTCTGATCGACTCGAACGGTGCGCCGCTCCTTGGTGAGGGTGGACCGATTGTGGTCCCTCCGGGACCCGTCGTGATCGATGCACGAGGGGGAGTGTCTGTTGCCGGGGAGCTCGTGGATCGACTTCGAATCGTGCGCTCGACAGACCCGGTGACCGGACCGTTGGACCCCGCTTCGATCGAAGAGGTGCATCAAGACACCGTCTCGGTCAGACAGGGCTTCCTGGAGGATAGCAACGTCACCTCGCTCGATGCGCTGATCGAGATGACGACGATTCAGCGCTCCTTCGAATCCGTTCGAAATGCAGTTCGAGCGATCGACTCGATGATGGACACCGCGGTCAATCGGATCGGTCGTGTGGATTGATGCATGGCGCGCAGACCCCAATCGAATGAACACAGAAAGGTGAAATCATGGATCCAGGGCTGAAAACATCGGCCAGCGGCATGGCGGCGCAGCAGACGCGCATGGACGTGATCGCAAACAACTTAGCCAACGTAAACACACCGGGTTTCAAGCGGAGTCGCGCCCAGTTCGAGGACCTTCTGTACGAGACCGTTCGGGGCGAGCAGACCGTGAGTACACCCGGTGCAGAGGTCACTGCCCAGGCCCAGATCGGGCGAGGAACGCGGTTGGCCGGCGTTGCCCGTGTGCATGCTCAGGGGCAGTTCGAGGTCACCGAGCGACCGCTCGATCTCGCGATCGACGGGGAGGGGCTGTTCCAGGTACGTCGACCGGATGACACGATCGCCTACACGCGAGATGGCAGTTTTTCGCTCTCGGATCAGGGTATTGTGATCACCTCCGGTGGATACCCGCTACTTCCTGAGATCCAGGTCTCCGAGGACATGACCGAGCTCATGATTTCCCGGACCGGCATCGTGACGGCTCGGGTGGACGGGCAGATTGACCCCGTCGAGTTGGGCAGGATCGAGCTCGCCCGATTTCCGAACGAACCCGGCCTGAAGGCGATTGGAGAAAACCTCTGGGTTGAAACCGCCGCGTCGGGACAGCCGATGCTGGGTGCCTCCCAGGAGGACGGGTTCGGACGGATCGTGCAGGGTGCGCTGGAGTCCAGCAACGTCCAGGTCGTGCAGGAGATGGTGGATATGATCGCCGCACTCCGAGCCTATGAAGTGAACGCTAAGGCCGTCCAAGCCAGTGAGGATATGGCTGAGGTCACGAACTCGCTGGCACGCTGAATATGTTCGGTCGTTCCGGTCAGGCGGCGTTGCCTCTCGTGCTTCTGGGTCTACTTACGGCTGACGTGGGGGCTCAGGGGTCGATGCGGGATTCCCTTCGCGACCGTATTGCGGCTGAGTGGAAGATCGAATCCGCGTCGGTGTTCGTGACCGGTTCGGACGATTGGCTCTCGGAGGCGGACTCCGTGGACGTACGCCCGTCCGATTCGGATCGCTGGCTGGTTACAGCTTATGGGGGCGATTCCGTTGTTCGGCGCTTCATACAGGTCGGGCACGAGGCATTGAAGCCCGTGGCCGCTCGGGAGCTCGAACGCGGCGCCGTCGTGCGGGGAGACGCTCTGGCTTTTGAGGTGGTTCGTGTTTTAGGCGCTCCAGCCGAGGCAGGTGAGGTGGATGGCTGGATCGCGCAGCGTCGAATTCGCGTCGGAGAAATCCTGGCGCCCCCGGCTGTACGACCTCCTCGGGTGGTGCGCGGTGGGGACACGGTCGAGGCGCTCGCTCGTTCCGGGGCGGTCGAGATCTCCGCTAGAGCCATGGCCCTGAATTCTGGACGTATCGGGGACCTCGTGCGAGTTCGGCTCGCATCAGGTCTCGAGTTATCCGCCGAGGCGGTCGGGCCCGGCGTCGTACTTCTTGTGCAAGGAGATCGTTGATGCGGTCCGTAATGGTGGGCGCTGTACTTCTGCTTTTTGTGATGCCTATGAACGGGCACGCGCAGGTGGCTGGCGTCATCGGAGACTGGGGGTGGTTATCGGATGGACGCCGCTTCTCAGTGGGTGACATCATCACGGTGAGCGTCGATGAATACACCTCGGCGTCCGCTGACCGAACGACCTCCGCGTCGGAGGGGCGCGCGGTTGATATCGACGTCGGTGGGGGCGTGTCCGGGGTAGCCAACTTCTCCGTAGATGGTGGTTTGGAAAGTTCGCTGGAGAACGAGTCGGGCCGGAGAGGGCGAGACATTCGTCGTGATCGTCTCGACTCTCAGGTGTCCGTTCGAGTTACAGAGGTGGAGGCGGGAGGGATGCTTCGCGTGGAGGGCACCAAGTCGGTCATCATCGACGAGCACGAGCAGGAGGTGACTGTGCGCGGAATCATCCGCCCCCAGGACATCACGGCTGACAATACGATCACTTCGTGGCGCATCGCGGAAGTCGAGGTTCTCTATGCGGTGGAAGGCTCATTGGCGAGGGCCAGCAAGAGTCTGATCGGGCGTCTGTTCGGATGGATCATCCCGTGAGGGCTGGGTCACGCGGTATTCGAGGAGGCCTGACGCTGTTGGCACTTACGTTGACCGTACCGAGCCACACGGATGGACAGTCCGTCAAGGTCCGTGATCTCACGCAGGGGGCCGAGGAGGTTCCTGTTCGGTTGGCTGGTTATGGTCTCGTGACAGGGCTCAGTGGTACTGGCGATCGTATTTACGGTGGTGACCGGCGCTCCATGACCGTCCGCGCCATCGCGAATCTCATGCGAAACATGGGCATCGAAGTGCCTGAGCAGGTCATACGCAGTCGGAATGCTGCTGCGGTGCTCGTCACGGCGGAAGCCTCGCCGTACACCCGCCAGGGCGGCCGCTTCGACGTGAGCGTGGCCTCCCTCGGAGATGCCAGCTCATTGAGAGGTGGTCAGCTCTGGCCGACTCCGCTCTCTGCGGGAGTCGGAGCGCCCGTCGCTGCGGTGGCGCAGGGCACGATCCAGGTCGGAGACGGAGGCCGGCGGTCCAGATACGAAGTCGAGACGTCCGCAACCATTACGAGAGCCGGGGTCGCGCAACTCGATTTCGGTGGCGGCAGCGAGCCGCCATCAGGAGTCCTCGTGCTGCGCGAGCCCGATCTGACGCTCGCTCAGGCGATTGCCGGGGCCATCAACCTCGATTTGGGGTCCGAGATCGCGACCGTGACCGATCCCGGTGCGGTCACCGTCGACCTCCCCGCCGAAGATCCTTTCGCGACTCTGGTGGCTATCGGAGCGGTCGAGGTGACCCCCGAGCGAAGCCCGAGGGTGGTGGTCAACGCCCTCGATGGTCTCGTGGCGGCCGGAGGAGAGATTCGGGTTGGGCCTGCCGTCGTGAGCCATGACTGGTTGACGTTGACGATTGCGTCTCAGCAGGTCGTCGCGACGCCCGCGGATGACCCCTTGCTGCCGCCGGCGGACCTGGAGGAAGCCCCTGCGGGTGGCGCTCCTGCTGCGACCGGTACGGACGTCGCTGATGAGGTCGCCGCGCAGGCTATGGGAGCTCCGGGGGCGGTTCGGCTCGAGCCAGGAATTCGGGTACAGGAACTGGCGGAGGCCCTGCATGCGGTGGGAGCGTCGGGCCAGGTGATCGGCTCGATTTTCCAATCTTTGCGGTCTGTGGGAGCCCTGCAGGCGGAGGTTCACATCCGATGATGCCCCCAAAGGTCCCCGGTGTTCTCGACCCGACAGTAATGATGTCTTCGCAGGGTGGGGTGGATTCTACGTCTTTGCGGCGCCTCGAGCGGTTACGTCAGGCAGCGGAAGACATGGAAGCCGTCTTCATGCATCACCTCACGTCCGCTATGCGGGCGACCGTACCGGGTGGGGGGCACCCGGATGCGCCAGGAGCGGACATGTACGCATCGATGCTGGACGAGCATTTAGCCGATGCGCTTGCTGCCGATACTAATACAGGGATCGCAGAGGCGTTGTATCGACAACTGTCGGCCAACTTCGGTCTCGACGTGGCGGTAGAACCGGTTCTCATTTCCGAGCGATCCGAGCTAGGCGGGAATGACGCGCAATCGCGGGCTACTTCATCTTCTGAGGGTGTCTGATGTTTGTGACCGAAGAATCCGAACGGACCCGGCTGGTGGAAGCGCTCGCGTATGAGGCGCGACTGTGTGACCAGTTGCGCAGTGTCTTCGAGGACCAGAAGGAAGCGGTCTCCGCCGGAGATCCGGACCGCCTCGCGGATGCGGTCTTCGCGTCCACGCGGATCACGCAGACGCTGGAGGAAGCAAAGCGCCAGCGTCAGAGGGTCACGGCGTCACTGTTTGGTGATGATCTGGACTTCGACGAACTCAACGACGCCTTGTCGCATGATTCGAATCGCCCGGTCCGAAAGGCTTTGCTCGCCGCCGCGGAGGCGGCGACGCAGCTCCGTCGGCAAGTCTCGGTCCTCAGAGGCGCACTCCAGGTGACGATGTCCGACAATCAGCGTCACCTCGAACTGCTTCTGGGCCGAGCGGGTGCCGAGGATCTTTCTGCCGGCCTCGGTGGCAATGCCGGCTCCGTCGTCGACCGGGTTGTGTGACGTATGTCCGGCTCCCTGAACGGGATCCTTTCTGTTGCTCGCAGTGGAATGCGGGCACAGCAGTTGGCGTTACAGGTCACGGGTAACAACATCGCGAACGCGTCCACGCCGGGTTACTCGAGGCAGCGCGTGGACATGGTGGCGGGGCAGTCGGTGACGTTGCCTCAGGGCCTTCTGGGAACGGGCGTTCAAATCGTCAACATCACGCGGGCCCGCGACGTGCTTCTGGATGCGACGCTTCGTCGAGATACGGCTCTGTCCGAAGGCTTTTCGACCGCGCAGCAAGAATTGCTTCGCATCGAGGCTGTACTGGCTGAACCTACGGAGGCGGGGCTCGCGTCGGCGCTCGATGCGTTCTGGGACAGTTGGTCCGACTTGTCCAACGATCCCAGCAGCACCAGCGCCCGGGCCGTAGTTCGGGCCAGAGGCGAGCAACTCGTCGAAATCTTCAACCGTTCGGCCAACTCGTTTGGCGCTATACGAGCGGATTTGACGGACTCCGTTTCCTCGTCTGTCGAAGAGGTCAATCGTCTGCTCGGTGAGATCGCTGAGCTCAACGGTCAAATATCAGCAGCGGTCTCGGGAGGGCAGGCGGCACCTGGAATTGAGGATCAACGGGACCTGCTTCTCGATCAGCTCGCGACGCTGACGGAGATCACCGTCACCTCCCGCGCCAACGGAGGCGTGGGCGTGGCGATCGACGGGATTTCGGTCGTGGAGGGGACGATCGCCTCGACCATCACCGCCACCTATTCCGGTGGCTCGTACTCCATTCAAACCGAGAACGGGCTCGATCTCGACATCAGCGGCGGCGTGATCGGCGGAACGCTTCAGGTATTGGAGACAGATCTGCCCGGGATTGAGGCCGAGCTCGATACGATCGCTCAGGGGTTGGTGGAGCGTGTCAACGGGCTACACACCACCGGTACGAACTCTGCAGACGTGACCGGGATCAATTTTTTCGATGATCTCGGTGACCTGACACTCGTAGGAGCGAGGAACCTGAGCCTCAGTGCTGACGTTGAGGCCTCGCTCGACAATGTGGTCGCCGGAAGCGGCAGCGGAGGAGGAGCATACCAACCCGGTGCAAATGATGTGGCCCTCGCCCTGGCGGATCTTCGAACCGACACCTCTGGCGGCCTGCTGGATGGCAGCAGTGTGAACGAGGCCTATCAGGAGCTTGTCGCGGGAGTGGGCGTGCTGGCGTCCTCGGCCGGAGGGAGTGCGGAGGGCGCGCAGATTCTGGTCGCTGCGGCAACGGAACGTCGACAGTCCGTGTCCGGTGTTTCGACCGACGAAGAGTTGATCAAGATCATCCAGTTGCAGGCAGCGTTCTCCGCGGCCGCTCGCGTCGTTTCTGTTGTGGACGAGATGTATCAGACGCTACTGTCGATCTGATGCTTATTTTGCAGAGAAAAGCCAACGAAGCGATTCTGATCGGAGACGAGGTACGCGTAATCGTGCTAAAGTCCGACTCCGGTGGCGTTCGTCTCGGTATTGAGGCACCGGAGCAGATGACGATCCTCCGAGAGGAGATCGTCGAGCAGATCGCTGAGGAAAATCGGCTTGCCAACGAGGCGGCGGGGTCCGTCATCGAGCCGCAGGACTGAATCACGCGAAGTCCGCGCGTTCTAGGACTCCTCTGAGCCGTCGGCGTCCTCTTCGGTCTCCACGGGAAGGGGGTACACGATCACCTCCCCCAGCTCGAACCACTCACCATCCTTCTCGCCGTCGATGTACGTGCCCCGGTACGTGACCGTCCCGTCGGCATCGAACGAATCCCAGTGGCCGTGGCGCTCACCGCGCTTGAAACTGCCGCTCTGCCGCACTTGACCGTTTTCCCAGAAAAACCTCCACGGCCCCTCGCGTTCATCCATAACGAATGAGCCCTTCATCAGGAGGGACCCGTCTTTCTGATGAATCACCCACGGGCCGTGGGTCTTGCCCTCGCGGTAGGCTCCCCTCGATTGAAGTTGCCCGAGTTCGTTGAACGACTCCCACATGCCGTCACGTTTTCCATCGAGGAACGAACCCCGTTCGTGAAGCTGACCGTTCTCATGGAACGATTCCCAGGGACCGTTCTTGAGCGACGCTTTTCGGAAGGGATTCCACACGGGTCGTCAGAGGGGCTGGAGTGACGTGAGACGAGTCAGCCGTTCCGTCGACAAGAAGAAAGGTGTGGGGGATGGCAGGGTCAAGGAAAAAAGCGTTCACCGGTAAGGCCGCTCGAGGCCGAATCCGTTTGCGG
>CAZBHZ010000026.1:14262-49373 GCA_964492085.1 uncultured Gemmatimonadaceae bacterium | reverse complement strand
CTAACGTGGAGCGACGACGAGCACGAACGCGAGTACCGCCAAGCTTCGGACGGCACACGACGTCCGCATCAGCCGGCAGCCTGCATTTCGGCCGCGACCGCCTGGACCTCGTCCAGCACGCGGAGGAGGTTTCCGCTCCACAGCATGCCGATCTCTTCCTCCGTATACCCGCGACGTACGAGCTCGAGGGTCACGTTGAAGGTCTCGGACGCATCGTTCCATCCGGTGACGCCCCCGCCGCCGTCGAAGTCGGAGCTGATGCCGACGTGCTCGAGCCCGATCAGATCGACCATATAGTCGATGTGGTCGACGAGATCCCCGACGCTCACCGGCTCCGGCATGTCCTGCATGTCCGCCATGCGCGCCTCGGCCGCGGCCTGCACGGCCTGAAACTCCTGCATGAACGCCTGCTGCTCGGCCTCGCTCATCGCCTGCATCTGACGGAACATCGCGCGCTGTCCGCCCTCCGGCATCTCGAAGCCCATCTCGGCCGCGACCTCGCTCATGACAGCCTGAGAGGCCTCGTTGTACGCCGTGTTCTTATCGGGGTTCAGGTAACTACGAAACGCGACCGTCTGAATCACGCCACCATTTTCGGCGAGGGCGAGCAGTTGTTCGTCGTCCATGTTACGAGAGTGCTCGCCAAGGGTGCGCGCCGCCGAGTGAGACGCGATGACCGGAGCACGGCTGAGCCGCATGGACTCCAGGTTGGCCTCCTTCGACGGGTGGGACACGTCGATCATGATCCCCCAGCGGTTCATCTCGGTGATCACCTCGCGACCGAGGTCGCTGAGCCCGCCGTGCAGCCACACGTCGTCACGCTCACCGGTGTTCGAGTCGGAGAGCTGGCTGTGGCCATTGTGGGCGAGCGACATGTACCGGCCACCCCGCTCGGCGAACTCGCGGACCCGGCTGACGTCGTTCCCTACCGGGTACCCGTTCTCGATCCCGATCATCGCAACTTTCTTCCCCTCTGCCACGAGGCTACGAACGTCGTCCGACGTCAGAGCGAGGCCGATCTGGTCGGGCGCGATCTCTTCGGTCAGGCGATGGATCGCGTCGAACTTGGCGATCGCCTGAGCATAGGCGTCGTCGAAGCCGGCTTCGGTCAGATCCCCCTGCCCCACATACACGATCAGCCACGCGACATCGAGCCCGCCGGACTCCATCTTCGGCAACGTCACCTGAGTGCCCAGGTCCATGGTGTAGTTGCGCTCGGCTGTGAAGTTGGCCGGGCTGATGTCGTCGTGGGTATCGAGCGTGATCACCCGCTGATGAATGCCGCGTGCGCGCGCGACGAGATCCTCCTCGGACTCGGCGGTCGGGGCGTCGGCGGCTCCTCCGCATGCCGCGAGCAGCGTGAGCGCGGCGAGCATAGCCGAGCGCGCATGATGTCGAAGATGGAGAAGCGCAATGTGAGTCGTGGCGTTCATGTCGGTGCGGCGTTGCGGGTGAGCCGGGACTGTAGACCCCCGGGAGACAGTCAACGTAGGGGGCGCCCGACCCTCAGCCCAGCGTGGGTGCGAAGGTCGGAGCCTGTCGATGGTTCGTAGCCTGCTCGAAGGCATACGCGATCCGCAGGAGCATCGGCTCTGTCCATGCTCCCCCGAAGAACGAGATCCCCACGGGCAGGCCCGATACGAAGCCCATCGGCACGCTGATGTCCGGATACCCCGCGATCGCGGCCGGGCCCGCGCTGCTGCCCCCGTCCAGGCGGTCACCCGCAATGTGATCAGTCACCCACGCGATATCCCGGGTCGGCGCCACGATGGCATCCAGGTTGTGCTCCCGGATCAGACGGTCGATCCCGTCTTCGCGCGTCGCCCGCTGTACCGTGCGCTTCGCCTCGAGGTACTCGGGATCGGTCAGTGGCCCACGGGCCTGTGAATCGTACAGGCGCTCCTGACCGAAGTACGGCATCTCGAGAGCCGCGTTCGCCTCGTTGAATGCGATGACCTCCTCGAGGCTCTTCACCGGCGCATCCGGTCCCAGACCGGCGAGGTACGCGTTCAGGTCGTGCTTGAATTCGTACTCCAACAGCACGAGAGAGAGCGGGTCATTCCACGCCGATGCATCGAGATTCGTGGGATCGACCAGGATCGCTCCCGCATCGCGCATCGCTGCGAGCGCGTCCTCGAAGAGGTCATAGACCCGGGGCTCCTGGAACGGAAAGCTTCGCGCGACACCGATCCGGGCACCGCGCAGTCCATCGGGGTCGAGGAACTGTGTGTAGTCACCATGGCTGTTGCCGGCACTGGCGTTCGTCGCCTCGTCACGTGGGTCCACCCCAGTGAGTGGGCCGAGCAGAACGGCCGCGTCCCGCACCGTTCTCGCCATCGGGCCGGCCGAGTCCTGCGAATGCGAGATCGGAATGACACCCGAGCGACTCCAGAGGCCAACCGTGGGCTTGATACCGACCACCCCGTTGATCGACGAGGGGCACATGATCGACCCACCCGTCTCGGTGCCGATCGTCAGGGGTACGAGGTTCGCCGAGACCGCCACACCCGACCCCGAGCTCGATCCGCACGGATTGCGATTGAGCGCGTACGGGTTCCGGCACTGTCCCCCACGTGCGCTCCAGCCGCTCGTCGCCCGGTAGCCCCGGAAGTAGGCCCACTCACTCATGTTGGCCTTCGCGAGAATGATGGCGCCCGCTTCACGTAGTTTCGCCGCGAGGAACGAGTCCTGAGGCGGGATCGAGCCCTCGAGCGCGAGTGACCCGGCCGTCGTCGTCATCCCGTCATGCGTGTCGAGGTTGTCCTTGATGGCCACGGGGATCCCGTGCAACGGGCCACGGACATTGCCTGCCGCGCGCTCCGCGTCGAGCTCGTCCGCGATCTGAAGTGCATCCGGATTCAACTCGATGATCGAGCGCAGTTCGGGGCCCCGGCCGTCGAGCGCCTCGATCCGACCCAGATAGAGCTCAGTGATCGAGCGAGCGGTTCGCTCACCCGACGCCATCGACGCCTGGAGTTCGGTGACGGTGACTTCATCGAGCTCGAAGGCGGGAATCTGAGTGTCCGCACCGGACATGGACCCACCAGCAGGCGCATCCGATGGGGCGCACGCCCCGCTGCCGAGTGCGAATCCGGCGCCTGCTGCGGCTCCGGTCCCGAGGAAACGACGACGATCCATGATCCCTGGCTCCTGTCTGTTCGTTACGGTTCGTGCACGTCTAGCGGCTCTGGTATCCCGGTCCTCGGAGGATCACCCCGGGCCGGGCCCCGGTCACGCTGCCATCGCGCACCACGGCCTCACCCGCCACGAATACGTGGGGTATGCCGACCGGGTACTGGTGCGGATCGTCGAACGTGGCGCGGTCGATCACGGTGCCCGGATCAAAGACCACCACGTCGGCGAACATCCCCGGCTCGATCCGTCCACGCTCATCGAAGCCGAGGCGGTCCGCCGGGGCAGACGTCATGCGTCGAACCGCCTCTTCGAGGCTGATCACGCCGAGATCGCGCGCGTAATGTCCGAGCACGCGGGGGAAGGTTCCGTATCCGCGAGGATGCGGGCTCGCCCGGCCGAAGTGCACCAGGCTGCCGTCCGATCCGATCATGCCGAATTCGGACTGCATCAACGTCTGCACGTCGCGTTCATCGAAGGAGTGGAAGATCGCCCCGCACCCGCCGGCCCGATCGATTTCGAGAATCAAATCGGCCGTCGCAACCTCTCCCTGGACACCGCGGGCGGCGAGGATGTCGGCGAGGGTGATCCCCGCCATCTCCGACGGGAAGGCCCTGGCCGCCTCGTCATCGAACGAACACGACACCAGCTGGATCTTGGACGGGTCACTCGCGAACCGCATCTCCACCCACTCGACCATGTCCGCGACGATCCGTGTCCGCGTCTCGGGATCGGCCAGTCGTTCCGGCAGCCGATCGCCCTCCTGCGCCCATCGAGGGATGATCGCCGAGAGCGAAGTAGAAGAGGCCGTGTACGGATACTGGTCGAAGGAGATGTCCACACCCTCGGCCCGAGCCTCCGCCATCATGGCGATCGATTCGGGCGCCCGCCCGAAGTTCCGCCATGCCCCGATCTTGTGGTGCGTCATCTGGACCGGAATCGCAGCTTCGCGCCCGATCCGGATCGTTTCTTCGATCGACTCGAAGACCCGGTCGCCCTCGTTGCGCATGTGAGAGATGTAGATCCCTCCGTGCGCCGCGGCGACTCGCGCCAGTTCGATCGCCTCCTCCGTGGTCGCGAAGCTTCCCGGGAGATAGAAGAACCCGGTCGAGAGCCCGAGCGCTCCATCGGCCATCGCTCCCTCGACGAGGTTGCGCATCCGGGCGAGTTCGTCATCCGAGGGACCCCGATCCGCGCTCCCCAGAACCTCGGCCCTTATGCTTCCGTGCCCCACGAACATCGCGAAGTTCGGCGCCGTGCCTCCGTGAGCGGTGAGGGAGTCATACCAGTGCCCGACATCGAGCGGCGAGCTTCCGTCATTGCCCTCGACGAGCGTCGTCACGCCCTGAAGGACGAAATTGTCTGCCGTAGGAATGTCGAAGATCGTGCCACGGGAGTGCGTGTGCGGGTCGATGAATCCCGGCGCGACGACGTGCCCCGCGACATCGATGCGCTCCACCGCCGATCGCCCGGAAAGATCTCCGACCTCGGCGATGCGCCCGCCGCGGATCCCGACGTCCGCGGAGATGCCCGGCGCGCCCGTTCCATCGATCACCGTTCCACCTTCCAGAACGAGATCGAGATCCGGCTGGCACCCCGACGCCCCGAGCAGGCACAGCGCCACGACACCCAGCGCTGCCCCAAGCCTCGAGGGTCGGCGTGACACGGGAGTGATCGCGGCTACGGTGGTGCCGGACCGAACATGCCTCATCTCGGCTTTCACGATGGCTCCTCGAGAATGCGTCCCCAAGAATCCACGCCCGGGGTCAGGACAGCCGACCCGGAGCGGGGGGGACAAGGTGCGGTGTCCGGCACGCAATCACCACCATGCGCAGCCTTGCACCGCATGCGTTCGGACGCCGAGCTTTGCACGTCCATCCACGCCGCCCCCATGATGCGCCGACTCCTCTCCCGCGCAGCGGTCCTGACCGGTGTCACGGTCATCGTCTCGGGTGTCTCCGGTGCATCCGACACGGCGGCAGCACAGGACGCCTCCGTCGCCGCGCTTCAGGAGGAGCGACCACGCGGAGGATGGGCCACGCTGTGGTCCAGAAGGACGCCCCACGACCGCGTGATTCTGGGCATGGTCACGGCTCACGTGTTCAACTGGTCCAGGCCGCTGGATCAGAACAACGCGTTGGGCCTCGTCTACGAGGGCGTCCTCGGTGCATCGTTCATCACGACGCACGGCCCCCGTGGATATGTCGTCGCCTTCGAGCGTTCCTGGTTCGAAGGCCGTTGGGGACCCTTCGACACGATGTTCGGGTTCCGAACCGGACTCGTGGGGGGCTACGACGATCGGTTCGCCGATCTCGCGGGCCGTGTCCCCGTGCTGCCCTATGCTCAGCCCATTGGAGTGCTCCGCTGGGCCGACGTCAGCCTGGACCTCACCTACACATGGGTCGTGATGTCGCTGGCCGTAGGAGTCACACTCTGGTGATGGGGTGCGTACGGCGAGTATCCCGATCATGTAGCTCGGCCATCCTACGGAACCCATCCATCATCGGGTGCTCCCTGCGGACGTCGCCAGCGGCACTCCCGTTCGTCGTTCTGTGTCTTAACGCAGCGACTCCGCTGGCGGCTCAGAACTCGACCACCGAAGGCTTCACCCTCGGGCTCCACGCCGGGAGCGTCTCGGTGTACGCCGGCGAGGCCGACCGGGCGACGGGTGGTGGTGGCGGTCTTCTTCTCGGCTACGGACTCACTCGCGGCCTGACGATCTTCGGAAGAGTGGACGGAGCGAACATCGAACTGGAGGATGCCGCCAGCCTGCAGGGGACGTGGACGATGGGACATGTCGACCTCGGCGTCCGACTCCACTTCGCCAACCCACGCCGGTCGCTTGCGCCGTACGTCGAAGCGGCACTCACGCGTCACATCGTCGAGGTGAAGGACCTTCCGCAACCGAATGCCTTCGACACGGACAGGATCCGCTTTTCGGACGGAACCCTCACGCTGGGTGGTGGCGTCATGATCTATTCCGGCGAGACCCTGGCCTTCGATATCGGAGGCCTCGTGAGCAGCGGAGCGTTCACCGAGGCAACGGTTGGAGCGACGAGACGCGCAGCCTTCGACCTCAACGCACGCTCGATCCGGCTCAACATCGGCGTCGCCTGGTGGTTGTGAACGATTGCAGAGCCTCCGGGTCGCGCCTACCATCGGCACGGACTTTCGAAGGAGCTCTGTCGTGAGCGAACCGCTTCCATCCCGCCCTCTCGTCCTCGTCCCCGAGGAGAGGCCAAACTGGTCCCGTCGGGACTTCATCAAGAGCGTCATCGCCACAGGCTCGACGGTATCCGGACTCTCGTACTTCGGGACCGGCGCCGCGACGGCGCAGGTAGCCGGGACCGAGCGCCTGCTGACACTCACCGTCAACGGCCAGGTGCGGCGTGTCGACGTTCTCCCGAACGAGACACTCGCGACCACGCTGCGTTACAAGCTGGGGCTGACCGGTACCAAGCTCGGCTGTGACCGCGCGGAGTGCGGCGCGTGCACTGTGCTGATCGGTGATACGCCGATCTACGCCTGCTCGACCCTCACCCACCGCGTGCGTGATCGTGAAATCCTCACGGTGGAAGGCCTGGAGTCGGACGATGGGGTCCTCCATCCCGTCCAGCAGGCGTTCATTGATGAGCTCGCGCCCCAGTGCGGCTTCTGCACCCCCGGACAGGTGATGTCCGCGGTGGCTCTTCTGCGGTCCAATCCTAGCCCGTCGCGGGAGGAGGCCAGAGTCGCCATGTCGGGTAACCTGTGCCGTTGCGGCGCGTACGAGCACTACCTCAACGGCGTGATGCGCGCCGCCCGGGAGGTGTGAGATGGCAGAGCTGATCGGAAAGGATTTCACGCCACCCGACGTGCGGGCGAAGGTGACCGGATCGGCCAGGTATGCGGAGGACTTCCGGGTGGACGGGATGCTTCATTGCCGCCTGCTGAAGTCGCCGATGCCCCACGCGATCGTTCGCAGCATCGACGCTCGTCGAGCCCTCACGCTGCCGGGGGTCGTCGCGATCCTCACCGCGGACGAAGTGCCGGAGCAAACCGCTCCTGCCAACAACATCCTGACGAATGAGCCCCATTTCGTCGGCGAGCCGATCCTGGCGGTGGCGGCAGAGAGTGAGGAGGCCGCCCAGAACGCAATCGATGCGATCGAACTCGATCTCGAACCGCAGCCGTTCTGCACCGACCCGCTCCACAGTCTGCGACCCGACGGCCCGAATGCGCGTACGGCCGGGAACACCTTCTCCAACCAGGACGGAGTCTTCGAGCACAAGTGGACGGCCGCCGACTTCGCGGCCGCCGCAGAGGGAGAAATGCCGATGGGCCCTCCCGCCGCGGAGTGGGAGTACGGCGATCTGGATGCAGGGTTCGCGGACGCGGCCCTGATCCTCGACGAGAGCTTCGTCACTGCGAGTACCGCTCATCATTCGATGGAGCCTCGAACGGCGTTCGCGTACTGGCGTAACGGGACATGCTACGTGCACGGCTCGACCCAGAGCCAGTCGATCGTTCACCCCGGCCTCGCGAACTACGTCGGGGTCGAGCCCGAGAACCTGGTGTTCGTCGCGGAATTCTGTGGTGGAGGCTTCGGATCCAAGGCGGCCGCCTACCCGCTCATGGCCATTCCGGCGCACATGTCGAAGAAGACGGGCCGACCGGTGATGATGAGGGTCAGCCGGGCCGAAGAGTACTTCCTCGGCTCGGCCCGATGCGGCTTTCAGGGTCGGATCCGGATGGGCTTCCGAGCCGACGGCCGCATGACCGCGTGCGACCTGTACATCGTCCAGGAAAACGGACCGAACCGGGGATTCGGCGACCTGGGGAGCGCGGCGGGCGCCGTCTCGCTGGTCTACACCCCGGAGGCGATGCGGTATCGCGGCATCGCGGTGCTGACGAACACTCCGCCCCGTGGGGCACAGCGGGGTCCGGGCCAGAACCAGATTGCCTGTGCCGTCGAACCACTCCTCGACAAGGCAGCTCGCGAACTGGGACTCGACCAGGTCGCGATCCGTGCGATCAACGCACCGGACAGTTCCTCCCTCTACGGCGGAAATCGCGGACCCATCACGAGCGCGCATCTGGGTGAGGCGCTCGACCGGGGTGCAGAGCAGTTCGGCTGGGCGGAACGCCGGGCCCGCAGCGGGCAACGGAACGGCTCGAAGGTCAGGGGTGTGGGTGTCGGCCAGGCCTATCACTCGGCCGGGTCCAGCGGCTTCGACGGTCTCGTCCGAATCGACGAGGAGGGCGTCCTCCACATCCACACCGGTATCGGCAACCTCGGTACCTACTCGTACGCCGCGACGTCCCGCGTGGCCGCGGAGGTCCTCGGCTATGACTGGGAGAACTGCGTGATCCATCGTGGTGACTCCAGTCGGCACCTCCCATGGAACAACGGCCAGTTCGGCAGCAACACTTCGTTCACCATGACGAGAACCAACTACGTCGCTGCTCAGGACGCGCTTCAGAAGCTGAAGCAGATCGCGTCCATTCGGCTCGGAGGCCGCCCCGACGAGTGGGACGTCCAGAACGAAACGCTCGTGCACCGAACCAACACCGGGTGGCGGATGAGCTTCGCGCAGGCCGCGCGATGGGCGATCGAGATGGGCGGTGCGTACAGCGGGATGAACTTGCCCGAGGACATCAACCCGATGACCCGACGTTCAGCTGAGGCGCTGGCCGGCACCGGCCTGCTCGGCGTGGCCCGGGATCCGCGGCACACGGGCACCGTGCCCGCACTCGCCGCAGGCTTCGTCGAGATCGAACTCGACCTGGAGACCGGCCGGGTGGACATCCTGGACTACGTCGGCGTCGCGGACTGTGGTGTCGTGCTGCACCCTCAGTCCCTCGCGACCCAGGTGCGAGGAGGTGCCGTGATGGGCTTCGGCATGGCGCTCACGGAACGCCACGTGTACGACCCCCGCTGGGGTCTCCCCGCAGCGGTCGGCCTGTATCAGGCCAAGCCACCGACCTACCTCGACGTCCCCGGAGAGACCACGTGGTCCGCGGTCGAAATCCCGGACCCGGAAAACCCCGTCGGGGCCAAGGGCATCGGCGAACCGCTCATGGGATGCGCGGCAGCAGCGTTGCTGTGTGCGGTCTCCGATGCCCTCGACGGGCACTATTTCAACCGAAACCCGATTGCGACGGACATGATCGTGAACGCGGCCGCCAAACGCGCCCCGTCCCAGGGTCCGCTCGCCGTCAACAGCCAGTAGGAGGAGTCATGCTCAGCGACGCGATGACGGGCTTCGAGCTCCTCCAGCCGACGACGATCGACGACGCCGTCGAGCTGCTGGACCGCCACAGCCGGGACGGCTGGATTCTGGCCGGCGGGTACGACAGTCTCGACTGGTTCAAGGATCGAGTGAAGCAGCCATCTGCCGTGATCGACCTCGAAGGCGTTGCGGAGTTACGGGGGGTGCGATCCTCGAGCGGCGGGATCGAGATCGGGGCGATGACCACACTCACCGAGTTGGCGCGGAATGAAACGATCCGCTCCCGCTACGAACTCCTCGCGACCGCGGCGTCGAAGGTTGCCAGTCCCCAGATCCGCCACGCGGCTACGATCGGTGGCAACCTCTGTCAGGATACGAGGTGCTGGTACTACCGGTATGGTGTGGACTGCTATCGGGCTGGTGGGAACACGTGCTATGCCGCCGCGCCCGAAGCGATGAACCGGGAGCACGCGGTGTTCGGAGCCAGCCGCTGTGTAGCGGTCTCCCCTTCGGATACCGCGCCCGCACTCGTGGCTCTGGACGCGGAAATGGTCATCCGGAACGCACGTGGCGAACGCACGGTCGATGCGGCCGACTTCTTCATGCCGCCGTCGATCGATATCCGGCGTATGACCGTCCTGGAGCCGGGCGACCTTCTCACCGCGATTCGCATCCCCGATACGTGGGCATCGGCCGACGTCTATTTCGAAAAGGTCTCCGACCGACAGTCCTGGGATTTCGCACTCGCCAGCATCGCCGCCGCCTTCCGCATGGACGGCGCCGCGATCGCGGAGGCTCGGATCGTGGCCGGCGCGGTTCAATGCGTTCCGCGCCGATTCGAGCGGGTCGAGCGCATGCTTCGCGGCGAGGGTCGTACCGAGGCGATCGCGGAGCGCGCGGGTCAACTGGCCACGCGAGATGCCGAACCGCTGGGCAAGAACGAGTACAAAGTCGTCCTGGTCGAGAATCTGGTGAAGCGGGCCATCCTGGGCTGATCCGGCGGCGCGAACGGCACCTCTGCCGCGAGGGGCTTGGTCGACCCACGAAGGATCCGTACGTTGGCCACCCGTCTCACCCGGCTTCCGGCCGGGCCGAGCCACGTTCGTGACCACCCACGACCAAGGTACGATCGATGAGGTCCATCACCGCGCTGCTCATCGCGGGCTTCGTGTCCGTGCAGGCCGCCCCCCTGACCGCCCAGACCGCCAACGTCCCGTCGATCTCCGACCGGACCGCCGGTATGGAGCGGATCGAAGGCTACTTCAACCTCTACTGGGACGCGTCGACCGGGTCCCTCTTCTGGGAGATCGCCGAACTCGACAGCGAGTTCCTCTACCAGATCTCGATGGGGTCCGGGCTCGGTAGCAATCCCATCGGGATCGACCGAGGTCAGCTTCGCGGGACACACGTCCTCCGTGCGGAGCGCGTCGGTCCGCGAATCCTGCTCGTGGAACCCAACTATCAATACGTCGCTCGCAGCGACAACCAGACCGAGGTGCAGGCCGTTCGAGACGCCTTCGCGCCTTCGGTCCACTGGGGCTTCGACGTCGCGGCCGAGACGGATGGCCGCGTCCTCGTCGACGCGACCCAGTTCTTCCTGCGCGACGCGAGGGGCGTGATCGACCAGATCGCTGCGCGGGGTCAGGGCAACTTCACGCTCGACGCGTCGAGGAGTGTGATCCACATGCCGGCCGTCGCCTCGTTTCCGGAAAATACCGAAGTCGAGGCGATGCTGACCTTCACCAGCCGAAACCCCGGCAACCTCGTGAATGGGGTCGCCGCCAGCGGCAATGCCATCACCCTCCGTCAGCACCATTCGTTCATTCGACTTCCCGAGCCCGGGTACGAGACCCGCATCGCCGATCCACGGGTCGGGGTGAACGGTCCGAACGTCTACGACTACGCGACACCCATCGACGAGGATCGGACGGTGCGACTGGCGGCGCGTCACCGCCTGGAGCGTACGGATCCGGGTGCCGATCGCTCGCCCGCCGTCGAACCCATCATCTATTACGTCGACCCGGGTACACCGGAGCCGGTCCGCTCGGCGCTGATCGAAGGCGCAGCGTGGTGGAACCAGGCCTTCGAGGCGGCCGGGTACGTCGATGCCTTTCAGGTGGAGGTCCTCCCCGAAGGCATCGATCCGCAGGACATGCGCTACAACATGATCCACTGGACGCACCGGCGGACACGCGGATACTCGTACGGGAATACTGTCATCGACCCACGCACCGGAGAGATCATCCGTGGCGTGGTGAACCTCGGGAGTCTGAGACTCCGACAGGACTACCTGCACGGTCAGGGCATGGTCCCGCCCTTCCCCACCGGGATCTCTCAGCAGCAGCCCGACCCGGAGCTCGGGGAGTTCGCGGACGCACCGACGTTCGACTACCTCGCACAGGTGGCACCCAACTCGGACGCCGTGGAGATGGCGCTCGCGCGGGTGCGTCAGCTGTCGGCTCACGAGGTCGGTCACACCATCGGCCTGCCGCACAACTACATGTCGAGCGCGTACGGGCGTGAGAGCGTGATGGATTACCCCGCGCCGTACGCGGAGATCGACAGCAACGGGAACATCGATCTCTCGAACGCCTATGTGCAGCGTATCGGGACCTACGACGAGCTGTCGGTGAACTGGCTCTACCGCGATTTCCCGGACGGCGTCAACGAAGTGGCTGCGCTGCGGGCGATCGCGGACCAGGGCGTGCAGGACGGGCTCATCTACATGGGCCATACGAACAACAACTTCATCGGCGCGGCTCACCAGTACGCAGGCGTCTGGGACAACGGGTCCAATCTGGTGGACCACCTGAAGCTCGAGCTGCGTATCCGTAACATCGGACTCGAGCGCTTCAGCACCGACGTCATCCGGCCGGGCGAGCCACTCTCGAACCTCGAGTACGTGCTGCTGCCGCTGTACATGCACCATCGCTTTCAGCTCCGCTCCGCCGTGCAGAGCCTCGGCGGCGCCGACTACCGGTACGCGCTGAAAGGCGACGGTCAGACCCCCTTCACGATCATCGACGGAGAGGAGCAGCGCGACGCGCTCGAGACCGTCCTCTCCACCCTCGACGTGAACTTCCTGGCCCTTCCCGAAGAGATCATCGCGATGATCCCGCCACCGGCGTATCGACATGGCGAAGGTGAGGTCTTCGAGGGGTACACCGAACAGATCTTCGACCCGATCGCAGCAGCGGAGGCGTCAGCAGCGTTCACGGTCGGCGAAGTTCTTCACCCGCAGCGCATGGCCCGCCTGGTTCTCTACGGGAGCATGGGCGACTACCCGGACCTCGAAGAGGTCGTGGATCGTCTGATCAACGTGACCTGGGGCGCTGACACCCAGGCCGACGAGTACCACCAGCGGATCCTCCACGCGGTCCAGCGGACCGTCATCGACCAAATGATGCAGCAGGCGACCCTGGAGGGGACCGCACCGGACGTTCGCGCCATCCTCGCCGACCGGCTGGACCGTATGGCCGTGAGCCTCGAGGCCGACGGAGACCCGTCGCCTCATGAGCGTCTGGCTGCAGCCGATATCCGTCGGTGGCAGTCCCGCATCGAAAACACGATACCGGGGCCGGCGATCCAGCTACCCGCCGGTGACCCGATCGGTGGCAGTCCGAGGGGAGGAAGCCCCCGCGGAGGGAGCCCCCGCTAGGCCCTTCAAACGACATGGGCCCGGAGCGACGCGAGGCCCCCGGAGCACTTCGCTCCGGGGGCCTCGGTCGCCAAGGTCGAACGCCATCGCCGGGATCGGGCCGGAGTCACCCCCGTCTGATACGCCCTGCCCCCACACCCGGCCTAGACGGTGTATCGCAGTCGAGCCGCGACACCTTCTCCTTCCGAGTCGAGGCGCGCACCGACGTCGGAGGCGATCTCTTCCACCTGGGCGCCGTGATCGAATGCGGCCCCGATGAGATGGTCGACCAGATCTCCGTCACGCTCCCGAAGCCGCCTGGTCACGACCAGGAGATCCACCCGCCCCTCCCGCAACGCCTCCTGCGTATCCTTCACGCCCAGACAGCCACGTCCAGCGGACCGCGCGGCATCGAGCACCTGGTCGAGAACCGTGCGCTGAACGCCGAGTGAGAGTTCGGACGCGACCGCCTCGATCTCTGCCAGCACCTCGGCCTCGGTCATGTCGATGTGCATCGACGGTCGCTCGGCGATACGCCCTTCCAGACCATCCGACTGCCGGGCTAGGCCGGTCACCACGTCCTTCGTACCCCCGAAGACGACGAAGCCGTCACGGCCGGCCAACCTCTGAACTTCCTCGACCACCCGAGCATGCAGCCGGGACGCACTAACATCGAGCGCGCGTTGCCCGGCATCAGACCCGGTCTCACCCCGGGAGCCGGTTTGTGTACCCGCCCGGTGCGACGCCGCCGACTCATGGAGTTCACCGTGGTCCAGGTCAGCCACGAGGTCGATGTGCTCGCTCAGGGTACCGCCGTGGTAGGTGAAGATTCTCGCCTTCCGGCGATCCGCGAGCGCAGCCACGACGACCCGCGTCTGCTTAAGGGCTCGAACGTACGGCGCGGCGCGGATACCGAATTCCCAACGCACGAGATCGGGCATCGGCACGGCGATACCTTCGGCATAGTGAAGTGCCTCCTCCGTGGCGAATCCGATCCACCCACGTGCTGGAAGGAATGCCTTATGCGCGTCGAGTTCGTCCGCGATCCGGGCGCTGGCACGATCGAACGCGTCGAGACGTTCGGGATCGGCTTCGGCGACTCGTCTCCGCTCCGTCGCAACGCCATGCTCGAAGGCCGTGTGCCAGGCCCTTCGGTCCGCCGGGTTCGTCTGGTCACCGTCGATATAGACACTCAGAACATTCGTGTCGCGAAGCTTCTTATAGAGATCAGCGAGTCGCGTTCGGGTAAGCATGCTCACTCACGGTCAAAGGTGGTGCCCCAGCTGGGCATGCTTGAGCATACTCGAGTCGCACACAGCCCGACGCGGGGAATCCTCTGCGACCGGCCGTGGGGGAGCCCCTTACGCGCAGGGCCCCCGACGCGGCATCGCGTCGGGGGCCCCATGTGCACCGAGCAGCTGGGTGGTCAGACCTGACAGCTCATGTCCTGTCCACAGCACAGCGGTGACTTGATCATACCGTGCCCATCCGGGCACTTCGAAACCTGAACCTCGACCCCGGCATCCGTCGTGATCGTATCGTTCACGAGCGGAGCGTCGCACGTCGCACAGGTCATGTTCACGCTCATACCGCACTTGTCGCAGGTGTAGGTCGCCATAGGGCCTCCTGGTCAGACAGAATCATCGAATGAGACGGGCCGACATTAGCCTTTTTGCGCAGCCCGTCAACGAACGTCCCCCTCGGCTCCTCAACGGACACCGACCCACCCCTTCACCGAGTCGAACAACCGGGCTGAATCGTATCCGACCCCGTCCTTGAATACGACCGTCATTGCGCGGAAGGCCTCGGGGTCCACACCGGGGTCTCCGCGCATCAGCACGAGATCCGCCCGCTTACCGACCTCGACGGTCCCGATCTGGTCGTGCCGCCCGAGGTATTCGGCCCCGTTCTTCGTCGCGACTTCAACCGCCTGCTCGACGGTCAGTCCCATCTCCATCAGGATCTGGAGGGCTCGCTGGTTGGCGTATCCGGGCACCACGTCACCGCCGCCAGTCGGATCGGTCCCGACGACGAGCGTCCCTCCAGCGTCGTAGAACGCCTTTTCCATCTCCATATACCGGTCGAGCATCGCCTGGCCAGCGGTACCGGCCCGACCCAGCCGGGCCATCACCTGCTCGTGCAATTGTGGGAGCATCGCATCCTGCGCCCCCGAGGGAGGCGCAGGTCGATTCTCCCCCCGCCGCTCGACCACGGTCAGCGTGCTCGTGATCGCCACGTCGTGCTCGATCAGGTGATCGACGAGGTCGGTGAACGCAGGACTCTCGAGGTCGAGGTCCAGATACGTCTGACTCGCACCACGGGGGCATTGGTCGGGCTGCTTGTCGGCTACCCAATCCGTAGCGGCGAAGAACCCGTGCTCGAGATTGTCGATCCCGAGTTCGGCGGCCTCACGATACGTGATGGAGCACAGATGACCGGTCACCTTCGCCCCGCGTTCGTGCGCCGTCTCGATCGCCGCCCGCAGGGTCTCTCGATCGATCAGATTGTACGCCTTGAACGACGTCGCACCCTGATCCATCCAGAAGTTCACGTGAGCGCGCGCCTGCTCGGGCGTCGACAGCTGGGGCATCGCGCGCACGAAGCCGTCGGGACCCTCGAGGTAGGGACCGGTCACGTCCATGTGCGGGCCGGGAATGCGCCCCTCCTCCACGTGTTGCGCGACCCGGAGGTCGGTGTACGTATCGACCGAGCCGCCGGTCCGCATCGTGGTGACGCCCCCGGCGAGATACAGGGGAGGAAACGAGATCTCGTTCGTGTTGTACCGAGCCTGCCCCGACGGGTAGAAGAGGTGCTCATGCAGCATCACCAGGCCGGGAATCACGGTATGATCCGCAGCCTCGATGATCACGGCACCCTCGGGAGCGCCGACCTCCGAGACCGATCCCACCGATATGATCCGTCCGTCCCGAATCTCGATGGACATGTCCTGACGCGCGGGGGCACCCGTGCCGTCGATCAGCTGCGCGCCGCGGATGACCACATGGCCCGCGGATACCGACACGAAGTCCCGAACCGCCGGAGACAACACATCCAGCGACTGAGCGGTACCTGGCGCGGGGTCGAACAAACCGACGACGAGAACGAGTCCCACGGTCATGAGGTGAAGATGTCGCGCGTGTGTCATCGTCATTCCCTCTTCCTGTGTTCAATCGCCGACCTGTCTCCCACCGGCGAGTCTTGCTGATGAGAAAACAGGGCCCCTGGCGACGCCAGGAGCCCTGATCTCGATCTTGGATCGTCGCGAGCGCGACCGCTCGTCAGCCGGGCAGTGCCATCGCGAAATTCCCGCCGTTCGTCGCGACTACGATGTACTGCTTGCCTTCGTGCATGTACGTCATCATCTGGTAGCGGTTGTTCGCCGGGATCTCGACCCGAGCCAGCTCTTCACCGGACGCTTTGTCGACCGCGAAAATGTGCGGGGTGCGGTCACTGTCCTGGCCCGCATACACGAGCATGTCCGGCGTCGCGAACATGGCGGCCTGACGACCTGAGCCGGTACGTGGGTCCGGCTGGCCGGCCAGTGCCGGGTGATCCAGAACGTTGCGGGGCGTATCACCGATCGGGGTCCACCACAGGTGGTTCCCGGTGTTCAGGTCAATCGCCGTAATCTTGCTGTACGGAGCCTTCCAGAGCGGAAGTCCGTCGATCCGGCCCGGCGAGGCCGCCGGCCCCGGCACCCAGTCCGTAATGGTCGTTCCGGTGGGCTGATCCGTCAGATCCTCTGCTACGCCGCCGTCATCCTCCTCTACACCCGGGACGATGATGCGCGCGCTGCAGCCCTTCTGCGACGGCACGTAGATGATGCCGGTAGCCGGATCGAACGCCGGCGTGCCGTCGATGTTCGTGCCGCCGACGTCGGCCGGGCACCAGAACGCAGCCCGCTTGCCCAGCGGATTGTCACGCTGGAGCGGGGGCAAAAAGAGCGGCCCGATCTGGAAGTCCTCGAGCGCCTCGATCGCGCGCTGACGAAGCTCCGGCGAGAAGTCGATCAGATCGTCCTCGGTCAGACCCTGCATATCGTACGGCTCAGGCCACGTCGGGAAGGGCTGGGTCTCCGCCAGGTGCTCCCCGGGGATGAGCGACCTCGGTACCTCCCGCTCCTCGACCGGCCAGACGGGCTCACCCGTCTCTCGGTTGAGTACGTAGAGGAACGCCTGCTTCGTCGCCTGCGCGAGAATCGGGGTCTCCACCCCGTCGATTGTGACGTCGGCGAGAACAGGGACCTGTGGTGTGTCGTAGTTCCAGATATCGTGTTTCACGAACTGGAAGTGCCAGGCGCGCTCACCCGTCTCGACGTCTAGTGCGATCAGGCTGGTCGAGAAGAGGTTGTCACCCGGACGGAAGCCACCGTAGTAGTCCTGCGTGGCGCCGTTGGTCGGCACATAGACGAGCCCGAGGTCGGGGTCCGCCGACAGCGGCGCCCAGGACGAGATGTCGCCCGTCCACTCCCAGGCATCGTTCTCCCACGTTTCGTGGCCGAACTCACCTGGACCGGGCAGAACGTCGAACTTCCACAAGTGCTCACCTGTGCGCGCATCGTAGCCCAGGATGTCACCGGGGATGTTTTCGCGACGCGTCTGGTTATACCCCTGCTCCGCCGAGTTGCCGACCACCACCACGCCATTCACGACGAGGGCCGGCGAGGAGCTCGTGATATAGCCCTGCTCGAGCGAGATGCCGTCCCCGGCGTTCTCGTACTCGTAACCGAGGCCATGCTCACCGAGAAGATCGACCACACCCGTGGACGGGAAGCCCGGAATGTCGACGGGCTGGCCAAAACCCTCGATGTGTTGACCCGTCTGGGCGTCTAAAGCGTGAAGGAAGAAGGCCGGTGAGATGAGGTAGATCACGTCCCGGCCATCCACGTTGGCGTACGCGACACCCTTACCGTGGTTCTTCCGCATGGAGTACTCCCAGCGGAACGTCTCTGGCTCCGTGTACGTCCATACTTCTTCCCCGGTGCCCGCGTCGGTTGCAACAACCGTACGGTACTCCGAGTGCACATTGACGAGCAGCCCGTCCACGTAGATCGGGATCGACCGCGCGTTCACAGACCCGATGTGCGAGGCATCGTACTCCCACGCCACCTCGAGATCGGCAAAGTTGTCCGGATTGATCTGAGTCAGCCCTGAATAGCGCTGACCCATCAGGTTCCCGGTAATCACGGGCCAGTCGCCTTCGACGGCCACTCCATCGGCACGATCGTTACCCGTGGAATCACCGCCGCATGCGCCAAGCACCACGGCGGTCCCGAGTGCGAGCCAACGGGTTGTTCCGTTCCTCATGTGCAAGCCTCTCGATCACTGAAGACGCCCCAGGGGATGCGGCGTCGCGTCGACCTCCGTTCGGAGGCCGACTTCTGGAAGTCGGGATAATGCCGGCCCCCTCTGAATCGCGCCAGAGCGAGGTCATCCCCGGCGCGTACTTGCCTTCAGCGCGATGGAGGACGAGCGTGACCGGCAACGATCACCCATTTCGCGCGGAGTCCGTTCATGCGCTACGCCCCCGTCTCACTTGTCTTGCTCCTCGCCGTCGGAGCGTGTTCCGGTGAGTCCCCGCCTGCCATGACCGGTGAGGCCACGCCTGAGACCCAGGACGACCTCGCCGCCTATCGGCCCACGGCTGAGCAGGAAGCCGAGGCTATCGCCACCCTTCAGGCACTGT
The DNA here is from genome assembly GCA_964492085.1 of uncultured Gemmatimonadaceae bacterium. Taxonomy (GTDB): domain Bacteria; phylum Gemmatimonadota; class Gemmatimonadetes; order Longimicrobiales; family Gaopeijiaceae; genus UBA2589. The sequence goes on along the minus strand of CAZBHZ010000026.1, from coordinate 30,707 downwards.
TCGACGCCCTGGAGACGGGCGACGCGGAGCTTCTGCGCTCGGTGACGGACCCGTCCGTCGTGATGCATTTCTCCGAGACCCGGGATGGGACGACGACCTTTGGCTCGGCGAGTCTGGACGGGCTGGCAGAGAGGATCACCTCCAGTGAGGTGCCGTTGATCGAGCGGATGTGGGATCCGGTCGTCGTCGTGAACGGTCCGCTCGCCACGATCTGGACGCCCTACGACTTCTACGCTGGGGAGACCTTCAGCCACTGTGGCGTGGATGCCGCAAACCTCCTCGCAGGGCCTGACGGATGGCGGATCGTCGCACTGTCGTGGACGAGGCTTCAGCCGCCGGCGTGCGACCTCCACCCGGACGGACCCCCTGCGGCCTAGTCGGCCGCGATACCCCCTCCGACTGAGGCTCGGAACCGGAACGTACCGCCCGATGGCAAGATGGCCTCCACTCGCCGGATGGCTATCTTAGTCTCTCGTCCGCAGCTCTTCGGTCACGTCGCCTACCATGGTGGAAACCCAGAACCACTGGCTTCAGGATGTCGCCGCGCACGCAGGCATGCAGCTCGACCTGCCGCGCCGGCCCAACATCTCGGCCATTCGTGAGGCGTGGCCAGAGGTCGCGCGGGCCTGTGAGCTCGCGGATGATCGTTTCACCCAGAGGGTTGCGAGCCACTTCCGCATCGGCGTGGCCGACGTCAATACATATGATCCGCAAGCGGTCAAGCTGATCCCCGAGGCCGTGGCTCGCAGATACGGCATCCTTCCGCTGTCGGCGACAGGCACGTCGATCGTGATCGCGACATCCGATCCGACAAACCGATCGGCCCACAAGGAGATCGTCGCCCACGCGAGTCGGCAACCCGTTTTTCTGATGTCGAGTCCGACCACTCTGTCGGAGGCACTGGAGCGGGCCTACGCACCGGCCCGGGCGCCGAAGAATGCGCTGCAGACCCTCGTCGCCCGGGTTGCGGAAAGCGACTTCAAGGTCATCACCAGCGAGGGCAAAGGGCTCTTCACCGGCCTGGAGCTCGAGGATCCCGCGGTCGTGAAGCTGGCCGAGGTCGTGCTGCATCAGGGCGTGCGGTATCGGGCGACCGAAATCCACATCGAGCCCGGCGCCAATCAGGGGCGCGTCCGGTATCGAATCGACGGCGTATTGCAGCACGTCGTCGATCTTCCGACGATCGCGCACTCGCGCCTGGTAGCTCGACTTCGGCATCTCGCATTCGAGCAGCCGGGCTTCGATCCGAGCGACGGATTCCCGGTCCAGGCTGCGCCGGATCTCGAACGCCGGGCCCATCTCCTGACCAACCCGACACCCGACGGAGAGCTCGTCTGGATCCGACTCACTGACCCGGATCACGTTCCATCTCTTGAGGACCTGAACTTCGGACTGATCGAAGGAGACAAGATCGAGGCGATCCTCAACCGGGACGACGGGTTGGTCATGGTCTCGGGTCCGGCCCGTTCCGGCACGTCGAGCTTCATCTATGCGGCACTCGCCTCACTGAGTCACAAGAGCGTTCTGTCTCTGGAGGGCCGTCCGGAGATGGTCGTCCCCGGCGTCACTCAGATCCGGTTCGATCCACTCACGGGTCTGAGCTTCGCGAAGACGCTTCAGCAGTTACTCGATCAGAACCCGGACGTGATCCACGCCGGTGAAATCCGCGATCTCCCTACGGCGCGAATCGCGCTGCGAACGGCCGTGACCGGTCGTAAGGTTCTCGCGACGGTTCACACGGCCGACGCCGTTTCGGGTGTTCGACGCCTGGTCGATATGGGCCTCGACGCGGGCCGGTTGGCGGAATCTCTCCACGCGGTGATCTCCCTGCGGCTTGTTCGGGCGCTCTGCGCCGAGTGTGCACGGCCGTTCGACCCGAAGCGGGATGCGAAGTCACGCGAAGCCAAGCTGGCCGCCGTCCTTGGAGTTCGACCGGTGAAGAGAGCCGTGGGCTGCAAGGTGTGCGCGGGTACTGGGTACCTGAATCAGATCCCGCTGCCAGAAGTCCTCGTAATCTCGCCAGAGATGCGTGCGGTTCTCGACAAGTCGCCGAACGATGCGGAGCTGCTTCGTGCTGCGCAGGCCGATGGGATGCGCACCTTTGCGGAAGTCGGATTGGCTCGCGTCAAGAATGGCGACACGACGGTCGAAGAGATCGAACGCGTGCTCGGTGTCGTCCCGACGCGAACCGAGACGCCAGAGGAAGTCGGGCCGGTCCTCGTGGTGGATGACGAGCCCCAGGATCGCCTCATCGTGACGAGCGTCCTGAGGGACATGGGCTTCCATATCATCGAAGCCCCGGACGGGGAATCGGCTCAGTCGATGATCGAAGCGGGCGACGAAAACTTCTCGTTGGTGATCATGGACCTCTTCATGCCCGGCATGGACGGGTTCGCCCTCCTGCGGAGTGTGCGTCAATCTCTTTCGACCCAGTCCCTGCCGGTGATCGTCCTGACCGGGTCCGCGAACCCCCGGGACGAACTGGAAGTACTCGAAACGGGCGCTGACGACTTTCTGCTGAAGCCTGTGGAGGCGGATCGACTGGAGGCGCGCGTCCGTGCCGTGCTGCGCCGCTCGGGCGTGAGGATCGCCCACCCCGCCCACTGACGGCTCGGGCTCCACCGCACGAAGGCCGATTAGGCGCCCAGTCCCCTCCGCAACGTGTCTCGCGTCATCGTGAAGGATCGCAGGCCCGAAAGCGGATCGTAGGCAACCAGCATCGCGCCCCGGTAACCCAGCCGATCGGGACTCCCTCGCGAGAAGGCCATGAGGGTCCGTGCCAGGTGCTCCTGACTCTCGTCCACACCCGTGTCGAAGTGGGGTACGAAGAGATCGTTCAGGGTCAGCGGCTGCGGTCGTGCCTCCAGCAGGGCGAGGGTGACAATCGCGACCAGAGTGTTGTGCGGAAAGTTGAAGTGCAGTGCAAGCGGAGCATACCGCGCCTTGTCCGGCTTTTGCGCCTCGAACTCCTCGAGGATCACCTCCTGGTGTGTCCGCAGAGCGGCGATCAGCTCCTCGTAGTCGTCTCCGAACTCCGAGAGCGCGGCCGGTGGTGACCCGGTGAACGCGTACGGGTCAGCCGCGAGCCCCTGTAGAAGAGCCTGCGTGACCGGCGCACGCTCTTCCCTGGTTTCACCCGATTCCAGAGAGGACACGAACGCCCTCGCCAACGTGCGCACAGAGTTCAGCAACCACGGATAATCACCCACGTTGTCACGCCGCATCTTCACGGGGTCCCGCTCGTACATCAGCCAGAAGCCCCACCGGAGGTGCGCGCTCAACACAGCGGCGCTGACCTGAGCGAAGCGTATCTGGCGATCCGACTCCAGCAGCCGTACCCGAGCAATGATCCGGTCGTACGCCTGCTCTTCGGGATGGAACTGCGACAGCGCGTAGATCAGGAGGGTTTCCGCGTCGGCGACAAAGTGGTGCCCGCTGCCGTTCGGCCCCTGGAGATGCTCCACGAGCCGCGTCAGCCGACCGAGGGCCGCCGTGGGCTCCGGCGTGTCCCAGATCCTCGTAGCGCAGAGGGCCAGAAGGTGGAGCAGATAGTAGTCCAGCAGAATCGCCGCGGTGGTCCTACCCGCCTCTTCGTCCCCGCGGAGAGCCGGCGCTTCGACCCTTTCGAGGAAGTCGATCATCAGAACGGGAACGATGTCCGATGTGAACTCGTGGGTCTGGTGATCCCACGCATTCAGAACCTTGAATCCGTCGGCCCACGTCCGCGCATCGAGACGAGACACGACGCCCTCGAGGTCGGATACGGCACCGGCCCTGCGGAGTCGATGACGGGAGAACTGAGACCGAAGACGACCGATCCAGTCTACCGGACTCCCATCCGCCGTGACGTCCGCGAGGATGAGGATGCGATCATCGGATGTGAGCAGACGCTCGAGTTCGTCGATCAGCTCAGCGACATCCCTCGCGGCCTCCCCCGGCGCGGACCTCAACTACGGGCGCCCCAGTCCTGCACGCGACCTAATAGTCCCCGACGTTTCCGAACTCCGGGTGAATCCACACACCCGACCAGTCGTCGCGGCTGTCCGAAAGGACACGCTTCATGATACTGATCAACTCGTCACGATCGACCGGCTTAGAGAGCCCGACGTTGGCCCCGTAATCTTCGGCCAGCATGAGCTGGTCTCGATTGATCCCGGACACCGCGAGGATCGGGATCGTGTCGCCGTTCTCACGAAGGGATCGGATGAGGCGAAGACCGTTCACATTCGGCATACGCAGGTCCGTGACGATCGCCCGGACCTCCTGTTCCTGAAGAAGATCAAGAGCTTCCTGCCCGTCCGAGGCGCAGACCACGTCATACCCGGCGCCCTCGAGAAAATTGCTCAGGATCTCGCGGCTGCTCTGCTCGTCATCGACGACTAGAATCACGCCCATGGCCACACATCCCGTTGAATGATCACTGCTTAGTCTAAGTCTAATATGCGAAGATGTTACGCAGTCGATCTAGTTCCCCCGTGGTGGTCATCGCCACCATGAGCAGCACCCTCGCCTTCCACGGACTGAGGTTGTCCGCCTGGATCGCCCCGATGCTCAGAAGGTCGACGTTGTTCGCGTACAGCGGCACGATCCGCCCCGTCGGAACCCGGGAGGCAACGACCACCGGAATACCCGCCTCCCGTACCTTGCGCAGCACCTCGAGCGTCGGCGTACTGACGTGCGCGAGTCCGAGCCCTGCGACCACCACACCGTCGACTTCACCTTCCTCCAGCAGTAGCTCGAGCATCCGTCCATCGGATCCGGCGTACTCCGAAAGGATCACCACCCTCGGAAGCCGCACGTCCGCCGGCAGCACGAGCGTCTGGCGACGCATCGGCGCGCGGTAGAACCGCACAGCCTCGATGTCCGCGACACCCAGCAGCCCGAAGTCGAGCGTCTGGAAAGTCTCGACGTCCAGGGTGTTCGTCTTGGTGACCTCGCGGGCTGCGTTGATCTGACCGTTCATCACGACCATCGTGCCCATCCCGACCGCCTCGTCCGAGACCACCACGCGAACGGCGTTCAGCATGTTCCTCGGCCCGTCGGTATCGGCCATGGTCGGCGCCCGCTGTGCGCCGACAACGACGACCGGCTTGTCACTCTCGACGGTCAGGTCCAGGAAGTAGGCCGTCTCCTCCAGCGTGTCGGTTCCGTGCGTCACGACGACCCCGGCGACGTCGGGCTCGGCAAGCAGTGCATTCGCACGAGATGCGAGCTCCAGCCAGATGGCGGGGGTCATGTCCCGGCTGTTCACGTTCGCGACCTGCTCCACCGACACGCGGGCCAACTCGGACAGGCCCTCCACCGCGGCGACGATCTCCTCCCCCGTGAGCGCCGCCCGGAGCGCTCCCGTCGCCTCGTCGTACGTGCTGGCAATCGTACCGCCCGTCGCGAGGACGACGACACGAGGCAATTCCTGACCTTGCACTGGCATCGTGCACCCGAAGGACACGGCCAGGGCGAGCGTCGAGTGCAGAAACGAACGTCGGATCATGAGAGGTCTACCACTCCGTTGGGCGAGTCCAGCGTCGCAACCAGACGGACATCCTCACCCCGAACGACGTCGATGTCGAGGCCGAGCGCCTCACACCAGTCACGGACCTGGTCCGCCTGAGGGTGCTCGCCCCGGATGCCCAGGAAGGAACAGGATGTCGGCAGCACCGTTCCGGGATGGGGTGTGTCGCCCCAGTCGATGAAGAACGGGATGACGCCCCCGGCCCGCTCCGCCCAGGGGTCAGTCATGCGCCAGGTCAGCAAGGTACCGTCCTCACGACGTCGACGTCCGCTCATCGGTTCACCGAGGTCGATGCCCACTGTCCGCGCTCGTTCGAGGAGCCGGTCGAGGTCGTCGACCGCCTCGCACCACGTCACCAGCCGGGGGGCATCGAGGGTGTCCAGTCCGAACCACCGCGACCGCACAGGCGACGGTTGCTCCGGATCGATACTGACGACCTCCATGTACCGGCCCGGTCCGAAGCCCAGGAGCCGGTTTCGAGTCCCGAAGTCGGCATGGCTGCCGCCCGGAGACATCTCGACACCGAGAAGCGTCTCGACATGACCGACGCCCACGTCGAGATCCGGAGAAGCGAACACTAGATGATCCACCGCGGGTCTCCTTCATTCACGAGGTCCACACCGGCCACGGGCTCTGAACTGGCGATCGCACCGACGTACCCGGATCCCGGGTGGATCCGAAGCAGGCGAGCTGCAGCCCGCTCACGGCCGACGTCGAGCTCACTGTGCACCTCCGGCACATCAGCTTGCCCGTGCATCAACCGCAAACCCGCGCCATGCCTCTTCGCCAACGCCTCCTTGTCCGTCCAGAGCTCCATGAAGGCGAGGTCCAGAGCCTCTCCGGTCAGAGACTGCAAGGACGATGCTTCCTCCGGTCCGAACCATCGTTCGGCGATCGACGTCGCCCTGCCCACGGAGCGCAGGCGTTCGATGTCCAGGCCAAGACTCGAGCAGCGCCCGACCGCGATCGCATACAGGTCGCCCGAATGCCCCACCGAGAACGCATGGGTCGCCGCGCCAGCGGTTCCGGGGAGGAGGACGGGCTTGCCTCCCGGTGCCGTAACGACACCGACGTCGGTCGGGGCGCACGCCAGGTATCGGCCCAGAATCATGCGCAGGATGACACGCCGCGCCCGCAGCCTGTCACCCGCCTCTGAATCGAGGAAGCTCGACGCACGCTGGTCGTCCTCCTCCGAAACCAGCCCATCCGTGACCAGGTTCGGTCGACGGCCCAGCTCGAGGAAGGTCGGGGACCCAACGTCGACCAGCCAGACGTGCGGAACGCCGGGGGACACGTCGTACGACGCCCCGTCTCGAGCTCCGTTCGTCACGTCTGCGCCGTCAGTCGTCTGCCCGTAAACCGCCTTTTCAGCTGCCCGACCGCACGCGGACCGCGAAGGACGGCACCTCGTAGATCCTGAGCCCATCGACCCATTGCGTGCCGAAAACCTCGACCGTGACCGACTCGCCCTCGACGATGTCCACCTTGAGCGCCTCGACCTCCGTGACGACCTCATCGCGCTTGGGCACGACCTGTCCGCGATACTTCCATGCGAGGGGGAAGCCGACGATGGGGTGCTCCCATACCGGATTTTCGATCCCTTCGAGCCATCCCTTCATATGGACCAGAGCCCGGGCCGACTGAATCAGTGCCTCCAGCCCGAGCGAGCCCGGCTGAACCGGGTCCTCGTAGAAGTGCGCCTTGAAGTACCAGGCGTCGTAGTGGATCTGCTGCCACGTCCGGATGCTCCCTAGCCCGGCCTCACCGCCATCCTCCCAGAATCCGGTGATCTTGTCGAGCATGCGCATGGCGCCGCTCTCCATCCCCGGCAGGTGCGCGAGTTCGCCACCCGCATCCAGCAGCGAGATCTCCGGTACCGGTGACTCCGCATCGCGACGGGCACGCATTTCATCCGTCATCGGCAGTCCGCGCTGATCCTCGAGAATCTGCGGACTGAAGAAGCCGAAATCGGTCTCGAGCGTCATGACCGGCCCATCTTCGTTTTCGCACGTCACCTCGAAGAAAACGATGCTGGTGCCTCCGGCCTTCGCGAACCGGGTCAGCCTGGTTGTGAGCGTGAGCGTGCCCATGTCCGGCGTGATTGGCCGGTGCAGGATGCAGTTCTCACCGTCGAGATTCCGGAACGCGACATCACCCTCGGTATCGGCGAAGAAGTTGCAGTACGAGGCGAACCAGCCACACGGCTGCAGAAGCGCCTCGACGATCACGGCGAAGGGCATGTGCCCCTGCCCTTCGGTGAAGTACCACGCGTCGGGTTCGACATCGAAGGTCGACACCAGCGTCCCTTCGTTCGGGGCCGAGCCGGGCGCGACATCCACCGACACGACACTGGTCACGAAGTGGTACGGAGGCCCCGGAAGCCTGGGGCACTTCGTTGGCCCGTCGTACTTCGTGAACATCGCTCCAAAGGCGTCGCTCGGGCGGCCCCACGCGCACGACAGCATCGCCTCGTAGTCGCCACGCACATCCGAACCCTCCGGACCGACGAAACGGATCGGGTCCTCCCTGAGGAACTCCTGCTTCGTGGTCAGAGGGAAGTCGGGCACGAGGCGCAGGCCGAAGCGACGGCACTGGAAGACCTTGAAGTCGTCGCTTTTGCAGAGGAGCGCCGCGTACACCTCGGGGATTGGACCGTCGACGACGTCCTCGACGAAGATTTCGTACTCGAGGGTGTGCGGCCCGTCGGGAATGACCTGCCCGCGACACAGGAAGCGAGCCATCTCGCCCGGTACCGGCTCGAAGCGCCATCCGTCGCGCGGGATCGTGAAGCCCATCGCCGCCATGGCGAACGACATCGCCTGCGTAGCCGCGTCCGCCATGAGCGTACCCGGCATGCATGGGTCGTTCTTGAAGTGCCCCTCGTAGAACCATGCGTCGACCGGGACATGAGCTTCAGCCCGCAGGTAGCCGCGTCCCCACGGTCCACCGGCCGGATCCCACTCCGGAACGTGATCGATCAGGCGGAGACGCCCACCCGGGGTGTTGGGGGTCCGGGTATGCGGGCATGCCATCTCGAAGCCCTCGCCGAAGCACCCGAACGCATCGCCCGCCACCCACGCCTGAACCTCTTCTGCCGTGAAGCTCGACTTGCGACTCACCTGCGGCATCGGGTCGAGAACGGCATCCGGATCTGGCTCGTCGTCTGCAGCATCCCACAGCACGCCGCCCGATCCGGAGAGCTCTTCGTCGGTGAAGAAGCCGGCCTGACCGTTACGGACGGAAATCAGCAGCCGGTCTCCGATGTAGCAGTCGTAGTGGAAGAAGAAGAGGCGGACATCGCCTGTCTTGGCGTGACCGTCCACGTAGATGTCGTAGGTCAGCGTATCGCCCGGCGCCGGCAGGTCTCCGTGGAACGTCAGATCACAACCAAGGAGCCTGTAGACACGGTCCGACTGGTTGAGGAAGTCCGCTCCGAGCCAGGAGATGAGGAGAAGATCGGCCTGGCCGGACTCGATCACGACGCCCGGTGCCATACGACCGGTGTGCAGATACCACGCATCGTGCTGCACGTCGGTCTCAGTCACCACCCGGCCCTTCTTCATCGTACCCGGTTCACCCTCGATCATCAGGGCACGGTCGGCGAAGAGGAGCGGCGGTTCCGGCATCCGGACCTGACGTTCGTATCCGTCCTGCTTTTCGAAGAGTTCGCCGAAGATCTCGGAGATCGCCCCGCCGGCATGCACCTCGAGTTGCTCGCGGGTGAGGAAGACCGTCTCCGGCATCTCATCGCGGTTGATCGGCGGGTGCGTCGGAATCACCGGTGACGGAGGCCCGGACGGCTTCTTGTCCGACGCCTTGGCCGGCGGCGCAGCAGGAGGAGGGGCCGGAGCGGGAGATGTCGGGGGCTTCGACGGGGCCGCAGGCGCCACGGGGGTCGGGGGGACAGCGGTCGCCGATCCGGATGAACCACCCGCACCAGCGACCGGGGCGGAGCCTCCGTTCGACGAAGCGGCAGGCACGACCCGAGGGGGTGTCGACGTCGTGTCAGTGGACGGCTCTACGACCACACGGAGGTCGGGCGCACGCTCCGGAACCGCGGGAGCTGACGGGGCTGCGGGTGCCTGCCCGGTCGTGAGCCCCAGACCCATGGCCAGGAAAGCCTCGTGTGTGTCCTTCTGCTCCCGAAGGAAGTCGGCGTGGGCCTGAGCCACGGCATGGAACAGCTCGAGCGCCGGATCCGAACCCACGGTGGGACGGGCGACTGGAGCGGAGTGAGCGATTGGTGCGGCCGGTGTCACCGGAGCCTGCGTTGGAGCAGCCGGTGCGGCGGCCGGGGGCGGCGCGGCAGCAGCAGGGACCGTGGTGCCGGGGGCGGATGCCGACGCGGCGAAGTGCTGGCCGGCGTCGTAACCGAATCCGCCACTCGGGGGCGGGGCCATGACATGCCCATCGTGCGCCGGAGCGGACTCCGGCACGGGGGTCGAAACGTCCATGTGCTCGAGTGTTGTGGTACGTGTGCCGGAAGGCGTGAACGAGGCCGGCCACACGACCTCAGGAGAATGTGAAGGGAGGCGCAGCAGCGCTCCCTCAGGCTCGGCGAGCGGCTCACCGCCTGCCCGAAGTCCTGTGATGCGTGAGAGGAACTGCGTCAGATCCATCGGGACACCCGCCGCCCAGAGCCGCGCGACGGACCGGGTCAGGGCCTCGAGTCCCGCACCCTCGTGCGGATCCAGGGCCACCACCAGATGGGGACGATCTCCGAGGATTCGACCGATCGCGTTCGTGAGGATGGCGCGGGGACCATGCTCGATGAAGACGCGCGCACCGTCCTCGTAGGCCGCTTCCAGCGTCTTCGGGAAGTCGACTGGGTCGATCGCCTGCCGCGTGATGGCGTCGGCGGCGGCCTCACGCGTGGGGACGTAGGCGCGGTTCCACGCGTTCGTGTAGAACCGGATGTCGGGGACGTCCGAGGTCTCCCGCAGGTGGATATCGTGCCATCGCTTCTCGAACGGGGCGAGCGGCGCACAATGCACGACCATGTCGAGACCGAGATCGATCGCCCGGCCGCGCCCCACCTTGTCGATGACGCGGTCACACCCCTCGGCGTCTCCTCCGATGACGACGTCTTCGTAGTGGTGAATGACCGTGATGTACACGCGGTCCTCACCCTCCATCGCATCCTCGATCGCCTCGATCGGGGCCGCGACCCGGTAGTTCTTCCAGTCAGGCAACTCGCCTGCCGGCAGCTCCCAGTACTCGGCCGCCGCCCGACACTCGGCGGTGAGCTGGTTGATGTACATCTCCGAGTCGTCGATCTCGGCGATCATATCGTCGAGATCGTTCCAGACCCCGAACGCCATGAGCGAGTTGGTCTCGCCCGATGACAAACCGATGGCGACCTGCGGCCTCATCCCAAGAACATTCCGGGTAAACTGCGTGTGGGCCTGGCAGACGAACGACGAGCCCGTGAGTTGGGTAGCCGGCGAAAATCCGGTGATGTCCGCCCCATACAGGTCGGCAGCGAGCTTTGGCGTGCCGGCGAACCGCTCGGTCAGTTCGTGACCGATCTCGGGGAACGCCATCAGCAGATCCCGACCAGCTCCGGGGTACGCGGCCGCGGCGCCCGTATAGCAGAACGCCACCTCTCCATCGTGTGACCCCGAGCCGAAGAAGATTCCCGGCGCATGAGGCTCCCGACCGGACGCCAGCTCTTCTGCCGCGTGCGCGGCCAGGCGCTGGAGATCCTCCTCCGCTCGGCCGATGAGGGCGACGCGGACCTCACCCTCGAACGCTTCTTCGCCGGCGGCCACCAGCGCCGCCAGGGCTTCGAGAGAATCGGCAGCGTGAAAGCGGGCAACCGGCACGTCGATGGGGCTCACCACGTCCGTCGTCACGTGTGGTGCACGCAGCGTCACGTCGGCTTCGAGGCCCAGAAACGATCGCACGGCGACCCGAGTGTGGACGGTGTCCCGTTGGCGAGGGGCCGGCCACGCACCCTCACGATCGAGCATGACACCCAGTTGCGTCATGACCGCGCCCGCCGCGACATGCAGGAGGCCCGAAGCCCCGTGTGCGTGGCCGAAGCGCGCCGTCACCTCGGATTCCCCCTCCTCCAACGTCAACGAGAGTCGGACGCTTCCGGCAGCGGACTCGTCTACATCCTCGACGATCGAAGCGAAGATCGGATAACCCTTCTCGATCGCGTCCTTTTCCCGCATCACGACCAGACCGACCGCGGCATCACCCGGACGCTGGCGATCTTCGGGGAGCACGCGCCCGGCGGCGTCACGGTGCGCGGATTCGTGCGAGAAGTCCGAGGCCCCGACGAGCGCGTAATCGATCTCCCCTGCCTGAAGAGCGCGCGCCGCGAGCTTCAGCGCATCGATCCCCGACAACTCTTCCGAGGCGACCGTAAAGCCCGGAGCACGCCAGTCCTGCTGAGCATGTACCCGGTTGGCCGGAATGTTCGGCATGCACCCGATGACCCCGGCGGCGGTGAGATGCCGAGCCGAGCGAGGATTCACCTCTCGCCAGCCGGTCATGTCAACGTCGTCGCCGAGGAGTTCCCGGAGTCGAACACGGAGTCCGTGGCGAGCGGCCTGCGGGTCGACACACATCCCGATGTACACCCCGGTGCGGTCCGGATTGAGGCCGCCGACCTGATGAAGCGCCTCCTCGACCACCGCGAGAATCGACGTTTGTTGAGCCAGGCTCTCCTGAAGATCATTCGGGGGGAAGCCCAGCCTCTGCATCGAGAGCACGATCTCGGACGACGTGGTCCCGGACTCGTCCCTCGCGCCAACCAGGCGGCGCACGAAGTCGGGGAGGCCCACGGTCTGCCCCGCGATCACACCCATTCCGGCAATCGCGATCGGCTCGCGGTCGCCGGCCGGCCGTTCGTACTCCTGGATCGCTGCGGTGTCCGAACCCGACTCGGCGACACCGCCCTGCCCATCGACCCACTCTTCGACGATCAGATGCGCGTTGTTGCCCCCGAAGCCGAAATTCGAGATCGCCGCGCGACGGGGACGGTCACTCGCCCACGGCTCGGCTTCCCTGAGAAGCCGGAAGCCGTGGCTGGCGATCGCATCCAGCGGGTCATCGCACGGTGTCGGCGGCAGCACTTTGGCATCAAAGGCACTCAGCACCTTCAAGAGGCTTGCCACGCCCGACGCCGTGATCGGATGTCCGATGTTGGCCTTGAGGGATCCGATGGCAGGCTTCGGGGCGTCTCCCCACACCTGAGCGAGCGACTCGAGCTCGACGGTGTCGCCACGCGGCGTCCCGGTCGCATGGCATTCGATAAAGTCGATGTCCGCGGGCGTCAGGCCTGCCTTTTCGTAGGCGGCGTTCATTGCACGCACCTGACCGTCGGTCGCGGGCGCAAGGAACCCGCTCTGACGACCATCATTCGATAGTCCGACCCCCCGGATCACCCCGAAGATGCGGTCTCCGGCCGATCGAGCGTCCGCCAGCCGTTTGAGCACGACGAGGCCTGCCCCCTCTGCAGGGAGAAGACCGTCTGCCCCCTTGTGGAGCGGCCTCGACTGACCGCTCGGGCTCAGCGCCTGAAGGGCGGTGAACCCGAGGTGAATGAAGAGCGGGTCCGCCCGTGCGACACCACCCGCCAGCATGAGATCGGCTTCCCGATCCTGAAGACGACGGCATGCGATGTCCAGCGCATACAGCGACGACGCGCATGCAGCGTCGAGCGCGAAGACGTCTCCGTCCAGGCCGAACGCATGCGCAACCATGTGAGCGGGACCACCGGACGAGAACCGATTCCTTGGGTCCGATGAAGACCCGACCCGGCCGGTCCGCGGAGCGTTGTCCCCAGTCTCAAGCCAATGGTCCTGAACGAATCGCGTGTGCTCGACCGTCGGGTAGGAGAGATTTCCTACGACGAACCCCGTCCCCGGAGGCGCCTGCTCCACGCCCGCTTCCGCGAGCGCGGTGCGGGTGCAGTGGAGCAGCCACTGGGTCAGCGGGTCGAGTCGCTCAGCCCCGGGGATCCTGTCCGCGAAGTACGCGACGTCGAACACGTCGTCAAAGCCCGTGACATACCCGCCCCGATTGCTGACGACATACTCCTGAGACGGCCCCGGTGCGCGCTCGTGCACGAGGCGCCTCGAGTCGAGCCCCCAGGCATCCCCAGGAGCCTCGTCGATGAGCACCCGGGCATGCCGTACCGCGTCGAACAACGCCTCGGGACTTAGAGCTCCTGGTAGAACACATGCACGCCCAACGATCGCGATGGGCTCAAAGCTGCCGCTCATGTAGGACTCCGTCTGCTCCGATCAGGCCCCGTGGGCGTCGAACTGCACCTCGCGCAGTTCGGCCACCAGGTCACCTTCCTCGGTTGCGAGAATGAAGTCGAAGAGCGTGCCCTTTTCCGTCCTGCGAGCACGGAACGCCGAGCGCATCCGCTCCGGGAATGCCTCGAGGCTGTGCACGACCATCTGGCCCATGCTGGCCAGCCGCTGCATGGCACCAGCCTTCTGGTGGGTCCAGAGCTCACCCAGCTGAAGCAACCCCTCGAATGCGGCAGGATCGAATCCCGTGGTGAAGCCCTTCACCGGCCAGCCGAGGCTGGCTGCACTTCGAAGCAGCGCCATACCACCCTCTTCGGACACGCCCTCGAGATTCAGGATCGCACGGCGTTCTGTTGCCGTGCCCAGCACGGTGTCGTACGCCGCGGCGGCCTCGAACGGCCATGGCTCCAGGCCCGCAGACGGCACGGTCGGCGGGGCACCCGCTCCATTCTCGGAGTACCGGACCGTTGTCTCGTGGTGGATGGTTCCCGAACTGTCCCGGAAGACGAGTCGGTAGCTCGGGATCGCCGCTTCGATCGGCTCGACATCGACCGAATGAGCGCCCGTCACCAGCTCCTGCCCGGGCATCGCGATGACGAAGTCCTCGAGGTAGGTGCGCATGGTCCGGACTGGCTTGAGCGCCTCACCCATGCGAAGCGCGAAGCTCGCCACGTGAGACGACCCGATGGCCTCCTCCTCCGACTCACCACCACCGAGCTGGAAGGTCTGCGTGGTCGCGGGAAAGGATGGGGCGGCCAGTACCACACGCTCGACACCCTCGCTGAGCAGCTCGAGCTCGTTCACGAAGAACTGAGCCCCGGCGTCGACCCCCAGCAGGGCGATACCCTGCTTTTCGAAATGTGCCGCGAGGCCGGCGTCCACCATGCCTCCGGCCCACGGGCCCCAGTTGTACGAGCGGACACGGCACCAGTCACCGCGACGTGCGGACTCGTTCGCCGCGACCTTGTTGAGAATCTCATTCGCTGCAGAGTACGCCGCCTGACCCGCGTTCCCTGCGCGAGCCGCAATGGACGAGAAAAGCGCGATCGCCTGAATCGGATCTTCCTTCGTCGCCTCGAGAAGAACGGAGAGGCCGCCGACCTTGGGCCCAAAGACGTCGGCCACCCGGTCGGGTGTCATGTCAGCGAGCGCCTTGTCCCGAAGGACTCCGGCTCCGTGCACGATGCCGTCGACCGAACCCCACGTTTCACGGACGTGGTCCAGCGCCGTCGATACCTCATCGAGATTCGTTACATCGGCACTGATGTACATCGCGTCGATGCCACGGGCATCGAGATCGGCGAGCGACATCCGAACCTCCGCGCTCGCCGCAAGCGACTGCGCCTGCTTTTGCATCCCGAAAAAGTCCACGGTCTCACCACGTGCCTTCGCAGATGCTGCCAGCGCGCCGGTGATCTCGACCGAATCGGTCGTGAGCGGCACACCTTCCGGCCACTCCGCGAGCTTCGAGCGGCCGAGAAGGGCGAGCTTCACCTGCCACGCCTCCGCCAGCTTCGCGACCGAACTCGCGGTCACCCCACGGGCACCGCCCGACACCACGACGACCGAGCCGGGTTCGAGCGCCGGCTGTCGATCCGCGTCCGTGGCCAGAGGCTCGATCTGCACCACCGCACGGGTACCGTCGGCTGCCAGACCCACCTCCAGCGCCGGGCCGCCGAGGAAGAGCTCGTCGAGAATCGCGTCCGCGGCCTGATCGGGATCGGCGACGTCGATGGCTTTCAACGACGCGCCGGGCCACTCGCGAGCGGCTGTCTTCACCACCCCGGCTAGACCCGCAGTCCACGCGGCATCGCCCGGATCTCCATCGAGACCGAAATGTCCGCCCGTGGCCTGCACGGTCACGAACATCCGCTCTTCCGGAGTGGGGTGCTGCGCGACCAGGCGCGCAGCCTGAATCGCCGACTGATGCACGGAGAGCGCAGCGGCCGGGCCCGCGGAGACGTCCGCGAGCCCCGCCAGGCAGATCACGGACGAGGCTGTGGCAGAGGGCTCCTCGACTACGGTCGCCGGCACACCGCGAGCGAGCAGACCGGCCGCCAGTGCCTCGGCGAGTGACGGATGCTCGTTCGTGATCTCCACATTGCGGCTGCCCACGAGTGCGGACAGCCCGAAACCCGGCCGCTGGTCCACGACGATCACCGGCACGAACGCGGTGATCTTCGTCGGATCGACAACGGTGTTGGCCTCGAGGACCGCTTCTACCGAAACCGCCGCATCTACCGGTTCAGGCGGCGCGGGCGCAACCGGTGCAACCGGCTCTGGTGCGGGCTCCTTCGACGTGGCCGACTCGGCCGAAGCAATACCGCCCGAGAGCTTGTCCGCGACATCACGCAACGTGCGCAGCGACGCCAACTCGGACGGCTGGATTTCGGGGAGTCCGGGCAGACGCTCCTGCAGTTCCGACAGGATCTCGACCTGCTTGATCGAGTCGATGCCGAGACCAGCCTCCATCTCCATCTCCAGGTCCAGCATGTCGACCGGGTACCCCGTCTTCTCCGACACGACCTCGAGTGCCATCGCCGTCACGTCGACCGCCGGTGCAGCAGGGGCCGGAGCTGCAGCGACTGCTGGCGCAGCCGCAGCAGGCGCTGCTGCTGCACCGACCGGCAGTCCGGCAGAGAGCTTGTCCGCCACATCCT
>CAZBHZ010000026.1:0-14162 GCA_964492085.1 uncultured Gemmatimonadaceae bacterium | reverse complement strand
TCGGGGAGTCCGGGCAGACGCTCCTGCAGTTCCGACAGGATCTCGACCTGCTTGATCGAGTCGATGCCGAGACCAGCCTCCATCTCCATCTCCAGGTCCAGCATGTCGACCGGGTACCCCGTCTTCTCCGACACGACCTCGAGTGCCATCGCCGTCACGTCGACCGCCGGTGCAGCAGGGGCCGGAGCCGCAGCGACTGCTGGCGCAGCCGCAGCCGGCGCTGCTGCTGCACCGACCGGCAGTCCGGCAGAGAGCTTGTCCGCCACATCCTGAAGCGTACGCAGATTCGCCAGCTCGGACGGCTCGATCTCGGGGAGTCCGGGCAGACGCTCCTGCAGTTCCGACAGGATCTCGACCTGCTTGATCGAGTCGATGCCGAGACCAGCCTCCATCTCCATCTCCAGGTCCAGCATGTCGACCGGGTACCCCGTCTTCTCCGACACGACCTCGAGTGCCATCGCCGTCACGTCGACCGCCGGTGCAGCAGGGGCCGGAGCCGCAGCGGGCGCGGGCGCAGCAGCCGGTGCTGCTGGCGTCGCTTGGACGGCGGCCGGCGCCGGGGCGACGACAGGTACGGCAGGCACCGCCGCAGCCACTGGAGCTACCGGAGCCACCGGCTGGGACACGACTGCAGGAGCCGGGGCCACCACGTCCCGTGGTGCCACCGGCGCTGCCGAGGCAGGCGCGGCCGGCAGCGCGACAACCTGACCTGCGACCCCCTGACCGAGGGCTTGGGTCGCCAGGCTCAGGAAATTCCTGTGGCTCTCGGCCATGAGCTCCTGATACCGGCGATGGGCCTCGATCGTGACCTGGTGCACCTGAGCGGCCATCACCGGATCGACCGTCGGCTGCGAAGGCGCGGGCGCCACCGGAGCCGGAGCTGCAGCCACGGGCTGAACGGCGGGCGGCGGAGCGGGCGCAGCCGCCGGGGCAGCCGCACGCGGAGCCGGCGCGGGCGGCGTCTCGACTTCCTCGGGATTCGGAGCCGCGCGACCGGCCGCTCCGTTTTCAGGCGGATACGGTCGGTCGTGGTTGAAGCCGGTAATCATGATTTCGAAAGGCTTCGCCTCCGCCGGAGCGTCGGGAACCCGATACCCCTCCGAAAGCGCTGTGAGGTTCATGTCGATGCCTTCGGCGGCGAGCGCGCCGATGCCACGCCAGAACGCACGGAGGCCGTCGACCTTCTTGTCGTCGAGAGAGACTGCGACGTGTGCCCGATCCCCCAGGCACCGTCCGATCAACTTGGTGAGCACACGGCCCGGACCCACTTCGACGAAGTGCGTGACGCCCGCGGCATGCATAGCCTCGACCATCTCGCGGAAGCGGACAGGAGACGCGAGCTGATCGGCCAGCAGGCGGCGACCCGCCTTCGCGGTCTTGGGATAAACGTCGGCGGTCTTGTTCGCATAGACGTCGATCGAGCCGGCCCTCCACTTCACGTCGGAGAGGTACTCGTGGAACGGCTCGCAGGAACCGGCCACGATGCTGCTGTGAAAGGCGGATGCCACCGGCAGACGGATCGTACGCAGCCCGGCCGCCTTGAGCTTGTCGGTCACCGCATCGATCGCCTCGACCGCACCCGCGAGCACGACCTCCGTTGGCGCATTGTCGTTCGCGATCACGACGTTGTCCGACGCGTCGATCAAGCCCGCCACGGTAGCCGCATCACTCGGAACGGCAATCATCGCACCGGCCGTACTGGCAGCCGCCTCGGCCATCAGTTCGCCCCGCTTGCGGGCCGTAGCCAGGAGCGCGCCCTCATCGATCCGGCCCGACGCGGCCAGAGCCGAGAGCTCACCGAAGCTGTGCCCGGCGACCGCATCGGCCTCGACGCCCAGCGTCCGCAGCAGATGCAGGAAGCCGAGACTGACCGCCGCAATGGCGGGCTGAGCCGTGGCCATAGCCGTGACATTCGCGGACTGCTGCGCCCGCTCTTCGTCGGTGAAGGCCGGCGGCGGGAAGACCGCGCGGTCGAGCCGGTCTCCCGCGAACTCTTCCATGTCGGCGGCCGCATCCCAGACGGAGCGCGCCCCATCGAAGGTCATGGCTGCATCGGCACCCATACCCACGTACTGACTTCCCTGCCCAGGGAAGACGAAGGCGAGCTTCCCTACCGCGGAAGTCCCGAAGCCGAAGCGGATGTCGGGGTCGGGCAGAGATTCCGCATGACCGCCGCCGAGAGCGTCCGACGCCTTGGCGAGCTTCGCCGTCAGTTCGTCGGTATCACGCGCGACGATCGCGACACGAGCCGAAGCCTTCGCATCGAAGGCGTCCGCCGCGTCGGCCGCGATCAGGCCCAACGGGTGACCAGCATCCACGCGCGACGCCGTATCACCGAGCCGGGCTGCCAGGCCGTCAGGGTCCGAGGCGGACAGCACGACCAGTTCGTCCGACCACGTCCGCAAGCGTTCGGGACGGCGACCCGTGCCCGTGTACTCCTCGAGCGTCACATGAAAATTCGAACCGCCGAAGCCGAACGAGCTGACCGACCCACGTCGCGGGTGATCGCTGCCCCGAATCCACGGGCGCGCTTCCGTATTGATGTACAGCGGCCCGTCATGGAGTCCGAGCTGTGCGTTCGGCTTCGAAACCTTGAGCGTCGGGGGCAGCACGCGGTGGTGGAGCGCCAGCGCGACCTTGATCAGGCCCGCGGAGCCCGCGGCGGCCTTCGTGTGGCCGATCTGCGACTTCACGGAGCCCAGTGCGCACCATGCACGCCCCTCTTCGTTCGCCGGGCCGAACACCGACGTCAGACCGCGCGCCTCAGCTGCATCGCCGGCCTTGGTAGCGGTCCCGTGTGCTTCGACGAGCTCGACCGTGGCCGGGCTGTAGTCCGCGTGCTCGTACGCGCGTCGGAGCGCCTTGGCCTGCCCTTCGGGGCGGGGCGCGTAGACGCTGGACCCCTTTCCGTCAGAGGACGCTCCGAGGCCGCGAATGACCGCGTAGATCTCGTCACCGTCCCGCTCGGCATCCTCGAGGCGCCGCAGCGCGAGCATGCCCACGCCCTCACCGATCAGGGTCCCGTCCGCGTCTTCCGAAAAAGGCCGGCAGTCGCCCGTGGGGGAGAACGCAGGCGTCTTCGAGAAGCACATGTACATGAGGATGTCGTTGAGGGCGTCCACGCCCCCCGCGATCACCATGTCACTGTCGCCGAGGTACAGCTCATGCAGGCCGGCCTGGAGCGCCGAGATGGAGCTGGCGCAGGCGGCATCCGTGACGAAGTTCGAACCGCCCAGGTTGAGGCGATTCGCGATACGACCTGCGACCACGTTGCCGAGCAGGCCGGGGAACGTGCTTTCCTGCCACGGCTGGTAATGATCTTTGATGAGCTGAACGATTTCCTGAACTCGACTCTCGGGAAGGCCGGCCTGACGAAGCGCGTTGCGCCAAATCGGGTGGTGGAGCCGTGAGCCCATCTCCACGACGAGCTCGGTCGCCGAGGCGACGCCGAGGATCACGCTCGTGCGACTGAGGTCAGCTTCGTCCGAGTACTTGCCCGCGTCCTCCAGAACGCGCTTGGCGGCGATCAGTGCGAGGAGCTGCGCCGTGTCCGTCGCCGGAATCGTCGTCGGCGGCATCCCGAACTCCATCGGGTTGAACGCCACCGGGTTCAGATATCCACCACGCTTCGCGTACGTCATGTCCGGAGCGCTCGGATCCGGATCGTAGTAGTCCTCGATCAGCCACGCGTGCGGAGGCACGTCGGTGAGTCGATCCGTAGCGGAGACGATGTCACGCCAGAAGCCGAGCAGATCGTGACTCCCTGCAAACAGGGAGCTCATTCCGACGATGGCGATGGGGGGTGAGGTGGACATCTATGCTCTCAGCAATAGTGGACGAGGCTCAGCGGAGCTGCCGCGGAGCGAACGTGGTATCGGCCGGTCCCAGAGGGACACCGGCCAGGCGCAGCTGGTGGGCGCGCGCCAGCCACGCGGCGCCCTCCATGAGATTCAGCCCGATCTGAACCGTCGTGCGTTGGTCGACGGGCTCGAGGAAGCTTCCTTTCGCCCAGTCATTGAAGGCGCCCATCGCAGGGCCACACCAGATCTGGTAGTCACCCCGGCGAGCCTCCTCGCCAGAGCGAGCCCACTGAGCGCCCATGAACAGGTACCAGCGGAAGATGAGCGCCATCCGGTGCTTTGGATCCTGCTGGGCTCGCTCGATCTCCCGGGGGTCACGACGTTCGAAGAAGGCCACCGTATCGGCCCAGATGTCATCGACCGAGCGACCGAGGATCTTCTGCTCCATCGAGACGCGCTCCTCGTCGGGTATCGCCTCGATCGACGCGTACGTGCGGAAGATCCGGTACAGCTCCTTGCCGCGCTGGGCGAACATCGTCCCGCGCTTCAGCACCTGAACCTCCACGCCCATCTCGAACATGTCGGCCGCAGGAGCCATGGCGACGTCGGTCATGGACGCAGTCGCAAGCATCCGCCGCCCGTCGTCGGACAGCCCCGACTCGACGGCTGCCTGGTTCACGGATCCGGTGACCACGTACGCCGCACCCGTCGCAAACGCGGAGGCGACCGCCGCGGGCGTTCCGAGACCACCCCCGACCCCCACGCGAGCGGGCCTCGCGTACCCGAACTCGGCGCACATCGCCTGAGCGAGGTCGAGAATCATCGGGAGGAGGACGGGCAGCGGACGGTTGTCCGTGTGTCCTCCAGAGTCGGCCTCGACGGTGATGTCCTCCGCCACTGGAACGAGTCGGGCCAGTGCAGCCTCTTCGACCGTCAGCTTCCCCGCCTCGACCAGGGGCGCGAGCATCGACTCGGGTGCCGGAGAAAGGAACGGGCGGGCCACCTCGACGCGAGAAATCTTCGCGAAGATGTGCGTGCGTCGCTGAATCGACCCGTCGGACGAGCGCTGAAGACCCTTGGCCGACAGGTAGACGATGGCCGGCTGCAGGCGCATGAAGGCCGAGGCCGAAATGTTGGAGACGCCTCGCGCGAGCATCAGCTCGGCGAAATCCATCTCCATGTGGGGTTCCTGAGGACTGTGGATCAGATTCGCACCCCAGTTGCGGATCCCCGTCCCGAGCTCAGCCTGAATCGTCTGGATCGCCTCGTCGATATCCGGAATCGACAGCCCCGCGCTCCCGAAGAAGGCCATGAGCCCCGCCCGGGCACCCGCGATCACCATGTCCGCAGACGCGATTCCCCGGGCCATCTCGCCCACCACGTACGGAAAGCGGCAGCCGTGTGCCCGGTTGAACTCACGGTCCCCGAGCCACTCGGGGTACACGGGGGGCAGGACTCCGACCAGAGCCTCGTCCGGACCGGGTTCCGGGTGGACGGAGCCGTTCGGCCCCATGGCGGCCGCTCGCACCCCGAGCGGACCCGCGACCAGCGCAGCCGGCAACCGCGCGGAAATCCCTGCGGGACCAGGGTATCCAGACGTGGACGACCCCTGCGCGGCGGTCGACGACGCGTCGAACGCGGCAGACGGCACCTGGCTCGCGGGCGCGTTCGCGCGCATGCCGACGGTCAATCGTCCTTCCATGAACTCCGGGGTGAGGCGCCCAAACAGAACCGGTGTCCGGGGCGTAAGCACAACGGTTCCGAAAATAACGGTATTCGGGCCGAAAAAGAGCGTTTAAAGTAGATCCCGGCCCTAGAACGGGCTACCGACCGACTCCCTCGCCCGGCAGTGAGGGTGTCGTCACAGGGTCCCGACGGGCTCGGGTCGCCTGCTCGAACGCGTATCCCAGACCGAAGAGCACGCTCTCGCTGAACGCCGGTCCGAAGAACGAAATGCCCACCGGAAGCCCGCCGGACGTGAAGCCGGCAGGCACGATCAGGTCAGGAAAGCCCGTCAGATTGGCGAAATTCGTGGCCGACGGAACGTCCCACACCGCCGCGTCCTCGCCCACCCGATCCGGGCGCGTACCGGACGTCGGATACACGATCGCGTCGAGCTCATGGCGCGCCAGGATCCCCATCACGTGGTCACGCACGACCTGAAGACCGTGATCCCGCATCGTGACGTATTCGAAGTCCGTGACATCGCCACTGGCCTCTTCGTCCTCGAACAGCGCCCACCGCACGGGATTCGGATGCCCCCCGTCGTTGGTCGAAGCCAGAATTTCCTGCGACCGCTCGACCAGATCAGCCAGCGACTTGGGGTACTCCGGGCCGGTGGACGCCAGGTACGCTGGGATCTGCTGGCGAAACTCCCGCCAGCGGATCGTCGTGTACCACGACGCCTTGGCATCGATCAGCCAGTCGTCGAACGCCACGTCCACCAGGGTCGCTCCCGCCCGCTCCATGTGGCCCAGACCCGCCTCGACGATCCAATCGACCTCCGGGTCACCCCCCATGAACTGCCGCGCCACCCCAATCCGGGCACCGTCCAGAGCACCCTCGTCGAGAAAGTCCGTGTAGTCGGCCTCGACTCGGCCTTCCGCAGCCGAGGTCGCCTCGTCGGCCGGATCCACGCCTGCAATGACGTTGAGCATCGCAGCGACGTCGTGGACGCTCCGCGCCATCGGCCCACCCGTATCGAACGACAGCGCCAGCGGCACGATACCGTCGCGGCTCACGAGACCGAGCGTCGGCTTCAGGCCCGCAATCCCATTCGCCGTGGACGGGCCTCGTACCGAGCCACCCGTGTCGGTCCCGATCCCCAGCTGGGCGAACGACGCCGCGATCGCGGACCCCGTTCCACCGGACGAGCCCGACGGGGAGTGGTCAAGACTGTGCGGATTTCGAATCCATCCACCTACGGACGACATGGTCGCACCCGAGGCGAACTCGCTCATGTTGACCTTGGCCAGGACGATGGCGCCGGCGTCGCGGAGCCTTTCCACCAGGTGCGCGTCGTCCGGGGGGATCGATCCGGCGAGCAGGATCGATCCCGCAGTGGTGGGCATGTCCGCCGTATCGACATTGTCCTTCAGGACCACGGGGATCCCGTGCAGCGGAGAACGCGGACCCCTCGCGCGTCGCTCGGCGTCGAGATCCCGAGCTCGCTCGAGGGCCTGTTCGTTGAGCCACAGAACGGTGTTCAGCACCGGGCCTTGCTGGTCGTACGCCTCGATCCGGGCCAGGTACATCTCTACGAGTCGCTCGGCGGTGAGTGAGCCGGCGTCGAAGGCGTCGTTGATGTCGGCGATCGTCGCCTCGGAGAGCGGAATCTGCTGCGTCGAAGCCGGGGCGGCGGCGAGGGCCGAGACCACGAGTCCGAGGAGCCCCACCACGACGGGACGAGACCACGCGAAGCACGCAGCAGCCTTCGACGTGGCATGCCGCCTCACGCTCATCGCCGAATCCTCGTCGTGGCACGAATCGCCTCGCGGACCTCCCGCGCCTTCCCGGCGTCCTCCAGGGCCGACCACATCACGCTCACGAGCTGGGTGTCTACAAAGCCCGACGGTGTGCCGCCAGAGCGCGGATTCGAGAGGCCCCGGTCCTCCCGGAATGCGTCCACCGCCTGCGCGATCTCCTCGTCGTACCTCATCGCTTCCGCACTCCGTTCTACGCCTTCGTCCTGCGACCGATAGTAGCCGAGGGCATGCATGATCACTCTCACCTGCCAGACGTCGTTACCCGTCGGCAAGGAAAGCTCCCGAAAGCCCAGCGTGCCCGAGACCGTGTCGTAGATCCTTCGGACCTCGGCGACCGGGGTCTCGTGCTGGCACACGTTGATGTGGACGGTCTGACCATCGGCTCGACGAGCCATGCCCTCACGTGGGTCCACGACAACGACTGACGCCGACTGCGTCCGCCCCACTCGACGATCCCCACCCGCGGCCTGACCGGCCTCGAGCGCCTCCACGAGCCGATCGGCAAGGTGACGGCCACTTCCCTCGCTCGCTTCGAACGTCTCCGCGACCGCATCTACGACCCCCGCCCCGACCAGCACGTTGCCCTGCGCCGCGTAATTCGGCCCTGATCGGTGGCCCGCCCAGTCGCCGGGACCGCTACCCGTAAACTGGGCGGCCCGCCCGTCCACGGAGACGACCCCGACCTGTCGGTTCTCGCGCCCCTCGTCGGCTGCGGTCGCCGCGTCGAGTGCCTCCTGAGGTGACATCCCCTCCTCCAGCATGTCGAGGAGTTCACTGCCGTAGGCCGTGCGCGTCGACGCCTGCGTCGCGACCGCACCCACACCCACCCGGACCCAGGGCACGCCATTTCCTACGCACGCGTTGCGCGTCGTGACAGCGACACCCGATTCACCGGTGGCCGGATCGACCCCCGCGATGGAAAACGTGTGGAAGACGAGCTCCTCACCCCAGTCGACCGGCTCCTGCCCAGCGAGAGGTACGACTCCGGCGAGTGCGATAGCGGCGACGAGGATCGCCGCGGGGACGTGTGCTCGGTCGGATGCGCTCATGGTTCTTTGGGATGGGTTGAAAAAGAGGAACAGCGCTCGCGGAGCTTGTGCGGCAGCGCCCCTGGCGGCAAGCCGTCGCACATCCGAACTGAAGAGCCGGGCCCCGAACCACGTAGTAGACTCGAAGAGAGCACGAGCGACGGCCTCGCTGTATGATGAGGCCGCCACGCACCGACAGCATGGAGGCCACGGCCAATGGGCCTGTTCGACAAGATCAGGGGCGAGTTCATCGATGTCATCGAATGGACTGATTCCAGCCCGAACACCCTCGTCTACCGGTTTCCCCGGCACAACAACGAGATCAAGAACGGCGCCGAACTGACCGTGCGGGAAGGGCAGGCGGCCGTGTTCATCGACGAGGGAAAGCTCGCGGACGTGTTCGGGCCGGGCATGTACGCGCTCGAGACCGAAAACCTCCCGATCCTCTCCACGCTCAAGGGTTGGAAGCACGGCTTCGAGAGCCCGTTCAAGGCCGAAGTCTACTTCGTGAACATGCGTCAGTTCATGGACCAGAAATGGGGGACGAAGAACCCGGTGACGATGCGCGATCCGGAGTTCGGACCGGTTCGTGTGAGGGCATTCGGCACGTATGCCGTGCGCGTCTCGGATCCCGGCATGTTCCTCAAGGAGATCGTCGGCACCGACGGTCACTTCACGACCGAGGCGATCACCGATCAGATCCGAAACGTCCTTGTCGCCCGCTTCTCGGATGCGATGGCGTCCTCGGGCATCCCCGTGCTCGACATGGCGGCCAACTACGACGAGCTCGGTTCAAAACTGGCCGACCGCGTACGAAGCGACATGGACGCATACGGGATCGAGCTTCGCACGCTTCTCGTCGAAAACATCTCGCTGCCACCGGCGGTCGAGGAAGCCGTGGACAAGCGCACCAGCATGGGCGTGATCGGCGACCTCGATACGTACACGAAGTATCAGACGGCCGAGGCCATCGGTGATATGGCGAACAACCCGGGAGGTGGCGCTGCTGGTGCGGGGATGGGCGCGGGGATGGGTTTCGCGATGGGGAACCAGATGGCCCAGGCCATGACACCCGGCGCACAGCCACCTCAGGGTGGAGGAGCCGTCCCACCGCCGATCCCTCAGGCGCCCAAGTACTTCGCCGCGATCGACGGTCAGCAGGCCGGGCCTTTCGACGCGGCGGCTCTGAAAGCCCAGATCGAGGGCGGCATGGTGACGCGAGAGACACTGGTGTGGACCGAAGGCATGGCAGAGTGGACGGCAGCCGGGGACCTCGACGCAGTCGCCGGGATGTTCGGAGCCACACCTCCACCGCTACCCGGGCAGTGATCGAAACCATCGAGGTCATGTCGATCTCGCACGAGAGCGAAGCGAGCGACGCCAGGCGCCGGGACCGCGCGTGAGTGGCGACGCCCGGCAGTTCCCTTGCGAGCAGTGTGGGGCCAGAGTCGAGTTCGCTCCCGGTACCGAGGCGCTCAAGTGCCCCTACTGCGGGAATGAAACCCACATCCCGTCGACGACGGAGGGGGTCGATGAGATCGACTTCCTCGATACGGTCACGAACCATCTCGGTGACGATGCCGAAACCGAAGACGTCGCATCCGTGCAGTGCGGCTCCTGTGCGGCGCTGGTGGAGCCCTCTCCTTCGCACGAAGCCTTTCCCTGCCCCTACTGCGGCTCGAGCATCGTCGCGCGAGAGACGTCCCAGCGACTGCTCAAACCCTCGGCACTGCTTCCCTTCAAGATCGACCGGCACCGAGCGACAGAACTCTTCCGAGGCTGGATCAACAAGCTCTGGTTCGCGCCGAACGCGCTGAAGAAGCTCGCGCAGCTCGATGGCAGGCTTCAGGGCCTCTACGCGCCGTACTGGACCTACGACGCGGACACCGTCAGCAGCTATACGGGCCAGCGGGGTGAGAACTACACGGTCACGAGGACCCGCACCGTGACCCGGGACGGCAAGTCGGTTACCGAGACGTACCAGGACACCAAGATCCGCTGGCGCCCGGCCGCGGGCAGGGTTTCCCGCGACTTTGATGACATGCTCGTCGTCGGATCGACTTCGCTACCGCGTGATCTGGCCGAAGAGCTGGAGCCCTGGGACCTGGGTAACCTCGTCTCGTACGCGGATGAGTATCTGTCCGGCTTCACCGCCGAGCGGTACCAGATCGACGTGAAGGCCGGGTGGACACGCGCGAAGGAGCGCATGGAGGACGTAATCCGGGGAGACGTCCGTAGAGACATCGGCGGCGACCACCAGCGGATTCACACGCTGAGCACCCGGCATCGGGACATCACCTTCAAGCACGTGCTGCTCCCGATGTGGATCTGCTCCTACCGCTACCGGGGCAAGATCTTCCGCTTCCTCGTCAACGCGCGGACGGGAGAGGTACAGGGGCAGCGGCCGTGGAGCTGGGTGAAGATCACCTTCGCGACCATCGTGGCGGCCGGGATCGCCTTCCTCCTCTTTATGCTTTTCGAGCAGCAGTAGCGGTTCGGGGGAACCCCGGAACCCGGAAACAGTCACGGGCCTGTCCTGTATCACTCTGTCCGCGTCCCCCGGCTGCGACTTGTCCCGACCCTCGGAGTCGGGCATGCTTTCGGGATGGATGAATCTGGATTTCAGCGGGCGCCCGTCGTCCGTTTGCGTCCGTCCCTGAGATACGAGGCTGGTATGAAGCGGATGTGTGTGATGCTCGCCGCTGCCGCGGCGGCAGCCGGGTGGGCAACTCCTTCGAGCGCGCAGTCGTTCGGGAATGCAATGGTCGTCAGCGGCGACCAGATCATCGTAGGTGA
Source organism: uncultured Gemmatimonadaceae bacterium (assembly GCA_964492085.1). Classification (GTDB taxonomy): domain Bacteria; phylum Gemmatimonadota; class Gemmatimonadetes; order Longimicrobiales; family Gaopeijiaceae; genus UBA2589. The sequence continues at coordinate 3,053 of CAZBHZ010000026.1, read as the reverse complement.
GCCCGTCTATGAAATGCGCTCCGGCGTGGTCTACGTCTTCGACCGCGATGGGAATGGCGACTGGGCACAGAGCCAGATGCTCGAACCCTCGGACGCTTCCGCGGCGAACCGGTTCGGGATCAGCCTCGCATCACAGGACGATCTCCTGCTCGTGTCGGCCACGCGCGTGGATGGCGGCACGGGCGCGGTCTACTTGTTCGAAAACGACGGCGGCACCTGGAGCGAAACCGGACGAATCGTCACGGACGACCGCACGCCGGCGGACAGCCTGGGAAGCGGCCTCGACATCGACGGTGACTGGATCGCCATCGGTACGATCGCCCAGAACAGCGCGCGCGGCGCGGTCTACACCTTCCGGCGGGATGGCGACAACTGGGTCCAGCACTCGAAGCTGGCTCCAGCGCAGCTGATGCCCGAGTCCCGGTTCGGTGCAGAACTCGCCCTCTCGGGTGGTCACCTCCTGGTCTCCGCCCCGGCGGCCGACGAGGGTCAGGGTGCCGTCTATCAGTTCCGGTACGACGCCGACACCGACTCGTGGGTCGAGGGCGGTACGCTGCAGGCTCCGCTGGTGAACGCGCAGGCCAACTTCGGGTCGGACATCGCGATTGCCGGCGACGTCGCACTCGTAGGCTCGCCCGGCAACATCGTGGGGATCGGCTCGGTGATCGCGTATACGTTCGAGGAGAGCGCGTGGGAACTCGGTACGATGCTGATCCCCTTCGAGGCTTCGGCTCAGACGGGCTTCGGCGGAAGCATCACCTTCGACGGTGAGACGGCCCTGATCGGTGCCGCCTCCGCCGGCAACGGTCAGGGTCGGGTCTTCACCTACTCCTACGACGCCGACTCCGGCGAGTGGACGAACAGCGCCCAGGCCGGAAACGGCGTCGATGCTCGTGAGTTCTTCTCATCCGAGGTTGCGGTCGGTGACGGCTTCGCGGTAGGCGCGGCAGCTCGGGCCGACAACGGCACCGGTGCGGCATATGTACTGAATTGGACGGACGGCGGCTGGGAGACTGCCGGGAGGCTCGGAGGAGTCATGCTCGGGATCGACGCCATCGCAGGCGACGAGGTACGCTGCTCCGAGGACGGCCAGGCCGACATGTTCGATTGTGAGCAGGTCGACCTCCTCTCCTTCATCCCGCTCGGCGACATGGAGGCCGAGCGCGGGATCAACACGAACGACGTCTGGGGCTGGACCGATCCTGAAACGGGTCGCGAAATCGTCCTCGTCGGGATGACGAATCAGACTGCCTTCGTGGACGTAACCAACCCGGGCGCTCCGGCCTACCTGGGCCGCCTGCCGATGACAGATGGCTCCAACGTGACCATCTGGCGTGACATGAAGGTCTATCAAGACCACATGTTCGTCGTCGCGGACAATGCGGGGCAGCATGGCATGCAGGTCTTCGACCTGACGCGCCTGCGCGGACTGGACGGTTCGGAGCCGGTGACCTTCACGGAGGACGCCAACTACGACCGGATCCACAGCGCGCACAACATCGTGATCAACGAAGACACCGGCTTTGCCTACTCCGTCGGCAGCAGCGGCGGCGGTGAGACGTGCGGTGGCGGGCTTCACATGATCAACGTCCAGGATCCGCTGAACCCGACGTTCGCGGGCTGCTTCCAGGACATGACCACGGGTCGTGACCGGACCGGCTACTCGCACGACGCGCAGTGCGTCGTCTACCACGGTCCCGACGAGGACTACTCGGGTCGCGAAATCTGCCTCGGTGCGAACGAGACGGCGCTTTCGATCGCAGACGTGACGGACAAAGACGCCCCAGTGGCGGTTTCGATGGCGACGTATCCGAACGTTGCGTACTCCCACCAGGGGTGGCTCTCGTCGGATCACCGCTATTTCTACATGGGTGATGAGCTCGACGAGACCGGCGGCAACGTCGCAACGACCCGGACGCTCATCTGGGATCTCGAGGATCTCGACGATCCGATCCTCGCCCGCGAATACATGGCGGACACCAAAGCGACGGATCACAACCTCTACATCGTGGGCAACACGATGTATCAGTCGAACTACAAGAGCGGCCTGCGTGTGCTCGACGTCTCGGACCCGGAGAACCCGGTCCCGGTGGGCTCGTTCGACACCGTCCCGTATGGCGGAGACGACGCGCAGATGGATGGCTCGTGGTCCAACTACCCGTACTTCCAGAGTGGCATCGTCGCGGTGACGAGCGGCTCTGAGGGTCTCTTCATCGTTCGCTATCGTCCGCGGACGATCTCGCAGTAACGGAGAACGTCATGTCTCGGCACGTTCGGCGGCTCATGCCGCATCGACTGATCGCCCTGATCGTGGCGGCAGGGACACTCGTCCCTGCCGCTGCGGCCGAGGCGCAGGAGCTTCTGTACGTGGCCAGCCAGGAAGAGGTCACCGTCGCCGTCATCGACATGAGCACGAACGAGCTCGTGGAGACGGTCGATCTCAAGGCGCTCGGGTACTCCGAGACCGCCAAGGCCCACCACACGGCCGTCGAGCCGGACGGCTCACACTGGTACGTCTCCCTGATCGCGGCCGGCAAAGTCCTCAAGTTCGATCGGGACAACCAGCTCGTCGGTGAGGCCGATTTCGAGACGCCGGGCATGCTGAGCCTGGATCCGGAGTCGGATCTTCTCTACGTGGGGCGTTCGATGGCCGCGGTGAATCCGCCTCAGCGGATCGGCGTCATCCACCGTTCGACCATGGAACTCGAAGAGGTGGACGTCTTCTTCCCCCGTCCGCATGCCCTTGTCGTCGACACGCACGGTGACCGGTTCTTCTCGGCCAGCCTCGGCCAGAACTCGATCGCGTACGCTCCTCTCGGAGAGGAGGAGGTCGATCTGCTTGGACTCGACGGCATGAACCACATGCTCGTGCAGTTCGCCGTCTCTCCCGACGGCGACTGGATGGTCGGCGGTGGTCAGATGACCGGCGACCTGCTGATCTTCGACCTCACCGGTGACGAGCCCGAGGTCGTGAACTCGATCGACGTCGGTGGCCAGCCCTGGCACCCGACCTTCACGCCGGACGGGCGCTTCGTCTGGATTCCGAATCAGAC
>CAZBHZ010000025.1:0-51418 GCA_964492085.1 uncultured Gemmatimonadaceae bacterium | reverse complement strand
GTCGACCGTGTTCTCGAAGGAATGCATGTCGTCGTTCGTGTCCTCGAGGTACAGCAGGCCTGTCGCGACCTCGCCTCTTGCCGCCGTAGCGCCCAGGTAATCGAGCACGGCCCGGCGGTTCGACGGATCATAGTCCGGATTCGTCTTGCGAAGACGTACGGTACTCCCATCGTGCAGGGTGACGGCTTTCACCTCGCCCTCACCGTACTTGGTCTTGATCTCGGCCTTCAGCGGCACGAAGTCGGTCTCTATGACTTCATGCATGTGCGTGCGGGTGTGCGCGTAGCTCTTGGTCGAGCCTTTGTGATCATTGAACGTCACGCATGGTGAGATCACATCGATGAACGCGAAGCCCTGGTGTCGCATGCCGGCCATCAGAATCGGAACGAGCTGTTCCTTGTCTCCGGAGAAAGAGCGGGCCACGAAGGTCGCACCGAGCGAAAGCGCCAGATTCACCGGATCGATCGGACCCTGGCGATTGGCGACGCCGGCCTTCGAGAGACTCCCAATGTCCGCGGACGCGGAGAATTGTCCCTTGGTGAGACCGTAGACACCGTTGTTCTCGAGCACGTACAGCATATTCACGTTCCGCCGGATCGCATGGCAGAACTGCCCGAGACCGATGGAGAGCGAGTCGCCGTCTCCGGAGATCCCGACGTACAACAGGTCCCGATTCGCCGCATTGGCTCCCGCCGCGACGGACGGCATGCGCCCGTGGACCGAGTTGAAGCCATGCGCCTCGCTGACGAAGTACGTCGGCGTCTTGGCCGAGCACCCGATGCCGGAAACCTTCACGAGCCGGTGGGGCTCGACGGCCAGTTCGTAGAACGCCTGAATCAGCGCAGCCGTTACAGAATCGTGGCCACAACCAGCGCACAGGGTCGACATCGAACCTTCGTAGTCGCGCGGCGTAAGTCCGATCGCATTGGCCGGTACACCGGGATGTCGAGCAACCGGCTTGGTGATGTAGCTCATGATGTCGCCTCCGCGGTGGCCGGATCGGACTCGGAGTCTCCACCCGACACGTCCCGGCCGGACGCGGCGAGCCCTTCCGGTGCAGTGCTCGCCAGCTCGGGAATCCACTCGGCCAGCCCGTCCAGCACGTGACCTTTGCTCAACGGCTGCCCGCCGTAGTAGGTGATCGACTTCAACTTTTCCTTGGGGCAGCTCGTTTCGATCGTGATCAGCTTGCGAAGCTGCTCGTCGCGGTTCTGCTCGATCACGACGACCTGGTCATGTTCGGCGAGGAACCGCTCGACGGTCTCGTTGAAGGGGAAGCCGCGAACCCTCAGATAGTCCATGGCGATGCCCTGCTCCGCGAGATCGTCGCGGGCCTCCAGTACTGCCCAGTGACAGCCCCCGATGGAGACGAGCCCCCATTCCGTGGCCTCTTCGTCCTGGTGCAGTTCGGGCGCCGGCACGGCGTCGCCTGCGGAGTCGACCTTCGCGAGGAGTCGATCGACGACCTCCATATATTCGGCCGATCCTTCGGTGTAACGACCGTACTTGTCATGCCCGGAGCCACGCGTGAAGTACGCACCCTTGGGATGCACGCCCGGAAGCGTCCGGTACGGGATGTGGTCTCCATCCACATCGAGGTAGCGGTAGAAGGACTCCGCCTCCTCCAGTTCCTCCGCCGAGAGCACCTTGCCGCGGTCCGGAACGTAGGCATCGTCCCACTCCAGCCTGGGAATCATCCAGTCGTTCATTCCGATGTCCAGGTCGGACACGACGAACGTCGGGGTCTGGAATCGCTCAGCCAGGTCGAAGGCGGCCACGGCGAATTCGAAGCACTCCCGGGGGTCGGAGGGAAAGAGCGCGATGTGCTTGGTGTCCCCGTGCGATGCGTACGTGCAGAGCATCAGGTCGCCCTGCTGCGTCCTCGTGGGCATACCCGTCGACGGACCGGTGCGCTGGACGTTGAAGAAGACGCTCGGGATCTCCGCGTAGTATGCGAGCCCGATGAACTCACTCATGAGCGAGATGCCGGGGCCACTCGTCGGGGTGAAGGCGCGCGCGCCCATCCACGACGCACCGATGACCATGCCGGCGGCAGCGAGTTCATCCTCCGCCTGGATGATGCAGTAGTTGTTCTTGCCGGACTCGGCATCGACCCGAAACCGCTTGCAATAGTCACTGAAACCGTCCATGAGCGAGGTGGAGGGCGTGATTGGATACCACGCCCCCACGGTCGCACCCGCGTACACACAACCCAGCGCGGCGGCCGTATTTCCGTTGATCATCACGTGATCCGCAGTCGCGTTCATGGACTCGAGGCGGATCGGGAGCGGACAATCGTAGTGCTCCTTCGCGTACGAGTACCCCATCTCGATCGCGCGGAAGTTGGCGTCCATGAGATGCTGCTTCGCGGAGAACTTCTGCTGCAGCATCCCCTTCACGACATCCATGTCGATGTCGAGGAGTGCGACGAGCGCTCCGACGTACGTGATGTTCTTCATGAGGATCCGCGTCCGCGAGCCCTCGAACTCGTCTACGCACATCCCCGCCAGCGGAATACCGATGAAGGACACATCGTCCCGACGGAATTCGTCGTCGAGTTCGCGCGTGTTGTCGTAGAGGACCCATCCCCCAGACGTGACCGCTTCGATGTCCCGCGCGTAGCTCTGAGGATTCATCGCGACGACCAGATGGAAGTCGGGGCTGCGCGCCGTGTAGCCGTCCTTGTTGACCCGGATTTCGTACCAGGTCGGAAGCCCCTGAATGTTGGACGGGAAGACGTTCTTGCCCGTCACGGGGATTCCCATCCGGAACAACGCCTGCAGAAGCAGGCCGTTCGCACTGGCCGACCCGGTCCCGTTGACCGTTGCGACCTTGAACGCGAAGTCGTTTACAGCGTAATCGCCGTGCTCGGCCACGATTCCGTCCCTGCGTGCGGGTTCAGAAGGTCGAACTGCATCATATCCCACGCCGCAGTCGGGCAGCGCTCGGCACAGAGGCCGCAGTGCACACACAGGTCCTCGTCCTTGACCATGATGCGCCCGGTCTGGGGCAATCCCTCCGATACATAGAGAGCCTGATCCCGGTTCTCCGCGGGGGCGGTCAAACGACCTCTCAGGTCGTCCTCCTCACCATGGTGCGTGATGGTGAGGCAGAGGACGGGGCAGATGTCCACGCAGGCATCGCACTCGATGCACAACTTGGCGGAGAAGTCCGTCTGAATGTCGCAGTTGAGACACCGCTCGACCTCTCGCGCCGCCTGGGCCGGATCGAAGCCCAGTTCGGCCTCGACCATCATGTCGGCCACACGCTTCTCCAGATCCTCGTAGCGCATCTCGGTGCGCAGGTTCGGATCGTAGTCGTTCGAGTAGCGCCATTCGTGAATCCCCATCTTCGTCGAGACGAGGTTCATGCCGTACGGCGGACGATCCGTCACGGACTTGCCCTCGCAATAGTTGTGGATCGAGATGGCTGCCTGATGACCATGCTCGACGGCCCAGATGATGTTCTCCGGGCCCCACGCTGCATCCCCACCTACGAAGACGCCCTCACGGGAAGTCATGAAGGTCGCCCGATCCACCACCGGCATGTCCCACTCGCCGAACTCTATACCGATGTCACGCTCGATCCATGGGAAGGCATTGTCTTGTCCGATGGCGAGAATGACATCGTCGGCCGGAATGAACGTCTCGTCGAGCTTGGTGCTGACCAGACGACCCTGCTCATTCTCTTGCCACTCGACGACGTCGAACATCATTCCGGTGAGCCGGCCGTCCTCCACTACAAAGCTCGCCGGCGAGTGGTTGACGACGATGTCGACCAGCTCGTCCTCGGCATCCTCGAGCTCCCAGGGGGAAGCCTTGAAATAAGGGCGCGACTTACGCGCCATCACCTTGATGCTTTTCCCACCGAGACGCTTGGAGCTGCGGCAGCAGTCCATGGCGGTATTGCCGACACCGATCACCAGCACCTGTTCACCCACCGAGTCGATGTGGCCGAAGTGAATCGCCTCGAGCCATTCGATCCCGATGTGAATGTTCGCGTCCGCTTCCTCTCGACCGGGGATGTTCAACTCCTTCCCCTTGGGTGCGCCGGTTCCGACGAAGACCGCATCAAATTCGCCGCTGTCCAGAAGCTCCTTCATCGAGTCGATCGGGTGGTCGTACCGGATGTCGACACCCATGTCGAGGATGTAGTCGATTTCCTCCTCGAGAACGCGGACGGGAAGTCGGAACGATGGGATGTTCGTGCGCATCAGTCCTCCCGCCTTCGGGAGGGCCTCGAAGATCGTGACCTCGTAGCCCAGGGGCATGAGATCGTTCGCGACGGTGAGCGACGCGGGACCCGCTCCGATCAGGGCCACCTTCTTCCCGTTCTTCTCTGCCGGGGCCCGAGGCAGAAAGTCGGACACGTCGTCTCGCAGGTCCGCCGCGACTCGCTTGAGCCTGCAAATCGCCACGGGCTCGTCCTCGACCCGAATCCGCCGACACGCCGGTTCGCAGGGCCGGTCGCACGTGCGCCCCAGGATCCCGGGAAAGACGTTCGACTTGCGATTGAGAAGGTAGGACTCCGTGTACCGACCAGCCGCGATCAACCGGATGTACTCAGGCACGTTCGTATGGGCCGGGCAGGCCCACTGGCAATCCACGACCTTGTGGTAGTACTGCGGATCCCGCGCGTTCGTCGGTTCCATGCACCCTCTTCGTGTGAAGCCGCTCTAGAATGCGCGCCGCTTCGAGATACGCGCAAGCGGCCGGGCCAGAGGACTTCGGACCCCTCCGGCCTGGACGGCACATCATCACCCGGAACGCCGCGACGGCGATCCAGAGCCGCGCCTCAGGCCAACTTCCCCGGACGGACCGCATCGACGAGAAGACACGCACGCCCGGGTGAGCGCCTAAAACACCTCGTGAATGGTGCTCGGCATGAGCTCGAGGTAGGCCAGTGACTCGTTCGCCGCGTACACGTTGCACGGGTAGTAGGTCGCGGTCGCCTGGAAATCGACGGTGTTGTACATGTTCGGTTCTTCGATCCCGCCAATCAGCAGTCCGTGGATCTCCCCCTGAAGAACGTCGTCAACGTGCTTCGCGATCACGATGCCGTCCCAACTGAACGACGACCACGGGTCGAACACGCCGTCGACGATCAGCACACCCCGTCCGGTCACGCCTGAGCTCATCCAGCCCGTGTATCGAACGAGGGGAAACGAGTCAGAAGGCAGCGTCCCGAAGTCGGGCATGACGTTCTCGAAGTCCACCGGAAAGTCCGGATCGGAAAGCACGTCCCACCGAAGACCGATCGAATCGAGGATCTGGGACGAGCCCCCGCTCCAGATCTCCACATCCGGCAAGCCTCTCACGTCGGGTGGAGAATCCGCGAACACGCCCACGGCAGCGATCGCGCCCGTGATATTGGTCGCGTTCCCGCCTGAGCAGTCGATCGGGAGGTTCGCATTACGGCCATCGATGCGTCCGCCATTGTCCACATCAATGACATTGGTCCCGATCATCACCGCCGCGTGATGCGGCAGCGGGCGCAGGTGATACGTCGCATAGCCGGTCACCGTTCGCCGCGCCGGGGTATTCGGCGAGAAGATGTCCGTCACCGTCGCTTCCGACCGGATGCGGTACACGTGTGTGATCGAATCCCGCTCGAGCAACTTCGACGTGGTGACCACCGCGACGCCGCCCCCTATGGCATAGCTCACCGTATCGGGCAACGTGCCCACCTGCTCCGCCACGAAGCGCTCCAGCCCCGCCCGAGCGACGGTGAGCGCCTCGGATCCGTCGCTGCTTCCCTTAGCCATCGTGGACTCGGTCGACACCATGAGGTATCCGGTCACGCCGGCCACGGAGACCGCGAACAGCATGAAGACCACGAAGGGAAGCACGAAGCCGCCCTCCCCACGGCGCAGGTCTGCCATCCCCGAGCCCATGCCTGACCGAATCATCACCGGATGGTCCGAAGCGGGACGTTGACCGACCATCCGAAGACGATGTCATCGGCCCCACCGGTCGGTGCCGGACTTCTGGCGTCGGCGATGATCTGAACCGCGTCGATGTCGGTCAGACCGGAGGCGACCGTGTCGGCGAAGCCACCACCCGCGGTCCTGAACCGGAACTGAGCCGTCGTATCGATCCCCGTCGCGAACTCGACGGGCGTCCCACCGAACGGTTGGCGGAAGAGCGCGAGCGCGGTGGTGTCGAGTTGTGACGGACGGATCGAGAAGGTCGTTTCACGGAAGATCATGACGGCATCTCCCTCAGTCGGCGGCGGAGAGGGGAAGATCGTCGTAAGTCCGACGAGACGATGGAAGTCCCCCCGCACGCCGACCGTATCGGCTCCGTTGTTGGAGCAGTTCGCAGCCGATGATGCGTCGCTCCCGTTCACGGACGCCCATGTGGCGTTCACGAAGCTCCATGCGCCGCCGGAAAGCAGAGCCAGACCCGCCACCTCATCCGTGTCGAGCGCCGCCTCTCCGCCATCCGTCAGCACTTCACCGTTGTTGCCGGATCCATTGACATCACAGAGCACGGCGATCGCCATCGGTGATCGCACAGTCAGCGTCCGCGCACCCGCGACCACCACACCTCCCAATGCGACGTTGCGCACCTCGGAAGCCATCAGCTCTGTCGCAGCTCGCACGTTGTCCTGAGCACCCACGCGTAGCGTCTGGGTCGCGTAGAACTGGTTCTGGACCAGGAACGTGTGACCCACCAGAGCGAGAATCACTGTCGACAGCACCAGTGCGATCAACGTCTCGACCAGCGTGAACCCGTCGCACGCCCGCGCGCCACCCACCGTCACCACACAGCCGATGTGAAGGAGGTGAGCGCGTGCGAGGGCCCAACACTGTCCGTGCGCTGAATGGATACGTCGATGCGGGCCAGAATGGGGGTCAGATCCGTTACAGTCACGATGCGCTGGTACACCCACCCCTGTACGCTCACGGTGTCCTGAACCGTACCCGCGGTGATCGAATCGAAGGGCATCGACTCGATCGAATCGAGCTGTTCGTTCGCCAGAACGACGATCTCCGAACGGGCCCCCGAGTACCGCAACTGCGTCGTCAACGAACTACCGACACGCATGATTCCCAGGACGCCGGCGGAAAAGATGACGAGCGCGCCGACGACCTCGATGAGTGTGAAGCCGGACCTCGCGCGCGAGGGTCGAGGCCACCGTCCCCTCACGACTCTTCGACCCTGGAGGCCCCGAGGCTGTTGAATTGAACCTCGTAGGTGACCTCCCCAGCCGAGAACGCCGCGGTCCCCAGAGCGCTCCCGACTCCGCTCATGTCGATCTGCCCTCGGGAGTTGAACACGAGCGTGTCCCCGGAGACGTCCAGCGCGACGTTGCTCAGGTCGACGTCCGCAGCCGAGCCGGTGAACCGACGGCGCAACACTTCCGAAGCCGTGTTCGTCGTGACGATCTGATACCAGAGGGTGCCTTCGAAGACCCGCAACACGACCGGCTCCTGAGAGCGGACGGCATAACTGCGGGCGACTACGAGATCCTGGGCGAAGACCTGCGCTGCACGGCGCGCAGCGCTTCGCTGGAAGTAGCCGGAAAAGGTCAGGCCTCCGAATGCGACGACGATGCCGGCGATCGCCACCACAACCGTAAGCTCGATGAGGGTGAACCCCTCCCGACGAGGCACTATCGGCGATCCTCCTGGTCGGGGGGCCTCGCCATTCGATCGGCGAGCACGCTCAACTCCCGAGCGGCGACGGACGCGGCCGCGAGTCCGATGCTCTCCTCCGCCCTCAACTCTTCCACGATGTCGCGGAAGCGCTCCAGATCGGCAGGCCTCACGTATGCCATGTAGTCGGTACCCTCGTCCTCAGCACCTCCGTGACGCGCGAGCAGCCCCGTCGAAATGCGCCGATGTGCGCGCGAAAGATCGTCCGACAGAACCTGCGCGGCCCGCATCTCCCACTGATCGTCGCCGGCCGAGGCGAAGCTCCGACGCCGCAACCACGGGATCTCGAAGGATTCCGACGTCTGATAGAACGCATGCGCGGTCAGTATCGGGTCGGTATCCACCTCCCGAGCGATCTCCAGGATCTCCAGAAGCTGGTCGAGGAAGCGAAGGGTGATGAGGCGGCGCGAGAAGGCCTCGTCGGCACCCAGTTCCTGAATCTCCTGAACCCGCGCCTCGAAGAGCGTACGCTCCTCGCCGCGAACTACGTCCCCGAACGCCTCACGGAGCGAGGCGAGACCCGACAGGTTCTGCTCTACGGTCTTCGCCGATGACTCGTCCGGCTCGACGTTCTGAAGGACCCATCGGGTGGTGCGTTCGAGCACCCGCGCCAGCCCGAGAAGCCAGCGGTACGATACCCGCGCATTCACAGCGCTCGCCTGCTGCGCCATCTGGCGCATGAGCACCCGGTGGTCAGCCAGACGTGAGGCCACGAGCCACGCTCGAACGACCTCTTCGGCCGAGCCGCCGGTGTCACGCATCAGCCTGAATACGAAGGCCGAACCCATGAGGTCAACGAGGTCGTTGGTGATCTCGGCCGTGATGATTTCCCGGCGCAGACGGTGATGGTCCAGATTCTCCTGCCCGGCCGCGCTGATCGCCTTCGGAGGGAAGTACCCCAGCAAGTAGCTCTCCGTAACACCGTCATCCGGCAGCCCGCTCGAGAGCAGGCGCGTCTTCAGCGAGAGCTTCGCGTAGGCGAGCAGAACGCAGAGTTCGGGGCGAGCCATCCCCTGACCCCGCTCGCGGCGCTCGATCAGCACGTCCGTGGACGGAAGGTGCTCGGACGTCCGGTCGAGTTCCCCTGCCTTCTCGAGCGACAGCATCAGGTCGCGGAACTCATCGATCGACTCCCGGGAGCGGCGTTCGTCCAGGGAGACCGCGAGGCTCTGAGATCGATTGTTCTCCAGCACCAGTTCGGCCACCGCCTCGGTGAGTTCTTCGAGCAGCTCGTTTCTCTTGGTCTGCTCGAGCACGCCCGACGCGACGGCCGGCGTCAGCAGGATCTTGAGGTTTACCTCGTGGTCCGACATGTCGACGCCGCCGGAGTTGTCGACGGCGTCGGTATTGATCCGGCCACCTAGTGCCGAGTACTCGATCCTCGCACGCTGGGTCAGTCCGAGATTTCCGCCCTCTCCGATGACGTCGCAGCGCAGCTCTCCCACATCCAGCCGCACGGCATCGTTCGACGGATCACCCGCAGCGGCGTGCGTCTCGGAGGCAGATTTCACGTACGTCCCGATTCCGCCATTCCAGAGCAGTTCGACCGGGGCTCTCAGGACAGCCCGAATCAGCGCCTCACCGTCCGTCGGCGGCTCTTCATCCTCGCGAATCCCCAGCGCCCTCAGCGCCTGGGGGCTCAGCTCGACCTCCTTCGCTCCCCGCGGGACAATCATCCCGCCCTCACTCAGGAGGCTGATGTCGTAATCCTGCCAGCTGGATCGGCCGAGCTCGAACATCCGCTTCCGCTCGGCATACGTAGGCGCCGGGTCGGGATCAGGATCGATGAAGACGTGCCGATGATCGAACGCGGCGATCAGCCTGATCTGTTCGGAAAGGAGCATCCCGTTCCCGAAGACGTCGCCGCTCATGTCTCCGATCCCGGCGACGGTGAACGGCTCGCTCTGAATGTCCTTCCCCTTCTCGCGGAAGTGACGCTTCACGCACTCCCATCCGCCGCGGGCGGTGATGCCCACCGCTTTGTGGTCGTACCCGTTCGATCCACCCGAAGCGAACGCGTCGTCGAGCCAGAAGCCATACTCTGCGGATACGGCATTCGCGAGGTCGGAGAACGTGGCCGTTCCCTTGTCCGCCGCGACCACCAGATACGGATCCGGCGGATCGAACGCCACGACGTTATCCGGGGCGACGTTCCGCCCGTCGATGATGTTGTCGGTGACGTCCAGGAGCCCCCGGATCAGCGTCTGGTACTGCTGGCGGCCCTCCTCCCAGCGCGCCTCCGGATCCGCCGGTGTCATCCGCGTGACGAAACCACCTTTGGATCCGCCAGGCACGATGACGGCATTCTTCACCATCTGTGTGTTGACCAGGCCCAGGATCTCGGTCCTGAAGTCGTCCGGGCGATCGCTCCAGCGGATGCCTCCACGAGCGACCGTGGAGCCGCGCAGGTGGACGCCTTCCATGCGGGCGGAATGGACCCACACTTCGAAGAGCAGCTCGGTCGGCCGCGAATTCTCGAGGTCGCCTACGAGCACCTTGTACGAGACGTACGGCACACCACCCGACCGCTGGGTCGGAGCGATGCCACCCAAACGGTAGTAGTTCGTCCTGACCGTCTTGGCGATTGTCTCCTCGAGACGGCGGAGAGCCCGGTCGTCGGCCAAGAGTGCCACACTGCGGAGCGACCCGTGGAACGCGTCCCGAATATCGTCGATCGCCGCCAACCGCTCCTCGCGGGAGGTGCCCATCTCGGGGTCGAACTTCGTGCGGAACATCGCAAAGAGTTCCTGTGCGATGCCCGGATACTCGACGAGCGCGTTCGGCAACGCCGCGCGGCTCGGAACGGCTCCCGACTGGAACGCGTACCCGGCCAGACCTCGGAGGGCATCGACCTCACGCCAATGAAGTCCGGCGCTGACCACCAGGGCATTGAGCGAATCGGACACGACATCCCCGGCGCGGGCCGCAAGGATCGCCTCCGGAAGTAGATCGCCATGAGCCTCGACGTCGAGCCGTTCACCCGCTCGGTCCTGAACGGCGAAGACGTAGATCGTGGCCACGGGAGATCCGTTGGTCCCGACTTCATACGGCTTCATCGCGACGACACGAAGGCCCGCGTCCTCGAGGATGGGCATGAAGTCGGAGAGGACCAGACGCTCACCCTTCAGGAAGAGCTTGAGCTCGGTCGCTCCGAGAACGCCGGCAACCGAGGCATCCTCAGCGCGGTTCGTCAGCCCCACCGATACGTCGGCACCCTCCCGCGTCATCCGCTCCAGTTCACAGATGTCCGAGACCGCGATCTCCGGGTCGGCCGCCGCCTGATACTCGCGACTCATCGCTTCGTCATACCGGTCGGCGAGTTCTCTCGCCTCCTCGGCCGAAACGACCTTCTCCAGCCCTTCCCGGACCCGATCCGCCCACGTCCGGATGATGGCCGCCACGAGATGTTCGAGGTCCTCCACGTTGATCGCGGCGACCATCTCCTCAGTGGCGCTCAGGTAGAAATGCAGTCGCGCCTGATCACCCCCGCCCAGCGCCAGGTGGTAGTTGAGGACCTCACACCCGTAGCGCTCGACCAGAGCCCGCTCGATCTGCCTCCGTACGCTGCCGGAAAACCGGTCGCGCGGGAGGATGGCCATGACGGACACCCCTCGGCGCAGCGGATCCTGACGCAGCACGACCTTCACGTTTCGACCGCTGTACGCCGTCAGCACCGCACGAACGTCATCACGCAGCTCCTCGGAGGAGGAGAGGAACAGCTCCTCCTTCGGAAGCGAGTCGAAGATCGTGATGATCTCCTTGTAATCGTGGGAGCCCTCCCGCACGCCTTCGGCATCGAGGATGCGGCTCAGCTTGTCGCGCAGGAGCGGGATGTTGGCGGCCGGCTCCGAATACGCCTTCGACGTGAACAGGCCGATGAAGCGGTGCTCACCTAACACGAGCCCATTCGTGTCGAGCTTCTTGATCCCGACGTAGTCCATCCGGGCCCGACGGTGAACCGTCGACTCGGCGTTCGTCTTGTTGATGATGAGGACCGGGCCTTTCAACGCGAGCTCGCGCATGCCCGGGTCGAGCGCCGAGACCGGCACGGGTTCGGCGAAGCGCGAGTCGCCCTCGTTCCGGAGTAGACCGAGCCCCGAGCCCGGCTGGACGAGAATCGAGCGCTCCCCGCCGTCCTCACCCCCGATGAGGTCGTACGCACGGTACCCGAGGAAGACGAATCCACCGTCCTTCAGCCAGTGCAGGAACGCCTCGATTTCCCCGAACTCGTCTCTTCGATCCGGCAATGCGTCGGCGTTTCCGCGGACCGCGTCGACCACCTGACCCAGTGCCCCGAGCATCGGCAGGAAGTCGTCCGTGGACCGGACGACGTCCTGAAGACGCGCACTCAGATCCGACCTGAGCCTCTCGAGCCGTTCGGCATCGCCGACCCGCTCCACCTCGCAGTGGACGATCGACTCCTTGCTCCCGCCGTCTGTTGGAGCATTCAGCGCGACGACACGTCCCTCCTCGTCCCGCTCTACATCGAGGATTGGGTAGACCATCCGCTCTACGGCGAGCCCCTCCATGGAGAGGTACTCTCGAATCGAATCGATGATGAAGGGCCGCTCGCTGACGTTGGTTCGAATCAACGTGACCGGAGCATCCCACTCTTCGTCATCTTCGTCCGCGTTGACGACGGATACGTCCACCCGGAAGGGGCGGGAGCTCTCCAGGAATCGGTAGGCCCCCCGCGTCATGGATGCGAGATCCCGGGTGCTCCGATTCGTCAGGAGCTCGTCAGGAGCACGAGAGAGGAACAGCTGGGCGAAGTCGAGGAGGAGATCGGACGCCCCGTCCGGACCGGACTGCAGATGGTCACGGACGTCGTTGATCGTCGGCGAGATCTCGCGGAGCCGGCTGGGAGCCGCCGCCGTAGTGTCGCTCATGTAATTCGTCCGGCGGCCGGCGGGACCCGGCACGCACGACAGAGGGTGCGGGGATCGGTCATTCAATGGTATGGAAGAACCGATTGGCCGGAAACATAATCGATCAGTTGCGAGGACGGGCGCTTCGGCGAGCGAATAAATTCCCCCGATCCATGCATTCCTCTAGTTTGGCCCATGCGCTTCCTGCACGTCGCCGACGTACACCTCGACACTTCCTTTTCCGGCCGTTCCGAGGCGGTCCGGCGACGACTGCGCGACGCCTCTCGGGAGGCGTTTCGCAACGCGGTCGATCTGGCCATCCGGGAGGATGTGCACGCCTTCCTGATTGCGGGTGATCTCTTCGACGGCGAGCGCCTGTCCTTTCAGACGGAGCGCTTCCTTCTCGAGCAGGCCGAACGTCTCGGCGATCACGACATCACCGTGATCTACGCCACGGGAAACCATGACCCCGGCGCGCCGACGACGGGTCCCCGATCCCTCACGTGGCCTACCTCGGTCCGAGTCGCGAAAGACAGCACCCCGAGACGTTTCACGATCCACGATCACGCGGGTGAACCCGTCGGGTACGTGACTGCCGCCGGCCACGAGCACGACCGCACCACCGAAGACCTGTCTCGAGCCCTCCCCGTACCCACCGGCGAGCTGCCGGAGGTCGCACTTCTGCACACGCAGGTACACTCGTCGATCGGGGCGAGAGATCACCACCCGTACGCGCCGTCCGAACTGACCTGGCTCTGCACGGCGGGATACGACTACTGGGCACTGGGGCACGTCCACGTGCGCCAGGAACTCTCGGTCGACCCACCGATCTGGTATCCCGGCAGCCTTCAGGGAAAGAGTCACACCGATACGGGCGCGAGAGGGGCACTCCTCGTGGACCTGTCCGACCGGGAATCACCGGTGGTGGCATTCAGGCCGCTCGCGCCGGTCCGCTGGGACACCGTCGAAGTCGATCGCCTCGACGACGTCCACTCGCTCGACGATCTCGAACGCACGTGTCTCGCAGCGTGGAACCGCCAGCGCGAGGACGATCCCGCGACGCACGGCACCGAGTGGATGGCCCGTGTCGTCCTCCGCGGACCCTGCCCCCTCTGGTCCGAACTCCGCACGGCTGAAGACCAGGACCTGCTCGCCTCCGAGCTCGCGCCCATGCTTGGCGCCCTCGAAGTCGTCCTCTCCACGGAGGCCGTACACGCGACGATCGATCTCGACGAACACCGCCAACGCACCGACGTCCTCGGTGAAGTCCTGCGCCTCGCTCGCGCCGTCCGTGACGGGGAGGTCACGCTGGATACCGTGGAAGTGACGGCACTCGCTGGCGCGCCCTCGGACGATCCGGCGAGCGTCGCATCGTACGTTCGCTCGCTCCTCGATGACGCCGACGGGGAACTCGCGATGCGACTCCTCGAGGGCGAGGCCGGCGGATGAGGATCGAACGAATCTCCGTCGATGGCTTCGGGAGACTCGCCGACTTCGACACCGGGACCGAGCCTCTGGGACAGCTCGTCGTCGTGCTGGGTCCGAACGAAGCAGGGAAGTCGACGCTCTTCTCCTTCCTCACGACCGCGTTGTACGGCTTCTCACCGGCGTCTAGAGACACGAACCCTCACGTCCCCTGGGGCACGACCGAGGCAGGCGGGCGGATCCATATCCGCTCGGTCGACGAGGATTGTCTCGTCGTGGAACGACGCCTCCGCTCGACGCCGACCGGCAAGCTGACTCACGGGGAACACCGGCTCGACTTGAGGAACCAGCCACTCGAAGCAGTGCGCCACGTCCCGCGCACCGTCTTTCGTCAGGTGTTCGCCGTAACGTTGGCCGAACTCGCCGGACTCGACGACGAGACATGGAGCCGGATTCAAGATCGCGTCCTCGGATCGATGGGAGCCTCGGACCTGGCCTCCGCCCGCGACGTGGCCGATCGGCTGGAGCAGGAAGCGGGTGAGATCTGGCGGCCGAACCGGAGGGGGAACCAGCGCCTGCGCGTCATGCGCGACGAAATGCGGGCCCTTCGGTCCCGTCGGTCAGAGGCCATGGCGCGAGACCGCGAGATCCGGGCTCTCACCGAGGATCACGAGAGCGTGGTGCTCCGGCTCGATGACGTCCGGCGCGACCTGAAGCGAGACCGGATCGTCGTAGAACGCGTCCAGGACCTTCTTCCGCTCAAGCGCCAGCTCGACCGTGTCGCCGCGCTGCGCCGGGAGGGTGGTCCCCGTGCCGAGCTCGACGGGCTCCCGAACGATCTTGCGGCCCACCTCGAATCCCTCGAGGAGGAGGTCGCACGACTTCGCGGACGATTGTCCGCCGTCGACGATGATCTCGCCGCTCCCACCCGGACGATCGAAGCGTTCGACGACGGGCATCGACGTCTTCTCGACGGAGCCGACGAGGTCGACGCCTTCCTCCGCAGCCCCGACTCGTCACGGGTGCTGGCGACCCGTCTCCACGACCTCACCGCGGAGGCGGAGCAACTCCGGGTCGAGGTCGAGGCGGGCGAGGGGCAGCTGTTCGTCGAGATGCCGACCGACGATGTCCGCGCGCAAGCATCGGAGATCTCCACGGACCTCCTTCGCGATCGTGTCGCGCGCCTGCAGGAGTTGCGTCGGTATGCGGCCCCCGACCCGGGCGGGCACCCCTCCTCGCCCGCTGCACGGGCGTGGCCCCGCTGGGTTCCGGGTCTCGCTGTCGTGCTGGGGGGTAGCCTTGTCGCGTGGGGGCTCCTCACGCCATCCCCCATCGCCACCGCGATCGGCGCGGGACTGCTGGCGGGTGGACTCTTCTTGTCGCGATCACATGCGGCCGACACACCAACCGCGTCATCCCCCGACGACGGAGCTGCCGGGCTTGAAGCGGAGGTCATGAGCCTGCTCAGCGGACTCGGAGTGCGAACCGAGTACATGGACCCTCTGGGTCTTCCCGTCGTAGTCGCGCTCGAGCGCCTTCAGGAGCAATGGGCTCGCTGGCGCGGACTGGAGCGATCGAGGGAGGCACTCGACGCCCGACTGCGGAGCCGGCAGGGGGAGGCAGTCGATCTCGCGCGGACGCTCGGCGTGACCGCTCCGGAGGACCTCGGTGTCTTCGAGTCCACGGTCGAGTCCCGACTCCGTGACGCGCGGAGTCGGCGGGACGCCGCGGACCAGGCGTCCGGCGAGCACGAACGTCTGCGTCGCGCCCGCCAGACGGTCGCTGCGGATGTCGACCGCCTCGGGCGCCGGCACGACGCCTTGATCGATCAGGTCGCCACGCTCGGACAGGGCACGAGTCAGAGTGGAATCGAGGCGGCACAACGACGCCTGAACGCACACGAACGCGCCGACCGAATCGAGGAGGAGCTGGAGCGAAGCCATCCGGACCTCGTCGACCGGAAGGCGAGAATTGACGACGTCGACGACTCCGACGTCACCTGGAGCGTATCGGAGCACGAGGTGACCGAGCGGCGGATCCGAATGGAGGAGGCGGAGGCGCACCTCGAAGAACTCGTGGGTCGGATGCGCGCACTCGAACGTGACGTCGCTCACCTCCGGGAGCAGGAAACCGTCGACGCCATCGACGGTGAGCTCGAGACCCTGCGGGAGGCCGAGGCCCGGCTAGTCTCGGAGCGTGACCGAAAGTGGGTCCTCGCCCAGCTGGTCCGGGAGGCAGATCGGCGTTTCCGCGACGAGCATCAGCCCGACCTGCTTCAGCGAGCCTCGGCGTACCTTCGCCGACTTACGAACGGCCGCTACGAACGTCTTCTGGTGGACGAGCGCAGCGACGGAGACCTCTTCCACCTGGTCGGCCCCGCGCTTCCACGGCCCGTACCGCTCGCGTCACCGATTTCGACGGGCACGCTCGAGCAGGCCTACCTGGCGCTCCGCCTGGCGATCGTCGACCACCTGGATCGGGACCGGGAACGTCTCCCCCTCTTCATCGACGAGGCGTTCGTGAACTGGGACGACACACGGAGGGATCAGGGGCTGTCCGTACTGGCCGAGGTGTCCGCTGATCGGCAGGTGTTCGCATTCACCTGTCACCCGGAGATGGCGGAGCGCCTCGCAGCCAGGGGAGGCCGACTCGTTCGGCTCGATCGATGAATCCGTCGCCCTTCATCGAAGGCAGGCCACTCGACATCGATCTCCCACTCCACGTGACCGAGGTCCCCGGCACCGATCGACCAGCCGAGGTCTTTCTGATGCTTCATGGCTTCGGGGGCTCCTCGTTCAGTTGGCGCTCATGGGCGCCACGTCTTGCCGCCCGCGGCCGAGTGCTGTGCGTGGACTACAAGGGCTTCGGTGCCGCACCCAAGCCGCCCGACGACCGCTACGCGCCCGACGACCAGGCAGACCTCGTCATCGCCCTCATCGACCGACTCGGGCTCGAGCGCGTCACTCTGATCGGGCACTCGCTGGGCGGCAGCATCTCACTCCTCGCCTGCCAGGCCCTCTCCACCCGCTCGGCCTCTGCGGTCGAGCGACTCGTGATGATCGCGTCCCCAGCGTACCGACAGCGCGTTCCTCCGTTCGTAGCGCTCTCGAAGCGCCCCCGACTGAGCCGCGCACTGGTTCGCAGCGTCGGGCCGCAACGACTCGTCCGGGCGATCCTCCGCTCCGTGGTCTACGATCCGGCCGCGGTGACCGACGAACGGGTCTCGGCATACGCGCATCCACTCATGACGGCAGAGGGACTCGACGGCGTCCTCCGAGCAGGCCGGCATATCCTGCCTAAAAGTCTGGAGCGCACCGCCGAGAGAGTCCGGGACGTGACGATCCCGACCCTCCTGATGTGGGGAGACCGGGATCGAGTCGTCCCCGGATGGGTCGGTGAGCGACTCGCCGAAGAACTCACCGACGCTCGACTGGTCGTGCTGGAACGCTGTGGGCACATCCCACCAGAGGAGCACCCCGACATATCGTTCGCCCATCTCACGGCCTTCCTCGACGAGACCGACGGCTAGCGAAGGCGCTCACGGGCAATGGTGTAGAACATCTTCGCCCCGACCCGAAGCGACATCACGAGGGATCCCGAGATCTTGGAACGACCTTCCGTTCGTCGCCGGTGGGCCACATCGACTTCGAGGACGCGTAGCGCCATCCGAGCTGCCCGGATCTGCATCTGCAACGTCCAACCCCAGTTGCGATCATCCATCTCGAGTGTGCTCAGACTCGAGAAGCGAATGGCACGGAACGGTGGCAGGTCCGCGAAGGATTGTCCGAAGACGAGTGACACGAGGCCAAGAACGAGGCGGTTGCCCAGTCGAGCATGCGGCAGAATCGTGCCCACATCCCCACCGACTCCCCGGCGCACACCAAGCACCATGTCCGCATGACCATCGATGATCGGTCGGACCAGACGCTCGAGGTCCGCAGGGTCATCACTTCCGTCGGCGTCCATGAAGACGAGGACGTCGGGCGGCGGCGACAGGGACGCCAGATAGCGAATGCCCGCAAGACATGCCGCACCATACCCGCGCTCGTGCTCGTGAACGACGCGCGCCCCACCCTCGGCGGCCACCTCGGCCGTCCGGTCGGAGGATCCGTTGTCGCCCACGACCACGATCGACACCCAGTCCGGGATCGAATCCAGAATCGGAGGCAGAGCAGCTTCCTCGTTCAGAGCCGGCATGAAGACGGCCACGTTCGACATGCCAAGATCCATCATGGACGCGTTCGTCGATGAAGAGGACGTGGCTCGCGCTCGGCGTCGTGGAGGTCGTGCTCCTGGTGGGATTCGCGTGGATCCCTGACGCGCATCGCTTCCCCTGGCCAGGCCTGGTGATGTTCGCCGCTGCATTTCTCGCGTACGCCGCTGCGGCATGGAGTCTCCCCGACTTCGATGAGTCGCTGCCGGACCAGGTCGAGCGTACGCGAGCGTCGACGGGGCCATCCCCACGGGCGCTCATCTGGATCGTAGCCATCGGAGCGCGACTCGCACTGCTTCCTCTGGCTCCCGAGCTCTCCGACGACGTCAACCGCTACCTGTGGGACGGGCATGTGCAGGCGGCCGGAGTGAATCCCTTTGAGCACGCGCCGGACGCGAGCGAGCTGACCGAGCTGCGGACCGAATACCACGACGAGATCAACAACCCGTCGGTGCCCACGATCTACCCGCCGGGAGCGCAGATCATCTTCCTCCTCATCGCGCTGGCGGGCTCGAACCTTCTCCTGATGAAGTCCGTGTGGATTGCGTGCGACCTCGCCACGGGCTTCGTGCTTGCACGCACCGCGGTGAACCGTGGACTGGACGACAGACCCGTGCTGCTGCTCTGGCTCTGGTCGCCTCTCCTGATCATCGAGGTCGCGTGGAGTGGGCATCTCGAGCCTCTCGGCCTCCTGGCCCTCACTCTGGCGATCTACTTCGCGGGCCGAGACACCGTTCGAGCGGCGGCGGCTGGCGTGGCGCTCGCGTTCGCCTCGCTCACGAAGTTCGCACCCGCGGCCGCGCTCCCGGCGCTCGTACGACGACATGGCCTCACCGCCATGGCCGGCTTCGTCGCGACCCTGGTCGTGCTCTATGCGCCCTACGCGAAGGCCGGCCCCGCGCTCTTCGACGGACTGCGCACCTACAGTGAGCATTGGTGGTTCATGAAGGGCGCCTTTTCCGGGCTCGAGACGATGACCGGAGACCCGCTTCGGGCCCGACACCTCGCCGCGGTCATCGTGCTCGGCGTGATCGGCTGGACCGCGTGGCGGGAATTCGAACTCGACCGCGCACTCCTCTGGGTGCTCGGGGCCGGCATGATCCTCACGCCAACCCTGCACCCGTGGTACGTCCTCTGGATCCTTCCCATGGCAGTCCTCCGACGCAGCCACGCTTGGCTTCTGCTAAGCGGCCTCGCATTCACCGGCTACTTCGGACTCGGGAGTTACCAGGACACCGGCGAATGGGCCCAGCCGGGAATCGTTCGGGCCGTCCTCTGGCTCCCATTCCTCGCGATGCTCATCTACGACGCCTGGGCAGCTCGGAGCGGCGGCGGTGATCACGCCACGTGAGGCCGGAAGGCCAAGCGCGGCAAACCCCGTCAAGAAGAGCAGGATGAACGGAATCTGGCCCCAGAAGCCACCGGCCACGGCGGCAACGAGATACACGGTCATCAGGGCGATCATGACCCCCTTGAGCACGGCGTCGATCGGAACACGCACAGCCGCATACTGATCCCGTCGCTGCGTCCCTCTCTTGGGCGTGCGCTCGAACGGGTCGCTCGACCGGCGCAGACCGCGAAGCACGGCACGTGAGACCGGAACGGACAGGCCGATCCCCAGAGCGAGTGTTCGCAATACCCCTCGCAGCCGCCCCTTCCTCGGCCGCCCCCGAGTCTCACCCGCACTCCAGTAGAACACCACGAAAGGGAGCGTCGCGGCGGTGAAGAGGAGCACGTCGACGACGAGAAGGTGATCGAGCGCCAGGACGCGCCTCGCTACAGCCGACGGGAAGAGGAGCACCGCAAGCGCCCACGTAAGCGGATGAGCGAAGTGTCCGAACAGGTGAACGATGGCCTCGAGCTTCACCGGCACGGGGAGCCTCGCCCGCAGGAGGCGGGGGAGCACCTTTCGCCCGGTCTGCACCCCACCCTGTGCCCAACGCCGTTGCTGAACCTCGAGCGCAGAGACGGTAGCAGGAATCTCGGCGGGTACCGCCACGTCGTCGAGGTAGGCGAACCGCCACCCTGCGAGCTGGGCACGGTAGCTCAGGTCGAGGTCTTCGGTGAGCGTGTCGGCTTCCCACCCCCCGGCATTCTCCAGACACGCACGCCGCCACAGCCCCGCGGTACCGTTGAAATTGAAGAACCGACCTCCCCGGTACCGCCCACCCTGCTCGTACAGGAAGTGCCCGTCGAGCAGATACGACTGAGCCTCCGTGAGCCAGTTTTCCTCCCGGTTCAGATGATCCCAGGATGCCTGAACCATCCCGACGGTCGCATCCTGCATTGGTGGGAGCAGCGAGCGGAGTGTATCGGGCCGGGGCACGAAGTCGGCATCGAAGATCAAGAGGAACTCACCGGTCGCCTCCGGCATCCCGTCGCGAAGGGCGCCGGCCTTGAAGCCGTCCCGGCCCCGGCGACGCACGTGACGGACGTTCATCCCGCGCGCGTGCCAGGAGATGATGCGCTGCTCCACGAGCCACGCGGTCTCGTCATCGGAGTCGTCGAGCACGTGGATCTCGAGACGATCGGCCGGATAGTCGAGAGCACATGCGGCGTCGATCACCCGAGCTGCGACCGCCGACTCGTTGTACATCGGCAGCTGGACCGTGACCCGGGGCAACGCGTTCTCCGGCCACGGCGTGCGGATCTCCTCTCGGGACCGGCGCGACAGCAGAAGCAGGTGGGCCCGATGCGACGCGAACGGAATCAGAAACGCGAAGACCAACCCCGTGAGCGCGAGCACGAGACGTGCGATCGACTCAGTCATGTGCACCCTCGACTACGCCCACCGCCCCGCGGTTCCGTTCGGGAATGGAGCGCGTTGGAACGGTCATCGATACCGTGTTGTGCGGGGAGTCCAGACAGGCGCAGCGGTCTGAGCAAAGAAGAGCGGAATGAACGGGCTCGCGAAAGGCATAGTCGAGGAACGTCGAACTTTTGTGTGCACCCCCTCCCCAACTGACCCACTTCCCTGCGAGATTGCATCCCCTCCAAAGATCCACCCTGACGCTCGAGAGGTGTCCCTTGGCCGGTGTCCTTGATCAGCTCGAAGCCATCCGTGCACACGCTGGTGATGTGCGTACGACAGGTCTCGACAACGATACCGTCTGTCACTTCGTCACCCACGATCCCGAACTCATGGAGGCGGTCAACGCCGCGACGGAAGAGTTCGAGGCCCTGAATCGTGAATTTCCCGAGCTCATGAAGCTCGGCGAAGTGGAACAGGTCGCTGCGATCGAAGAACACCTCGTGAACTTCTATGCGGACGACACGGTGAACCCGTACGTCTCCATGGCGGCACGAGGACCATGGATCGTGACGACCAAGGGGGCGGTCCTGCACGACAATGGTGGGTACGGGATGCTCGGCTTCGGACATGTGCCCGAGCCCATCATCGACGCGATGACGAAGCCACAGGTCATGGCCAACGTAATGACCCCGAGCTTCTCCCAGCTTCGGCTCTCCGAGGCGCTCAGCAGGGAGATCGGCCAGACGCGCGATGGAGGCTGCCCCTTCTCGCACTTCGTGGCGATGAACTCCGGCTCCGAATCCGTCTCGGTTGCGACCCGAATCTCTGACGTGAACGCCAAGCTGATGACCGACGAAGGCGGCCGGCACGAGGGCAAACACGTCGCGAAGATGTCTCTTGCGGGGGGCTTCCACGGACGGACGGGGCGCCCGGCCCAGTTCTCGGACTCCACGGGCGGATCGTACCACCGGTATCTCGCCACCTTCCGGAACGAGTGTCTCCTGACCGTCGAACCCAATGACGTCGAGAGCCTTCGGGAGCACTTCGCGAGGGCCGACGCCGAGGGCTACTTCATCGAAGCCTTCTTCATGGAGCCCGTCATGGGGGAGGGCAACCCGGGCGTGGCCATCACGCCCGAGTTTTACGCGGCGGCGCGCGAACTGACGAAGGCGCACGGCTCGTTGCTCCTCGTCGATTCGATTCAGGCCGGTCTCCGCTCGACAGGGTACCTCTCGATCGTCGACTATCCTGGCTTCCAGGAGCTCGAAGCCCCCGATATGGAGACGTACTCGAAGGCGCTGAACGCCGGCCAGTACCCACTTTCGATTCTGGCCATGACGCCGGCCACGGCCGACCTCTACCGCAAGGGTATTTACGGCAACACGATGACGGCAAACCCGCGCGCCATGGACATCGGTACCGCGGTGCTGGAGATGGTGACGCCGGAAATCCGACAGAACATCGTCGACCGCGGACGCGAGTTCGTCGAAAAGCTCGAGGCCCTCGCCGTCGAGCTCGACGGTGCGATCACCAAAGTCGAGGGCACGGGACTGCTCTTCTCGTGTGAGCTCGAGCCGCGCTTCAAGGCGTACGGCACGGACAGCGCCGAAGAGTTCATGAGGATGCACGGCATCGGCGTCATCCACGGGGGCGAAAATTCGCTCCGCTTCACGCCCCACTTCCAGGTGACATCGGAGGAGGTCGATCTGATCATCGACCATATTCGCAACGCCGTCCTGAACGGCCCCAAGGCCGGTAAGGGCTGAGCGCACCTCGGATCGACGGTGTGGCGACACCGTCAGAACTCCCGCGGAGAGCGTGGCTCACAGCCGCCGCGCTCTCCGCTGTCGTTCTGCCGCTGACGATTCAGGCCCACGAGCTCGGACACCTCTCGGCGTACGTACTGTTCGGACTGCCTGAGCCGACACTCGACTACGCATCGACTGGGTTCGGCGACCAGCCGGAGTTCTGGCGCCGGCTGCAGGCCGGCGACGTCACGGGCGC
This sequence comes from uncultured Gemmatimonadaceae bacterium, assembly GCA_964492085.1. GTDB lineage: Bacteria > Gemmatimonadota > Gemmatimonadetes > Longimicrobiales > Gaopeijiaceae > UBA2589. The sequence continues at coordinate 28,496 of CAZBHZ010000025.1, read as the reverse complement.
GCGTGCACTCGCGAACATCGGCTACACCGGCGTCGCGGCCCTGCTCGGCCCCCTCGTGACCTACGTGCTGATCGGACTGGGACTGGCCAGCCTCGCGCGCACGGGACGACTCGTCGGCGCGGCCGTCGCGGTGTGCGCAGCGGCCCGGCTCCCTCTGATCCTCGCCGCCGTCCTCGTGAGCGGAGGCGTGCACACCGATGAAGCCCACGTCAGCCAGGCGCTCCTCGTTCCCATGTGGACGATGACGACGGTGACGGCCCTCGCGCTCTGCATTGCACTCGGCGGCACGTGGACGCTTCTCGCACGGACGGGCCGTCAGAAGCTCACGGTGGCGCTCGGCGTCGGCGCGGCCGCTGGAGCGGGTGTGTGGATGGGATGGCTGGGACCGCTCCTGTTCGGCTGATGCCCCGTGTCCAGGCCAGGGATGGCACACAGCAACCCGTTTCGGTGTCTTCCTGAGAGAGGCTTTGCCGCCCCAACCCACCCGCTCCGCGGTCCGGCGCCCGAGCCCGGCCGCGACGCTCTTCCTGTCGACGCGACCTCTCCTCCGGGGAAGCCCGGCACGCATCCGATGAAATTCGCACCCCGCTCCACCACCCTCCTGGCCTCCGTGGTCCTCGCGGCATGTGCCACGCAGGTCCAGTACGAGGCGCTCGACGTCACGCCACCGGCCCCGTCGGGTGTGATCGGATCGGTGTTTCTTGTCGGGGACGCAGGGATCCACAGCCCTGGCCGAGACTCGGTACTCGCGCACCTGAGACGAGATCTCGACCGCCACGAAGAAGCGTCGCCCGAAGCGTCGCGCGTCGTCCTCTTCCTTGGGGACAACATCTACGACCTCGGGGCACGCGAGGCGTTTCGCGAGGAAGACCTCGCGAAGCTCATCCCGCAGCTGGATGCGGCCCGAGGGGCCTCGGACACCCGCGCCTTCTTCCTTCCGGGAAATCACGACTGGGCCAAAGGCGCGGAGCACGTCCCGGCTCTCGAAACGATCCAGCGACAACAGGCATGGCTCCACGAGCTCGCCCCCGACTCCAGTGCGCTCCTCCTGCCCGCCGATGGATGCCCCGGACCCAATCGGGTCCCGGTTGCCCCGGGCGTGAGTGTGATTCTGATCGACACGGAGTGGCTGCTGCGCCGCCCGGACGACGACTGTGGAGGGGAGGACCGATTCTACCGTGACCTGACCGACCTCCTCCGGTCGCACGTCGACGAGCGGATGATTCTCGCCGCGCATCACCCGATGTCCACGGGTGGGCCCCACGGTGGCAACGTCTCGGGGTTGGATCGTGGCCCGTTCATTCAGTATCTGGCCCTCAAGGCGGGCCTGAGCATCCAGGATCTGGCGTCGCCGACATACTCCGCGATGCTCACACGGCTTCGAGACGCCATCTCAGCGAGCGGTGTCCAGCCGCTCGGATTCGCGGCCGGGCACGATCATTCGTTGCAGGTCATCGCCATGGGGGATGAAGGAGAGCCCGCGTGGCAACTCGTGAGCGGTTCGGCGTCGAAGTCGAGCAAGGCAGAGCGCATAGAGGGAACGCGGTATGCGACCGACCAGCACGGATACATGAGGGTGGACTTCACCCGGACCGTATCCCGGCTCACCGTCTTCGCGCAGAGCGAAGCCGAGACAGCGGTGCGCGTGGTGTTCGCATGCGAACTACCTCGTGAATCGGGGCCCGTCGCCGCGTGCGCGGAAGCGCCCCTGGCCGGGAGCCGCTGATGCGCACCGTACGCAGTCGGGTGGCCGGATCGATCCTCGTGATCGCCGTTGTCGCCTCCTCACCGGCGCCGGTGGATGCACAGTTCAGTGACCCGTGTGGTGTCGGGTGCGCAGCCACACTGCTGCTCGACAGCTACATCGTCGCCTCGGGGACGGCGGTCGCGATCGGCCGGTCCATGGGTGGATTCTCCCGGACCAGTCAGGGGGTGATTTCGTGGGGCTCGGGCTTCGCGATGACAACGGGGGCCGGCATCGCCCTTCAGGGCGACGGTGATCGTCAGAGACGTGCCGTGTACGGCGGCGCAATCGGTGGAGCCGTGGGCGGGCTCATCGGGCTGTCCCTCGAGTCGGCGATCGGTGGGGACACGAGCGCCGAGCGCCTCTCGGCCACGTTGGTCGGAGCCGGCATCGGCGTATTGGTCGGGGGCGTGATCGGAGCCATCACGCTGGACGGTATCGAGGAATCCTCCCCGACCCCTCTCTTTTCACTGCGCCTGCCATTGTAGTCCGCCAGCCGGCGCCCTGCTACTCGCGCGCGAACTGTCGCCGGACTGCCTCTGCAATGGCTGCCGTCAGACCGTCGAGCTCCGTGCTGAGTGCGGTCGCGATCTGGTCCGGAGGAATCGATCCGGCTCCGAGTTCGAACGACACGTCACCGCGTTCCAGACCCACGCGCGTGCCCGGAGCCCGCACGACCCAACGCGCGGAGCCCGTCCAGGCACCGCTCCCATCCATTCGGATCGGATCGAACACGACCTCGACCTGCAGCTGGACGCCGTCCTGCGCGAACCAAGGGTGTGGCACGATGGCGTCGGGAGACAGGAGTGCCTCGAGGTTCTCCGTCAACGTGCGCACGATCTGTCCCCCGAGCGGCTCGACCCACCGGTTTTGAGCCGAGTAGCGCACCTCGTACGGCCCGACGAGGTCGATCATCTCGTTCGAGTCGAGGTAGTCCGGTATCGCCACGGGACCGAGTCCGAGCACGAGACCATCCAGCGCAGGCCCCTGCTCCGACGAGAGCGCCCGCAGCATGAAGTAGCGAGAGGTATCTGGCTTTGGCTCCAGCAACGAACACCCTGCCATCGTCAGGGCGAGGGCCGCTGCGCCGAGCACGACACGAACACGCTTCACGATCCACCTCCTGTCGCACGGCCACGAACGAGAATCGAGGGGTCACGTTCAATGAGATCGGAAACGCGCCGCAGAGAACGCGCGGCAGCTTCAAGCTCCTGAAGGGTGCCGACGAGCGAGACGATCAGAGGTGCATCCGGACCCATCATCCCGCGAAGAGATTCAAGAGTCTGGTCGACGTCTTCCATGCTTCGCTCCGCATTCTCCGCCGCGCTGGCAACGTGATCCTCCAGGGGTCCGATCGATGCCTCGACCGTCTCGGTCAGGCTCCTCACGCTCTCCAGCGTGAGATCGAGGTTGTCGACCATTCTGTCGACATCGCCCGGAAGCCCCTGCAGATCCTCACTGGTCATGAACTGATTCATCCCGTCGAGCGTCGCTCGCAAAGACCCGAGCAGGTCATCGACATCCATGTCGATGAAATTGTCGGCCACATCGTGGAACTGCTCTTGAATCTCCGCGAACGGCGACCGTACGGATGGGATCTCGACGTACTCAGTCTCCGTCCCCAGCAGGAAACGATCCGTATCCGGCCGAAAGTCCAGAGAGACGTAGAGGCGGCCGGTCAGGAAGCTTTCGGTATCCAGGCGCGCGCTCAAACCGCGATCCAGAAGCAGCTGCATCCGATCCGCCTCCTCGAGGTCGCCCTGGACACCCAGAGAGGCGACCCTGGTGAGATCGATCTCGAAAATCACCGGCACACGCATGTCCTCGCTCATGGCTTCGTCGTCGAAGTTCATCGCGAGCAGGACCTCCTGCACCGTCCCGATCGGGACGCCACGAAACGATACGTTCGCGCCCTCGACGAGTCCGTTCACGGATCCGGGAAAGAAGCTCACGTACGAGCCTGTTTCGTCGAACATGCGCCCCGATCCGAAGAGAATCACACCGGCGACCGTCAGAACGATTCCGCTGACGACGAAGCCGCCGATCATGGCGGGGCTGACTCGCCTGCTCATGTCGTAAGCCCTCCTGCGACACCCCGGTTCAGAAACGCCCGGACAGCGGGGTCGGGGGAATGGTCACGTAAATCTGTGGGTGGTCCGAGTGCGGTCATGGTACGGCTCTCCACGTCGAGGAAGACGCTCGTGGTGGCAATGTCGAAGATGGAGGCGAGTTCGTGCGTCACGATCACGATGGTGGTGCCGAGACTTTCGCTCAGTTCGAGAATCAGTTCGTCCAGGAGCTTCGAGCTGATCGGGTCGAGGCCCGCCGAGGGCTCGTCGATGCAGAGTACTTCCGGGTCGAGCGCGAGCGCCCGGGCGAGACCTGCACGTTTCTTCATCCCACCGCTGATCTCCGAAGGATAGTAGTCCTCGAAGCCGGCGAGTCCGACGAGCGACAGCTTCAGCGCCGCGACCTCACGCACCTCGTCGCGGGAGAGCGCCGGGAGGTATTCCTCGATGGGCAGGGCCACGTTCTCGGCGAGCGTCAGTGAGCTGTACAGAGCTCCGGACTGAAACAGAACCCCGACGTTTCGAAGGATCGCGTCTCGGGTCTCCTGATCGGCATCGGTGAAGTTCACGTCACCGTAGTGGATCGAGCCGGTCGCCGGTTCCTTGAGACCGATGAGGTGCCGAAGGAGTGTGCTCTTCCCGCACCCGCTGCCACCCATGATGACGAAGACGTCGCCGCGCTGGATGTCGAAGTCGAGATCACGCATCAGCACGAAGTCGCCGTACGCCATAGTCAGCCCACGCACACCGATCAACGCGCTCATCAGATGCCCAGGATGTAGGAGAGCACGGAAAAGACGCCCGCGGCCCCGATGATGAGGACGATCGCGGTGACGACCGCGGACGTCGCGGCAGCTCCGACTGCGAGGGAGCTGCGTCCGGACTGAAGGCCCCTGAGACAGCCGGCCATCGCCACGATCGCGCCATACGTCGTGCCCTTCACGATGCCCGGTATGAAATGGGTCAGAGAGACCGCGTTGAGCGTCTGGTTCGCATACGCCGAAAAGGACTGGTCCAGCATCGTCACACCGACGAAGAGCCCTCCGAGGATGCTGACGAAGTCCGAGTAGACCGTGAGGAGCGGCATCATCAGGACCAGCGCGAGCACCCGGGGCAGAACGAGGAACTCGACGGGCGATACGCCGATGGTGGTGAGGGCATCGACCTCCTCGTTGACCTGCATGCTGCCGATCTCCGCTGCGTACGCCGCTCCACTGCGGCCGGCCATGACGATACCCGTCATGAGTGCGCTGACATCGCGCACCATCGCGATGCCCACGAGGTCGGCCACGTAGATCGCTGCCCCGAACTGCTGCAGCTGAATCGCACCGACGAACGCGAGGATCACGCCCATGAGAAACGATACGAGCGCCACGATCGGCATCGCCTCGACACCGGCCTGCTCGACCGCGATCCAGAAGTCGGCACGACGGTAGCTGGCTCGACCGACAAGAAATCGGCCGAAGGCGATCGTCGTCTGCCCGATGAACGTCAGGGTCGCGAGGGCGTCCCTCGAGGCCTCGATCGTCGTCAGCCCGATTCGGGTGAGCGGGAGCGGCTCCTCGTCGGTCCGCGTTGCCCCCGACTTCTCCGGCACGGCCTCTGCCAACCGGAGCATCCCGCGCACACCCTCGGGAAGACCGGACCGGTCCTCGGCCACCGTCCCACGCTGCGCCGCCTCGCCGATACGGAGCAGGACGGTGAGAAGCCCGCTGCCCCATTCCCCCAGGAGCTCGGTGCGATACTCGATCGCACGAGTCCCCGACTGATCGAGTTCGCGAAGCACGGGTGTCGCGTCAGGAATGCCACCCTGCAGCACCCAGTCGCCCGCGAGCGTGACGATCAGCCGGTCTCCCTCTCGGGAGAGATCGAAGCGCGGCGACTTCAGACGAACTCCACCGTCCATCCGATCTCGACCGAATCCCGGATGCTCTGCGCTGTCGGGCACTTGTCGACATGCGTCGCCAGCGATCGGTCGACCTTTTCGCGATCTGCCCCTTCCGGAAGCCTCATCGTGTAGTGCACGTCGATCCGGGTCAGCACGATGATCCGATCGATCACCTCGTTCGTCCCCTCGGCCGTGCAGCTGATGTCACCATCCGGAACTGAAATCCCGCGCACCTCCAGTGCGCCGTTGAGCGTCCCGAGTAGTCAGCCGGCGGCTGCCGCAACCAGGTAGTCGACCGGCAGCGGCAGATTCGGTTGGGAGTCGAGCCCGTAGTGGGCCTTGATCGGACCGTGCACACCGAACTCCACGGTGGTCCCGTCCTCGAGCGTCCCGCGTCGGTGCAAACCGTCGACCTTGTCGACCCGCGCGCGAGCGATATAAAGAGGTTCCTGGTCAATCATGAGACTCTTCGTCTCCCCCTTGGTCAGTGAGACCCTCGTTGTTCTCGAACCCCTCGCACCGCAGCACCGGGAGCCGGGGATATTTTCGGAAGCGAGCATCGGACGCCGCCAGTCCACAAAGATGGAACTGCGAACCGCGTCGGTTGCCGGTCACGCGATGGTGCACGCACCGGACGCACAGCCCAACCCTCGAAACGTACAACGTCATCGCCGGACTCCTATGAAGCCCGCCTGACGCTCGCCGTGACCCGCACGGTGCGAGAAGAGTCCGGAGTCGGTGCACTTCGTACAATGAGCCGACACACTGATCGATTCGTCCCTGACTCCCGCCCGGACCGCCCTTCGGGCGATCACCTCACGCAGGTCGATCGGCTCCGGCCCCTCGGGAACCTTCTGGTTCAACGCCTCGAACACCTCGGGACCGACTTCGTAACACGCACCGCAGATGGCAGGGCCCAGGTGCACCAGGAGATCCTTCGAGCGGCTCGAGAAACTCGAGACCATGACCTCGATGCCGCGCTCGAGCACGCCGGACGCGGCCCCACGCCAACCGGCGTGCAGGGCAGCCACCGCCCGACGCTCCGGATCGACTATGAACACGGGCACGCAATCCGCCGTGGTCACGGCCAGCAGCACCCCCGGCGTGTCAGCGACATGTCCGTCACAGTCGTCGACCAGATGCGGATCCTGCACGCGCGCACCGACCCCCCGGTGGAGGCGGACCTCCGCTCCATGCACTTGATGAGCGTGGACGACCCGCTCGCCCCCCAGACTCTCCCTCAGCGTGCGCCACCGCCGCCTCGCCGACTCCGGTTGGCTTCCGTCCGCGAACAGTCCGAGGTCGAAGGGGTGGTCGTCCCCGGACTCCCGCGCCGTCGTGCCCTGAACGAGCCAGGCGAAGGCGTCCGACCACTCAGGATGGACGAGCGCGCCGAACTCGGCTTTGCGGATCTCACGGACCACGCGGAACGAAGAGGCGTAGGCAGATGTGCTGACCATGGAGCGAACGTAGAGAAAAGCCCGAACCGCCTCCATACTCGGCGGAAAATGCGATAGCTTATCCGGCGCCGAGGACTACAGCGTTCCTCACCCAATCAGGGCCAGCGGACCGTGCAGGACGACACCCTCTTCGACAGTCAGAACGCCGCCTACGCACAGGCGATGTTCGAAGAATACGCCCGGAATCCCGAAGCCATCCCGAGCGAGTGGCGCAAGCTGTTCGATGACGGGGGAAGCCTCGCGGTTTCCGAAGGGCTCCTGGTACCGGATCAGATGATCGATTCGCGTCCGGGATCCGTGCAGCCCCCACCCGTTCCCGCAGCGCCGGCACCGCCGGCTGCCGCCCCCCCGGCCGCGCTGCCCAGCGAGGCCGACGAGGACTCACGGGCCCTGCTCGAACTGCTGCCGGCCGTCTCGCGCGCCACTGCACTCGTCCAGGCGTTCCGCGACCACGGCCACCTGCTCGCGAGCATCGATCCGCTGGGTAGCACGCCGCCCGGGCATCCGCAGCTGTCCCCGGCCTTTCACGGCACGTCCGCCGAAGAGCTCGGGAAGCTTCCTGCCTCGCTGATCATCGCGGACCACGCCGACGAGCGGTCCGTGGCCGATGCACTCGCGGAGCTTGGCGAGATCTACGCTGGATCGATCGGCTACGAATTCGAGCACCTCGACGATCATGTGAAGGTCGATTGGCTGTGGGACCAGGTCGAGGGCGCCACCCATGTCCCCGAGCTGTCGCCGGACGATCGCAGGAGCCTCCTGCGCCGGATCAGCGAAACCGAGGGGCTCGAGCAGTTCCTGCACAAGACGTACCTCGGTCAGAAGAGGTTCAGCCTCGAGGGCAACGACATCCTCGTGCCCATGCTCGACCTCATCATCGAGGAGACAGCGCGGGGCGGGGGCTCGGACGTCGTGCTCGGCATGGCTCACCGGGGTCGCCTGAACGTCCTGACCCACACGGTGGGGGTGTCCTACGGGGAGCTCCTCGCCGAATTCGAGGGCCCGTCGTTCAAGGGCGGGCAGCTCGACGTCGCCGGTACCGGGGACGTGAAGTACCACCACGGTGCGCGCGGTGTCAGGACCGTCGAGGGCGTGGGTACCGTCCATGTGACGCTCGCGCCCAACCCGAGTCATCTGGAGTTCGTGAACCCGGTCGTCATCGGGATGGCCCGGGCCAAACAGTATGCCGCGCTGACGAAGGGTTCCGTCGCCGAGCACGACGCCGTCGTCCCCGTCCTGATGCACGGTGACGCTGCCTTCGCCGCCGAGGGGGTGGTCGCCGAGACGCTCAACATGGCGCGCCTGGAGGGCTACAAGGTCGGTGGAACGGTTCACGTCATCGTGAACAACCAGGTCGGCTTCACGACCGATCCCGACGAGGCGCGATCGACGCTGTACGCAAGCGACCTCGCCAAGGGGTACGGGATTCCGATCATCCACGTGAACGCCGACGATCCCGAAGCGTGCCTCGCCGCCGTGCGTCTCGCCATGGCGTACCGGCACAAGTTCCACGAGGACTTCGTCATCGATCTCGTCGGATACCGTCGTCACGGTCACAACGAGGGGGACGAGCCCGCGTACACGCAGCCGGTCAAGTACCGGACGATCGCCGCTCACTCCACGGTTCAGAAGATCTACGCCGACAAACTCATCGCCGACGGCGTCGTCACCGAAGAGGACGTCGCCGCGCTGCGCGCCGAGATCACGCAGACACTCCGGGACGTTCAGGATCACGTCCGGGACTACGAGCCGGTCGGAGACGATACGCCGGACGAGGAGCGGGAAATCCCGGTCGTGCCCGAAACGACCGGTGTCGCCTTCGACGTTCTCGAAAGGATCAATGCGGCGACCGTCGACCTGCCGGATGGCTTCACGCCTCACCCCAAGCTCTGGCGGCAGCTCGGCAAGCGTGCGGACGACTTCACACTGGATCGTGCGCTCGACTGGGGTCACGCGGAAGCGCTCGCGTTCGGAAGCCTGCTCACGGAGGACATTCCGGTACGCCTGACGGGACAGGACGCCGAGCGGGGCACCTTCAGTCATCGGCACGTCGTACTGCACGACGCGGATACCGGCGCCGAGTTCATCCCTCTCGACCACCTCTCCGACGCCCGCTTCGAGACGTACAACTCGCCACTGACCGAGACCGCGGTCATCGGCTTCGAATACGGCTACACCGTCGCCTCCGACAATGACGTCGTGCTCTGGGAGGCGCAGTTCGGGGACTTCGTGAACGTCGCTCAGGTCATGATCGATCAGTTCCTGGCGTCGGGACTGACAAAGTGGGGCCAGTATTCAAGGCTGTCGCTCCTGCTGCCTCATGGATACGAGGGTCAGGGGCCGGAGCACTCCAGTGCGCGTCTGGAGCGTTTCCTCCAGCTGTGTGCGGAGGGCAACATGCGCGTCACGTACCCGACCACCCCCGCTCAGTACTTCCACATGCTCCGCCGGCAGGCACTCCGTCGCCCCGAGCGCCCGATGATCGTGATGACGCCGAAGAGTCTGCTTCGGCATCCGGCGGCGACTTCGCAGGTGGCCGAGCTGACCGGTGGCGGGTTCCGCCATGTCATCGCGGACCCCTCGGTCGAGGATCCGTCCACAGTGACGCGGCTCGTCCTCTGCTCCGGCAAGGTCTATTACGACATCCAGGGGCACGCGCGTCGCGAGGAGGCCAGTCACGTGGCGGTAGGCCGGATGGAGCTACTCTACCCCTTCCCTACCGAAGCGCTGACCGAGCTGTTGGAGCACTACCCCAACATCCGCGAGGTCGTCTGGGCCCAGGAAGAGCCCCGAAACATGGGCGGCCTGACGTACGTCGGACCGAGACTGCGCTCCGTCGTCCCTCGAAAAGTGCCCCTCTCGTACGCCGCGCGCCCCGAGCGGGCGAGCCCCGCGGAAGGCAAGGCGTCCACGCACGCGAAGCATCAGGAAGCGGTTGTCCTGGAGGCGCTCGGCTTCGAGACCGAGTCCACGGACTAGGACCGGGCGGCCGTGTCCGTCCTCGCCCGACTTCGCGGATCGCTCCGACGCAGGCGGGGAAGTCGACTGGCCATCCTTCCCTTCGCCGACGGTTCCTGGCTCTTCGGCGCCGGGGCGATCGATGGCATCGCAACGCTGCTCGGATCGATCGACGGACTGGCGGTCGTCGGCCCGGTCTCGTCGCTCTCCTTCAGTCGCCGTACGACCGACCTCGAGTCGGCGGCGAGCGAGCTGGGTGCCGATCTGCTCGTGCGCGGCCAGCTCGAGGACGAGCACGAGCGGAGACGGGTCGTCGCACAACTCGTCCGAACATCCGATGGAGCCGAGCTCTGGTCCGGCAGCTGGCGCTTCGAGACCGAGACTCTGTTCGACATTCAGACCCAGATCGCAGGTGAGATCGCACGCGCGCTCGGGTCGCCGATATCCGCGCCGACACCGGACCTGACGTACAGAGCCCCCACCTCGGATCCCGATGCCTGGGCGTGTTACGTGGACGGACGCATCGCTCTTCTCGGCGACGATCCCGTCAGCGCGCTGAGACACTTCGAGGCGGCGATCGAACGGGACTCGATTTTCGCAGACGCGTGGGCAGGGATGGCGGAGTGTTGGCGCGACGCTCGGGAGGCTCACGTATCGCTGCGGGCAGGGACCGACTTGGACGCCACCGCGCGCGCCGTACGCGAGGGCGCTGACCGGGCTCTCGATCTCGATGATACGATCGCCCGGGCGCATGCCGCCCTCGGCTACGCGGATCTGCTCGACTGGGTGTTCGATTCGGCGGAGGCCAACCTTCGCCTCTCGCTCGAGCTGGCGCCCTGCCTGGCCACGGCGCACCAGTGGCTCGCCCGCACGCTCCTCTACCGCGGAGCGTACGACGATGCCTGCAGATCGGCAGACCGTGCCATGGCGCTCGAGCCCCTCGATCCGACGATCGTGAACGAGTCCGGCTGGCCGCATGCGCTGGCCGGGCGCCTCGACGAAGCCGTGGCCCGATCTCGGAGGGCTATTCACCTCGATCCGGAGCACGTGCTCTCGTACATGCACCTCGGTCGCTACGCCGAGCACGGGAATCGCCGCGGAGAAGCCCTGACCTATTACCGGGCGGCGGTCGAACTATCGGGACGTGAGCCGTTTACAACGGCGTTCCTGGGCACGGCACTGGTTCGTGCCGGCGAGCGAGCCGAGGCCGAGGAGATCGCGCACGATCTGACCCGCAAGGCACGTCGCGGCACCCCCGTCGCAACCAGCCTGGGAGCACTCCTCACAGCCCTGGGTCACCACGAGGAGGGCCTCGCATGGATCGAGGCCGGCGTGGAGGCCCGAGAGTCGATCGCGCTCCTTGCCGGCACGGCGTGGCTTCCGCTGAATGAGCTGGAGGGCTCGTCACGGCTCGCCGATCTTCTCGCGAACCGGCCTCGGTAGTTGGACCCGCCCCGGCCGGCTACCTTGCACGCCCCATGAATCTACCTTTCCAGCTGAACCGGCCCCTGGTCTTCTTCGACCTCGAGACGACAGGTCTCGACCTTAAGAACGACCGAATCATCGAGCTCGCCTTCATCAAGTGGACGCCGACCGGCGACATCCTCGAGCGCGAGCGACGGTTCAACCCGGGCATGCCGATCCCACCCGAGGCCACGGCGGTGCACGGGATCACCGATGCCGACGTCGCCGACGAAGTCGAGTTCTGCAGAGTGGCGCGCTCTCTCGATGTGATGCTCGACGGCTGCGACCTTGCTGGATTCAACGTCCGACGTTTCGACATCCCGATGCTGGTGGAGGAGTTCAAGCGTTGCGATGTCGACTTCTCCATGGAGGGGCGTCGGGTGGTAGACATGCAGAACATCTTCCACCGCGAGGAGCGACGAGACCTCTCGGCCGCGGCCGTCTTCTATCTGGGTCGTGAGCACGAAGAGGCGCATACCGCGCTCGGGGACATCCGCACATCCGCCGCCGTCCTCGGCGGCCAACTCGAACGCTACCCGCACATCCCAAAAGACCTCGACGGCCTTCACGCCTACTGCGAGGAATACGCCCCGACACGGACCGAGGTGGACCGCTGGTTCAGCCCTGAAGAAGACGGGCGTGTCTTCCGGAGAGGAAAGCACAAGGGCCGGCCGCTCGCCGATGTAGCCGCGGACGCGCCCGATTATCTGCACTGGATGATGGGCGCGGACGACATGGACGCCGACGTGATCGACGTCGTTCGAGCCGCGCTCGGCTTGACCCGACCCGAGACGGGTCAGAACCCCGAATGAAGAACACTCCCAGGACGAACGGCACTCTCATGGACGTATCCCGACAGATGACTCCGCGCACCGTGACCCGGGCCTTCTCGCTGATGGGCCTGACTCTGCTCTCGACCCTTACGGCTTCGCCCGCAGCTGGTCAGACCGCGATCACGACGGAGGCGATGTCCTCCATGTATCCTCGCTCGATCGGACCCGCCGTCACCGGCGGGCGCATCCACGACGTCGAAGCACTCCCGAACGATCCGTCGACGGTGTTCGTCGGCACCGCGTCGGGAGGATTGTGGAAATCGACGAACCGGGGACAGACCTGGGTCAACGTCTTCTTCGACAAGCCGGTGAGCACATTCGGTGACATCGCGATCTCACGCTCCCATCCCCACATCATGTATGCGGGCACGGGTGAGCAGCAGAATCGGCAGTCCAGCTCGTACGGCAACGGCATCTACCGCTCGGACGACGGGGGCGACACCTGGACACATCTCGGTCTGGACGAGACCAGGCACACGGGCCGCATCGTCATCCATCCGACCAACCCGGACATCGTGTACTTCGGAGCGGTCGGTAATCTCTGGGCAGGTTCCGAGGACCGAGGGGTCTTCAAGAGCACGGACGGTGGGCAGACGTGGGAGAAGGTTCTCTTCGTCGATGAGTTCTCCGGTGTCATCGACATGGCGATCGATCCACAAAACCCGAACACCGTGTACGCCGCGTCGTACCAGCGGCTGCGCCGGGCCTGGGGCTTCAACGGCGGTGGCCCGGGCAGCGGCATCTGGAAGTCGACGGACGGCGGAGAGACGTGGAATCGGCTCGGCGCCGGCCTGCCCGATGGTGATCTGGGACGCATCGGGATCGCGGTCGCGGAATCGAACCCCGACGTCGTCATGGCGCTCGTCGAGGCCGAGGACGATCAGTCCGGTGTCTTCCGTTCCGAGGATGGAGGACTCTCGTGGAGCCGGGTGAACGAGCAGAACATCCGCCCGATGTACTACTCGCACATCTTCATCGACCCGAACGACGACGAGCGTGTCTACACGCTGGCCACACGGTCGTACGTCAGTGACGATGGCGGTCGCACCTTCAGCCAGATCGCGCTGGCCCCGACCTACGACGTCGGGATCCATGCAGACCACCACTCGCTCTGGATCAACCCGGCCGACCCCGAACACCTCTTCCTCGCCGGCGACGCGGGGCTCCACGAGAGCTACGACCGCGGAATCAACTTCCGGAAGCTCAACAACATCCCCATCTCGCAGTTCTACGCCATCGGCGTCGACATGCGGGACCCCTACTGGGTCTTCGGTGGCCTGCAGGACAACCACTCCTTCTTCGCCCCGTCCGAGAATCGCCGATGGGCGGGTATCCTGAACGACGACTGGATGCAGAACGGCTTCGGTGACGGGATGTTCTGGCAGGCGGATCCCGAGGACGCGCGCTACAGCTACGGCAGCTCCAACGGCGGCAACTACTTCCGCTATGACACGCAGACGGGCGACATGCTCGACATCTCCCCGGAGGCGCCCGTCGGTCAGCAGTACCGGTTCGACTGGACGTCCCCGATGATGCTGTCTCAGCACGATTCGGATCTGCTGTACGTCGCCGGCAACAACCTGTTCATCTCGCGTGATCGAGGTGGCTCGTGGACGTCAACGGAGGACATGAGCCGGCAGATCGATCGCGATACGCTCCAGATCATGGGCGTGGCGGGAGCCGACATCACGATCTCGCGAAACGACGGCACGAGTTCATTCGGTGAGGCCGTCACCCTCGACGAGTCGCCCGTGAACGCCGCCGTCCTGTGGGTCGGGTACGACGACGGCAACCTGCAGGTGAGCCGGAACGGAGGGACGACCTGGGCGGAGGTCTCGAGCAACGTTCCCGGGATCGCCGATGGCACGTACGTGAGCAGGATCGTCGCGTCCTCCACTGCGGCAGGGACCGCATACGCGACGTTCGACGCGCACCGCGACGGTGATTTTCGACCCTACGTCTATCGAACTCGGGACTTCGGCTCCACCTGGGAGCCGCTGCACGCCACTTTGCCGCAGATGGGTTCGGTGAACGTCCTCGTCGAGCACCCCGATAATCCGAACACACTCTTCGTCGGCACGGAGCACCACGTCTTCGCCAGCACGGACGCGGGTGGGACCTGGGCTCGCGTGCCGAACCTGCCGACCACGAACTACGACGACATGGTCATCCACCCGCGCGAGAAAGACCTGGTCATCGGGTCGCACGGACAGGGTGTCTGGATTCTCGACGATACTCGGGCGATCGCGGAGTGGGGCGAGGCGACCGCTCCCGTAACGGTGTTTTCCGCACCGCTCGGAACGATCAAGCTGTGGAAGAAGGACACGTCGTATCGGGGGCAGGACAAATACGCAGGCGCGAACCCGGTGGACGGCGTGGAGATCACCTACAGACTCATGAGCGGCTCAGGCAGCGCAACCATGCGCGTCCATCGCGCCGACGGCACCGTGGTCCGCGAGCTGGCCGTACCGGGTGCGACGGGCACGCATCGCGTGAACTGGGACCTGCGGCACGGAGGCCCCGGGGTCTCGGCCGAGTGGACCCGGCACGACAGCCCGGTTCTGGCGCGCCCAATCGACACCTGGGGGCCATGGGTGTCTCCCGGCACCTACACGGTCACGATCGAGTCCGGTGACCAGCGAGGCGAAACCACGGTCGAGGTACGCGGTGATCCGGACATGCCAATGCTCACACAGGACATGTACGAGAGTCGTGAGCAGTTCATGCTCGATGCCATCGCGCTCACCACACAGATCTCCGATGTCATGCGCGAAAACAGCATGAGCGGGGGCGGCGGCTTCGGATTCCGCGGACCGGCAGGTCCGCCCCGGACACCGGAGGACAGACTCCGCATGGCTCGGCGCATGGTGCAACAGGTCTACTCCGCGCTCAACGGAGGTGCAGTCCGGCCCGGTTCACTGTATCCGCCGACACAGACGCAGCGGGAGCAGCTGCAGCGGGCCAGGGATCTGCTGGAGGACGCGATCGCCGAGCTGCGTTAAGCCCGCTCCACGACCCGAGATGCGTCGCATACGACGTACGGCTGCTGCTCTGGCGGCGATCCCGCTCGCCGTCTGCGGGCCAGGCGAACCGGCCTCCGAGGGCACCTCCGAGGAGGCCGGTGGCCCGGTCCTGCCCGCCCAGGGCATTTACGGCCGGACACCGGCCTCCGTCGGCGGCATACCGAGCGTGATCATGCTGACCCCGCAGGACGACGAGACAGGCATCCCCGACGCCAGCCAGCTGTCCGTTACGATCGACCAGTTCGGACTCACATTCTCGCCGACCCGGGTCGTCACGAAGCCGGGGGCACACGTCGTCTTCTCGAACAGCGAGGCTGCGGTCGCACACAACGTGCGCGTTCGCGCGGTCGGAGACACCGTCGACGTCTTGGACGCCGACGCGAACCCCGGGGAGCGACTCACCGTCGAGCTCCCTTCACCGGGCGGCTACGACGTCCTCTGCGATATGCACCCGGGGATGACCGCCTTCATTTTCGTATCCGACGCCGCCCATGCGGCCTTCGCGGAGGCGGATGGCGCCTTCGTACTCGAGGGTGTTGCTCCCGGCACGTACACCGTCCAGTTATGGACCGCAGACGGCGGTCTTCATGAAGACCGACCGATCGAGGTGGGCACCGGACGCACCGGTATCGATCTCGGCCTGACGGGGTAGATCTCAACGAACCATCTAGAAACGGTCTTCGCCCGGCACCCTTCCTGACCACCGAACACTCCCCCACCATCATGCTCTTCTACGCGCACTCCGGCTTTCGCTACCTCGTCCTCCTGATGGGCCTCGTCGTCATCGGCTACGCTGCTTACGGACTCGTGACCAAGGCCGAGTACGGAAAGACGATGCGCGTTCTCTCGGCGATCTTCACTGGCGTCATGGACCTCACGGCGCTGCTCGGGCTCATCGTGCTCTTCACGCGCACGTTCTATCCTCAGCTCGGTGGCCACATCGTGATGATGATTCTCGCCACCGTGATCGCGCACGTCGTGCACGGGGTCATGAAGCGGCGGCCGCCGGAGGCCCAGACATTCGTACCGCACATCGTGGGCACCCTGGTCGTCCTGGCATGCATCGTCGCCGGCATCATGGCGATCGGGCGACCCATCGTCGGCTGACCCGACGGACCGACCATCATGGAGTTGGAGCCCCTCGAGCCGCTGAAGGCCGCGGCCGAAGCGTCAGGGAGCCCGGGCCCACCGGACCTCGGACTGGTCATGGGTGGGGGTGGTGCCCGGGCCGCCTACCAGGTCGGGGTTCTGCGGCACGTCGCCCAACACTTCCCCCGACTCGAGGTCCCCTACGTCCACGGGATCTCCGCCGGAGCCATCAACGCCGCGGGGCTGGCGTCTCATCACGGCACCTTTCTTCAGGCGGTCGACGAGCTCTGCCACCTGTGGGGAGACCTGACCGTCGACCACGTCTTCCGGGTCGACCCGCGCTCCCTGGCGATGAACAGCATGCGCTGGCTCCGACAGCTCGGTGGCGGCGGTCTTCGCGGAGGTCGTATCCGGGTCCGGGGGCTCGTCGACACGGAACCTCTGGACGCGTATCTGACGGAGACGCTCCATGCGGTCGATCGTGAACTCACCGGCATCCAGTACAACCTGGATCATGGCGGCCTGAAGGCCTTCGCCGTCAGCACCACCAGCTACTCGACCGGGGCGTCCGTGACGTGGCTTCAGGGCCGGGACGTCGCGACGTGGGAGCGTCCTCAACGTCTCACCCGGCAGACGATGCTTACCGTCGACCACATCATGGCGTCCGCGGCCCTGCCGCTGCTGTTCCCGGCCATCAAGATCGGGAGTGACTGGTACGGTGATGGCGGGATCCGTCTGACCGCACCGCTTTCGCCGGCCCTCCACCTGGGCGCTCGCCGGATCATGGCGATCTCCAATCGCTACGACCGAAGCCAGAAGGAGATCGAACACGCGAGTATCGAGGGGTATCCGCCACCCGCGCAGGTGGCCGGTGTCCTCTTCAACGCGATCTTCCTCGATCTGCTGGACCACGACGCTCTTCGACTGGAACGGCTGAATCGCCTCCTGGAGGCGCTGCCGGAAGACAAGCGGCATGGCCTCGAGCCCATCAAGCTGCTCGTCCTTCGCCCGTCGGTCGACCTGGGACGACTTTCGTCCCGATTCGAGGCACAGCTCCCGAGATCGATCCGGTTCCTGACCCGGGGTCTGGGCACCCGGGAAACCGAGTCTCCGGACGTCCTGAGTCTCATCCTGTTCCAGGCCGATTACCTCCGAAACCTCATGGAAGTCGGGGAGGCGGACGCCGCCGCTCGTCACGACGAGATCCTGGAGTTTCTCGCCGACTGACGGCTCTCCCGACCCGTACGGGGGTAGGCACTTTTCCGGAAGCCCGACCAGGCTTCCGACATTAGTTTCCAGGTCGCGTTACACCGCTCGAAATCAGGCTCAGCCGGAAGGATCCGATGGCCGAAGAGAAGAAGCTCGCAAGCGAGCTCGAGTCCCGCGAAGTCGCGGAACATGCTCGGGAGCAACAATGGGAGAAGAGCAGCTTCGCCAAGGCGCTCTTCGAGGGAAAACTCGATCTCGACCTCGTGTACCCTGCCCCCGAGCCCGATCCTGAGGAGCAGGAGCGTGCCGCGAGATTTCTCGAAGAGATCGAGGTGTTCGCTCGCGATCACATCGATGGCGATCAGCACGACACCGAGGGCTGGGTGCCTCAGGAAGTCCTCGACGGTCTCGCCAAGATGGGCGCCTTCGGCATCAAGACACCCCGGAAGTACGGGGGCCTCGAGCTGTCGCAGGTTTCCTACAACCGCGCCCTCGCCATCATCGCGTCTCGCTGCAGCGCGACCGGCGCCTTCCTTTCCGCGCATCAGAGTATCGGTGTCCCCGGTCCGCTTCTGAAGTTCGGCACGGAAGAACAGAAAGATCGTTACCTGCCACGGCTGGCGAAGGGTGCTCTTTCCGCCTTCGCGCTGACGGAACACGACGTCGGGTCGGACCCCGCCAACCTGTCCACGACGGCCGAGCTCTCCGAGGACGGCTCGCACTGGATTCTCAACGGCGAAAAGCTCTGGACGACAAACGGTCCACGCGCCGAGATCATCGTGGTGATGGCCCGGACGCCGGCGCCGGAGGGTTCCCGACGCAAGCCGATCACGGCCTTCATCGTGGAGACGGACTGGGAGGGCGTCGAGACCCTGGACGAGTGCTCCTTCATGGGCCTGCGCGCGCTGTCGAATGGCGCGCTCCGCTTCACCAATGTGAAGGTCCCCCGGGAGAATCTGCTCTGGGGTGAAGGGAAAGGGCTCAAGCTCGCGCTGATCACCCTCAACACGGGGCGCCTCGCTCTTCCGGCGTTTTGTGCCGCTGCCGGCAAGGGTAGTCTCGAAATGGTCCGCGACTGGGCCGGGAACCGCGTTCAGTGGGGCCTGCCGGTCGGTCACCACGATGCCGTCGCCCAGATGATCGGAAAGATGGCCGCCGACACGTTCGCGCTCGAGGCGCTCGTCGAGTTGATCGGAGCCATGGCCGACTCCGGCAGCTTCGACATTCGGCTGGAGGCGGCGGTCGCCAAGATGTGGGGCACAGAGACCGGCTGGGATCTCGTGAACGACGCCCTGCAGGTGCGCGGTGGCAGAGGGTACGAGACGCATGATTCCCTGCGTGCACGTGGAGAGGTGTCGTACCCCGTAGAGCGCTGGCTCCGAGACATGCGCATCAACACGATCTTCGAGGGCTCCTCGGAAATCATGCGCCTCTTCATCGCCCGGGAAGCCGTCGATCGACATTTCTCGATCGCTGGCGATCTCGTGAACCCGAAGGCCTCGGCGGGTGCGAAGCTGGCCGCCCTCGTGAAGGCGGGGCTGTTCTACGCATGGTGGTATCCGACTCGCTTCCTCGGGTGGAGCGCCTGGCCTCGCTACTCCGAGTTCGGTTCCCTGGCCAAGCACCTGCGATACGTCGAGCGCACCTCCCGCCGCCTGGCTCGCGCAACCTTTTACACGATGGTCCGCTTCGGACCGGGACTCGAGAAACGTCAGGCCGTGCTCGGCCGTGTGGTCGACATCGGCGCGGAACTCCTCGTGATGACCGCGACCGTACTGTACGCGAAGACACTCGCGAAGCGCGGGGGTGACGAGCGGGGTGCAGACGCCCTCGCGGACGCCTTCTGCCGTCAGTCTCGTCGCCGCATTTCCATCAGCTTTCGTTCGATCTTCCGAAACGACGACATCGCCACGTACAAGGTGGCGCGCCGTTATCTGGACGGTGAAATGGAGTGGCTCGAGAGAGGCGTCATTTCTCTGGCCGGGTACCGAGAAGTCCAGGAGACCACCGCTGAAGAAGCGGCCCACGAGCACACCGAAGCACCGGAGCCGGTCCCCGCGTCATGACCACACTGCATCCCCGGGCGTACAAGGTTACGGTCGTCTGGACCCTCGGACTGCTGTTTCTCGGCAGCATCGTTCACGCCACCGAGTCGAGCCTCGCCTGCCCCGATTGGCCGACGTGTTTCGGTTCGATGGTCCCGGAAATGACGGGCGGTGTGTTCTGGGAGCACCTGCACCGCCTCGTCGCGGGTGGCCTCGTCATGATGTTCGCCCTCGCGACCTGGCTGGCGAGGAAGGAGACGTCGGATCGCCCCTGGATCTTTCGTGCTTCGCTCGCGGGTGTCGGCCTGCTCCTCGTGCAGTCGGTCTTCGGGGGGCTGACCGTCATCTATCAGCTGCCGGACCTCGTCTCGACGACACACCTCAGCCTCGCCTTCATCTTCCTCTCTCTGGCTACCGTGCTGGCCACGGCGACCCACGGTTCGGCCGGGCCCGGCTCTCCTCCGGCAATCGAGGGCCTCGGAGAGGGTGACGGACACCGCCTCACACTCATCGCCGGCACGGGGGCGGCCCTGGTCTTCCTGCAATCGGCCCTCGGTGCGCTGGTTCGACATACAGACGGCGGGATGTCCTGCCCTGACGTGCCACTCTGCCTCGGTCAGGTCGTCCCACCCCTGGTGAACGTCCAGATCACCTCGCACGTCTTGCACCGGTTCCTTGCGGTGATTGCGACGCTCGCGGTCATCGGGCTCTACGGATGGGCCGTGCGCGCACAGGTCCCGAGCCGGATCAGACGCTGGATTGCGGCGGCGGTCGGCCTCGTGCTGGTGCAGGTCGCACTCGGCGTCGTCTCGGTCCTCACCATCCTGGCCGTCCCGCCAGTCTCTCTCCACACCCTTGTCGCGGCTGCGCTTCTGAGCGTGCTGGTGGGCCTCGCCACCATCGGCACCCGAGCCACAGCCACGGTCGAACAACCGGAGCTCGTCGAGACCCGATGAATGCCAGTGAAGCGGGTGATCTCCTCGCCCTGATCAACGCCAGTCTGAACGCCACGAGTGCGATCGCACTCATCACGGGCTTCGTGTTCATTCGGCGGAAGGTCATCGACAAGCACAAGCGCGCGATGCTCACCGCCGTCGGGGCTTCAGCCCTCTTCCTCGTGTTCTACGTGGCCCGGGTGCTTCTCACCGGTACGCATGAATTCGCCGGCGAAGGTCTGGCTCGCACTCTGTACCTGAGCATCCTTTTCAGCCACATGGCGTTGGCCGTTCTGGTTCTGCCCTTCATTCTGCGACTCCTCTGGCTCGCGAAGAAGGAGCGCTTCCAGGATCACAAGAAGCTGGCCCGGTACGTCTTCCCGGTCTGGGCGTACGTCTCGGTCACCGGGCTGCTGGTCTACCTGCTGCTCTACCAGATCTACGGGTACGTGTGACGCGTTCGGGCGCGGATTCGGGAGCCGCGCGCGACCGACTGCTCGGCTATACGGAAGCCGTCGTCGCGGCGTCCCTCTGGGGCTCCTCCGGAATCTTCGCTGTCAATCTGTTTCGACTGGGTGTGCCGCCCGAGAGTCTGGCCTTTCTGCGCCCTCTCATCGGCGCCCTGATTCTTATCGCCGCCGCCGGACTCAAGGAACGTGAGGGCCTGCGCGTCGATGCTCGCGGACTGCTGATTCTGATGGCGGGTGGCGGTGTCTCCGTCGGCTTCTTTCAGATCGCCTACCAGTTCTCCACCGACGCCGTGGGTGTACCGTCCACGGTTGCCATGCTGTACCTGGCGCCCGCGGTCGTTGCCGCTGCGTCCGGGCCGCTGCTCAACGAGTGGCCCGATCGGACCCGGATCGCACTCCTGGTGCTCACGCTCTCCGGTGTGTGGCTCAGCGTACTCGGGGCCGACGCGGTCACCGCCACATTCGGTTCCAGCGGCCTCGGTTGGGGCGTCATGGCCGGGGTCGCCTACGGCGCCTACACCCTGTTCGGCCGATATGCAGCTCCACTGTATGGCTCGATTCCGACGGTCGTGTACAGCACCCTCGGGTGCGTCCTTTTCCTCGCCGTAACGGTGCCCGTGACCAGCGGACCGATCGTGTGGCCGGCGTCCATCCTGGCCTGGGGGGTACTCGTCGCCTTTTCCGCCCTGACGATCGCGGTAGCCCACTTCCTCTTTTTCGACGCACTCGCTCGCATCGATGCGAGCCGGGCCTCGATCGCAACCGCCATCGAGCCGGTCGTCGCGGCCTCACTCGCCACGGTGCTCCTTGGCCAGGGATTGTCCCCGATCGGATGGACCGGAATCGGGCTCGTGGTGCTGGGCGTAGCCGGCGTCGGAGCTACCGCGCGGGCCATAGACGCCGGCACCGTCGTGGCGGACTGAGCCGCGCGGCAGGTACGACCGGGACGTCGCGTGTTGCGAGCCAACCGGGGTCCGGGTAAGCTCGCGCCTTGTGGACAAACTGGAGCAACTCAGACGCGTGCTGGAGACTTCTTCCGATCCCGATAACCCATCGGCGGAAGCGGTCGCCCAGCTTCTTGGTGACGTGCAGCACATTGCTGTCGTCGGATTGTCGAGGAATCTGGAAAAGGCGGCGCGACGCGTGCCGTCGTACCTCGCGGCCAAAGGGTTCGACGTGATTCCGGTGAATCCCTCGGCCGAGCGCCTCCTCGGTCGCGTGAGCTACACGAATCTCGGTGACGTCCCCGAACCGGTCGATCTCGTTCTGATCTTTCGTCCGAGTGAGGAAGCAGGCGGATTCGTCCAAGATGCCATGACGCGCTCCGACAGGCCGGCGATCTGGCTCCAGACGGGCATTCGGGCTCCCGATGAGGTCGCTGCTGCGCGTGAGGCAGACCGGCTTGTCGTCCAGGACCTGTGCATCTTCCGTGTGCATCGGGTACTTCTGGACTAAGTCGAGATCGGCTCCGCGTCACCGTCGGCGTCCCGAACGTCTTCCGGCACATCGATGATGGAGGCCGGGTCCTGAATGAGTCTGGACTCCCACCTGCACAGGTCGTGGCCCAGCCCCTGGCAGAGGGTATGCTCCACTCGGGCAGTGACACCCAGCGTGCGGGAGAGGAACTCTTCCGAAAACCCGCTCAGCAGATGGCAGGCGTCGCCCCCCGGATCGGCCTCCAGGAAGAGGAGTGACCGGCCCTCGATCACGAAGGTGCCCCGACCGAAGCCGCCGATGGGCCGACCGAAGAGTCGTTTGAGACGTTTCCGGGCGTGACGCCGTAACGCCCGATAGCGCAGCCCGCCTGGCAATCGTCGGACCCAGCGCGGGATCCGCTCCTCGGCGACCAGTAGCCGACCCACGGCCCGGAAGACCTCGGGCCCGTCCGGCCGTCGGATCACGAAGCGGAAGAGACCTCGAATCTCGTCGTCCGTCAGACGAACCCGACGCCTGACGTCCTCGCGGTAGGTCCGGATCTGGCGCTCCACCACATCGCTGAGACCGAAGCGCCTCGGAATCGTCTGCGTGGGGTCCTCGTCCTCGAGGATCTCCATGGGAAGATCCATGTCCCTCATGACCTCGAGCAGTCGGAGGGCCACGACGGCCTGGATCCGACGTATGCCTGCTTCGGCCGGGGGCGTGGGCGCGGGATCCGTCAAAAGGTCTCGAGATCGAGAAGGGAGATGCGACTCGGTAATCTCGAAATGGTGTCGAACCGTGGCAACGAAGTCGAGAACCATTGAATCACGAGCGCCGGTTCACCCGTCTCTCTCCGGGTGCACGCGCACCTCCGGATCAGAGTCGAGGCAGGTTAGCTTCTCCACATGAAACGATACCCCGCGTTCGATCCGCCCGAGTACCTCGAATGGGTATCGGATCCCGCGCTCGTCGACGAGTTCGACAACACGCTCGCATCCGATCCCGAGCGCGCAGCCGTCGTCAACGCGCTGTCGGAAGACGACCTCCTCTCCATCTATCGAGACCTGCTCCGCACGCGCCTGCACGATATCGGCCTGAAGCGCTGGGTCCGGACGGGTGTCATTTCCAAGGCCTGGCTGGGAACGGGCGAAGAAGCGATCACCGTCGGAAACGTCTGCGCTCTGGACCCCGACAGAGACATCGTCTCACCGATGATCCGGAACGCCGGCGCACTCCACATGATGGGCATGCCCTTGTCGGACATGTTCCGCGGCTACCTCGCAACATCGGATTCGCCCAGCGAAGGCCGTGATCTGCACATCGGAGACATGGCTGCCGGGATCATCCAGCCGATCAGCCACATGGGCACGAGCGTGACGATCGTGACGGGTGTCGCGCTCTCGTTCCGGAATCGTGGAGAAGCCCGGGTAGCGATGACGTGGGTGGGCGACGGCGCCACCAAGTGCGCCGCGTGTCACGAAGGCCTGAATCTGGCCGCGGTCCAGAACCTCCCGGCGATCTTCGTCATCCAGAACAACCAGGTCGCACTCGGGACGCCCGCCAGCGCACATGGGGTCGGCGACCTCCACGCATGGCCCGCCATGTATGGCATCGAAGCGTGGAGCTGCGACGGCAACAACGTACTCGACGTGTACGCCGCGACTCGTCTCGCGGCGGACCGGTGCCGGGAGGGCCGCGGGCCCGCCGCCATCGTCGCCGACACCTTCCGGATGGGGGGGCACGCCACTCATGACGAGCGCGAGGCCCGCGACACATTCGCCCCGGAGCTGTTCGCGGAGTGGGGGCGCCGTGATCCGGTCGGGCTCTACGAGTCCTGGCTGGACAGAAAGGGGATTCCCGCATCGGCGCTGGAGGCGATCGAGGCCGAGGTGACAGCCGAAATGGACACGGCCGCAGACGAGGCACTGGCGTCCCGGGACAGGATTCCGCCACCGGAGCAGGCACTGTACGACGGTTTCTCTGAGGGCGGGACACTCATCGGCCTGGAACGGCGTCCGATCTAAGTCCGCGATTAGGTTGCGCCGTCCCCTTGAGGGATCGCTTGTTCCCGATATCTTACGTGCCAAGTACGTGGATCTGTTCGCTTGGCTCCAACTAGGACTTAGACCAATGGTCAACACACATCCTCCGGTTGTGAGCCAAAATCTGTTCGATCGCCCCCTTGAGGAGCTGACAGACGAGGAACTCGTCACCGCGCATCTCGAGGGACGCCCTGGTGCGTTTCAGCGGCTCTACAACAGATATCGGGACCGTCTCATCCATTTCATCACACGAAAGACCGGCGACCCGGACCGAGCGCAGGACCTGGTTCAGGAAGCTTTCATCCGTGTGACTCGGCACCTGCACCGCTTCGATACGTCGAAGAAATTTTCGACCTGGGTCTACACCATCGCGGGCAACCTGTCGAAGAACGAGTTGAGAAACCGGTCACGCAGTCCTCTGGTGCTGTTTCAGCGCCTCACGAACAACTGGGACGATGATCACCGCCCCATCCAGTTCGAGGACTACTCGACGAAGCCCGACGACCTGTACCGAAAGCGGTACCTGCGTCGGCTGGTCGAAGACACAGTTCAGACACTCCCCGAACATCATCAGCTCGTCTTCCGGCTCCGCGAACTGGAAGGAAAGAGCTACGAGGAGATCTCCGAGATCACCGGAGTCAATCTCGGCACGGTGAAGAGCCGGCTGCATCGGGCGAGAAACTCGTTCGCTCAGCGTATCGAGCCCTTCCTGAACTGAAGCTTCGGGGCCACTCTCCTCGTAACGAGTGGCGAGACACCATGAACGGACGGGTCCGCATGCGGGCCCGTCCGTCAGTGCCTGGAGGAGTTCTCCGATGTTCGAAGACCTGCGTTCCGCTTTCAAGGAAGCACTCGACAACTTCAATAAGGAGTTGAGTCGCGATCAGGTCTCGGAGACGGCCGACAAGCTTCTGATCGGCATGAAGAACGAGATCGCTGATGAGAAGGCCCAGGTCGCCGGCCTGGACGATCAGCTCAGGAAGACACTCGAGCAGATCGACCGGCTGGAGAAGGACATCGAAACCGCGCGTCGCAGAGAAGAGATGGCCAGAGGCATCGACGACGACGAGACCGTCAGGCTCGCCGCCGATTGGACGACCAAGGCCGAGGGACAGCGGGCGATCCTGATCAAAAAGGCGACCGCGCTGAAGGAGGAATTCGACTTCCGCTCTCGCACGGTCGAAGAGATGTACGAGCGCTTCCATGAAGCGAAGAGCAAGCGGGAAGCCCTCTCGGCCACGACCGGAAGGTCGGGGGCACGTGAGTCGATCAGTGCGGCGGACGACCTGTTCGATGAACTCGATCGCATGGCCGAAAAGATCGAAGGAACGGATGCGCAGGCGCAGGCCGCCCAGGCGTTCGACGAACTCGACCTCGAGGACCAGGGCTCCGAGCTTCGCGTCGACCTCGACGCAGCACCGCCGAATCGCGAGCTGGACGTCGACGCGGCGCTCGAGGAACTCAAGCGGAGAATGGGCGAGGACTGACGTCCCCGGCGACTACTCGACCGAGTCGCGTTCGCCTGACAGCTCTCCGAGGAAGAGCAGCCCCGCACACTCACCCGCAAGGAACAGAATGTCCTCTCTGAGGGAGGGTGACAGGGGCTCCGTCCGGCTACTGCCGCCATCGACGAGGAGTGCCCAGAGGCGACCCGCCTCCGACCCCAGGAAGAGAGCCAGGCCATCCGAGTCACGATCGAGGAGCGCGGGAGCCTCATCCGCTCCGTACCGAGGCATCGCACGCGGACCGATCGCACAGCGCACCGGATCGGCGCCGAGATCGAGTACGACGAACGGTTCGGGCGTCTGGTGTCCACCCGGCTCGCACGAGACGATCATGCCACGTTCTGCCTGAGCGAGGTGGATGATCCGCCAGAGGGGGAGGGCGAAACGAGAGCGCTCACCGTCGGCTCCCCAGAGGGCCATCGCCCCCCGCGGAAGGTCACGCGCCGGCTCACGCTTCAGGTACCGTCTGATGTCGATGATCTCGTCGGACATTCCGGAATGAATCAGTACCGCCCGGCCGAGTCAAACGGCCGCCCCGGGGTGGTTCCCATCATGCCGTTCCGATACCTTTTCGGGCGCAGAAGTACGCCGCACGAACGACCCAAGACCTCCGAATCAGCTATGCAAAACTGGATCGGCATCGCCATCTGGATCATCATGGGCGCCGCAATCGGGCTCATGATGCGGGCCGCCATCAGCCGTCCGGAAGAACAGCCCGGACATGCTCAGGTCATCATGGCCCTGGGCGCGTTCGCGTCCGTGATCGGAGGAATGCTCGGAGTCGGGATCTTCCACCTGTGGGAGCCGCTGGCCCTCAGCGTGGGCGGCATGGCCTGCGCCGCCGCCTTTGCCGCCCTCATGACGTTCATCTATCGCTGGGGCCTGCGTACGCTCATCTAGAGCTCCGGGATCCGGCGGAAGGACACTCCCATGTCGGATGTACAGAGCTTCATCGATGAGAACCTCGGACGCTTCCGCTCCGAGTTGTACGAGTTTCTGCGCATCCCGTCGGTCAGCGCGAAGTCCGAACACGACGGTGACACCCGAGCGGCGGCCCAATGGTTCGCGGAGAAGCTGACCAACGCAGGGCTCACACCGGAGATCGTCGACACGCCCGGTCATCCGATCGTCGTGGGTGAGTCACATGCCGCGGGCCCGGACGCCCCCACGGTCCTGATCTACGGACACTACGACGTCCAGCCGCCCGAGCCGCTCGACCTGTGGGCGTCCCCCCCGTTCGAGCCGACGGAACGGGATGGGCGGGTGTATGCTCGTGGATCCGCGGACGACAAGGGGCAGCTGTACATGCACGTGAAGGCGCTCGAAGCGTTTCACGCCACGGGCACGCCACTTCCGCTTAACGTCGTCATGATCGCAGAAGGTGAGGAGGAGGTCGGCTCCCCGAATCTCGTGCCCTTCGTCGTGGAGCATGCCGAACGCCTCGCATGCGATGTCGTGCTGATCTCCGACACCGGCATGTACGCCGAGGGTCTGCCCTCCGTCGGCTTCTCGCTCCGCGGCCTCGCCTACTTCGAGGTGCACGTGCACGGCGCGAACAGCGACCTCCACTCCGGCGAATTCGGCGGTGCGGTCGCGAACCCGGCGAATACACTCTCGAAGATCATCGCGTCGCTGCACGCGGCGGATGGATCCATCGCGATCGACGGCTTCTACGACGACGTCCTGCAGTGGGATGACGCGACCCGAGCCCAGATCGCCTCCCTGCCCCACTCGGACGGCGAGTTCGCCGGCGACCTCGATCTCGACGAACTGACCGGAGAAGCCGGCTACGGCACGCTCGAGCGTCTCTGGATCCGCCCGACGTGCGACGTCTGCGGCATCCTGAGTGGCTATACGGGCGAGGGCGCAAAGACCGTGCTGCCCAACCATGCGATGGCCAAGGTCAGCTTCCGGCTCGTGCCGGATCAGAACCCCGATCGGATCAAGGCGCTCCTCGACGCCCACGTGGCGTCGCTCGACCTTCCTGGCGTGACCGTGGAGGTTCGTGAGCTGCACGGTGGCCGCCCCTGGAGAGCCAGCATCGAGGGGCCAGCCTTCGAGGCCGCCTCGGCGGCCCTTGAAGAGGCGTTCGGGACCAAGCCGGTTCCGATGGGCGGCGGCGGTTCGATCCCCATCGTGGTCGAGTTCGAGGAGAAGCTGGACGCGACGGCGCTCCTCGTCGGCTTCTCGCTGCCGGGGTGCAACCTGCACGCACCGAACGAGTGGATGTCGATCGACAACTACGAGAAGGGAATCGGCGCTCTGGCGCGCCTTTACCAAAAGCTCGGCGAGGCCGGCACAGCCTCGTAACCCCCACGCTGAGTATGCTTTCGAGGTTGGGGA
>CAZBHZ010000024.1:0-51629 GCA_964492085.1 uncultured Gemmatimonadaceae bacterium | reverse complement strand
CCGCCGACTCGTTGAGCCGTCGGTCCATCGCCTCCATCCCGCGAACGAGATCGCGCGTCTCACCGAGTGCCTCTTCGAGCGGATCACGGGCACGCTCCCCGGACGCATTCCGCGCCGCCTCAAGGCGATCACGGAGCACCTGGAGATCACCCTCGATCTGCAGTTCCATCGTGACGGCGGACTCGGGATCCCACTGTTCGATGGTCCCCCGGGTGTACTGCAGCTTCTCCTTCAGCTTCGACTCACGGATTTCGTCCGCCGCCTCACCGAGCTCTCGGGCCGCCTGAGCGTTGTCGCGGCCCGCGCTCTGGGAGGCTTCGTCGAGTCGACGCTCGAGATTCTGAACGACCTCGTGCATCTGGTCTTTTCGTTCTCGCAGACGATCGATCTCGGCCTGCCGCTCCGGTCCGCGCTCTCGCGGCAGTTCCCGGACGTCCCGCTGAACCTCTCGCTGCTGACGCTGCAACTCCTCGACATCCGCGATCGCTTCTTCCGCATCGCGTCGTGCACGCTCGGAGCGAGCGTCCTGCAGCTGCCGCCTCGCGTCTTCGAGGCGACGCAGCGCGGAGTTCGCCTCAGACATGGCCTGTGATCCACCCGAAGCTGCCGCCTGCCGCATGTTCTCGGCTGCCTGCTGCAGATCCCGGGCGGTCTGCTGGAGCCCCGAATCGTTCATCTCCCGAGCAAGGCGCTGAAGCTGTCGTGCCGCTTCTTCGGTCTGATCCGCGAGGTCCCTTTGAGCCTCGCCTCCGCCCCCCTGAGCATTCTGGCTGGCGGACGCTCGACGCTGCCGTTCGGCCATCTGCTCCTGCCGGCGGGCCAGCTCCTGGAGTTGCTCGAGCAGTTCGTCGACCTGGTTGTCGGCCTGCTGCTGCTCGCCGCGCTGTACGGTCTCGTACTGATTCTTGAGCTTGTCGAGCTCAAGCTCGAAGAGGTCGGCGAGGTCGTCGGCCGCCTGCTGACCTCCTCCTCCTCCTCCTCCTCCCTGCTGTTGTTGCTGGACGTATCGCTCGTACGTCTCTTCGGCCTGCTGCAGGAAGCGCAGCGCTTCCTGCTCATCGGGCATCGCCTCCTGCAGCTCCTCGGCGTTGAGGTCCTCGATGGCTCGAGACATGGCGTCGAACGCCTGAGGAAGGATCGCGGACACGTCGCGGAATCCCTCATCGGTCTGCGTCAGACCCCGGTTCTGCATGCGCTGAAGCAGCGTCGTTACCTGATCCTGCAAACGCGCCTGGGACAGGCTGACGGAAACAACGTTCTCGCTGAACTCCTCCTCGGAGTATGTGTCCCTCTGGCGGATCAAGTTGAAGGTCGCGGCGATGATCTGGCGCTGTGTATCGCTGAGGGCCGTCTCTGCACCGCCGCCTCCTCCGCCGCCTCCTCCGCCTCCCTGCTGCTCGGCCTGACGGTAGGCGCGCTCGAACGGACGGATGTTCAGGAAGTAGATGTCGCTCGTGACCGTCCGACTCGTGCCACCTCGGTTGTCCCGGACCATCGCGTAATACGAGACCAGGTCGCCAACCTCCAGCTCCCACTCCTCCAGGAAGAGGGTATGTCCGGTAGAAACCTCGGGGAGTGGAGCGCCGCCCTCCCGGAAGATCGAAACGGTGTCCTCGCTCAGCCCGTTGATCGAGTAGACGAGGTCGATCGACCCGACACCGTAGTCGTCGTCGGCTACCATCTCGAGGTACACCTCCTCGATGGACGACGCGGGCATGTCACGGCCAGGTGTCGAAAACCGGATGGACGGGTCCATGTCGGACAACACATCGATCCGATATTCGGGTGATGCCGCGACCATCTCGCCATTGTCCGAGCGGGCGAGCTGCAGCGAGTAGAAGCTGCCGTCCCCAACCGTGAATCGACCGGTGAGCGTTCCATCCGCCTCCACCGTGAGGTCACTGGCTGCGGCGCCGTCGAGCATGAGCTGGCCGGCTTCGGTCAGCATGGTGGGCTGGATGCGGAGTTCGACGACCGTTCCCGGGAGGGCCGCGACGTCCCCGCCGGCTTCGATGACACGAGGCTGCAGGCCGGTGTAGTTCGGGAAGTAATACGTGAGATCGAGCTGGTCGACGTACGGGAGGTCGGCGACATCGATCGTGAACGTTCCCGAACGGACCCCGGTCGACTCGACGAAGTATTCCGTGGGTTCGTTCACGCCGAGCAACAGAACCTCGAACCCTCCGTCGAGGTCGTTGAGCATGCTCAACCGCTGGAACGATTGGTCGGATTCGCCCTTCGTGAAGATGGAGGCTTCGGCGGCTTCGAAGCCGCCGAGCGTCGCGGTGACCATCTGGTCGGACCCGCGCGCGATCGTGACGTCGCCCGGGGCCACTCCGACCGAATAGGGATTCACCGCGTCGGCTGCGGTGGTCGGGAAGAGCAGGGCACTCAGCCCGAGTCGAAGGTGCGATGGGCCGAGCAGGGTGGTGAAGAGAGCCAGCACCACGAGGGCCGTCAGGGCTCCTCCAAAACGGTAGAGCCCACTCCGTTCGATTCGCCGGCCGTAGTGGACGTGGCGAGCCTTCTCGAGCGCGATCTCGGTGACCCGATGGGTCAGGGCCGGCGATGCTGAGCCCGAGCCCTCGTCGAGGACGCTGGTGACGGCATTGTCTAGCGTGGGCTCGTGTTCTTCGAGATACAGGGCGACCTGGGCGTCGGTCACCTTGCGCAGAAGGGGTCGGACGAGGAACCAGAGTGTCGAGGCGATCAAGGTGACCCAGGTCAGCGCGCGCAGCGCGACCACGGTGTCTGCGGCGAAGCGTGCTCGTTCGAGCGCGAAGGCGGCCAGGAAGGTCACTCCGGCTGTGAGGCCCACGACCCAGACCAGCCCTCGAAGTGCGAGACGCACGCGCCAGCGCCACCGGACTCCGCGAACGACGTCGCTGATCCGATTGCGAATCTGGCGCTTCTCCGAATCCCTCATCTCGTTCTCCCGTTGCGACCTCGCCAACCTACCTCCTGCTCGACGAACCCCGCCAATCCCCCGGCATCAAACCGGGGAGCGATACTCCGTGTGATCCGTGGTCCATGCACACTCCTAACCCGCCACCGCTCCCGCTGCTCCCGTCGTCCGCCTCGACACCCAGTTCGAGATCACCGTCTCGAGGATGAACAGGGCGAGGGCCGCCACGAGGAGCCACCGCCAGAGCGACTGCCGGCGTTCCTGGTCCTCTCGTTGCAGCTCTACGGCCTGCGTCAGGCGAGGACTGCCGTCGTCTACGACCGTGGGCGCCTCGATCTGGAGGACGAGCTCGTCCGGCTCCACGCGGCCGAGATTCGATTCCTCGAGGTCGACGTTCACCGCGATCACGAAGGGTCGGTCCGGATCCGTTCCCGGCTGGCGTACCGTATAGAAGCCGTGCTCTTCGAGCGGCAGGTATCGCGGACCGTCGCCGGCGGGGAGCGGGACGTTGCCCCCGGTCGGCGACAGCGCGATCTGGTCCAGGCCCTCAGCGAGCCCTGCCGCTTCGGAGGACACGAGCCCTGCGGTCTCCAGCGCGTCCGGGTCGGCCAGGTCGACCACCTGCCCCGCTACGAACCACGGCAGCGCCTCGGTGCGACCACCCAGGTGTTCGGCCAGTCGATGCACGAACGGCAGGTATACGGGCTGAAGCGCGAGGTCGTTCCAGAACGAATCGAGTGACGTCGTCCACAGGAGGACACGGCCGCGCCCCAGCCGCACCTCGGCGAGTGCGACGGAGCCGTCATCGAAGCGGGCGATGACCGCCGCCGAATCCGACGGTGTGAAGTCGCGGGCCCGGTAGAAGCGGGCGCCGGTGAAGTCTCCGCTGCGAGGCCCCGAGAAGACTTCGAAGATCGGATGCTCGTAGTCGAGATAGCCCAGCGTGCCACCACGGCCCTGCAGGCGGTCCTGGATCGAACCGATCGTGCCGGGCAGCATGTCCGCGGCGGACGCGGGCCAGCCGCCGTCTTGGCCGAGCGCTACGAGCACGCCACCGCCCTCCTCGACGAAGCTTCGAAGCCGCTCGGCAGAGCCCCCGTCCAGCTGGACATCGTTGATGAAGACGGCTGCTGCGCCATCGAGGTCCACCGGACGGATGGTGCTGGAGCGGCGGGTACGGACTTCGAATCGACCGTCGTCCGAGATCTCGAGCGCTCCCCTCAGGTAGAGGCTCGGGTCACTCGAGCCCCCGGCTCCATTCACAATGAGCACGGACAGCGACGACCCCGGCGACACCACGAAGTGGTGTGCGTTGTCGGCGCCAAGCGCATTGTCGTCCAGGCGCACCGTGCCGGTGGTATGCGGCTGTGAAAGCGTGAATGGCTGAAACTGCACCGGCTGGGCCGAGTTCGGTGCGAGCGTGACCTCGCGCGTCTGGATCTCCTGGCCGTCGAGGTCGAGCGATACACTCACCGTCGTCGGGGCTTCACCACCTCGACGAACGACGCGGGCCGTCGGCGTGATCCGTTCGCGACCCGCGACGATCTGCCGTGGCAGGGAAACGTCGGCCACCATCAAGTTGTCCGGCTCGCGTTCCGTGCCGATCTCGATGGGCAGGAGCGAGCTCCCGGGTGGGAGGCTCACGCCTTCATCGCCGGTCCAGCCGTTTCGCTGGAAGTCACTCAGCAGGTAGACCTCACCGAGCGCGAGGGTCGACTCTTCGAGAATGGTCTGTGCGACCTTGAGCGCAGGGCCATAGCGCGTCGCACCTGAGCCAGCCGTCAACGTGTCGAGCGCCCCGCGAAGCCTGCTCCGGTCGGACGTCGAGCGAACCACGACCTCCGCGCCGCGCGAGAAGGTGACGAGAGAGGCCCGGTCCAGCGGTCCGAGATCTGCGAAGATTCCCTCCGCCGCGTCCCGTGCCTGCTCGATCTGATCATCGATCTCCATGCTGTACGAGCGGTCCAGAAGGACAACGATCTCGCGCGGCCCCCCGGATCCCAGGGCCGCCCCGGAGCTCTGATCGAAGAAGGGCCGGGCGAATGCAGCTACGACGAGTGCGAGGGCGAGCGCCCGAAGCGAGAGGAGAAACCAGTGCTGGATACGGCGCCGGCGCTGCTCCTGGTACGGGATCTTCTCCAGGAACATCAGGGACGGGAAATGGACGACGTTACGCCGCTGGCGGCGCGTAAGGTGCACGACGATCGGGATGACGACGCCTGCAACCCCCAAGAGGAAGAGCGGGACGAGAAACGCGAGACTCATCGCGCCTTGCTCATCCGTTCACGGGAGAGGAGGTACTCGAAGAGCGCGGCGTCGAGCGGCTTCGACGTATTCAGCAGCCGGTAGTCGATCTGGTTGTCCGTGAAACGCTTCTCCAGTGCCTCGAGGTGGGCGTTGACCATCGTCAGGTAGTCGGACCGGAGCTTGCCCGGGATCACCGGGATCTGCTCGCCCGTCTCCAGATCCTCGAAACCGGAGGCCTCCTCGAACGGGAACTCCAGCTCGTATGGATCCATCACGTGGAAGACGATCACGTCGTGCCCCCGCGCGCGCAGAGGGCCTAGAGCCTTCAGAACCGCATCGGGCTCCTCGTAGAAGTCAGAAATCACGACCAGGATCCCTTTCCGGCTGAGCATCTCGGTGATGCGCAGGATCGGCTCGGCCAGCGAGCCGGGTCGGCCTGCCGTCGCCCGATCGAGCGTATGCAGGATCGTGTCGAGGTGCTTCATCGACGGGGGTACGTAGTCGACGACCTCGTGATCGAAGGTTACGAGCCCCACACGGTCGCGCTGTTTGTTCGAGAAATACGCGAGGCAGGCGGCGAGGTAGCGTGCGTAGTCGAGCTTCGTGAGCGAGTGGCTCCCGTAGCTCATGGAGGAAGAGAGGTCGAGAAGGACCGAGAAGTTCGCGTTGGTATCGGCTTCGAAAAGCTTGATGTAGTGACGGTCCGTGCGCGCGTAGAGCTTCCAGTCGATCCGGCGGATGTCGTCGCCGGGCATGTACGGTCGGTGTTCGGCGAAATCCATGCTGAACCCGAGGTACGGCGAGCGATGGAGACCCGTCAGGAATCCATCGACGACCGTGCGCGCGAGCAGCTCGAGGTTCCCGATTCGGCCCAGAACGGCCGGGTCGAGAAATTGAGTGCCTGCGGCGGAGTGGCGGGGACGCGTGTGAGCCAAGAGTGTGCCCTACATCCCCGAAGACGGCTGCGGTGCATGCTCGATGAGCATGTTGACGAGTTCGGCCGCCGACTTGCCCTCGGATTCGGCGTGGAAGTTGGTCAGGACGCGATGCCGGAGGACCGGCTGGGCGAGGGCCCGAATGTCGTCGAAGGTCACGTGATAGCGTCCCTTCGTCAGGGCACGCGCCTTCGCTCCCAGGACCAGATACTGCGCTGCGCGAGGCGAGGCGCCGTACGCCACCCACTTCTTCACGAAGTCGGGACTGTCTCCATTCGCGCTGGGTCGCGTCATCCGCACGAGCCCGACCGCGTATCGGAGGACGGAGTCGGACACGGGAACCCTGCGAACGAGCTCCTGGAAGGCGATCAGATCGGGACCCGTGACCGCGTGGCTGAATTCGGGCTTCAGGTTCCCCGTCGTCGAACGGATGACCTCGAGCTCCTCCTCTTCAGGGAGGTGTTCGATGGCGATCTCGAACATGAAGCGGTCGAGCTGCGCCTCCGGGAGGGGGTACGTGCCCTCAAGCTCGATCGGGTTCTGCGTCGCGAATACGTAGAACGGTTCGTCGAGGGTGTAGGTCCGACCCTGGACGGTGACCCGGTGCTCCTGCATCGCTTCAAGCAGGGCGGCCTGCGTCTTCGGGGGCGTCCGGTTGATTTCGTCGGCCAGGACGATGTTGGAGAAGACCGGCCCGGGTGAGAAGACCATCGAGCGGCGCCCCGTCTCGAGGTCCTCCTGGATGATATCCGTTCCCGTGATGTCGGACGGCATGAGATCCGGCGTGAACTGGATCCTCGAGAACTTCAGATCCACGACCTGTGCGATGCTGTGAATCAGCAGCGTTTTGGCGAGGCCTGGCACACCGATCAGGAGGCTGTTGCCACCCACGAAGAGCGAGAGCAGCACCTGCTCGATCACTTCTTCCTGTCCGACGATCAGCTTGCGAAGCTCACTGATCATCTGCTCGCGGCCGTGCTTCAGCTTATCCGCCAGTGCTACGTCGTTGGCATCGTCCAGCTGGACGGTTCCGATCGCGTCGTCAGCCAAGAGTTGTTCTCCCTCGGAGAGTGGTTCGGGCCTGGCCCGGTGAGTGTCAGTGAGTCATGGCGTACACGACGTAATTCACGCCGAGCTTGTACGCCTCGTTCGCCAAGTCGATGGGGTAGTAGCCGTAATCGGAAAATTCCCAGTACTCGGCCATGTCGTTGTTTGCGTTGATGATGACCATCAACCGCTTGGTGATGTCGTTGTTCTCGTAGATCCCGTACCAGGCGGGAGGATATCCGCCATACGGCGGGACCACATCCTGGGGCACGATGCGGAAGAAAGAGTCGAAGATTTCATCAATCTCCGTTACCGGCACCATGTCGAGGTCGGGTAGCGCCCGCCGCAGGTGAAACTCGAGGTTGGCCAGCTCACGTGCCCCCCGAAAGTCGTCGACCATGAGGAATCCTCCCTTGCGGAGGTACTCTCCCAGCCGTTCGGCCTCTTCATCACTCGGGTTCCAATATCCCGGCTCGACGATGTAGGAGACCGGGTGACGGAAGAGTTCGTCGTCCATGAACGTGTAGACGTTCGACGCATTCCGACTCGTGGCGATGTTCGTGGTCTCATCCAGGATCGCGAGGAAGTTCCGATCGGCGCGTGGATAGTCGTGCGCCCACATCGCACCCCCGCGTCTTCGCCCGAAGCCGCCGAAGCCGCCCCGGCCACTCTGAAACGCGATGCGTACGAAGTGGTAGTCCCCGTCGTATGCGGGCCCCTCGAGGTCCTGTGGCTTGTTGGCATCGAGGAACGAGGCGTAATGCGTCTCGAGAGAGCCGAGCGGAACCATGGAGGTCGCGCCGGAGCCGCCGCCGGGGTCAGTGCTCGATACCGCGACGACGATGGCGGCGGTTGCCGTGGCAAACGCTGATCGCCCGCTCACAACACTCCTGGAGCGCCAAATCATGAGCCGGTCCCCCTCAAGGCGAGCAGGAACTCGAGGGCGTCTTCGTAGTTCGGTGCGAGCTCGAGCGCGCCCATGACCGATCGGCGCGCCCCACGCATGTCTCCGGCGTCGCGCTGCGCGACGGCAAGCAGGTAGAGCGCCTCCGCGCGATCCACCGGGTCGAGTGCGACGACCGCCGCCCGCTCGATCGCCGCCCGAGGTGCGTTACCGAGCCCGGCATGCAGATCTGCGAGACGCTCGTGAAGGTCCATCTCGTAGGGCCACACGAGGACCGCGCGATCGAGCGCGTCCGCGCTTTCCTGGTTCCGGCCCAGTTCGGCCAGAATCTCGGACTGCAGGAGCATGCCCGAGTAGTGGGACTCCGAGATCGAGGTGAGCCGAGCGAGGGTGTGCGCCGCGGCCTCGAGGTCACCTCGCTCGTGCTGGATCTGAGCGATGAACCAGAGGGGACTGTCGACACCGCCGAACTGCGGGAAGATCTCGAGCGCAGCTCGGAAGTGACCTTCCGCCTCTTCGAAGTCCTGCGCCCGATAGAGCTGAACACCGAGCTGAAGTCGTCCGATCAGATCACCCGGGTGCGTCTGAACGAATCGCTTCATCCCTTCGACATCCTCCGGCCCCGGTCGAGTCTCTTCGATCGGGACGAGTCCGGCCAGCGGAGCGGCGAAGCGCTCCGCCATGTAGTCGGCGAAGTCGTCGTCGAACGCCGTGACCGGCATCCCGACCAGAGACTCGAACAACTCCTCGGTCGTCCGACCGTCCGCGTAACCCTGGAGCATGGCCCGGATCACGTCGAAGCCGTAACGCTCTTCGATGATCTGGAAGACGAGGGACGCCTGGTAGTACGAGTGGATGACCTGCTGCGGGTAGTCCGGATTCATGAATCCGTCGTTCAGCTCGGACACCTTCTTGAGCCGGTCGTCCCGAAGCGACAACAGGAACGAGATGTTCGCCTGGTGTCCCCATCCCTGACGGGCCTTTCGCTGTTCGTGGACCGCGAGACCTTCCGAGAACCACCTCGGTACGCGGTTGTCGGACAGCGCGAGATGGAAGGTGTGGGCCAGCTCGTGCCAGAAGACGGAGGCCCAGTTGTAGTCGCCCAACTCTCGCGCGGAGGGAGCGTCCATCACGAGCACGCGAC
This sequence comes from uncultured Gemmatimonadaceae bacterium, assembly GCA_964492085.1. Classification (GTDB taxonomy): domain Bacteria; phylum Gemmatimonadota; class Gemmatimonadetes; order Longimicrobiales; family Gaopeijiaceae; genus UBA2589. The sequence continues at coordinate 42,447 of CAZBHZ010000024.1, read as the reverse complement.
CGAAACTGACACCGAGGGCGCCGAGGCCGGCCTCGCCGAGCGTTCGGACCGAGAAGTCGGCACTGTTCGGGTACAGCTCGGCCCGGACGGGGAGATCGGGCTCGTGGCGGTACCGTGTGCGCAGCGCGGCGTACGCCTCTTCAGCGATCGGAGAGAGGTAGGTCGAGAGCAGCTCGTCCTCGCTCGAATGCAGGAAGAGCTCGAAGTGTTCCGTCTCGTGGACTCGATAGCGTTCGAAGGTGTCGGCGAGGTCGAGATTGTTCTTGAACCAGGGGTTGTACGGATCGCCCGCGAAGGCGCGCTCCAGATTCGCCCGACCGCTTTCGATGTCCCCGAGGCGCATCTGATTCATCCCCATCAGACCCCACGCCTCCCATGCCGCGGAATCGAGTGCTACCGCCGCTGCGGCTCGCTCGACGGCGTGCTCGTACCGGCGGGTCATGACCATCAATTCCGCGAGTTCGGTGTCGAAGCCCGCGAATCGGGGATTCACCTCGAGGACTTGTGACCGAACGCGACGAAACGAAGTGAGGTCGTCGCGAAGCAGGTGCGATCCGGCGATCGCGGTCAGGGCGGTCAGAGAGTTCGGGTTGACGTCGAGCGCCGCCTGGGCCTCCTCGCGCGCGCGCTCGTGGTTTTCGCCGCGGAGGTAGCGCATCGCGACCAGCGCGTGGGCGCGTTCATGGTCCGGGTTTACATCGAAGAGACGCTCGAAGTAGTCGTTCGCCTCGGACGCGCCATCGAAGGTGAGGGACTCGGCCATGCCGAGGAGGGCCCCCGGATGGTATGGGTTGTCGACCAGAACCTTCTCGAACTCCTCCTTGGCGGCCGGACTGTCGTACTTCTCGAGGAAGAGGTTTCCGATGAGGACGTAGGGTTCTGCCCAGGTCGGATCGGCCGTGGAGGCCTCGTCGAATGCCTTCAGCGCGTCCTGGAAGTACGCCGGATCCGTGCGACCCAGATGGCGAACGGCACGGCCGACTGCGACCAGATCCCACGACGAGAGATTCCCGCGTGCGTTGTTGTAGACGTCGATGAAGGCATCGGAACGCCGCATGGCGTCATCGACCTCACCCCGAGCGAGGCTCAGCTCTGCGAGCCGGGCTTCCGCCGTCAGAGCCCAGCGTGCCCCGGACGCCGCTCCCCGGCGGTACTCCTGAGCAGCCTCATCCAGCCGGCCCAGGGCCTGAAGCGCGTCCCCGGTCAGGTGCGCCACGAGTTCGGGCTCCGGTGCCGCCCGCCCGACGTCGATCGCCTCCTCGTACTGACCCGTAGCGATCAGCGCGTCCATCATCGAAGCGCGAGCGAGCGCCGCGGTCGGCTGAGCGCGGATCATGGCGCCGTAGGCGTCGATCGCCTCGTCGTAACGACCCGACCGCAGGTAATCACGGGCTTCGGCCTGTCGGGCGGCGGATTCGTCCTGCGCGTGCGCCGAGTCTGGCAGCAGTACGACACCGAACACGCTCGCGCACGCCAGAAGCGCAGTGAGCCCGCGGCTCCGTCGGGCCGCTCGAGCGTGATCCGCTCCCGTTGACCGTCTCACGGGCTGCCCCCCTCGAGCGCGCGGATCTCACGATTCTTGAGCGCCAGCTGAATCAGGAAGGGTTCGACCGCGTCGAGGTACTGGTCTTCGGTCATCGATGCCCGCTGTGCCCGGACGCCGTCGATCAGAGCCTGGATTTCGTTGCGTTCTTCGTACAGGCGCGCGAGCGCCGGATCGTCCGGCACCTGGCTCGCAGTGCCCGAGATGCCACCGAGCTGAAAGGTGGCCGCGAGGGGACCGTCGGATTCGGTGAGTCCCGCGTCGTGGCTCGGGGTACCGTCTCCGTTGTCGTCGAGAACGGCGTTTTCCGTGAGGAGCTCGTTTTCGTTTTCGTAGAGGCGCTCGACTTCGCGGCGAGTATACAGGAAGGCTTCGAGCAATGAGACGCGCTCGTCCTTGTCGAGGTCAGCGTCCTCGCCCGCGATCGCCGCCGCGAAGAACTGACCGAACTCCGTGGCGTTGAGCTGCCGCTCGTTTCGCGTCGCGGCGACCAGAATCCGATTCGGCCCGGACAGGGGTGCGATGAATCCACCGCTCGCCGTCCCCGTGTGAACGAGAGCCAGCGTCTGAGTAGGAAACGCCGTCAGTCCGCGCTGGAAGTCGGACGGCACGAGGTCCGGCCCCGGCAGATTGAATTGAGGCTCCTCGCGACCCATGGTGCCGTGACCGATGAGCACAACGAAGAGACGGTCGAGCGGATCCGCCTTCTGAGCGATCTCACCGAGTACCTGAAGTACGTTCGCCCGGGTCGACCTCATCGAGATGATGTCGGGTGCGACATCGACCCGCTCTCCGAGGTAGGTGACGTTGTCGGCCGGGATTCCGTGACGTTCGATCAGTGCCGTGTAGATCTGTGACGCCTCGGCATGGAAGCTCTGTCGATAGCGCTCCTCACCACCGAGACCGACCACGATGACGCTGTGGGTGCGCCCCTGGGCGACGATATCGACCGGGGCGGCGAGCGACACGATGAGGAGAAGGGCTGCCGAGATCCTCACACGAGCCCCCGGATCCGACGGAAGCCCCACTCTGCGCCCATCAGGAGCATCATCATGAGGAAGATCGCGGGCATGTCCCACAGGTCGTGCTCTTCGGTCAGCGTCACGCCCGCGCCGCTGATCGAGATGTCCTCGGGTAGCGTACTGACGTCGTCGGCGTTGTAGAACCGACCGCCGGTCTCGTCTGCGACGCGCTGCAGCAGAGAGGTTCGACGAGCCGACGCGAAATATTCGTCGTCGCTTCGGGCGACGTGCAGAACGGAGACGTCGGTCCCGAGTCGCGAGCCTTCGCGACTCGCCTCCAGCGTGATCTCGTAGTCACCCATCTCGCTGGGACGGAACTCCACGATGTATTCACCATCCTCCTCGACGGTCCATTCGACTGGGAGTTCATCCACGATACCGGATGGACTGGTGACGGTAGCCGTCACCCCCGCGTCGTTGACCTCGAGGTACGTGGAGTCCGAGACCGTCGCGACCAGTCGGACCGTCTCACCCGGCTCGACCCGCTCCTGGTCCGTCACGACCGAAACCGCGTCAGGAACACCATCGACGAGCCAGCGGAGCATCTGTTGCCAGAACGACTCGTGGCTCTGGTCCTCGAGCGGCACGTCGGCGTGCATCTGCCAGAGCCATGTGTCCTGGGGTGTCAGGGCGATCGAGGTACCTCGTCCATACCGCTGGAAGGCCAGGACGACCTGCCGGTCGGCGGTGATCCCGTCGGTGTTGATGCCCTCGAGCAACGTCGTCGCGCCGGGTCTGGTCCGGGTGATCGGGTTGACCACGGTGAGCGCGGGAAGGGAATCCCATCGCGCGGCCACGGCACTCAGTTCGGCGTCGAGCTGAACGGCCGGGTGTGCCAGACCTGCCGGGGTCGGCTCGACCTTGACCTCGGCGAAGTACCCCTGTGGTCCGGTGCCTCTGGGCTCACGAAGGATGACCGGCAGCACCTCTTCCACCGGTGTTCCCATCCAGCCCCCCTCGGCAAAGGCGCTGTGTCCGCCGATGAAGAGGAGGCCCCCACCTCGCACCGACACGAAGTCGGCGATCATCTGCAGCTGGTCGAACGTGAAGAACGATGCTTCGACGGAGCCGAGAACGAGGGCGCGATAGCGGTACAGCTCCTCGCGCGTGCTCGGGAATCCGAAGGCGAGCTCCGTGCTGTCCGAAACCGAAAGGCGCAGGAACTTGCTTTCAGCAGTGCGCTGGAGGACGACGAGTTGGAGGTTTTCGTCGTCCTCCACCGCCCGGCGCATGAACTTCACCTCGAAGCGTGGTTCGCCCTCGTAGTACAGGATCTTCTCGCGCTCACCGCGCACGTCGACCCATGCGGTGCGGTGATTGTTCTCCTCGACGCGTTCCCCGGACTGGGTTGGGATCTGGAACTCGATCCGCCGTGAGCCGGCCTGCTCGAGTTCGAAGCCGATGCGCGCGACGACCGGCTCACCATCCGGTCCGAGCTCCACGCTTTCCTCGGCCAGAATGCGCGTATCGTCCGAGACGATGACGGGGACGGTCCGCTGGCCGAAGCCGTGCTGTGTCACGACGACATCGACCATCAGGGTGGAACCCTCGAGCACGGCTCGCGGAAGCTCGACACGGCCGAGCTCGATGTCCGGCTCGATGGTCTCGTCACCCAACCCGACGGTGAACACCGGTACGCCGGCCGCCTGGAGCGGCACGAGCGCTTCGGTCAATGGTCGGTCATCGTTGTCGGCACCGTCCGTAACCATGACCAGACCGGCCAACGGCACCCCGGCGAGGTCCTCCCGGGCGGCATCGAGTGCGCGTGCCACGTTGGTGTGCGTGCCGTCGTACGTCAGCTCGCCCAGCCCGTCGATCCGGTCGGCGAAGTCCGAAAAGCGAAAGAATCGCAGGACGAATCGCTCAGACAGTCCGTCGAACAGATTGCCCGTCCCGGGCGTAAAGGCCTCGGCCACGAAGTCGCTTCGTCGGGTGCCGTCCTCGTTGTCGAGTCCCATGCTGCGCGAGTCGTCGATCAGCACGCCGACGAAATTCTGCTGCGGCACGACCGTCGAGATGCGCAGGGTCGGCTGCATGAGGCAGAAGACGAGGAGCCCGAGCAGCGCCACGCGCAGGCCCGCCATGACACCGCGGTCGACGACTGAACTCTTCCCGCGTGCGATCGTGTACGTGGCGACCGCGCTCGCTGCGATAACCGCTGCGATGCCCAGCCAGAGGCGGAAGGATCCGGGCGCCCCGAACGCGAAGTCGCCCTGCTCGAAGGCGATACCGCGGTACTTGAAGAGGAACTCGAAGAGGCTCGCCATGATCGTTCCTCAGTGGCTCATGCCGTAGACGATCATGTTCGCACCCATCTCATAGGCGAACGTCGAGAACTCGAGCGGATAGTACGGGCTCTCCGCCCACTCCCACGCGTCGCCGAGATCGGTATTCCAGTTCACGACCACCATGAGGCGCCGCTCGTCGTCGAAGATGCCCTTCACATAGGGGACGTAGCCGTCGCGCTCATGCGTCTGACGACCGCTCGCCCCGTTGTTGATGTTGGGGACCTGGAGAATGTCTTCGATGTCGTAGTAGGCGCTGAAGAGCGGATGATCGGGCGGGATGTCCTCGATCGAACGCTCCGGAAAGACCCGCGCCATGTTCCACTCGAATACGCTCCACTCTCGTGTGCCCCAGAAGTCGTCCACAATCAGGAAGCCGCCCGCATCGAGGTAATTGCGCAGGCCCTCGACCTCCTCATCCGTCAGCTCCATGCGGCCGACCTCGACCGCGTAGATGACGGGAAAGCGACGAATGTTCGGGTCGGCGAGCGAAACGGCGTTCTCCCAGTCGTACGCGTTCAGCCGGACGAGTCGCTTGAGCACGACCAGGAATTGGCGGTCCCCTTTCGGGTAGTCGGTGGCCCAGGAGCCACCCCCGCGGCCGCCCCACCATCCGCGGCCATATCCGGAATACACGGCACGCGTCCAGTAGAACGGATAGCGTCCAGGTAGCTCGCCCTCGGCCATGCGAGGCCCCATGGCACCGGCCGAGGGCCGACCGACCGCCGGGGGCGCCTCTTGAGTGAAGAAGCCCGCTTCCGGACCGAAGACGGGGGGTAGCGGCCGGGGCACGGTACCGTCGTCCGCGGCCGGACCGAGACGATCGGAGGGACCGACCCGTGCGCTCGCTGAATCGCTCAGGCGCTCCTCTCCCGGGTCATCGCTACACGCTCCGAGCACGGAGAGTGCAACGCAGACCAGCATGGTGCCGGCGTGGGGGAGTCGCCTCATGGGCAAGGTCCAGGTCTGGGCGCGCGAGATTCCTTCGTACGGATCCCTCGCGTGATTGGTTCCTGCTGTGATACGCATCCTTCTGTGGTGCCTGATACGCCCGACGCGCTTCCCCTTCGATTCGCTTTGGCGAACCCGAACGACGCTACCATCGTAAGGCGAAACGACTGGACGACGACGCCCCCGACCGGAGAGTCGGAGGCGCCGAAGAGCGACAGTAGGGCCTCGACCGTAGATTGGACATATGCCAAACAAGCCAATGACCGTGACGTCTCGAAACGTGACGCTCCGGGACTTCGTGATCTTTCAGGTCAAGCTCTTCCTGGATGGCCTGAAGGACCTCGTTGCCTTCAACCTGTCGATCGGGGCGATCATCCTCGACTACATATCCGGTCGGGGCAGACGCCCGCGCCTCTTCTATTCGGTGGTTCGTGCCAGCGAGCGGTTCGATCGCTGGCTGAATCTGCACAGTGTCGTGAGTCGCATGGACGAGCTCGGCTCCGAGGAGGGCCTCTTTGGGGGAGCCGAGGACGACGATGACTCGATCGTGGGGGAGATCGAACGGCTCATCAAAGGTCAGTCCCTGTCCAGGGACGAGGTGATGCGGCGGCTGAGGGCGGGATCCGATGCCCTTCGAGGCAAGGATGGCGAATCGGACCCGAGCGGCCAGTCGTGAGTCGTCCCGACAGCGAGCCTCTCATGTCGCGAACGCAGGCGCGCGCCGCGCGCATCGAGACCGGCTTCTTCCTTGGTCTGGTTGTCGCGCTCACCGTTCTGATGTTCGTCGTACTCTCAGGCTTCTTTCAGCCGATCTTCTGGGCAGCGCTCATGGGCGTGCTCTTCCAGCCGGCCCAGAACTGGTTCGAACGGAAGTTTCGTGGGCGGGTTTCTCTCGCCGCGGTGATGACGTTGCTGGTCATCCTCGTCACGGTCCTCGTGCCTACGCTGCTGGTCGCGGGCGCGGTCGCGGAGCAGGGACTTCAGCTGTACGAGAATCTGCAGGACGGCGAGGTCAATCCCGGCGCGATTCTCGAGCGGGTGAAGCGATCCCTCCCCGACGAAGTGGTTGCGATGCTGGAGCGGGCCGGCATCGTTCCCGAAACGCTCCAGGACCGGATCTCGCAGGCGGCTCTCGACGCCAGCGGTTTCATCGCGGGGCTGGCCGTCAGCGTAGGGCAGAACGTGGGACGGTTCGCGGCCATGTTCTTCGTCATGCTCTACCTCCTCTACTTCGTTCTGCGTGACGGCTCGTCGATGCTGGATAAGGTGATGTGGGCCCTACCGCTCGGAGATCAGCGGGAGCGGGACCTCTTCGCAAAATTCGCCGAGGTCGGTCGAGCCACAATCAAGGGCACCCTCGTCGTGGGCGCGGTTCAGGGGGCCCTCGGTGGCATCATCTTCGCGATCCTCGGAATCCAGGGCGCCGTCTTCTGGGGCGTCGTGATGATCTTTCTGTCCATCCTGCCGGCTGTCGGCGCAACGCTCGTGTGGCTTCCGGCCGCGATCTTTCTACTGATCGGTGGCGCGATCGTAAAGAGTGTGGTGCTGATCCTTTACGGCTTCCTCGTAATCGGCCTGGCGGACAACATCCTTCGCCCCCTCCTGGTCGGACGCGACACGAAGATGCCCGACTGGCTGATCCTGGTGTCGACGCTCGGTGGTCTGACGACCTTCGGAATTTCGGGCTTCGTCATCGGTCCGATTGTTGCCGCCATGTTCCTCGCCATCTGGACGATGTTCGGGGAGGCTCAGGAGGAGGCGGTGAACGGGTCCGCCACGACACCGGCTCCCGCTTCGGCCGCGGAGTCGGATCGAGGTGCATCTTCGGGAGCGGAAAGCCAATCGATTCCGGGGTCCCCCTCGGGTTCCGTATCGTCGGACCGGCCTACCCCACCAGGCGAGGTCTGAAGATTCGGGGGGCGTATTCGCGCAGGTGGCGTTCCTTGTCGACCTGGGGCACGCCGTCGGTCATCCAGCCCGGCGCCGGTTCGCCGCGAAGGTGGTGACCGAAGAAGTCCTGCAATCGGTACTGGAAGTCGATCCGGTTCTGCAGTTTCCGCAACCCGTGCCCTTCGTCCGGATATGAGAGCCAGATGACCGGCTTTTCGAGGAAGCGCAGGGCGTTGTACCACTCGAGTCCCTGCTCCCAGTTCACGGTCGGATCGGACTCGCCGTGCAGGTACAGGACGGGCGTGTCCATCGTCTCGACCCCGGAAATCGGTGACTCTCGCCAGTACAGGTCAAAGTCGTCGTAGGGGTTCGTGGCGTACCGTCCCTGCCCGTAGATGTCGTAGCTGTGGTTGTTCTGTCCGCTGCCCACGAACAGCTGGTTGAACTCGCTCACCAGATTGATCGGGGCGGCGCCGTGGGCGATCGCCGAGAACATGGTCGAGCGGGTCGCGATGTAGGCGCTGCCGCCACCGGAGTACGAGTGACCGCTCAGTCCGACAGCGTCCGGGTTCGCGTACCCCATGTCGATCACCTTCCGGGTCGCGGCCTCGACCGCTTCGAGCATATCGGAGTGCGAGCTTCCGATTCGGAAGTGCACGTCGGGCTGCATGAGCAGATACCCGCCGCTCACGAGGCCGGCGAAGTTCGGCTGGTGCCGGTAGATCGGGGTCGGGTAGAGGTGCAGGTCCTGCGAGTACTTCTCGTAGAAGCGCACCACCATCGGCAGACGATCGCCGTCCTCGTACGTCTCGGGAATCGCGAGTGTCCCCTGGAGCGGTGTGCCGTCGGAGAGGGTGTAGTCGAAGAGTATTCGGGTGCCCCAGAGGAAATCGGCCTGCTGGGGGTTCGCCGTCGAGACGCGGTCGCGGTCGGAGAAGCTCCCGTCGCTCACCCACAGGTCCGGAAAGTCCTGCCACGTCTGGACAGTGAAGAGGTAACGATCCGCCTCCCCGGCCTTGATCGGGTAGGAGAAGCGTCGGTCCTCCCACGTGAGCTCCTCCAGCTCGTCACCGTCGAGTTCGAAGAATCCTTCTCGTTTGGTCCACTCCCCGTAGGCATCGAGCAGGAGCGGCTGACCGAGGTCGATCGTCTCTGCGTCGGGATCGGTCTCGACGATTCTGAGCCGGATCTCCCCGTCTGTGCCATAGCCGCCGGTGATGTTCTCGGCCGGATCGCCATCGTACGACTGGTACCAGACGTCGTACCGGTCATAGAGCACGATGCCCTCGGAATCGTGGGTGAAGCCGGCGACGCCGTAGGGCGGCTTCTCTCCGAACCGATCGAATTGCTGGTTGGTGAAGTCGACCGGGGCGCGCTCCGTGAGGTTCACGTGACGGTCGTCTTCGATCCGGTAGTCCCAGACGTCGCCGTCTTTCCAGTAAAGGAAGTGATCGCTGTCCGGTGAGAGACCGAGGGTTCTGAGGTGGCCCTCGAGAACCGGCGCACGCGCTCCGGTCCGGGTGTCGATCCGGATGTAGTCCGCGTAGTCGGGCTTCCAGTCCGACACGTACGCGCTCTCGTCACGCCCGATGCCCCAGCGGCCGTCCGGAGTGATCTGGACATCTCGCATCCGGTCATCGGCGAGGTGCACGAGCTGCGCGTCCCTCAGGTGCAGGGCGGCTACGTACGTCCGGTTCGAGTCCCGTGACAGCTGGCGCTGCTGCTGCGACTGAATCCGGTCGTCCTGCCAGTGCCAGATGTTCACGTCCGCCAGGGGCAGCCCTTCATCTCCCCACTCCTCGAGTTCCTGCTCCTGTGCTTTCGTGGCAACGAAGAGGATCGAGGCGTCTGCGTTGAAGACGAGCCGTCCCTTCTCGCTCATCACCCACCCGTTCTGGAGCCCGTCGACATCCGCCCCGAATTCGTGCCTCTGCGGCGTACCCTCACCGACACCGGAAAAGACGAGAGCGTCGTTCGCGCGCTCGGTTGACCCATCGGGCACATCACCGCGGAGGACCGCGATCGAACGGCCGTTGTCGGACCACGTCAGATTCGCGTACCGCTGCTTGCTGTTGTCGAGCCCCCGTCGCGCACCGGTGGAAAGGTCGACCAGGTAGAGGCCATTCCCGTCTCCATTCTCCGCGTCGACGGTGTACGCGAGGTGCGTGCCGGCCTCATTGATCCCGAGCTGCCACACGCTACCGATGAGTTCTTCGAACCCCTCGCCGAGGTTTCTGAGAATGAGTCCCGTGCCCTGATGTTGGGCGTCGTCGTTCGTTTGCGTCTTCTCGACCCAGAAGTGGCTCGACGTCGCGGAAAAGCCGTAATCGGCGGCGTCATCCCACACCCACGATTCGCCGGACTCCAGGTGCATCAGCCCGGCCTGGGACGGGACCTCCTCGCCGGTGCGCTCCATCTCCTCGATCTCCAGGAAGGCTGGAGAGAGTGAGTATCCGACCCACAGCCCGTCCGGCGAGATGACCGCCTCCGACGCGCGGGCGATCTCGTGTCGCATGCCGGTCTCGATGTTGGCGACCACGAGCGTGTCGTCCATACGGACCTTGGCATACGACCACGCGACCCAGCGACCGTCGTCCGAGATCTGTTCCCCCTCGATCTGGCGCCACAGGCGGTAGTCTGCGATCTCGAGGGACCTCTTGTCTGCGGCCTGGCCTGATGCCGAATCCGCGATGACTCCAAGGACGAGGGGCACGCCTGCGAGCATCGAAAGGAGGCGAACGCGAGCAGGAACGATACGATTCATGGTCGATCTCCGGATGGCGGTGCGGCCGGGAACCTAACAGACGATGCGTCGAGCGCATCAAGTCTGGTAGCGAGAACCAAGGAGGAAGGATGAAGGTGTGGATCATGGGTGCCGCCATGGCGACGGTGCTGCTCACTCTGGGTGCACCCACGTCGGCGGTGGCGCAAGTCGCCGGCACGTGGGTCCTCTCGGTCGAGGGCCCGCGAGGACCCCAGACGATGATGCTCGTCCTCGAGGTGGAAGGGAGCGGGGTGGAGGGTACCCTGACGATGCAGCGAAGAGGTGGCGGCCCGGGTGGAGCCGGCTCGCGAGGTGGGGCTGTCAGGGGCGGCGGGCCGGGGGGTGGTCGTGCGCCGCAAATGGTCCTCAGCGACGGAGCCGTCGAAGGCGCCTCGTTCAGCTTCATTGTGACGATGTCCATGCGAGGCAATTCGATCACCCAGGAGTTCGCGGGGTCGGTGGACGGCGATCAAATGAGCGGTACGATCATGACGCCACGAGGCGAGCGTCCCTTCTCAGGCACTCGATCGAACTGACCACACCACCGGGTGGCTCTTTTTCCGACAGGGATTCACATTCCGGAACCGGGCCGGCGGGGGCGCTGCTCTCTCGCCGGCTCGAGCCGTGGGGACTCCGGAGTATCCTCTTCGGGTCAGACTATCGAACCATGAGGAGCGCATCGATGCGACCCAGCGTCGGACACCTTCCGGCCGTACTCGGCATGGCCATCGCGTCCATGATCGTGACGGCACCTCTGCATGCTCAGGCGACTCGGCTGACCGCCGACGACTATGCGCGCGCTGAGCGGTTCCTGGGTGGAAATACCGCCCCACTCGTGTATGGGAACTCGGTCCAGCCACGCTGGATGGACGACGGGCGTTTCTGGTATGCCAACACGGTACGGGGTGGAACGGAGTACCTCGTGGTCGACCCCATGTCCGCGACGAAGGGTCGGGCGTTCGATCATGCTCGCATCGGGCAGGCGCTCGATGCCGCGGTGGGGGTGAGCTTCGATGAGCTCGACATTCCGGTGTCGTCCATGTCGTTCGAGGACCATGACGTCATCCTGAGCCTTCGCGGCATGGGCGTCGCACGGTGCGATCTCGAGGAATACACGTGCGTGGGTGAGGAAGAAGAAGAACCCGTTCAGCGGAGTGAGGCGGTATCGCCGGATGGGGAGCGGGTCGTGTTCATCCGTGATCACAACCTCTGGGTTCGCGAGCGAGGGTCGGGTGCGGAGACTCAGCTAACCACGGACGGGGAGGAGTTGTTCGGGTACGGCACCAACAACGCCGGCTGGGTTCGCCGCGACCGCCCCGTGGTGAAGTGGTCACCGGACTCTCGGAAGATCGCCACCTTCCGTCACGACGCGCGAGGTGTCGGCCTGATGACCCTGGCGTCGACGAAGGTCGGCCATCCGGAGGTCGATACGTGGCCGTATCCGCTTCCCGAGGACACGGTGATCTTCCGCGTCCATCGCATCGTTCTGGACCTCGATCGTCCGGCAGGGGACTACATGGTCCGTCTGGACATGGAACCGGACCAGCATCGCTCGACCTGTTCCGACCACATCGAGTGCGGGGGGCAGCTGGGCGACCTCGAGTGGAGCGCGGACTCGGATCGCTTCGTCTTCGTATCGAGTTCGCGGGATCACAAGGTCGCTCAGGTCCGGATGGCGGACGCCACGACCGGTGAGGTGAGGGACATCTTCCAGGAGGTCGAGGAGACCTTCTACGAGTCGCAGAGCGGCTGGCGTTACCTGTCGGATACGGAGGAGATCCTCTGGTTCTCTCAGCGCGACAACTGGGGCAACCTCTTCCTGTACGACGCCGACACCGGCGAGCTGAAACGAAAGGTCACGGAAGGTGACTGGAACGTGCTCGACATCCGGGCGGTGGACGCGGATGCGCGTACCGTGACCTTCATGGGGAACGAGCGCGAGCCCGGTGACCCGTACTTCCAATACCTCTACCGGGTCGACATCGACGGCGGCGAGGTTCATCTGCTGACGCCGGACAGCGCGAACCACACCGTGTCGTTCGCCCCGGACGGCGAGTACTTCGTCGACTCGTACTCCACGCCGGTCGTGCCGCCGGTCCACGTTCTACGGGATGAAGGTGGGCGCGCGGTCATGACTCTGGAGACCGCGGACATCTCGCGTCTGGAGGCTTCCGGCTGGGAGCCACCCATGCCCTTCGTCGTGAAGGCCAGGGACGGGGAGACGGACCTTCATGGACTTCTGTTCCGTCCGCTGGATTTCGATCCGGACACGTCGTATCCGGTCGTGAACTATCTCTATCCGGGCCCCCAGAGCGGGTCCGTAGGATCTCGGAGTTTCCGGGCGTCGCACCGCGACCTTCAGGCGATCGCCGAGCTCGGCTTCGTGGTGATCGAGCTCGACGCGATGGGCACGCCGATGCGCTCGAAGGCGTTTCACGAGGCGTATTACGGCAACATGGGCGACAATGGTCTCCCGGATCAGATGGGTGGTATCGAGCAGCTCGCCGAGCGCCATCCGTGGATCGACGCCACGAGGGTCGGCATCTACGGTCATTCGGGCGGGGGCTTCGCCGCCGCCGGTGCCATCATGCGATACCCGGACTTCTACTCCGTCGCGGTCTCCCAGGCGGGCAACCACGACAATCGAAACTACGAGGACGACTGGGGTGAAAAGTGGCAGGGCCTGCTGGAGGTCTACCCCGATGGAACGACCAATTACGACAACCAGGCCAACCAGCTCCTGGCCGGAAACCTCGAGGGCAAGCTGCTGATCGCACACGGCACGCTCGATACGAACGTGCCACCGTCCAACACGATGCTCGTCGTGGATGCGCTCATCGCTGCGAACAAGGATTTCGACCTTCTCATGCTGCCGAACCGAGGTCACGGCTTCGGCAACGAGCCGTACATGATGAGACGGCGCTGGGATTACTTCGTGCGGCATCTGCTGGGAGCGGAGCCGCCGGCGGGATATGAAATTGGAAAGCTGGAGCGACCCATCGGGTAGGGCTCGACACGCGGATCACCGTGGCCGTCGTCGGTCGGACTGTCGAGGGTCACGACCGGATGCACGACGGGGCCGGACGCCGAGCGCCCGACCCCGTTTCGCAAGCAGAGGATGCTCGACGTGACGTCGAGATCCGTACGAGGTCACATCGAGGAGATCACTCCTCCCCGGAGACCGTCACCTTCATCATGACCACCGGCTCGGTCGGCTGGTCACCGAAGCCGGTCTCGATCTTGCCGATCTTTTCGACGACGTCCATGCCGTCGGTCACGTGTCCGAAGATGGCATGCTTGCCGTCGAGCCACGGCGTCGCAGCCAGCGTGATGAAGAACTGTGAGCCACCGGTGTTCGGTCCGGCGTTCGCCATCGAGAAGAGTCCCTTGCCCGTGTGGGCCAGGCCGGGGGCGAATTCGTCGGGGATCGTATAGCCCGGGCCGCCACGACCCGTCCCGTCCGGGCAGCCGCCCTGGATCATGAAGCCGTCGATGACTCGGTGGAAGATGAGGTCGTCGTAGTACCCCTTCTTCGCGAGGTCGATGAAATTGCCCGCGGTCTTGGGGGCCTGTTCCATGTACATCTCGGCAGTGATCGTGCCGTGATTCGTTTCGATCGTGACCGTGGGGTTGGCCATGATTTCTCCGTCTGGGTGGGTCGTTCCGGCGGCCAAGGCTAGTCAACCGGTGTAGTGATTGCCAGCCCGTCGGGGCACCGCCAGAATGGGCGCATGACAACCAAGATGCGCTTCCTGCCCGCAGTGCTCCTGGCCGCGACCGCGTGTACGCCGGCCCTCAAGCTTACGCCGAGCGATGCTGACGTCGTGCTCTCGATGCAGACGCTCGATGCCCCCGACCCGGGACAGCCAGGCTCGTATGAGGTTCTGACCCTCTACTACGGATCGGGTACGGACAAGAATCGACCGGAGTATCGGGATTCGGTGACGATCACGACGCCGACGGTCGACGTCTCGAAGATGGTCGACCTGGGAAGTTCGGCGGAGGAGCGCAACGAGTACTGGGGCTTCACACCGGAAGAGATGCCGCTGAATGCCCGGGTCTGGTATCCCGACGGAGACGGCCCGTTTCCGCTGGTCCTCGTGGTTCACGGCAACCATAACATGCGGGACTTCTCGGACCCCGGTTACGACTACCTGGGCGAGTTGATGGCGAGCCGCGGTTACATCCTCGCGAGTGTGGACGAGAACTTCATCAATGGCGGTATCCGCGGAGAGAATGACGCGCGCGGTTGGTTCCTGCTCCGCCACGCCGAGCTCTTCGAAGAGTTCAACGAGGAAGCGGATAACCCGTTCGAGGGCAAGGTCGATATGGACAATATCGTCCTGATCGGGCACTCACGGGGTGGTGAGGCCGTGGCCAACGCGGCGGCCTTCAATCGGCTGTCCCATTACCCGGACGATGCATCCCTGACCTTCGATTTTGATCTCGCGATCAAAGGCATCATCTCGATCGCGCCGGTGGACGGGCAGTATCTGCCCACGGGTCGAAAGGTGGTTGTCGAGGACGTCAGCTATCTAACCTTCCATGGCTCGCACGACGGTGATGTAACGAGCTTTCACGGACTCCGGATCTACGACCGGCTGCAGTTCACGGAACCCGATGCGTTCAACTTCAAGTCGGCGATCTACGTGTACCGGGCGAACCATGGTCAGTGGAATTCTGTTTGGGGCTCGTTCGACGGAGGGCCTCGGTCGGCTCGCTCCCTCGACCTTCGTGGTCTGATCCCGGAGGAGGACCAGCGACGATTCGGGGAGATCTACGTCTCCGCGTTCCTCGACATCGTGACGAAGGGCGACAAGCGGTACCTGCCGATTTTCCGGGACCATCGGGTGATCGGCGAATGGCTCCCTGAGACGATGTACATCACCCGCTTCGAGACGAGCGACTTCCGCCCTCTCGCTTCGTTCGAGGAGGACATCGACGTGACCTCGGGGACCGAGCCCGGTGTCGTACTCAGGGGAGATTCGCTGTCGACGTGGAGGGAGGAGATGCTCCAGCTCCGGTCGAGTAATCGTTCGAACACGTCGGCGTCCCAGGAGAATCAGGCTGTCACGGTCGGATGGAATAATCGGATCGCAGGTGCTGACACGACGCGACACGGTCCACCCGCGCGATACACCGTAGAACTGCCGACGTATCTCGCGTCGAACTGGGGTCTTTCGGCGTCCACGACACTCGACTTCATGCTTGGGCCGACGCCGACCGTCCCCCGCCCGCGGAAAGACCCGGCCCCGGCGGAGGAGAACGAGTCCGAGACGGACAGGGCCTCCCGACCATCGTCGAACGACGCCGACAAGCAGGAGGATCCCCCCGTCGACGTGAGTATTGAGGTGACGGACGGGTCAGGCGAGTCGGCTCGGGTCGTCCTCAGCGACTACGGGGCGATCCGTCGCCCACTCGAGACGTATGTGCTGCGCAGGGGAGATATCGAGGCCCAGCGCTTCGCGCGGCATTGGGAGCTCGTTCTCCAGACGTTCTCGATCCCGCTGGGTGATTTCGCCGCGGCGAATCCGGCGATCGATCTCCGCCGGTTGATCTCAGTCGCGTTCGTGTTCGATCAGGTCCACGGAGGAGAGGTGTCGATCGACCAGATCGGCTTCAGCGAGCTCGACCCGGCGTTCCTCGGGGCCCGGGCCGACGGCGTGTCCGGCAACTGAGGAAGGCCTGAAAAGCGAAGCGATCACACCGCTCGAACACGCACCGACTTACCGCCAGCGCACACCGAAGCGGTGCGTCCCTCCGTCATCGGCATTACTGACGGGCCGGAACGCCCACTCCACCGTCAGGTCGTCCGCCCAGAACGCGAAGCCGGCGGTCAACGGCGAGACTTCGCTTCCCTCCGGGACGTTCTGGACGCCGATCCGTGCGACGAAGGTCCGCCCCTGGATCGGGTAGTAACCAACCTCGACTCCGGCCCCATAGGTCAACTCGTCCTCCGCGTCGATTCCTGCGTTGGCAGCCAGCCCGAGATCGAGGATCCCGACCTGCTGACCGTACGCACCGGCACCGAGCACGATGCGGGAGGGGCCGGCATCGGAGTCGATGAAGGGCTTGTCCCCGATGTCATGAGCCGTAAGGCCCAGCCCGAGTGGGCCGAGATCGGTCGATAGCCCGACGTCGACCAGCATGATGTTGTGCTGCGACGACGCGATCCTGGCATCCAGCAGGTCGATCGCGAGGCCCGCAGAAATTCCGCCCAGGATCTCGCGCCCGTACCCGATCGTGGCTGTGCGCTCCGACACGGGATCACCGCCCGAGACGAAGTGATGGTCCTGCCCGACGGGAGCCTGCAGGGAGCCGCCGTCCGGCACACCGTACTGGAGTGAACGCACTCCGATGCCCCATGTGCCGCCGAACGCTTCGAAGCTGCCGGAGAACGCCGCCGCGGAGGCCGCCACGCCCCATCGCTGGAGGTCGGCGCCGAATCCGCTGGCCTCCGTGAGTCGAGCCGGATGATAGAACAGCACGTCGGAGTGACCCGAGTTCATCACGTACGAGTCGCCGAGTGCCATCGCGCGCGTCGATGCCGGGAGGGTCGTCGTCCGGGGCAGGAAGCTCTGGGTCTGCGCCACGGCCGCGGCCGGGAGGAGCAGAGCGGCGAGTGCCAGGGACGGGATCGAGAGGCGCATGACGGATGGGTTCAAGTCGTAACGGAACGCCCCAACCTCGGGGCCGATTCCGGGTGCGTCAACGCGATTCGCGTCCGCCTCGCACCCGCTGCTCGAAGTCTTCGATCAGACGGTACGCGATGGATCTCGGGTGCGGACGGAGTGGAAGCTCGTCGACATCGAACCAGCGAGCGTCGACCAGTTCGGTGGGGTCGATGCGGACGTCTCCCTCGAGCCAATCAGCGACGAACCCGACCATCATCGAGTGGGGGAAGGGGTGTGACTGACTGCCGAAGTAGCGGAGGTTCTGCACTCGCACCCCGGATTCTTCCTCGATCTCACGGTGCACGCATTCCTCGAGCGTTTCGCCCGGCTCGACGAAGCCCGCGAGGGTGGAGTAGACCCCCTCGGGAAATCTCGGGGACCGACCCAGCAGGGCTTCCCGGCCACGCTGGACCAGTACGATCACGGCGGGCGCGATCCGGGGGTAATGGATCTGCTCACACTCCGTGCACCGAAGTCCCTCGGTGTCCGGGTCGAGCAGGGTGGGGGCCGCGCACCGTCCGCAGAACCGGTGCGTCAGGACCCAGTCCACTTTCTGGCGCGCTGTTCCCACGGTGCGGAACTCCCGGGGGTCCAGATCGCGCCACGCACTGCGAAGGGACGATGCGTGAAAGCCGGCACCTTCCACCGCGCGGAGGTCGTCCTCCTCGAGCACGTGGACCTGGACCGGCAGGCCATCCGACCCATGCACACGGACGTCGACGACGGATTTCTCGAGACGGTCCCGCCCAAGAGCCCGCTCGAGGTGGTTGCCATCCGGCGTGCGGTTTGTCCTCTGTCCGGCTTCCAGGACGACGCGCCGTCCGACGAATACGATCCGTTTCACTCGGGCTGCCTGCGGTCCAGGACGGCCGACCGATGACAGTTCGCGCATGTGACCCACATACGGTCACGGACGTAAGAGACGTCCCGTCTGGGGGGCACGGACCGCCGATCGAGCGGCGTGGCGCATCGCGGGCACACGAGCACGCCGGCATCCCGGAAGGACGCAGCGAGCGCACGCGTTTCTTCGTCGTTGAAGCGATCGTGGGTCATCGGGGTCCTCGCGCTTCAGCAGCGTGGTGTCTCCGCGTGTCTTAGGGACAGCAAGAACCTACCCATTCCAGGCGGCTCGTTCGGCCCCTGCACGGATATCATGATTCCTGTCTTTCTCCAACTCGCTGCCGTCACCGGGGCAGCTGCCGCCGGAGTGCCGAGCGGTGACCTGCCTGCGCCCCAAGGTGACCTGGCCGCTCTCGGCGAGCGCCTGGTCGAGATCGTGCGATACAACGGCACTCGTGTCGAGCTGGAAATCGAGACCCCGGCGGTCGAGTCGGCGGAGATCGATGTCGACGGCCGACTCGACGATCCCGCGTGGGAGCAGGCGGCGCTGCTCGAAGGCTTCACACAGTTCAACCCGATCGAGGGATCCGAGGCGACGCAGCGCACCGAGGTGCTCGTCCTCGTGGACGACGACGCGATCTTCTTCGCGGTGAAGGCCTTCGACGATGACCCCTCGGGCATCCGGGCGACACTGTCGGAGCGGGACGGTTTCACGTTCACGGACGATTACGTCCGCTTCATCCTCGATACGTTCGACGATCAGCGGCGAGCCTACGTGTTCACCGTGAACCCGTTCGGTGTGCAGCACGATGGCTTGTGGAACGAGACCGGAGGCAGCACGGGGCGACGGGGGCGCGGCATGTTCTCGCCCATCGACGACAATCCGGACTTCCTCTGGGAATCTGACGCCGAGCTGATGGAGTGGGGATATCAGGCCGAGATCCGCATTCCCTTCAAGAGCCTGCGGTTCCCCGAGCTGGAGGAACAGTCCTGGGGGCTTCAGGTCGAACGGAAGATTCAGCGTAACGGGTACGAAAGCTCGTGGGCTCCCATCTCCGCCTCCGTGGCGAACCGCCTCACCCAGGCGGGCAAGCTCAACGGCCTGCGCGGTCTCGATATGGGATTGTTCATGGAGGTGAATCCCTTCGCGACCGGGTCACGAAACGGCACGCTCGATGAGAACGACGACTTCGTGCATGCGGACCCGACCGGTGAATTCGGCTTCAATGCCACGTACGGGATCACGTCGAACCTGACCCTGGACGGCACCTTCAATCCGGATTTCAGTCAGGTCGAGGCGGATGCCGGTCAGGTGCAGGTCAACGAGCGCTTCGCGCTCTTCTTCCCCGAGGCCAGGCCGTTCTTCCTCGAGGGGACCGAGATCTTCGGGATGCCGAAGCAGCTGGTCTACACCAGAACGATCCAGAACCCGATCACCGGGGGAAAGCTGACGGGCAAGGTCGGGGGTCTGAACGTCGGATACCTCGGGGCGATCGACGAGACGTTCTCGGCAGATGCAGACAACGTCTACGTGAACCTTCTGCGGGCGCGCGCCGATGTGGGTGCCTCGTCGACCATCGGAGCCGTGTATACGGATCGAACGACGAGCGCTTCGGAGTTCAACCGTGTGGCGGGAGCGGACGCCCGAATCCAGCTCGGTGGGCGGTATACGCTCACGCTGATGGGTGCCCGCAGCTTCACGAACGATCCGTCCTTCGCCGAGCGGCTCGATGGCACGATGGGTTCCGTCCGGTTCGAAAGGGCAGGGCGCACCTTCCAGTTCAACGCCGAGTTCGAGGATACGCAGGAGGGCTTCGCGCCGGGGAGTGGTTTCTTCCAGCGAGTCGGTACCTCGCAGGTGAACTCGCGCGCCTCCTACACGTGGTTCGGCCGTCGTGGCGCCCTGCTCGAGTCGGTCGGGCCGTCCCTCGAAGCCAAGGCATTCTGGGATCACGACCGGTTCTGGGACGGTCAGGGCTTCGAAGAGGGTGAGATCCAGCTCAGCACCCGCTTCGGCTTCAAGAACAACGTCACCATCTGGGCAAACCATCAGCTCACCCGATTCGTCTTTCAGCCCGAACAGTACGACGGCCTGTTTGTCCAGGATGCGGGTGGAGCCGTCGAGCCGTTTCGTCCCGATCAGGGTCTGTTCGACCTCCTGCCCAGCACGACCGTCGGTCTCTGGGTGAACAAATGGGAGAAGATCCGCGGGAATCTGCGGATGACGCGCAGCCAGAGGCCGATCTTCGATCGGTTCTACGGGGTCGCTGTGGAGCCCGCCAACTCGCTCTCGGGAGAGGCTCGTCTGAATCTTTATCCGACGAGTTCCCTCGTGGCCGAGATCGGCGCCAACTGGAGCCGGCTCACGCGCCGCAGCGACGGAGTGGAGCACTCGAACGCGATTATCCCGCGTGTCCGGCTGCGTTATCAATTCTCCAGAGCGCTCTTCCTGCGAAGCATCTTCGAGTACGGGAGCCAGGAAGCGCTCGCGCTGCAGGATGGGACGACGGGCTTACCCCTGGTGACCTGCGGAGGCTCCGGATGTCTCGCCCGGTCCGGACGGGTCAGCAACGACTTCCGTATCGAGGGCCTGCTCGGGTATGAGCCCTCGCCCGGCACCGTCTTCTTCTTCGGCTACACACGTCAGATGGTGGATGCCCGCGCTTTCGGATTCGAGAACGTGCGCCCCACGGCGGATGGGCTCTTTCTGAAGCTGAGCTACCGCTTCCGCATGTAGCCACGGCCGCCCGGCCGCGTTAAGGTTCTCGGCTCAAGAAAGGCCGCCATTGCTCGACGTATGAGTCGGCGGCGATGACTCCAATGGGTGGAAAGCGTGGGAAAAGACGCAATCGAGATTGAAGGGACCGTGACCGAGGTGCTCCCGAACGCAACGTTCCGGGTGCTGCTCGAGAACGACCACGAAGTGCACGCCTACCTCTCCGGCAAGATGCGGCAGAATTACATCCGCGTTCTGGAGGGGGATCGCGTCAAGGTCGAGATGTCCCCGTACGATCTTTCCAAGGGCCGGGTCACGTACCGCTACAAGTAGGTCGTCCCGAAACCTCGGCCCCGCGAGGCGCGTAGTGCGGGGTCGGATGATCGAACTCATTGGAGGACCCCCATGAAGTCTCTCGGTAAGGTCGCGTTCGTCGGAGTCTCCGGTCTTGTGTTGTTCAAGATCAGCACGGCGCTCGTCTTCCCGATGCTCGGGCTCGTGCTGGCGTTGATCGCGCTCGTGGTGAAGGTCGCAGTGGTCGTGGCGGTCGCCTACTTCGTCATGGAGTGGCTCAAGAAGGGCAGTCAGGACAAGGTCTCGGTACATGACGTCGAGGACGTGGAGATCGAGGTCGACTAGTCCACGCGTGGCACCACCGCCGCCGATGTCGGGGGTGAGACTTTTCGGAAATTTGCCCTCGGGAGGCTGCTAAAGACCCCGGGGGCTTGCGTTTAGGCCGCGATACCGAAAATCCTGAGTAACCATGCGGGTTTTCGCGGTATTTTCACTTGACGCCCCAGAACGCGCGGTGTACCCTAGGTCATAATGTGACTCGCAGGTCCGTAAACACTTGATTCTATGCGGCTTTTCGAGTGGTTTGGGTTCCCCGACGTTCGGGGTGTCTTCGGCCTGCACTCTGGGCGGCTCCGGCCGCAAATTTTCCAACTTTCTCGTTCCAAATCAGGAGCCGCCAGATGAACAAGTCCGACCTCGTGGACGCCCTCGCCGAAGCTGCTGGAATGACCAAAGCCGACGCTGCTCGTGCCGTCGATGCGATGTTCTCGCCCGATGGCGGGATCATTTCCGGTGCACTGAAGGGCGGCAAGCGCGTTCAGATCACGGGATTCGGAACCTTCGAGTCCAAGCACCGCAAGGCTCGCCAGGGTCGCAACCCGCGTACGGGTCAGACGATCCAGATTGCCGCAAGCAACACGCCGGCGTTCCGCGCTGGTAAGGGTCTGAAGGACGCCATCAACTAAGTCCTTCCGCCCATCGGTGGGGCTGAATCAGCCCCTCGAAGCCGGCGCCGCACCGGCTTCATCCGACAGGCAAACAGGAGAGGCCGCATCGCTTGAGCGATGCGGCCTCTCTTCTTGTTTGTGGTTCAGCGCTGCTCGTCGGAGTCTCTGCGTGAGGGCCGCTTGAGGCCTCGCGGTGCGGACAGCCTGGGATCCGGCTAGCGGGGCGGGCGTCCCCGTCGTGGGGGTGCCTTGCCGCGGGGGCGATCGAAGTCGACGCGGGCGGCGCGCCCCCGAATGCTCGTCCCGTTGAGGGCCTGGATGATCGTCCGCGCCACCGGTTCGTGGACCTCCACGAGAGAATGACTCTCCCGGATCTCGATCCGACCGACGGAATCCCCGCCAACACCTGCTTCGCCGGTGATGGCTCCGAGCAGATCCCCCTTCGTGAGACCGTCGCGCTCGCCGACTCCCACGAAGAGCTTCGACCACGACGGCGTTCCCGTTGCTCGTGCTGCAGCCGTGGGACGAGCGGTTTCGGGGCGGTCGACGCCGGCCTTCTTTCGGAGGAGGGCGACTGCGGCAGCCGCGACCTCTGCCGGATCGTGCTCTCGGAAGATCGGCTCGAGTGCTGCCAGATACGGTGCGGTGTCCTCGTCCTGAAGCCCCTGTTCCAGCATCGCCCGGATCTCTGCGGTCGCGCCGTCGGCGCGGGCCGGGGGCGGGAACGGTACGGTGACGTATCCCGTCCGCTTTCCGAGCGCTCGGATGTGAGCGGCCTCCCGGGGGAGGACGACGACGACGCCGTCCTCGGAGAGTGAGTGGCGTCGGTCCAGCGTGTCCGGATCGGCGGGCACGTCACAGCTCACGACGACGAGCCCTTCCGTGCCCTGGGCCTCTCCGCGCGCCTCGAGCGCGTCCACACCCAGCCAGACGGGTACCGATGTATCTCCGGGCGCGCCTGCTACGAAGCCGTGCAAGGTGAGGTAGTCGCCTACGTCGGCGGCCCTGTCCTCACTTCGGCAGAACACGAGTACATGACGCGCCCCGTCCGTGATCAGCTCGTCGACAATGGAGAGCGCGGCAGTCTCGGTTGGCTCGGGTGCGATTCGGAAGCGAACCTGTCCACGCTTCGTGACGTCGGCTTCCGGGGTCGGAATCGTCACCGTACGCTTGTAATGCCGGTCCACGAAGTCCTGAACACCCGCCGTGACCGGAAGGCTGGTCAGGATACGCTGCGTGCCGGACGGCAGATGCTCGAGCACGCGCTCCATCGTCGTGAGCCCGGTCAGACTCTCGATGAGCTGCGCCTGGTCCACGACGAAGATCTCGAGCGACGACACGTCGACCGCGCCGGACTCGATCGCGGCGAGCAGGCTGTCCGCAGTCGCGAAGAGCACGTCTGCGCGCTCCGGCAGGACCCATGCCGAGCCGAGTGCGGCGACACTGTGTCCAGTCACGGTGGCCATGCGAGCGGCGGATTCCGCGAGCCTGTCGGCGGTATCCACAGTCGCGCACACCACGACGGCGCGGAGCGTAGCGTCACCTGCCTCGATACGCTCGAGGGCGCCTGCTGCCCAGGCCGCGAACACGCCGCTGCCGGGCCCGGCCACGAGGACGATGTTGTTTCCTTTCGCGACGACTGGAAAGGCGGCTTCCTGCAGCGGGGTCGGTGTCTCGATCCCTTCCGCGGCGAGTGCCTCGGTGAGCTCGGGTGAGAGGCCGAGGTCCTCGAAAGATTTCACGTCGATGACTCGATCAGGTGGGCTCACCGGAGCCCGGACCACCTGCGTCACCGGGTTCGTAGGGGAGCTGGTTGAGGAGACGCTGCACCTCATAGTCGAGCCGCGAGGTCCGAAGCCTGTCGGTGTTGGCGACGACGTCCGTGTACGGTCCGTGGCGATGCGCGGAGATGGTTACGGAGCCCTCGGTCCCCGTCCACGTCGCGGTGTGTGACGAGTCGTTGGAGCGAGTGAGTCCCAGCATGTCGGGAAGGAATGCCTCGGCCTGCTCGAGGACTTCGCTCGGAGAGCTCGCCGTCTTTCGTCTGTAACCGGCCATGATCCGTTGGATTCGGTTCGTTTCGTAGTTCTTCAGGTGCCGAGTAAGGTGCCGAGCGTCGCGCGGTTGTGGAACCCCTCCAGACGCTGGGTGCCCGTTACCAGGGTCGGAGTGGACGCGATTCCCGCCTCCTCAGCGACGCGTCTGGACGACGCCACCTCGGCATCGTAACGGTCCACATCCAGTACGGCCTTGGTCTCCGTACGATCGAGTCCGTGCTCGATCGCGATCTCGACCAGAACGTCCACGCGACCGATGTCTCGACCATGCAGGGCATAGGCACGCGCAATGGCGATACGTATAAGATGAGCTGCCGAGGCACTCTGAGCCTCGGCGTGCGCGACGAGCTCGTGGGCCTTCCGCGACCATGGGACGAGCGTCGGCGGAGCGAGGTCGAGGCCTGCCGCGGATGCCCGTGCGCGAGCCGCCTCCCAAAGCGGCGCGATCTCTGCATGATCGATCCCGACAAGGGGCGTCGGCGGTGGGCGAAGTTCGAGCGGGTGCCAGCGGATGTCCGTGTCACGGGCCCAACCAGACCCCTCCTCGATCGCGGCCTCGATCTCGAGCAGAAGGAGCACGGAAGCCGGGTCGATGAAGTCGAACCAGATATCGATCGGGTTTCTCACCATGAGGGCTCCCACCATATTCCGTGCCCGCCCGGTCCAAAAGCGAGGTCTAGATGCAGTTCAGTGCGAATGTCGAAAAGCTCAAGCCGTCCGCTACGATCGCGGTAAGCACTCTGGCCAAAAAGCTCGCATCGGAAGGCCGCGACATCATCAATCTGAGTGCAGGCGAGCCCGACTTCGACACGCCGGCCTTCATATCCGCGGCTGCCATCGCCGGGATTCAGAACGGCGAGACGCGATACACGCCTCCGGCCGGGATCCCCGAACTTCGATCGGCGATCGCCGATCGACTGGGCGAGCGTGCCGGACGGACCATGGATGCCGACGGGGTCGTCGTTACGGCGGGAGCGAAGCAGGCGCTCTTCAACGCGATCTTCACCCTGTTCGGACCGGGCGACGAAGTCATGATCGCGGCGCCGTACTGGACCACCTACCCGGATCTGGTCACGATCGCTCGGGCGGAGCCGATCGAAGTGTTCGGTGAGCAGGCCAATGACTTCAAGATCACGCCCGCGGACCTCGATCGTTGTGTCACCGAGGCGACGCGTGGCCTGATCATCAACACGCCGTGCAATCCGACGGGCGCCGTGTACACGGTCGATGAACTCGCGGCTCTAGCGGAGTGGTGCCGAGACCGTGGGGTCTGGCTCCTGAGCGACGAGATCTATCGCAATATCCACCACGCCGGCGACGGGGCGGCTCCGGGTATCCTGAGTGTCCCCGCGGAGAGCCTGGGGCCTTATGTGCTGATCGACGGTGCGTCGAAGAGCTTTGCGATGACCGGTTGGCGCATCGGATTCACCTACGCCGACGTCGAGGTGACCAGAAAGTTCTCCGCGCTCCAGAGTCAGATCACGTCGAATTCAGCGACGCCGTCTCAGATCGCGGCGCTGGCAGCCTTTTCGGAGACCGAGCAGGCCGACGCCTCGTTGAACGAGATGGGCGCCGCGTTCAAGCGTCGCCGTGACCTGGTCTGCCGCCTCATGGGGGAACTGCTTCCGGAGGTTCCGTTCGTCGAGCCCGCAGGTGCGTTCTACCTTTTCTTCCGCGTCGATGGCTTCTTCGACGATGAGGTCACGTCCGCGACCGGGTGGTGCAGTCGCCTGCTGCAGGAGCAGGGGGTCGCGCTGGTGCCCGGTGCGGCATTCGGTGACGATCGCTGGGTTCGGATGAGTTTCGCGACGTCAGACGAGGTGATCGAGGAGGCACTCGGGCGCATCGCGGCGGCTGTCGGCGCGGTGCCTGCGGGATAGCCTCAGCCCAATGCGCCGAGCACCCGCTCGGCCGCCCGCAACGACCCGCTGACGTAGCTGCCGCCGAAGAGATTGACGTGGACCAGCAGGTAGTAGAGCTGGTAGAGGTCGCGCCGGTACTCGTGGTAGGCGCCGCTGATCGATCGGACTTCGTGGTAGGCGTCGTAGAAGCGCGCGCCGAAGCCGCCGAACAGTTCGGTCATGGCGAGGTCGACCTCGCCATCACCGCGATACACTGCGGGATCGATCAGAACCGGTCGCCCTGACGCGTCGGCGAACGCGTTTCCGCTCCAGAGATCCCCGTGAAGGAGTGCCGCGGTGTCGACATCGTCGAGGGCGGGAGCGATGGCCTCCAGCAGGTGGTCCATCCGTACGCTCCCGTCAGACCTGGCTGAGAAATACCCTCGGCTGCGGGCCAGTCGCAGTTGGGGCTCGATTCGGGCGTCGCGCCAGAACGACGACCACCGCTCGGTCGGGGGATTCCTCTGCGGGAGACTCCCGATCCAGTTGTCGCGAACCCATCCGAAGGTCGTATCGATCGTCGGTGCCGCATGGAGGGCCGCGAGTCCCCGCCCGAGCGCGTCATCGGTGGCGTCGCCCCCGGACCCTGTGGGTATGAACTCCAGCAGGAGCCATGCGTCGTCGGTGGCGACGCGCACCACGGCCGGGATCCGGATGCCGTCATGGAGACCCGGAGTGCCTGCTAGCGTCGTTTCGCTGGCGGCGTTCGCCAGTGCGGTCAGCCCATCGGCTTCGGCTGCGTACATGCCGGTGAGAGGATCCGCTCTCCATTTCAGGAAGAAGACCCGCCCGGATGCCGTCTCGACCCGCGTTCCGTTGTTGATGCAACCGCCGGGTACCGGGGTCGCCTCCACCACGGGCCCTGCTTGCAGGTCGGACAGGGCGTCTTCCGCGCCACGACGCACGCGATTCGGCAGGGTCACCATGCGTCGGACGTCACGGGTGGAGGATCGAACCGCGGCCGGCTTGGACGCGTCCCGTGGACAAGGTCGTCAGGCGGCCTTGAGCTGGTCGAGAAGGTTCTGACAGGAGCGGTGAACCATCTCGTAGACGGTCTCGAAGCCGCTCGCTCCACCATAGTACGGATCCGGAACCTCGTCTCCATCTCCGGAGTTGTCGTACTCGCGAAGCAGATGGACTTCGGCGTCGGTGCCGCCGGCATCCGCCAATCGCTCGATGTTGCGGAGATTTTCCCGATCCATCGCAATGACGTAGTCGAAGCGGTCGAGGTCATCGCTCGTGATCTGGCGCGCGCGGCTGTCGAGGTGCACGCCATGCTTGCTCGCGACCATGGACGCTCGGGCATCCGGGCGTTCGCCCACGTGCCAGGCACCGGTGCCAGCAGAGTCGATCTCGAAACGGTCGGTCAGACCGGCCTCGTGAACGAGGTGGAGGAAGATCCCTTCGGCCAGCGGCGACCGGCAGATGTTGCCGAGGCAGACGAAGAGAACCGACGTGCGGGTTGAGTCGGAGGCGTTGGTGTCCACGGACGTGGGAATCGTCGAGTGGTGGTCGCGGGACGTTGGATCCGCCAACGTCCACCCGGCGGGCAAGTTGCCAAGCCGCATCCCGGAATTCAAGAACTGTGAGCGCGCGCCCGTCGGACTCGGTTCGTTCGCTCGCAACGGTCCGTTACCTTACTCGCGTAATCGTTCCGACCTCGGGTGAGACGAAATCACGGTCGGAGCACCCGCAGGTAAGGACCGATCGTGTCTGACGAGAAGACGTTTTCCGATCTTGGGCTGTCGCCCGAACGCCTGGCTGCCGTCGAGGCGCTGGGCTGGACCACCCCCACACCGATTCAGCATCAGGCCATCCCTGCCGGGATGACGGGCACCGATGTCGTCGGGATTGCCCAGACCGGTACCGGGAAGACCGGAGCATTCATGATCCCCGCGCTCGAGCGGGTCAACGTGGGTGAGGGACTCCAGGTCCTGGTGCTGTGTCCGACGCGAGAGCTCGCCCAGCAGGTGTCCGACGACACCGTGGCCCTCTCCAAGGGCACGAGCATCCGATCGGAGGCCATCTTCGGTGGGGTGAGCTACAACCCGCAGATCAAAGCGCTCGAACAGGGCTACGAAGTGATCGTAGCGACGCCGGGTCGCTTCATCGACCACATGAATTCGCGACGTGTCGATCTGAGCAAGGTGTCATACCTCGTGCTCGACGAGGCGGACCGGATGCTCGATATGGGTTTTCGACCTCAGATCGAGGAAGTCTTCCGGGGGATGCCAAAGAAGCGGCAGACCATGCTCTTCAGCGCTACGATGCCGAACGGCGTGCATGACCTCGCACTTCGCATGACGAACGAAGCCCTGTGGATCGAGGCCACGCCGCCGGGCACCACGGCAGAGGGGATCGACGAGCGCTTCTATTCGGTGAAGCCCGACAAGAAGAACGAACTCCTCATGAGCCTCATCAATGAGCCGGGGTGGGAGCAGGTCCTCATCTTCACTCGGACCAAGGCCGGTGCGGACGTGCTCGAAGGGTTGCTGAAGCGAGAGGGCATCAAGGTCGACGCGATGCACTCGAACAAGCAGATGAAGTACCGGACGCGTGCGCTCGAGCGTTTCGCCAAGGGTGAAATTCGAGTCCTGGTCGCCACGGACGTGGCGCAGCGCGGACTGGATGTTGACGGTATCACGCACGTCGTGAATTACGACGTGCCTCTGGACCCCGAAGACTACGTGCATCGCATCGGGCGCACGGGGCGAGCCGGCGCGACCGGAACTGCCATCACCTTCGTGACGGCCGGAGACCTTGGCGCAATCAAGAGTCTCGAGCATCGACTCGGGCGGACGGTAGAGAAGATCCACCTCGCGGACTACGACTACGCGGGCGCTCCGCCTCAGGAGGGGCGCTCGATCGGTGGTCGCGCCAAGAAGTCGTCACGCGGTGGTGGGGGCATGGGGTCGAAGTCGGCCGCCGATCTGACGCCCGAAGAATTGGCCAAGCTGTTGAATCCTGGATCCTGACGGGGAGCACTCGTGAGCCGAGTCTATCTGCGGTACGGCAACAACTATCAGAGCGTGTCGTTTGAGTTCGAGGCGAAAGCGCTCAACGAGGTCGGGTTCCGTCGGGACCGTGAGTCGACGGTCCCCGTCGCCGAGCTCGGCGAGGCGTACGAGCTGATCGAGACCGTCGAGATGACGGCCGAGGCAGAGGGGGACGTGCAGTCCGAGACCGAGCAGCTGCTGCTCGATCGGCTTAGGGAACAGGCTCAGGCCGCGGTCGACTCGCTACCCGAAGGTGGGATTGCCGTTGTGGCGAACGAGCGGGGCGGGCGGGACCAGCCCAAGCCCCGGCAGGCAATCGGGAACGTGGTCGTCGAGGGCGAAAATCGGCTCCATTTCACCTACCACGTCGACCCCCCGCTTCGCATCGAGTTGTACCGCGCGAAGGGTTGAACATCCCGACGGGACCCCACGACTCGGCGTTTTCGTGGGGAAGATCCCTACAGCCCGTGAAGACACTTGCCTGACTGTAGGTGGACAGCCGCACCCGTATCCTTCATTAGCATTTGGAGCTGGTGTACAGGGAGGGGCAAAGCACTCCCCCCGACCTAGACCGGCTCCCGGGTTCCGCCGGAAGTCCAGGGCAGGGGCTTTCGGCGGACCCGATGAATGCGAGGAGCCTGTTGGCGGGAGGGTCACGGGCGCCTCCGCATTGGGCCCGGTGGGGGAAACTCCGCCGGGCCCTGTTTTTTTGCCTCTGGGGTTCCGGGGCTTCAGCGTAGCCCGACCGGCTTGCCGTCGAGTTCCCACGCCGGATCCACGGTAATCCCGAGGTGGGTGAGAGCCGTGACCGCGACATCCACGATGAAGGTGTCTTCAGCCGGGGTTCCGATCACGGCGGCGGGGCCGCTCACCAGGATGAACGTCGTCATCTCCACCGGTGAATTCCCCCCGTGCCCCCCGTCTTCCCGGCGGCCGTGGTCGGTACTGATAACGACGAGCCAGTTTTCCTCGCCGTAGCTCGGTCGGGCCCGAACCGCATCCACCAGACGGCCGACGTGCTCATCCGACATCGCGATCGCCTCCCGATACTCCACCCCGATCGAACCATGCTGATGACTCGTTTCGTCGGGGTTACCGAGATAGACGAAGAGCGCATCGGGGTCGCCCTCGTTCAGGTGGGCGACTGCCGCAGCCGTCACCGCCGCATCGCCTTCGGCCCACCCGGTCACATACCCGTCCATGGGTACGCGAACGTCGACCGCATGGGAGATCGTGGGGCCGCCGCCGTCGATTTCCATCAAGGGGAGCCAGTCCACGGCGGCAAATGTGCCGAGCTCAGGTCGGACCGACTCGATCCGCGAGAGGAAGTCCGGGAAGGTTTCGTAACGGCGGCCGCCGAACTCGTTGTCCATGACGCCGTGCTTGTCAGGCCAGACACCCGTCAGCATCGACGACCAGGACGGACCGGACACGGAGGGTGTCGTCGTGCGCGTGCGAGCCGTGAACGATCCGCCGATCGCGAGAGCGTCGATGCTGGGCGTGGGGACCTCGGCGAGCACGTCGGGACGCACACCATCGATTCCGATGACGAGGACCTTGGGGGTTCGCTCCTCGAGAGGAGTGGCGGGTGGCGGCTCGTCCTGCCCCCGGTCACATCCCGTCAGCATCGCGGTCAGAAGCACCATGCCGATCGGTTGCCAAACAGGGAGACTTCCGCTCCACTTCCGGTTCCACTTCATCAGGTGATCCCTTGGAGGTTCAGGAATGTCGGTCAGACATGTCGACACGTTGCCGGCGGAGGAAGTGAAGGCCGGGAAGGATACGAAGATCCAGGTGCTGATCGGCCCTGATCAGGGCCCGAACTTCGCGCTGCGTCGCTTCATCATGGAGGCCGGTGGAGGCATGCCGCTTCACACCAACACGGTCGAACACGAACAGTATGTACTTCGTGGCAGCGCGCGAGTGCAGATCGGTGACGATGTCCACGAGGTGAAGGCTGGGGACGTCGTGTATATCCCGGGTGGGGTGCAGCACAACTACGAGGCTGGCGACGACGGCTTCGAGTTTCTGTGTGTCGTGCCCAACCAGCCGGACGAGATCTCGCTCGTCGACTGCTGAGGCGTCAGGCGAACTGGACCCCGCCGCCCGTCGCCTGGGCCGCGAGCAGAGCCGCGTCCGCAGATCGCAGCAACGTCTGCGCGTCTTCAACGTCATGCGTGAAGGGCGCGAGGCCGAACGAGATAGGACCAGACGTGAACTCCGCGAGTGCCGCTTCGATTCGATCGGCCGCGACCCGGGCGCCCGACGCGTTCGTGCCGAGCAGCAGGACGATGTATCGCCGGTGGCCCAGGTGTGATACGAGGTCCGAACTTCGAGTCACCTCTTGAATCTGTTGGCCCACGCGTCGGATTTGTTCGACAGGGGCGCCCGCCTCCCCGACCGACACCATCATCACCGTGAACGCCAGCCCTCGATCACCCGCATCGAAGAGATAGTTGTAGATCAGATCGAAGTGGAGTTGATTCGCCAGACCCGTTTCCCCGTCGGTCAGTGCGGGGTGGGTCCGCGCTATGTCTCCAGCTCTGGCTGTGTGGCTACCGGTCATGGAACCATCCGTCCTGCCATAAGATTCCGATGCTTCAATTTCGAAATACTTGGGGTCGAGTGCCAGTTTTTTCGGTCAGGCACCGCAGATCAATCCGTTGGTAGTGCCAGGGCGATCAGCTCCGCCGGCTGACCTCCTCCCCCGATTGCCATCACGATGAATTGCCGGCCGTCGTGCATGTACGTCATCGGAAGTCCGACCTGAGCGTTTGGAAGTTCGATCTCTGCGATCGTTTCTCCGGTCGCCTTGTCGAGCGCCCGGAACATCGGTGCACCGGACGCGCCCTCTCCCGTGAAGAGCAGGCTTCGGGTCACCAGCACACTGGCTCTGGAGACCTTTCCGGTGCGCGGCACCAGATCCGGGTCGATGCCGAGGGCTTCGGCGACCCCGTCGGGGGTGTCCCCGTTCGGCACCGTCCAGGCGTGGTCACCGCTCGAAAGGTCGAGCGCTGTGACTCGACCCCACGGGGGCTTCACGATCGGGACGCCTCGGGCGATCTGAGCACGGGCGAAACCGAACACGTAATCCATATCGGACTGATCACCACCGGGAATGAGCTGGAGGACCGACGCATTCGTCTGCGACCCCACGTACAGCATGCCGGTCTCCGGGTCGAGCGCACCGCCCTCCCAGTTTGCGCCGCCGATCGTGCTCGGCAGCGAGAGCGTGCCCTGGGTTCCGTCGGGTGCGTCGCGCAGTGACGGCGGGGTGAAGATCGGACCCATCCGATACTGGGACACCGCCTCGAGCGCCCTCTCCTTGATTTCGGGCGTGAAGTCGATGAGGTCGTCTTCGCTGAAGCCCTGGCGGTCGAATGCCGGCGGTTTCGTCGGGAAGGGCTGGGTCGGTGAGGTCCACTCGCCAGGTACATCCGTCTGGGGCACCGGACGTTCTTCGATGGGCCAGATTGGCTCACCCGTCAGGCGGTCGAAGACGTACGTGAAGCCCTGCTTGGTGATCTGAGCGACAATTTTTCGGGGCGTCCCGTCGACCTCGATGTCCGCGAGAATCGGGAACGTGGGATTGTCCCAGTCCCAGATGTCGTGGTGGATGATCTGGAAGTGCCAGACTTTCTCGCCAGTGCGTGAATCCAGGCACACGAGGCTCGTCGAGAAGAGATTGTCACCGTGGCGGTGACCTCCGTAGTAGTCACCGGTTGCTGCTTCGGTGGGCACGTAGACGTAGCCCGTCTCCGCGTCGAACGAGATCGGTGCCCAGGCCGCGGCATTCCCGGTGTAGGCCCACGACTCGTACATCCACGTTTCGTTGCCTTCTTCGCCGGGGTCCGGAATGGTCTTGAAGGTCCAAAGCAACTCACCCGTGCGCGCGTCGAAGCCGCGAATGTCGCCCGGCGTGTTGGTCATGGACGGGGGGCGCAAGCCGACGTGGTGCGCGGATCCGACCACGATGACGTCCCCGACCACCGTCGGGGGCGAGCTGGCTCCGATGGTTCCGACCAGGGGGATACCGTTGCGGGCACGGTGGCCGTCGTTGAGGTCCACCGTTCCGGCGTTGCCGAAGCCGTCCACCGGGCGGCCCGTCTCCGTGTCCAGCGCGACCATGTGGTATCCCGGCGTGACGACGATCACGCGATCGTCACCCGATCCATCCGACCAGTACCCGACCCCGCGACCCGGATTCGGTCGGGGTGCCTCGGCCAGGCGTTCACCCTCGTCCATCGTCCACATCCAGCGCGTCTCGCCGGTGCCGGCATCGATCGCCACGACGGCGCGACGCTGTCCGGCCGTCGCGTACAGCACGCCGTCGACCATAAGGGGCGTGGTGGCCGAGCGAATACGCGGGTTCGGGCCGTAGTTCTGAGCGCTCCAGCGCCACGCGATCTCGAGGTCGCCCGCGTTGGTTGCGTCGATCTGGTCGAGCGCCGAATAGCGCGTGTGCCCCGGGTCTCCGCCGTAGACCGACCACTGGCCATCGGAAACGCCGGTTTGCCCGTTGGCGGGCAAGGTCAGGATCGCTGCCAGGAGCGCAGAGAGGGGGAGGCTCTTCAGGGCGGTGTGGCGCATGCTCGCTCGGGGGATCTCGGTGGTCGAAGGAGGACAACGTGGTCTGCCGTGTGGCATGCCGCCAGATTCGGACATCCTTGTTCATCTGCGCCTCGCTCTCGATGGAAACGCTCACACGCTCAGACCCTATTCGCGCAGGACGAGTCGCCGCCTGGGTGTTCATGCTGCTGACGACCCTCTTCGCGCTCTGGGCGCTCGGGCCCCGGCCCTCGTTCGTGGAGAGCTGGGAGGAACCGGAGCTGCCGGAGGATCTCGATACATGGCTCGCGGATCGGGAAGCGGGCGTTGCGGGGCTTCGTGACGGTGATGGACGCGGTATCGTCTGGGCCGATCCGGAGGTTCGGGGACGTACCGACGTGAGCATCGTGTACCTGCACGGCTTCTCCGCCGACCGCCACGAAGTCGAGCCTGTCATCTCCGAACTCGGAGCGGAGCTGAAGGCCAACGTCTTCTTTGCGCGCCTCGCGGGGCACGGTCGGGATGGCCCCGCCATGGCCGAGGCGACGGTCGAAGCGTGGTTGTCGGATGCGGCGGAAGCCATTGCCGTCGCATCGCGGATCGGCCGGCGCATCGTGCTCATCGGGACGAGCACCGGTGGGACCCTGGCTGTCTGGACTGCGGCCCGCCCGGAGGTCCAGGATCGCCTCGCCGCCATGATCCTCGTGTCCCCGAACTTTCAACCGAAGGACCGGAACTCCCGCATCTTTCTGCAGCCGTGGGGAGAGCAGATCGCGAGTCTGGTGGTCGGGTCCGAGCGGTGCTGGGAGCCTCTCAGCGAAGCCCAGCAGAGACATTGGACGACGTGCTACCCGATGTCTGCGGTCACGCCGATGATGGCGCTCGTCGAACGGGTGCGCACGATGGACCTCTCGTCTATTACGACGCCGACCCTGGCGGTGTACTCACCCGCCGACGAGGTCGTCGAC
Organism: uncultured Gemmatimonadaceae bacterium; assembly: GCA_964492085.1. GTDB lineage: Bacteria > Gemmatimonadota > Gemmatimonadetes > Longimicrobiales > Gaopeijiaceae > UBA2589. The sequence goes on along the minus strand of CAZBHZ010000024.1, from coordinate 8,051 downwards.
GGGACTGAGACGTCGGCGCGGCTCGCGACGATGACGTCGGCGTCGATCCGGACGGTGGATGTGCCCTCCACGACCGATCCGTCGTATCACGTGCTCGCGGGAGATATCGTCTCACCCGAGTCCACGGACGATGTCCGGCGACTCATGGCGGAGTTTCTGCGCGAGCAGCTCGCCGAGACGGTGGCCGTGCCGGGAGCCCCCCCCGATGCCTGATATCACGCCGGCACTGTTCGACGGGTCACCGCCCGCAGATCCCGAGGCGTTACTGCACCGGCTGGACGAGCTCGGACTCGAGGTGACGACGATCTCGCACCCCGCGGTCTTTACGGTCGAGGAGGCTCGGAAGCACCGGGAGGGGATGTCCGGCGCATTCACGAAGAACCTCTTCGTTCGTGACAAGAAAGGGGTGATGTGGCTGATCGTTGCGATCGAGTCGCAGACCGTGGACCTGCGGGCGGTTGCCGCGTCACTGGGACACAAGCGCTTTTCGTTCGGGAGCCCTCAGCGCTTGATGCACTACCTGGGCGTGATTCCCGGCTCCGTGACGCCGTTCGGAGTCTTCAATGACCATGGAGGTCATGTGCGCGTGGCGCTCGATGAGGGGCTTCAAGCGTTCGACGTCTGGAACTTCCACCCGCTGGTCAATTCGATGACGACGACCATTTCGGCCGAGCACATGCTCCGGTTCTTCGACGCGGTCGATCACCCACCGACGTGGGTGTCGCTGGGCTGAGTCAGAGCTCGCGCGCCATCGGGGATAGACGATCGAACCACGGCCGGGCGCGTTCGAGCTGCCCTGCGAGCCGGAACAGCGTGTCCTCGCGGGCGAAGCGCCCGACGAAGTGGACGCCGATCGGTAGACCCTCGTCGTTCCAGTAGAGTGGAACCGACATCGCTGGATGCCCGGTGATGTTGTAGACGGGTGTCCAGGGAATGAAGTCGAGCGCCGACTTGGCGGCCTCGTCGATCAGGCCCGCCGCCTTGACGAGCCTCCCCGAGCCGAACATCCCGACGAACTTCAACTGTGCTCGCTCGGAGGCACTCGGTCCGACCGTCCCCAGCGGAGGCGGGGGGACGGACACCGTGGGCGTCAGAACGATGTCGTACTTCTCGAAGAAGTCGCCGACATCGCGCGCCATGACCTCCATCCGCCGCAGTGAGGCCGCGAAATCCTGAGCGGACAGAGCATTCGAGATCAGGCCGAGGGCCCACGTGGCCGGCTCCAATTCGTGCCGACGAGGGCGGCGCCCCACGGCCGCTGCGGCCTCCCCGATGTCCGCACCCAGCTCGCCCGCGACGACGGTCAGGAAGTTCCGGGCGAAGGCCTCGCCGTCGATCGCAACGTGGTCTTCGACGACGTCGTGACCGAGGGAGGTCAGCAGCGCAGCCGCGTCCGTCACCGCGTCGATACAGTCCTGATGGACCTCCGTGTCCACGCACGGGATCGTCGTATAGGCGATGCGGAGCGGCCCCGGATCGAGCTCCACCTCCGCGAGCCACGGACCGTCCGGGGCAGTGATTTCGAACGCGACCCCGGGATCGGGCCCGTGCGTCGCGTCGAGCATGGCGGCGCTGTCGCGGACACTACGGGTCAGCACATGCTCCACCGACGCTCCGCGCCAGAATTGTCCTCGCCGCGGTCCCGTGGGTGTGCGGCCTCGACTGGGCTTCAGGCCGAAGAGTCCGCAGCACGACGCCGGAATGCGGATCGAGCCACCGCCGTCGCCGCCACCTCCCATCGGAACGATGCCCGCAGCGATTGCCGCTCCTGTGCCTCCGCTCGACCCCCCCGGGCTTCGCTCCGGATTCCAGGGGTTCAGTGTGGGCCCCCAGAGTTCGGGTTCGGTGATCGGCTGGAGCCCCCACTCCGGCGTATTCGTCTTGCCGAAGACGGACACGCCCGTAGCCTTCACGCGCCGGGCGAGCTCGGAGTCCCAGGTGACGACATGGTCGCGCAAGAACCGACTCCCGGCAGACGTCGGGTGTCCGGCGTACATGGACGCGAGGTCCTTGGCGAGGAACGGGACCCCGCAGAAGGGTCCGGGAGTGGGTGCCGCCGCCGCGCGTCGGGCGTCCTCCTCCATCCTGTGGACCACGGCATTGATGCGAGGGTTCAGTGCCTCGAGGCGGGCCAGCGCCAGCTCGAGGAGTTCGAGCGCAGTCACATGCCCACCGCGCACGGCCTCCGCGAGGGCGAGGGCGTCACGGGACAGGTACTCCTCGTGCGACATGCTCATGGTCTGGGTGCCTGGTTGGAGGGCTCGAGTCGATGCGGGATCGCGAAGGCGCCGACGCCAAGCGGGCGCGGCAGCCAAGATAGGATCATCGCAGCGCCCCTGCGCGCATACCGTTGGGTCCTCGCGGGCACCGCGATAGCTTGGCCCCATGAGCGTGATTTTCGATTCCGGGCTGCGGCCCCCCGATTTCGTCCTGCACCCGACCGACCTCTCAGAGGCCTCGGAGCGTGCGTTCCACCATGCGCTTGCGGTGGCGATCCGACTGGGGGCGCAGTTCACGCTTCTCCACGCCCTGGGGCGTCGGGCGACCGATAACTGGCCGGGATTTCCGTCCGTGCGCTCGAAGCTCGCGCAGTGGAAGGCGGCGGGGACGCTCGACGGACTCTCTGAACGCACCAGGCAGGCGAGCGTCAGCAAGATCGAAGTGGACATCCGCGATCCCGTGGCGGCGTCTCTGCAATACATCGAGCGGAATGCCGTAGACATGATCGTTCTCGGAACGACTGGGCGAAAAGGACTGGCCCGTCTCGTGCGCGCGCCGAGGGCGGAGCTGCTCGCGCGTCGGTCCAAGCTGCTGACGCTCTTCGTGCCTGACGGCGGGCGGGTCTTCGTGGATGGAAACACCGGCGAGGTGACGCTGAAGCGGATCCTGATCCCGGTGGACCCAGCGACGGACCCGCGACCCGCCATGGTCCGGGCGGTCAACGCCGCGACGCTCCTGGACGACGCTGACCTGGAGATCACGCTCCTGCACATCGGCGAAGGCAGCGAGCTGGAATCGACGGAACTGCCTGATCTTCCGTTCTGCCGATGGAATGCCATGCAGCGAAGCGGAGATACCGTGCCGCGCATCCTCGAGACTGCGGAGGAACTCGAAGCCGACGCGATCTACATGACGACGACGTGGAGCAAGACCGGCTTCGGGCGAGTGGAGGGCGGAGTCACGGAGGGCGTTCTCGCGGGCGCACCCTGTCCGGTCATGGCGGTTCCCGTCGACCGTACCTGACGCTGCAACTTCCGGGTGTGATGAGGGGTTCGTCTCTGAGCGTTCGTTACGATGCGATCCGCTTTCCCTCCTCGAGGCAACGCTTGGCCGCTTCATTCGTCTCTCCCTCTGAGCGCTTCGGGCTCGTCTGGCGTCGGCTCGCTCACGCCATGTGGATCGGCCTCCTGTGCTCGCTCGTCGTACCGCGCGCCGTGGACGCACAGGCGTTTCGCGGGAGCACCGCGAGCACGCTCGGTGGCGTCGCCCTGGGCGCCTACTCGGGGTCCGTGCTCGGACTGCTCGGCAGCGTGCTGCCTTGCAATCGAACCCTGTACGGTCCGAAATGCGCGGCGACGGGCGCGAGCGTGGGGGGCGCGCTCGGCGTGGCGATGGGTGGTCTGATCGGTGCGCAGAACCAGGATGAGACGATCGTTCGTCTCGAGGGGGCAGGTGTCGGCGCCCTGATCGGTTCAGGTGTCGGAATCATCCTCCGCCGGGCCGTGCGGCAGTACGACTGGGAAGACGCCGCGACCGTCGCCGTGGTTGGCGGCGCCTTCGGCGCGACCCCTGTCGGAAGTGGTATCGGCCTCGGCGCAGGAGCGGTCGTCGGGAGTCTCGTGTGGCTCACCTTTCCGCGCGCGGGTCTTCAGGACTTCATCCTCTTCACCATGGCTGGGGCAGCCCTGGGCGGCATGGTCGATTGGGCGGACGGGGCCTCGGATGCCAAGCGCGACGGGGGGCGCACGAGCATCCCTCTTTCCTTTTCGATTCCGGCGGGGTGGTGATGCGCACTCCGTTGGCGGCGGCGCTGCTCGCCGTAACGCTCTTCGCGACCGCGTGCACCATCTCACCGGCAATGGAGCGTGCGCGGCCTCCCGCTGGCTCGTTCTGTCCCGAGCAGCGTCTGCGCCGCGACCAGGTGTCCCCGGCGGACACGGCCGGGCTCCGCTGGTACCGCGCCGAGGAGGCGCGGGACGTGCGACTCGATGCCGCATGGTGCTCGGTGGTCGGTCCCCCGGCCCTGCAGATGCGCCCGACCGGTGCGTTCCCGGCCTGGGAGTCCGGCACCGACCTGGAGGTCGTGGCGTGGAATACGGCCGTTGGGGGCGGAGACATCTTTGCCTTTCTGGACAGGGAGCTGGGTCTCGACTGCTCGGTGGCGCGGCCCCGTCTCCGGGAGGGCGCACGGCCGTTCGTGCTCTTGCTTCAGGAGGCCTGGAGGAAGTCGGACGATCTGCCCCGCATCGAGGGTGGGGACAGTGTTCCATGGACCCTGGGCCCCGACCTGCCAGATGACGCGCTCGATTTCGTGGCGACGGCCGAGCGCTGTGGTTTGGCGTACCTGTACGTGCCGTCGTCCCGCAACGGGCCCGACGACGATCGCCGACCCGGCGAGGACCGTGGCAATGCGATTCTGACGACACTGCCGTTCAACGCGCCGATCGCCTTCGACCTGCCCCACGAGGGCGGTCGCAAGGTTGCGGTCGCCATCACGTCGAATGCTCCGGGTGGTGAACGTGTCCGGTTCGTGTCGACCCATCTGGACGTCGCGTCGACCCTGCTCAGAAGCCTGATCACTGGAAACCAGACACGTGCCCGGCAGGCGCTCGGGCTGATCGACGGCATCGCGGAAGCGGAAGACGACGGGCCACTCACCCAGGTCGTGCTCGTCGGTGGCGACTTCAACACGTGGGCGGGCAACGAATCATCACTGCAATTCCTTCGCCAGGCCTTCCCGGAGTCGCCCCGTTGGGACGATCTCGGCACGAGAGGCTCCTTCCCGGCGGATCACATCTTCTTCCGGCGACGGGCGTACCGGCAGTTCGAGCTGGATGGGTACGCACGGATCGAGGAGACGTACGGCTCCGATCACAACGCCCGGCGGGTCACCCTGGTGGATCGCTCCTCGCGGTAGCTCCGCAATCACGCCCCTCGCCAACGGTGCGGTGAGTGATCCGTCGGCCGTGCAGTCAGGGATAGGCCCGGGAAGCGGAGGAAGGTACCGTTCCGGGTGACGTTGATCCGGCGCCGGCGGAGGTCTTGGTGCAGAGTGAAGTGCGACCGCTGAAGCGAGTACTGCTCAGACATGCCCGCGACGCATTCGGGTCGAGGGAAGCCGTCCACGCGCAGTGGCGAGCCCTCAACTACCTCGACGAGCCGGACTTCGACGAGGCGTGTCGGGAGTACGATGCGTTCGCCGCCCTGCTCGAGCGGCTCGGCACCGGGATCGACTGGATGACCGGAGATGGCTCCGGGCTCGACTCGATGTACGTCCGCGACGCATCGATCGTCGCCGACGGGGGCGCCATCCTCTGTTCGATGGGGAAGGGTGCTCGGTCAGAGGAGCCTCAAGCGCAGGGGCGCACGTTTCGGGCGCTCGGTACGCCCGTCCTCGGGACCGTCGAGCGCCCTGGGACGATCGAGGGCGGCGACGTGACGTGGCTCGACGATCAGACGCTCGCCGTAGCCAGAGGGTACAGGACGAACGACGACGGGATCGCGCAGCTCCGGCGCTTGATACCCGAGGTTGAACTCGTCCGGGTGCCACTCCCCCACTTCCGGGGTCCGGGCGACGTCTTCCACCTCATGTCGATTCTGTCGCCACTCGCCGAGGATCTGTTGCTCGTGTACTCGCCGCTGATGCCCGTTCCCTTCCGGGAGTTACTCGTGGAGCGGGGCTTCGGGCTGGTTGAGGTGCCCGACGAGGAATTCGACTCTCAGGGGTGCAATGTCCTCACGGTCGCCCCTCGCGTCGCGGTCGCGCTCGAGGGGAATCCCGAGACTCGGCGGCGCATGGAGGCGGCCGGCGTCGAGGTTCACTCGTTCTCAGGTCGAGAGATCAGCCTCAAAGGGTGCGGCGGGCCGACGTGTCTGACCCGCCCACTGCACCGCGAGTAGCGTCACGCGCCGAATTCCGGCGCAGGATCAGTCGTCGAGGGGCCGGTAGTTCACACCGAGGGCGTCGAGGCGTGCGAGATGCCACTCGATCCGCTCCAGGAAGTTCTCGTAGTCCTTAGCTTCCGCCGGTGACCACACCACCTCGGACAGGGCGAGCATGCGTGGCATCAGCATGTACTCGACATGGTCTCCCGTCTTCATGTACTCGGTCCAGACGTTCGCCTGGGCCCCGATGATCCTCTCCTTGTCTCGATCCCGGAGCTGCGGCGGCACGGGCTCGTACGAATAGACCGTGTCGAGAGGGAGAAATCCGCCGATGGCGAAGGGCTCCTCGTCCTGATTCTCAGACTGGTAGTAGTCGAAGTAGAGGTGGCTGTAGGGTGTCATCACCACGTCGTGCCCGCGGCGTGAGGCCTCGATGCCACCGATCGTCCCGCGCCATGACATCACCGTCGCGTTGGGGGGCAACCCTCCTTCGAGGATCTCGTCCCAGCCGATCAGTCTCTTCCCGTTCTGGTTCAGGAAGCGCTCGATGCGACGGATGAAGTAGCCCTGCACCTGCTCCACGTCGTTGAAGCCCTCCCGGACCATGAGATCACGGACGTACTCGCTCTCCTCCCAGCGCGTCTTCGGGGCTTCGTCTCCTCCGATGTGGATGTACTCGCCCGGGAAGAGTTCGATCACCTCGGCCAGGACGTTCTCGAGGAACTCGAAGGTCTCCTCGTACGGGCAGTAGATGTCTTCGAAGACGCCCCACGTCATCGCGACCTCGAAGGGGCCTTCGGTGCACGCGAGCTCCGGGTAAGCCGCGAGCGCGGCCTGGGCGTGGCCGGGCATCTCGATTTCCGGGATGATCGTGACGTGGCGCGCCTGTGCGTACGCGACGATGTCCCGAATCTCGTCCTTGGTGTAGAAGCCGCCGTAACGGATCCCGTCGCCGTTGAACTCGTCCAACCCATGGCCGATCTGCGTCTGCTCACGGAACGCTGCGATTTCGGTCAGACGGGGATACCGGTCGATCTCGATCCTCCACCCCTGATCTTCCGTGAGGTGCCAGTGGAAACGGTTGATCTTGTAGCGGGCGAGGAGATCGATGTAGTGCTTGATGAAGTCCGGCGGGAAGAAGTGACGCGCCACGTCGAGGTGCATGCCCCTGTACGCGAAGCGGGGGGCGTCGTCGATTTCGGTGACCGGAAGCTCGATCACGGCTGCGCCGCCCGTCTCTGCCTCGGGGGGCATGAGCTGGCTCAGTGTCTGCAGCCCGTACAGCAGGCCCGCGTGGTCGGCGGCCGCCAGATCGATCCCGTCCCGAGTGACGGCGAGTCTGTAGCTCTCGGGAGCACCGCCCCCGTCGACACCGACCTGGAACGCTCCACCCTCGACGGCGCCGAGCGTCAGCGCCCCGCTCTCTCGGAACGGGGTCGCCCATAGATCGAAGACGGCGCGCGCTTCCTCGTCGGTCGGATCGGCGAAGTGGACCCCCACTTCGGAGTTCAGCGCGAAGGTGCCGCTCCCCATGGCGATCTGTTGCGGGACGGGCACGATGGAGTGGGCGGGTCCCCGCTCACACCCTGCTGCGAATGTGGTCAGTGCCATGATCGCGACCTGGATCGCCGATCTGCGTGAGGGCGCCCTCATCAGACCGGCCTCGTGAGCACGCGGGTCTGCGTGAACTGGCGATGGCCGTCTCTGGACTTGTGGAAGCCGAAGCCACTTTCTCGCGCACCGACCCACGGCGTACCGGGGACACCACCGGCTGACCGGTTCACGCCGATCATCCCCGCGGTCAGACGGCGAGCCACCGACTCCGTCTGGTCCGTGTCACCGCCGAAGACGACAGCACCGAGTCCGAAGTGCGTGTCGTTGGCACGGTCGACGGCTTCGTCGATCGACGATACGCGCGTGACACACGCGACCGGCCCGAACGTCTC
>CAZBHZ010000023.1:34053-53041 GCA_964492085.1 uncultured Gemmatimonadaceae bacterium | reverse complement strand
CTCTTCCTCGATGAGGTCGGTGAACTGCCGGGCTCCCTTCAGGTCAAACTGCTTCGCGCGTTGCAGGAAGGAGAGGTACGACGGATTGGTTCGACCGAAACCGTCAGCGTCGACGTTCGCGTCATCGCGGCGACCAATCTCGACCTGGAAGACGAGGTTGAGCAGGGCAACTTCCGCAAAGACCTGTACTACCGACTGGCGGTGGTGCCGATTCACCTGCCTCAGCTGTCTGCACGACCTGAGGAGATCCCTCAGCTTGCCCTGCACCTGCTCGAGCGACACTGCGCACGACTCGGGGTCTTCGTCGATGGCATTGCTCCGGAGGCGATGGAGGTTCTGCTGGCCTACTCCTGGCCGGGCAACATTCGAGAGCTCGAGAACGTCCTGGAGCGTGCTCTGGTGCTCACGGATGACGACATGGTCACGCTCGAGGATCTGCCCGAGGCCGTCCGTCGGCCCGCGCCGGACACGCCGGGTATCGGGATCGACGGCGACGACCTGTCGGTGAAGAAGCACGGGGCGCGGCTGGAGCGCCACCTGATCCAGGTGGCACTCGACCGTACCGGCGGGAACAAGACCCAGGCTGCGGACCTCCTCGAGCTCTCTCCTCGGGCCCTTCGGTACAAGATTCAGGAGTACGGGATCGGTTAGTCCGATCCGGGCATGGGGTCGCCCCCGGCCTCGGGCCACGTTCGCCTCATGCGTGGTCACTCCCTCATCGAACTCCTCTTCGTTCTCGTACTCGCGGCGGTTGGTGCGTCGGCACTCGTCCCGACCGCGCGGAAGCTTCGGGATCGAGCGGTCACGGCTTCACTTCGTGAGGCCCTCGTCGTGGGCTTTGTCGAGGCGCGGACCTCGGCGGTCCGGCATGGCGGTGCGACGCTGACGCTTCGGCGGGCATCACCCGCGTACAGAGTCGATACCAAGGGTCGGACGGGAGCGTGGATCAGTGTACATCGGCCCCACGTCCGCCTGCGTCTCGATGGACAACGGGACTCGATCTCAATCGACTTCGATCGGATGGGCCTGGGACGTCTCGCGAGTCACTCCATCGACGTCTTCGCCGGGGATGTACGTCGGCGCCTCGTCGTCTCGAGCTACGGCCGGGTTCGTCGACAATGAGCCGTTCGGGGTTCACCCTGCTCGAGGTCGTTGTCGCTTCCCTGTTGCTTCAGGTCGCTCTCATGGGAGTGCTCGGTACGCTCAGCCGGGCCACGGAGGTACGCACGCGAGCCGAGCGAATCGAAGATGCCATCACCGTTGCTGAGTCGGTTCTCGATTCACTGCTCTGGCTCAGCCCGATCGGTACTGAGGGCCACGCGTCCATCGGTGCCGTCGACGTATCCTGGTCGAGGGCCGGCTCGGAGTTGCGCGTGATTGCACTCGGCCCAGCGGGCGATCAGGTCGACCTCTCGGGGTGGAGGCCCCGATGACCCTCCGCTGTTCCGGCGTCACCCTGCTGGAGGCCTTGATCGCGGTCGTGATCAGCACGGTTGTCGTGACCCTCGCGGGGCGCACTCTCCTGCACGCGATGGCGGTATCGCGTGACGCAGTTGTTCGAGACGATCGACTCATTGCCCGACGAATCGCACGGGTAACGCTCCGTTCGGAGCTTGCAGCGCTCGGGCCCGGTGAGGCTCGTTCCTCCGGGGGAGATTCGCTTCGATTGAGAGCGATCCGAGGCGCAGGGCGCGTGTGCCGGATCGAATCCGATTGGATCGTGGCCGATCTTCGAGCCGGGAGATCCCCGGAGCCCGACAAGGATTCCCTCGAGCTGATGGGCCCTCTCGGTGCCGTCCAGGTGGTTGACCTGATCGGTACCGGGTCTGAGCCGAACGCATGTGGCGCGAACGCGGTCGGCCGTCCGACCCGTCTCCGTTCGTCGGGTCCGGTCGATCCCGACGTGGTCTTCGTCCGGCTATTCGAGACCGGAGCGTACCACCTCGATCTTGGCGCGCTGCGGTATCGCCGAGGAAGAGGCGGGCGCCAGCCGCTCACCCCCGACGTATGGGATGAAAGGAGCAGCCTCGTATTCGACGCGCCGTGGATTCGTGCGTCGCTCGTCGACGCCCGTGCGGAGTCGACGGCCGTTCCCCTGTTGGTGCGAGTCTGGTGAGGAGCTCGCGCGGGGCGGCGATCCCATTCGTGCTCCTGTTGACGCTCGCTCTGTACGCGCTGGCGTGGGGGACCTTCGTGTCGGCGTCCTCTGCCCTGCGGTCGGCGAGGGCGGCCGTGACGGTATCTGAGCTCGTCGCGGGGGTCGAGGCCCGGGTTGTCCGTGAGATTGAGCGAGGCCCCCCGGGTTTGGCGGACAGTATCGCGATCGGCAGTTCGGGGTTCAGGGGCGATTCCTCGAACGTCCGGCCCTGGCGGGCGGAATGGACCCGGCTCGATCGGGAGACGTGGCTCGTCCAGGCCACGATATGGCCGGGAGAGGAGGATCTGCCCGGTACGCCGCTGCGTGCCGCTCGATTGGTCTGGGTCCTCGATCCTCAGGCACGGATTCTCGCGTTGGCGGACGTGACCGTCGCAGACACCGCGACGGTGACGGCGGGCAATGCGCCACCCGGGCTGACGATCTCGGTGGTCGACTCGCTCGTGCTCGGACTGCTCACCGTGGACGGAGTAGCCGAGGGGCTCCCGCGGCTGGCGGGGGTCGTGACGCCACGATTCGCGACACGATCCGGTGAGTGCGATACGTCGGTCGCCGAGAACCTCGGGGATCCGACCGGGACGTCGGTATGCCGTGATGTCGTTTCCCTGCGCGGGGTCGACCAGGGTATCGAGGTTCGGGGAGGCACGGGCCACGTCCTCCTTGCCGGGCAGGGGGACATCTCGATCACGGACGGGGCGCTGCTGCGGGGGATTCTCATGACCGCGGGCAGGGTACGCGTGCTGGACGGCACGTTCGAAGGTCTGATCCTCGCGGGGCGGGGCGTCGAGGTCGCTGGGGAATCGATCTTCGTTCCGGACCGGGCATCCGCCCTCCTCGCCCTCGAAGCGCTGCGGGATGTCCGGTCGTCCGGGCGACTCCTGCGGCCCATCCGGAATGTCTGGGGCGGCTAGCTCGCCTCGAGCGCCTTATCGATCATGGCTCGAAGCAGCCGGTTCCTGAGGTTCCAGTCCGCTCGTCCCGTCGCCCGCGAAAGGGCCTGGTACGCGCTCGACGCGGCCTGCGCGCGCCCGGTCTCGAGGTAGGCCAGGACAGCGATGTCGAGCAGAAGGTCCGGCGTGACCCAAGGCTCTCCCTGGCCGACCCGTCCGACGAGGACGTCTGCGGCAGCCGCGGTCCGTTCCCAGTCGCTCGTCGAGTATCCGTGCAGGAGGTCGACGGTCGCGCGAGCGGGTGCAGGGGCGTCGGCTTGATCGAGGAAACCCCAGACGTTCCGATAGAAGATCGGGTCCACGTACCCTGTCGTTCCTCGATGAAGAGCCATTTCTGCCCGAACGAAGCTCGCACTCCATATGTCCCAGCCGGTCAGCTGTATCGGACTTCGGGAGAAGGTCAGGAATTGCTGGAGATGAACCAGCTCGTCCTGCCATTCCGGGAACTCGATCGGAGCGATGCCACCCCTGTCGACCAGGGTGCCGCGGAGCCAGGAGCCCAGTTCCCGCAGCACCGCAGGAGCTAGACCGTAAGCAGGTGCCAGACGGTATGGACGTGGGTCGAGATCTTCGCCCGACATGTGGCGGGCGAGATTCACACGACTGATTGCGAAGCTGAATACGCCTTCGGCGCCCTGCTGGTCGAACCGTGTCCGCTCCGCACCAAGATCCAGAATGGGTCGGTAGTCGGAGTTCACGGGGGGATCGCCGTCGAGCACGGGCCGGAACGTGTCCTGATCGAACATGAACAAGGCGTCCATGTGCTGGGGCTCGAAGGTCGGCGCCCCGGATGTCATCGCCCGGAAGGACTCGGTCTGCACCACGGACCAGTCTGCGGGGCCGAGCGGCTCGAGGCTGGCGACGATGGCGACATCCGCATCGCCGACCAGGTAGGCTCTGTAGTACGGAAAGACCTTGTCGAGTGCAGCGAGGACGGAGAGGAAAAGGTCATCATCGAGTTCGTAAATCTGCAGCCATTGCGAGAGCACACCGCCCTTCGAGAGGAAGTCCGAGATGCGCTCGTAGAACTCGAGCGTGAAGAGGGACGACGTCCCGCTGACCCACGGGTTGCTGGGCTCGGCGAAGATCAGGTCGAAGCGTTCACCGCGGTGAGCGAAATACGACTTCGCATCATCGAAGACGTAGGTGGCTCGGGGGTCTGCGAATGCCGGCCCGTTCGCCGGCAGGAAGACGAGCGAGCCTTGGACCATCAGAGGCTCGATCTCGAGTGTCACGAGCTTTTCTATCCGCTCGCTTGTGAGGAGTGACGTCGCCGACATTCCGGATCCGTGACCGATGTTGGCCGCTGTTCGGGCGTCCGGACGGTGCGCGAGACCAAGGATCGGCCCCAACGTTTGAGTCGTGAAATCACGGCCGTGGGGGATCGGCAGAATATCGAGCGAGTCGGACCGTGCCCCGACCCATCGAGGTCCGAGCGTGGCGTCCGGTTTTCCGTTCGTCGCAAGGACTACGACGCCATCGGAGGTACCGATATGAGCTGACACGGTGGCGGTCCGACCGTCCTGGTAGAAGAGACTGCGCCACGCTGTATGTCCTTCGAAGTCTCCTCGACGGAAGACGCCGCTGGTGATGGTGTTCGCGTTGAAGTCCACCACAGAGCTGATACCGACGAAGGCGAAGATGGACACCGCGGCGATGAGGAGCGGCGTACGGCGGCCGGCACCCGTCAGGGCGCCCGAGCGCTCCAGGAGCACGAGACCGAGCGCAACATCAAGTACGGCCCCCGCGGTGATCAGCCCCTCGAGTCCGAGAAGAGGGAGCGCGATCAGTCCGGCAAGACCGGCCCCGAACACGGAACCCAGCGTATTCACCCCGTACACGCGCCCGATGACGTCCTCACCGTATCCGGACCGCAATAGCGTACCCGTGATCAGGGGTAGGGTGGCCCCGGCCAGAACCGTGGAGGGGAGCATGACCACCATGCACAGAGCGTAGCGGCCCATGTTGAAGATCGCGTAACCATCCGGTTGGCCGCTGAGGCTTTGAACCATCGCGGCGACGGCAGCGAAGCTCAGGAGGTAGACCGGCAGGGAGACCAGGGCGGTGAGCCCCATGGCAACCTGGATTCTGCCGAGCAGTCGAAGGGGCGTGCGCGTCCGGTCCGAGGGGGTACGCACGGCCCAGGCACCGATCGCGATACCCAGGATGAACGCGGACAGCATCAACTCGAAGGCGTGGGTCGCGCTGCCTAGGACCAGGGCAAGCATCCGGATCCAGCTGATTTCGTACGCGAACGACGCCACGGCCGTGCCGAAGCTGACGACGAGCAGGAGTGGCACGAGGCTCCGGCCGCCCGCCAGTAATTCCCCGGGGAGATCGGTGTCTGCGGCAGTGCCGGTGTCGTGCACGCGGTCTGGCGCCGACGGCGCGGCTGACTCGGTCGGGGCGTCGCGTGTCAGGGGTCGCCCCTTGAGCGCAACGGCGACGAGGCCCGCAGCTGCCACGTTGAGCACCGCTGCAGCGACACTCGTGCCCGGCAACCCGAAGGCGCCGATGAAGACGAATCCGGCTAGAAGTACACCGACCGCCCCTCCCAGCGTGTTCAATGTGTACGCCTCGGCTACGCCGGCGCCCGGGTGCTCCGGGTCGTCGCGCACCAGTCCAGCGGCCATGAGCGGGAAGGTCATGCCCAGCACGATCGCCTGAGGCAGGATCATGAGCCCGGCCAGCGCCCAGCGAATCGATCCGACCCACGACGCGTTCGCGATCGAAGGGAAGATCTGGTCGTAAGACCAGTTGGTCGCGGTTACGAAGACCGTGTGGAAGAGCAGCCCGAAGACCGCCAGCGCGAGTTCCGCTCCCACGTACCACCGCAGGGGCTGCCTCAGGCGCTTCGACACGTCGGAGATGGCTATGGAGCCGACGGCCATGCCCCCGAGATAGACGGCCAGCACCAGGACCTGTGCATACGCGCTGTGACCCACATAGAGGCTCAGGTAACGGCTCCAGAGGACTTCGTACACGAGACCCGCGACTCCGGAACAGAGAAACGCCGTGCGAAGTGAGAGGGAGGGCGTCACGCGGTGGCTTCGAGAGGGGAGGGGTGGGGCATGGGTCGGTTCGTGCAAGACACGATCCCCCTTTCTCGTTGCGGACTCAAGGCGTGTGCCGCCGGACTGGGCGACACGGGTCGGCAAGGTGGGTCGGTAGGGCGCATGTCCCTGCGTGTCAAATCCTTTCCTCAGGCGGGGAGCCGGATCAATATTGGAACTACTGGGGCACGGACCTGTGGAGGATCCCGTGCCGTGAGCGACCTGCTGGCGTGCGATGGGCGGTATCGATGAAGAGCAGAACACGAGGATTCACGCTGATCGAACTGGCCATCGTGATTCTGATCGGGAGTATCCTCACGGGCCTCGCCCTGAACAGCTTCCAGAACGTGCAGTCGCGTTTCGCCGTCCAAAGCGCGAAGCGCGTCTACATGTCCTGGCATCAGCGGGCCCGCTCCCGAGCGATCGAAACCGGCGAGACCATCGTCCTGTACGTGTGGGTGGACGGCGACTCGGCGAACACGCTGAGCCGGGACGGGGGCACCTTACAGTGGGGTGATGTCCAGCGCTTCGACGGCGAACTCGGTGTCAGCCTCGAGACCCAGGGCAACTACGCCTTCTACACGTGCATGACGCCCCGCGGTTATGCCGACACGAGCTGTGGATCCTGGGGCGCGACGAGCGGATACGCCTCGACGTTCACCGACACCGTTCGGCTCAGATTTCGCCAGGCCACCGATACGGCATCGGTCCTGATTCTCCCCATGGGTCAGGTGATCGGCTGACATGTCTGACACGACCCGCCCAAGCGCTTCAGCCGGACGCGACGGTTTCTCCCTCGTCGAGGTCATCATCGCGATTCTCATTCTTGCGGTCGGCGTGCTCGGCCTGGCCGGCACCACAGCGCACATCACGCGTCAAATCACCCTTGCTGACCTGATGACGGAACGCTCTGTCGCCTTCCAGACGGTCATCGATCGGCTGCAGTCGCTGCCGTACGACCAGGTCGGCTCTGGAAGTGACTCAGTGGGGGTCTACCTGGTTCGATGGGCGTCCACACCGGACGGGGCCCAGTCCAAGATGGTACGCATCGTGACCCTTGGACCTGGCCTGGGCTCCGGAACGGTACCGGGGCTGAGCGCCCAGGTAGCGGATACTTTCGACTTCAGGGTGCTCAGGCGATGACCCGCGACCGTGGGGGCTTCACGCTCATCGAAATCCTGATCGTCGCGGTTCTCGGCCTCCTGGTCGTGCTTTCGGCTGGGCAGATCCTGATCAAGAATCGGCAGACGTACACCGCCCAGACCGCGACCGTGTCCGGACAGCAGACGACGCGCATGGCCGTTGAGGTGCTCTTCGCGGAGCTACGGGAAGTGAGTCCGTCAGGCGGAGACATTCTCGCGATGAGTCCCGACTCTATCCGGGTTCGGCTCATGCGAAAGTTCTCGATCGTGTGCCAGCCCGACATCACGGGCTCCGATCCCGTGATGACCGTGATCAAGGATTTCCTCCTGAACAGCGGAGACACGCTGTACATCATGGGGGGATCAAATCGATTCGCCGTGGGTGACTCCGTGTTCGTCTACGCCGACAACGATCCGGACATCGACAACGATGACGCTTGGATTCCTGCGAGCATTTCGGGTATCGACTCTACGAGCGTGGTGTGCCCGCAGGACGGAGACGGTGCGCTGAACCTCACGTTCGGTTCCCAAATGACCGCGTTCACGGGTGACTCGGTTCATGTGGGTGCGCCCGTGCGGAGCTATCAGGCCTTCACGTTCGGGATCACCACGATGCTCGGTGACGTCTATCTTGGTCGTCGTACCGGAACTGGCGACATGATCCCAGTCGCGGGTCCGCTTCGCCCCCGGGATGGGCTTGCCTTCGTGTACCGTGACGCGATGGGTAACGTGACGACCACGCCTGCTGATGTCGCTCAGATCGAAGTCACGGTTCGCACCGGATCAGAGGTCCTCAATTCGCTTGGACAGATGGTCTCGGACTCGGTATTGGTCTGGATCCATACCAGAAACTAGGAGCCGCTCAACTTGGCTTCGGATGATATGTACATGAGAACCAGAAACCGCAGGGGCTTTGCCCTCCCCACCGTGATCGGAGCCCTCGTCATCATCGGGGTGCTGGTGACGGCCGGGTTCTTCATTTCTCAACAGGAACTGAGGATCGGCGTCGCCAGCAAGCACGCCAACATGGCGGTCAACATCGCTCAGGCCGGGGCCAACGAAGTACTAGGAAATTGGAACGGCTATCAGCTGGGTAACATCGCGGTCTGGTCCGATACGACGATCACGGACACGATCGCCAACGGCATCTGGGAAGTCTCGATCGCGAATTCGAACAACTTCGTGTACTTCCTCACCGCGACGGGAACGGTGACCGAGGGTGGGGCGTTGTGGTCCGGGGCGAAGCGAACGATCGGTATCGTGACGAAGATGATCTTCGCGGACATCGATCCTCCTGCGGCCCTGACGACGCGGGGGACCACGGTGATCAAGGGGAACGCCCTCGTGAATGGGACGAACACCACGCCCCCGTCCTGGGCACCGTACTGCACCGCGTTCGAGACGCACGACACGACAGGTGTCTTGACCAACGACACGTCCCTCATTGGTACGAGCGGCAAGGGCGCCGTACTCGGGAGCCCGGACTACGACCAGGATTCCACGATCGTGGACTCTACCTTCACGACCTTCGGAGAGATGGATTGGGCGCAGTTGACTGCGCTGGCTCAGGCGGAGGGCAAGAACGTGACTTCGCTCGGGACCGCCATCACGAGCACTCAGCCGGATACGACCGCTGCAGGGGAGTGCAACGAAGCCACCCTGACGAATTGGGGGGATACGATCCCGACGGCGGCTTGTGGCGCGTATTTCCCGCTCATCTATCACGGCGGGCCGGAGCTTCGGATCCAGTCCGGGGGGATGGGCCAGGGAATCCTTCTGGTCGATGGCACGTTGGATTTGCGTGGAAACTTCCTCTTTTACGGCATCATCATCGTTCAGGGCGACTTCGAAACGCAGGGTAACGGCAACCGGATCATCGGAGCTGTGCTGGCCTCGAATGGTCTTCTCGACGACCAGTCGATCACTGGAGGTTCAGAGATCACCTACTCCCGTTGCACCGTGCAGCGCGCGATCCTGAACAACGCCTCGCTGTCCCGAGCGCGCCCGCTCATGCAGCGAAGCTGGGTCGACATGACTGCGGTCGCGAATTAGCGAAGCTGTGGAGAGGCCTCCAGGAGGAGGCTTGGTGGCCGGTTTTCCATATCGCCGTACGCCAAATGTTTACTGATTTTTTGCGCATGCCGAAGCGGCATTTTTTTATTGACAAGCCTCGACTTTCCGATGTAACCTGACATCGAGATTCTCGAAAATTTCTGTCCTCTTCCCCTCGCGTGAAGGCGAAGTATGGGCCTGTTCGGACGAAACAAGAGCGTGATCGGCCTGGATATCGGTTCCGGGTTCGTCAAAGTCGTCGAAGTGGACCATTCCGGTGATCAGCCGGAAGTGGTTCGCGTCGCGATGCGCCCGTTGCTCCCCGACGCGATCGTCGAGGGTGAGATCATGGACTACGGCCTCGTCTCCGATGCCGTGTCGGGCCTCTTCTCCGAAATCGGGATGAAGGGTGCCGAGGTGGTGACGGCCGTGGGTGGCCACGACGTCATCATCAAGAAGATCGAGATGGATCGCATGAAGGAGGGGGACGCGCGCGAGGTCATCAAGTGGGAGGCTGAGCAGCACGTTCCCTTCGACATCAAGAGCGTTGAGATCGATTTCCAGATTCTGGATCCCGAGGGAGACGGAATGCAGATGGAAGTCCTTCTGGTCGCCGCCAAGCGTGAGCTGGTCGACAACAAGGTTGGTCTTCTTCAAGACGCCGGTGTCGAGCCGATCGTGATCGATGTGGACGCGTTCGCACTCCACAACGCGTTCGAGCACAACTACCCCGATGCCCTGGACGGAATCGTCGCCCTGGTCAACGTAGGGCACGAAACGACGAACGTGAGCATCCTCGAGGACGGCGTGCCGATTCTCACGCGCGACATCCCGTTCGGCTCCCGCAAGATCCGTGAGGATCTGCAGCGAGAGCGGGGACTGACCGCAGAGCAGGCGGAAGACGTGGTTCAGGCCCGCGAGACCGCGGAGGACCTGGACAGCTTTGTCGCGTCCTCGGCGGATGAGGTCGCCGTCGGGATCGAGCGCGCCAGTGCGTTTCTCATGACACGTGAAGACGGCAACTCGGTCGGGCGCATCTTCCTGAGTGGAGGTGGCGCGCGCATACCGGGCATGTCCGAGTCTCTTGCGCGTCGCATGAATGTCGAGACGGAAATCGTGAACCCGTTCGAGCGGGTGCCCGTGCGCCCGGACGCGACGGGTGAGATATCGATCGACGAGGCTGCCCCGATGCTGCTTTTGCCGCTCGGACTGGCGCTTCGGGCCTAGGATCAGGACGCGACAACGTGATCGAAGTCAATCTTCTTCCAGGCGGTCGAAAGGGCCGTCGTGGCGGCAGAAATCCGCTCGCCGGGCTCGTTTCAGGCCTCCAGGGTCTCACGAGACGGAGCAGTGGCGGTGGCGGGGGGAGCCAGACCGACCCGTACATGGCGTTCTTCGCCGTGGCCGCGGCCATCTCGCTCGGATATATGGGCTTCTCGTTCCTCAACCTCAGAAGTGAGACCGAGGAGTTGACCGTCCAGCTCGAGGAGGCGGTACAGGATTCTATCCGCAATGCCGCGATCATCGAGCGCACGCGTCAGCTTGAGGCCCGGGGTGATTCGATCGAGGAGCGCGTGGCGATCATTCAGGAGATCGACGCTGGCCGTTACGTCTGGCCGCACCTCCTCGACGAGGTCGCAGCTGCGGTGCCGGACTATCTGTGGCTCCGCGAGGTGCTCTACCAGAGCGACAATCCGCTCACTGTGCGGGTGACCGGGCGCGCTGGGTCCCTCTTCGCGATCACGCGATACATGCGTCGTCTGGAGGCGTCTCGTTTCCTCCGGAGTGTGAATCCGGAGACGATGCAACAGATCCCCTCCGAGGCCAATCCGGAGGACCTCGTGTACATGTTCGAGCTGGTGATGCAGTACGAGTCACCGGGTATCGACGAGCTGGAGACCGTGCCGCTGTTCGATGACGCGGTCTCGCAGGCTCAAACCGCCGCACCGGGGAACTGAGCCATGGCATGGTATAACCCCACCGATCCGACGCAGCGGAACTGGATGCTCGGCGGCATTGTCGTCCTCGCGCTGATCTATCCGTTCCTGTCGTTCTTCATGACGCCCCGCAACGAGGCGAACGACGTGGTCCGTGATCGGCTCGAGAGTCTAGAGATCCAGAACCGTCAGGCTGGGGTCATCCTCGCCCGGGGCGGGGAAGATCTCGAAAACCGGATGGCGACATACGAGCGCCATGTGGCGCGCCTGGAAGAACTGATTCCCGCCCAGGAAGAAGTCCCGGCGCTGGTCGACGACATTCAGTCCCGTGCCCGCGTCTCGGACGTCGAGGTGGTCGGGCTAGACCCCGAACCGACGGAGCCCGCCGGGCCCTACAATCGCACGGGGTATCAAATGACGGTCGTCGGTGATTATCACGACGTCGGGCGATTCCTTACCGAAATCGCCAGCCTGCCCCGCATCGTAACGCCGGTTCAGGTCGACATGGAGTCCTATTCAGGTGTAAGCCAGCGCGCGGACATGATTGCGCCGATTCTGGCCACCTTCCGCATCGAAACGTACGTCCTGCCGGACGGAGCTGCTGCGATCGCTCCCGCCGAGCTTCCGGGAGGCTGATCATGAAGAGATACGCTCTGGTCCTTGCCCTCACGGGGACCGTCCTCGTCGTCGCCCAACCGGCTTCGGCGCAGGATCAGCCCCCGCCGCGGCCCACGGACGTCGAGCTCGTGTATGAGCGGGAGGTCTTTTCCTACCCGTCGTTCACGCGCCGCAACCCCTTCCAGGCCCTCGAGGGTACGGCAGGGGGACCACGCTACGAGCAGCTGACCCTGATTGGGATCATGTACTCGCCCGATCCGGCATCCAGCGTCGCCGTCATCTCCACCGGGACCGTCACCGTCGCCGAAGACGGAACGACCACCGGCGTGGAGGGCGACGCGTACTACCTGAGAGTGGGTCAAACCATCGGAAATACCACGATCGTCGAGATTCGCCGCGACGCTGTCATCGTCGATGTCGAAGTTTTCGACGCAGTCGAACGAAACACCATGAACTTCGTATCTAGCCGCGAGGGAGGCACCTCATGACGTCGATGTTCGCTCTATGGGCGGGCACGCTCCTGGCCCTCGGTGGGTCCGTCACTGAAGTGACGATTACGCCGATGGCGTCGCAGACGAGCATTCTCGTCTCGACAGACGAGCTCGTCGAGTACCGCTCCTTCGCGATGGAAGGTCCGCACCGTCTGGTCGTCGACCTGATGGGTGCCACCCACGCGCTTCCGCAGGAAGATTTCGCCGCGCTGAACCGTGGCGGCATCGTTTCGATGCGCTCGAGCCAGTACGCTGAAGACGTCGTTCGGCTTGTCTTCGTCCTCGAGCAGCGCCTCGATCACGAGATCATCGTGGATCCCCGCGGTCTCCGTATCCAGCTCGAGAATCCCGTAGGGGAGTTCGAGCCCTGGTCGTCGGGGGCCCGGACCGCGCCATCGTCGCCCGCGGCGTCCGCCCCGGCGCCGGCCCCTGTCGTCGCGCAGGAAGCTCGTCGCATCTCTGTGACGTGGACGGAGGCTCCGATCAACGATGTACTCCTGGCCTTCGCCGCATTCTCCGGGAAGTCGATCGTGCCCGGCGCGAACGTCGAGGGCTTCGTTACGGCTGATATCAATGACCAGCCCTGGGACGTGGCACTCGCCACGATCCTCGCTGGACAGGGTCTCGCCGGTGAGGAAGACGCGAATGGGATCATCCGTGTCGACAACATTTCCGACATCAACGACCGTGAGCAGATCGAGCCGATCCTGACGCGGGCGTATCGGATTTCATACGGCACCGTGGCGGAGATTCAGACACTCGTGGAGCCCCTCCTGACGGAGCGCGGCAATGTGAGTGCGAGTACCGGTGCGAACACCCTGGTGGTCTCTGATATCCAACGGGTCCAGAACGCCGTGTCGGAGATGCTCGCCCAGCTCGACGTCGAGACGCCGCAGGTCTCGATCCAGGCGAAGATCATCTTCGTGAACCGCACCGAGCTCGACGAGCTCGGTGTGACCTACGAGCTCAAGGATTCCCGTGGCAACCAGCTCAACCGCCTCTCGTCCGGCTTCGTCGATCCGGACGGTGATGGACCTCTCCCTGGAACCGAGGTTGCGCAGGGTACCCAGTCCGTGCTCCTGGGAGGCAACTCCATCGCAGCGCTGGGCAACGCGACCAACCGCGTGACGGCTCCAACGCTGCAGCTCCTCACGTCGATGGTGATCGGCCGGCATACGCTGGTGAGCTTCATCGACGCACTGGAGTCCGTCCAGCTTAGTGACATTGAGGCCACGCCTCAGCTGACCGTCCTCGACAATCAGCCCGCGGACCTGCTCGTTGGTGAGTTGACTCCGATCCGCGTCGTCGATGCGGGTGCGGCCGGCGCTGGTGGTGGTGGTGGTGGTGGTGGTGGTGGTGGTGGGCAGTTCCCGACTGCTCAGGTGGAGCAGCAGGAGACGGGTATCAAGCTCCAGGCCACGCCGCACGTGACGGGAGACAAGATCCTCCTCGAGGTGCTCGCTGAGCGCTCGGCCGCCGAACTCGCGGATTCGGACGCCGGCTTCATCTTCAGGACTCAGCGCGCCCAGACGCGCGTCCTCGTCGGTGACGGCGAGACCGTGGTCATCGGTGGACTCACACAGTCCGAGCGCACCGAAGCCGTCGCGGGTATCCCCCTTCTCATGGACCTGCCACTTATCGGGGGTCTGTTCCGTGTTCGGCGGGATCAAGAGATCCAGCGTGACCTGATCATCCTGGTGACCCCGACGCTCGTCCGCAGCTCGCTGCGGTAAGAGCCCTGACCATCGGACCGACCATGAACCAGGACGTACGATCGACTCGGTTGTTCGCGACACTCGCCTTGCTCGGCGCCGTCGGCTTGGCTGGCTGTGAGGGCGCGAACCTCTTCCAGTCGCAGATCGGTACCTCGGACGCAGGGCCTGCGCCGACCATCACCAGTCCCGCGGACGGTGAGACTGTCGGCTTGAACAGTTCCCTCGGCGTCGGATTCGATATCGATGCCCCGGACGGGGCAGCTTCGTTCACGATCGTGGGGCGTTACGTTGGTCAGCAGACGGAGGCGTACGTGAGTGTATCCGACGGCCTCGACGCCACGGCCGCGAGTGGCTTCGCGACGATGTCGCCGGCGGCTGGTCAGGTGGCGGGTGAGGTCTACGTGGTCGTGGAGATTGCCGATGCTGACGGTGACACCGGTCGGGACTCTGTGAAGGTCACCATCACGAACTAGACGGGTTTGTCACCGGCGACGGTAATCCTATATATAGGACGCAACCCGGCCTTCGAGTCGGTGCGAGCCCGGCCCCGGCCGGGCTTTTGCGTGTCCGGCCGGGCCCCTCATCCCGTGTGTGCGAACCCCTGACCGCCATGACGTCTCTTCAATTCAGCACCGCCGGTGAGTCGCACGGCAAGGCGTTGACCGCCCTCCTGGCCGGGGTTCCCGCTGGCCTGGAGCTCGACGTCACCCGTGATGTGGATCCGGAACTAGCCCGCCGACAGGGCGGATATGGCCGCGGCCGGCGCATGCAGATCGAGAGCGATCAAGTGGAGCTCCTGAGCGGCGTTCGCCTGGGGGAGACTCTGGGGTCTCCCATTTCGATGCTGATATGGAACCGCGATTGGGAGAATTGGACCACTGCGATGGCGCATGAGGCGCCTGCGGCGGACGTCAATCCGAAAGCACTGAGGCCTCACTACCTCCCGCGCCCAGGACACGCAGACCTCGTAGGTGCCTTGAAGTACGATCGCCGCGACGTGCGCGACATTCTAGAGCGCGCGAGTGCTCGGGAGACGGCGGCTCGTGTCGCGTGCGGAGCGGTCGCGAAACGTTTCCTCTCGGAGCTGGGGGTGACCATCGGGAGCCATGTGCGCTCGATCGGCTCGGTGGTGGCGGCAGACGCCGAACTCCCCGTGGATCTGAATGCCCAGGCCGACTTGGACCCGGTGCGGTGCCTCGATCCCGGCGCGTCGGCCCGAATGTGCGAGGCGATCGACGCAGCTAAGGAGCGGGGGGATACCCTCGGGGGTGTCTTCGAGGTGGTGGCGCTGGGCCTGCCGGTCGGCCTTGGCTCGTATGTCTCGTGGGATCGCCGCCTTGACGGACGTCTGGCGGCGGCTGTCATGTCGATCCAGGCGGTGAAGGGCGTCGACCTGGGCATCGGGTTTGAAGGCGCTGCACGGCCCGGCTCGGACGTGCATGACCCGATCGTGCCGGCGGAGGACCGGGCCCGGTCGGGGGGCATTGGCCGCGCCTCGAATCGTGCGGGAGGGCTCGAAGGGGGGGTGACCACCGGTGAGCCCCTCCTGGTGCGGGGTGCCATGAAGCCGATCTCCACTTTGCGCAGACGGTTGCCGAGTGTCGACCTGCGAGACGGGTCGGTGGGTGATGCAGCCGTCGAGCGGAGTGATGTGTGTGCCGTGCCGGCGGCCGGTGTGGTCGGAGAGGCGATGGTGGCGCTGGTCCTGGCCGATGCGATCCTCGAGAAATTCGGCGGAGACTCGCTCGGTGAGGTACGCAGGAACCTCGAGGGGTTCATCCAGTACTTGGCGGAGCGCGGGTTCGAAGAGCGTTGAGCACGGAGATGCTTCAGCGGATCGTCCTTGTCGGTTTCATGGGGGCCGGAAAGTCCTCGGTCGGTCGGGCCCTCGCGTCGCGACTTTCGTGGCGATTCGAGGACCTCGACGAGGCACTGGTGAGGCGGTCCGGACGATCGATTGACACGTGGTTTCGTGAGAAGGGTGAGGCCGCGTTCCGTGCGGAGGAGGACGCGTTGGCGCAGGTACTGCTGGTAGAACACGGGCTCGTCCTCGCCAGCGGTGGAGGGTGGGCAACTCAGGAAGGAAGGCTCGCGGAACTGCCGGCGGGTACGATGTCGATATGGCTGGATGTCGACGCGGACGAAGCTGTTCGCCGAGTGAAGGCGGACTCTGTGTACCGGCCACTCCTGGGTGGTTCCGAGGCGGAGAAGGAGGCGCGCCGCCTGCTGGATTTGCGTCGGGATGCGTACGGGTCGGCGGACCTTAGAGTGGACACGAACGGCCACTCAGTAGAAGATGTCACGTCGCGGATCCTCGAGATCCTCGAAAACGCGGGAACGAGAATCGAAGCCGAATGAGTGAAAAGCACCTCGTCATCGTCGAGTCTCCGGCCAAGGCACGGACCATCGGCAAGTACCTGGGCAACGACTATGAAGTCGCCGCCTCGGTGGGCCACGTCCGTGACCTTCCCACCAAGGAACTCGGTGTCGATGTGGATCATGGCTTCGAGCCGAAGTACGTCACGATCCGGGGGAAGGGGAAGGTCATCTCCGACCTGAAGAAACGAGCGAAGGACAAGGACTCGGTCATCCTCGCGACGGATCCGGACCGTGAAGGTGAGGCGATCGCCTACCACGTGGCAGAGCAGCTCGGCTACGAGAAGAAGCCGGAGCGCTTCCGGCGTGTCACGTTCCGGGAGATCACGAAGGGGGCCGTACAACGGGCCCTGGAGACACCGGGTGAACTCGATCTCAAGAAGATCGAGGCTCAACAGGCTCGACGCATTCTCGATCGGCTGGTCGGATACAAGGTCAGCCCCCTTCTCTGGCGTCCGATCCGGCCGGGACTGTCTGCGGGGCGCGTGCAGACCGTCGCGCTGAGACTCATCTGTGAGCGGGAAGAGGAGATTCGGGCGTTCGAGCAGGAAGAGTACTGGTCGATCACCGCGCAGCTCCTGAAGGACCAGCAGGCGTTCGAGGCGAAGCTGCACCACATCGACGGGAAGACCTTCACGATCGCTGACGAGGATGGCGCCAGAGCAGTCCTCGAGGCGGTCGGGGGCGTTCCCTTCGAGATCACTACGATCAAACGGCGTGAGCGCCGCAAGAATCCGGCGGCGCCCTTCACGACGTCGACGATGCAGCAGGAGGCGGCGAAGCGACTTCGCTTCTCCGCTCGCCGGACGATGTCGAACGCGCAGCGCCTGTACGAGGGGCAGGACCTCGGAGGTCGGGGCCAGATCGGTCTGATCACCTACATGCGGACGGACTCCACCCGTGTCTCACCTACGGCCGTCGAGCAGGCGCGGACGTGGGTCAAGGACCAGGCCGAGTACGGCGATCGTTATGTGCCCGACTCGCCACGTCTCTACGGTGGAAAGAATCAGCGTGCGGCACAGGATGCTCACGAAGCCATCCGCCCGACCGATGTGACGATTCTTCCGTCCGAGGTCGCGCGCTACGTCGAGGTAGATCAGGCCAAGCTGTACGAAATGATCTGGATGAGGTTCGTAGCCAGCCAGATGCGGCCCGCCGTCTACGACACCACGACCGCCGATTTCGACCTCGAGGGGACGAACGGTCACCGGTACCTGTTCCGGGCAACGGGGTCGATCGTGAAGTTCGACGGCTTCACGAAGTTGTACCAGGAAGCCACCGAACAGGGAGACAAACGACGACTCGACGACCTGGAGCCGCTCCCGGATCTCGACGAGGGCGATCACGCCGACGTGACGGGTATCGAGCCGAGGCAGCACTTCACCCAGCCACCTCCGCGTTACTCCGAAGCGAGCCTGGTGAAGGAGCTCGAGAAGCAGGGGATCGGACGGCCGTCCACGTACGCGTCGATCATCTCCGTCATTACCGACCGGGGGTACGTGGAACTCGAACAGCGACGGTTCCATCCGACGGACCTTGGTGAAGTCGTCTCGAAGCTGCTGGTGAGAGTGCTGCCCAACATCTTCGACGTAGACTTCACGAGCCGGATGGAAGGCGAGCTCGACAAGGTCGAGGACGGAGCCGCTGATTGGCGCAAGCTGCTGGGTGATTTCTATCCACGCCTCATGGACCGGATCAAGGAAGGTGAGGCGAACTCCGACGAGATCATCAAGGAGATCCTCGCCGCCGAGGGGGAGACGTGCGACAAGTGCGGTCGTCCCATGCTGGTTCGGTGGAATCGCTACGGCCGGTTCCTCGGCTGCTCCGGCTATCCGGAGTGCCAGAGCACGCGCTCGCTCGACGGGTTCAACCCCGAGGGGGAGGAGCTCGGTGAGCATCCCGTTGAAAGGCGCATGATGAAGCTCAAGTACGGGCCGTACGGGCCGTACGTCGAGCTCTCCCCTCCAAGTGAAGACGAAAAGCCGAAGCGGGTGAGCGTCCCCAAGGAGGTCGACCCCACATCGGTGGATTTCGAGTATGCGGTCAAGCTGCTCGAGCTTCCGAGAGCGATCGGTACGGACCCCAAGACGGACGAAGTGGTCGTCGCGGGGCTGGGTCGCTTCGGCCCCTTCGTGCGCCGAGGCAAGACCTTTGCGAGCCTCAAGGCGAACGATGAGATGTGGACGGTCTCGCTCGACGAGGCCGTCGCGCTCGTCGAGGCGAAGGCTGCCGGGAAACGGTTGCCGCTCAAGGAGCTCGGCAAGCACCCGGATACCGGAGATGACATCGCCGTCATGTCGGGTCGGTACGGGCCCTATGTGACCGATGGGTCCATCAACGCTACCCTGCCCAAGGGCACCGAGCCGGACGAGATCGACCTCGACACTGCGGTCACCATGCTCGCCGAGAAGGCCGCCAAGGGTGGTGGTCGTCGGCGGGGCGCGAGGAAGAAGGCCGCGAAGAAGCCAGCCGCAAAGAAGAAGGCCGGGAAGAAGCCAG
>CAZBHZ010000023.1:0-33953 GCA_964492085.1 uncultured Gemmatimonadaceae bacterium | reverse complement strand
AGGAAGAAGGCCGCGAAGAAGCCAGCCGCAAAGAAGAAGGCCGGGAAGAAGCCAGCCGCAAAGAAGAAGGCTGCGAAAAAGAAGGCGGGCGGGTCGGACAAATGACCGCCGTCGTCACCGTCGTTGGCGGCGGCCTGGCCGGTTGCGAAGCCGCTCTTCAACTGGCCCGTGCCGGGCATCGGGTTCAGCTTGTCGAGATGCGCCCGGTGCGGACGACCGAGGCACACCAGACCGATCATCTGGGCGAGCTCGTGTGCACGAACTCGTTCAAGAGCGAGGCTCCGGAGAACGCCCACGGTCAGCTCAAGCGAGAGATGCGGGCGCTCGGATCGGTGCTTCTTGAGTCCGCCGATGTCTCCCGGGTCGCCGCCGGCTCTGCGCTCGCCGTGGACCGTAGCCTCTTCTCCGAGGCGATGACCGCTGCGGTCGAGGGGGAGCCGTTGATCGAAGTGGTCCGAGAAGAGTGCACGGCTTTGCCTGAGGGTCCTACGGTCATCGCCACCGGGCCGCTCACTTCGGGTGCGCTGTACGAAGCGATCGAGGGTGCTCTCGGGGACGGGGGCCTCGCGTTCTTCGACGCGATTGCCCCGATCGTAGAGCGAGACAGTCTCGATGACTCGATCGTCTTCGAAGCCGGGCGCTTCGACGAAGATGCGGATTACCTCAATTGCCCGATGACGCGGGAGGAGTACGACACCTTCATCACGGCGCTGAATAGTGGTGAGGCGCACGAGGGCCATGACTGGGATACGGTGCCCTACTTCGAAGGCTGCCTCCCTGTCGAAGTCATGGCCTCGCGGGGCCACGACACGCTGCGTTTTGGCCCGATGAAGCCGATCGGGTTGACCGACCCACGGACCGGTGAGCGCCCGTGGGCCGTCGTTCAGCTTCGTCGTGAAGATCGAGCAGGCCAGATGTGGAACATGGTCGGGTTTCAGACCCGCCTGCGCATCGGCGAGCAGCGCCGGGTCTTTTCGATGATCCCGGGTCTCGCCGAAGCGGAGTTCCTCCGGTGGGGCTCGATCCATCGGAACAGCTATCTCAACTTCCCCGAGTGCCTTACGGCCTGGGGCGCGCTTTCGGACCGGCCGGACGTCCTGTTCGCGGGCCAGCTCACGGGGGTGGAAGGCTACACGGAATCCGCTGCGTCCGGGATCCTCGCGGGTGTGAATCTGTCCAGAATCCTCACCGGCACGGAACCTGTGCTTCCTCCTCCCACGACGATGCTCGGTGCACTGTATCGGTACCTGCGGGACGCTGCGCCAGGCCGCTTCCAGCCCATGAATTCCAACTGGGGCCTGATTGATCCGCTACCGCGACGGGTGAAGAACAAGAAGGAGAAGCGTCAGATCCTCGCGCAGCGAGCGCAGGATGATTTCACGGAGTGGATGGCGGAGCACGGCCTGACGGCCACCGTACCCGCGTGACATCCGGGTCCGGACCGAGACCCGAGGTCGACGATTTCCTTCGTCACCTGGCCGACGAGCGCCAGCTCTCGGAACACACGACCAAGGCGTATCGCCGTGACCTCCACGAGCTCGAATCGTTCCTCACGGAGTATCTCGGCCGCCCTTCGTGGGCGTGGGCAGACGGTGACGTCGATCGGCTTGCCCTGCGTGCGTTCATGGGTGCGTGCGCCCGGCGAGGGCTCTCGAAGCGAAGCGTAGCGCGGAAGCTCACCTCGGCCCGGACGTTCTTCTCCTTCCTCCACCTGGAAGAGCGAATCCCGTCCAACCCGGGACGGACGATTCGGGCTCCCAAGCTGGAGCGGCGCCTGCCCGGCCACCTCACTCGTACGGATGCGGATGCGGTGTTTGAGCACGCGGAGCGAAAAGCCGAGGAGAACTCCCTCGCCGGCACACGGACGCTGGTGATCATGGAGATCCTGTACGGGAGCGGACTTCGACTGTCCGAGCTTCATGGCCTCGACCTCGGGGACATCGACCGTTCGACGCGACAGATGCGGGTCATGGGAAAGGGTGCCAAGGAGCGGATCGTACCGGTCACCGACGCGGCCCTGCGTGCGGTCGGACGATATGAACCGCGGAGGCAGGAGGTCGCCGGATCGGACGAACCCGCCCTACTGGTGAACCCGAAAGGCGGGCGACTGTCGCGGCGCTCCATTCAATCGACCGTGCGTGCCTGTCTGGAGCACGCGGCGGGTGCACGGGGGCTTTCTACACATGCGCTTCGGCACACTTTTGCGACGCACCTGATGGAGGCCGGAGCGGATCTACTCGCGGTAAAGGAGCTTCTGGGTCACGTCTCCCTCTCCACCACCCAGATCTATACGCATACGAGCAAGGAGCGCCTGCTTCGTGTCTATCGGGACGCACATCCTCGCTCCGAGTGACGTCTGCCATAAAGGCAGGAGAGTCGCTAGATTCGTGGCCCCGCGCTTGCACTGTGGGCGCTATCGACGAATCGATCGCCCCTGTATTTCCCCGCGAAGTCCATGACTCTGCCCGACGTACACGCTACCACTGTCCTCGCCGTCCGTAAGGATGGCCGCGTTGCCATGGGAGGTGACGGTCAGGTCACCATGGGTGACACCGTCGTGAAGGGATCGGCGCGCAAAGTACGGGAACTTCGTGAGGGTGTGATTCTCGCGGGGTTCGCCGGGGCGGTAGCCGACGCGTTTACGCTCTTCGAGAAGCTGGAAGAGAAGCTGGAGCGCTATCCGGCGAATATGACCAAGGCGGTCGTCGAACTGGCGAAGGATTGGCGTATGGACCGCTACCTGAGGCGGCTGGACGCTCTCCTTGCCGTCGCTGACCGGGATCACCTCTTCCTTGTGAGTGGCAACGGTGACGTGATCGAGCCCGACGACGGAGTCGTGGCGATCGGGTCGGGCGGCTCCTTCGCGCTGGCCGCGGCACGGGCACTGAAAGAACACTCGGAGCTCGACGCAGCGTCAATCGTCCGTCGGTCGCTCGAGATCGCCGGTGACATCTGCATCTACACGAATCAGGACATCGTCGTACTGGAGTTGGGTGGCGACGAAGGAGGTGAGGGATGACGACCGAGACACTCGCGACCACGAATGAGGTTGCCCCGCCCACGAATGAGGAAGGGGAGGATCTCGTCTGGCTCGACGAGCTGACACCTCGCCAGATCGTGGCCGAACTGGACAAGTACATCATCGGGCAAGATGACGCGAAGAAGGCGGTTGCGATCGTCCTCCGAAATCGCTGGCGACGTCAGCGGGTCGAGGAGGAGATGCGTCACGAGATCGCCCCGAACAACCTCATCCTGATCGGGCCCACCGGGGTCGGGAAGACCGAGATCGCCCGCAGGCTCGCCCGGCTAGCGGGCGCGCCGTTCCTCAAGGTCGAGGCGTCCAAGTTCACCGAGGTCGGCTACGTCGGGCGCGATGTGGAGTCCATGATCCGCGATCTGGTGGACATCTCGATCAATCTCGTACGAGCCGACCGCGAGTACGAAGTTCAGGGCGTCGCCGAGCAGCGGGTCTACGAACGTCTTCTGGATCTGCTCCTTCCCGTGACCAATCCCGAGCCGGAGCCTCCGTCGGAGCCGGCCAACGTGTTCGTTGCGGGTCCGTCCGGTGTTGAGGCGCAAAATGGGGACGTACAGGAGCGTCGCGCCCGCACGCGCGAGAAGCTCGGGGCCCTCTTGAAGGACGGCAAGCTCGAGGAGCGAGAGGTCGAGATCGAAGTCACGCAGTCCACTTCCATCGACGGGATGATGATTCCGATGGGGGGCGGTGAGGGGATGGACCACAACTTCACCGAGATGCTGCAGGATATGCTCCCGAAGAAGACGAAGCGGCGAACGGTCTCCGTGGCGGAGGCTCGTCGCATCCTTCTTCAGGACGAACTGGACAAGCTCGTCGACATGGACGAGGTCGTGAACGAGGCACTCTATCGTGCGGAAGAGATGGGTATCGTCTTCCTCGACGAGATCGACAAGGTCGCGGGTGAACGAGGAGGGCGGGGCCCCGACGTGAGCCGGGAGGGAGTGCAGCGCGACCTTCTGCCGATCGTGGAGGGTTCGACGGTAGCGACCAAGTACGGCCTGGTCAGGACCGATCACATTCTCTTCATCGCGGCCGGTGCGTTCCACGTCGCGAAGCCATCGGACCTCATTCCGGAGTTGCAGGGGCGCTTCCCGATCCGGGTAGAACTGCAGACGCTTGGGCAGAAGGAGTTCGTCAGGATCCTGAGGGAGCCCCGAAATGCGCTTCTCGACCAGTACCGTGCTCTGGTCGAAACGGAGGGTGGCGCGATCGAGTTCACCGACGACGGCGTGGAAGAGATCGCCCGCATCGCCATGGAGCTCAACGAACGCATGGAGAATATCGGTGCACGACGGCTGCGCACTGTGCTCACGACCTTGCTGGAAGACGTGATGTTCGACCTGCCCGAGGCCGCCGGAGATCGCGTGGTCGTCGACCGTGACCTCGTCCAGACGCGGCTGAAGGAAGTTGCGGACGACGAGGACCTCAGCCGCTACATCCTCTAATCATCTGACGCGGGCGTTCCCGCGACCCACCCACAGAAAGGTCATCCCGTGTCCGACACGCTGAAGCTTACTCCGCTGAACGACGAACATGTTGCGCTCGGCGGGAAGATGGTGCCGTTCGCCGGCTACTCCATGCCGGTGCAGTATCCCACGGGTATCAAGGCCGAGCACGCGGCCGTGCGCGAGGCTGCGGGTCTCTTCGACGTGTCCCACATGGGCGAATTCATCGTCCGCGGCCCCGGAGCGCTCGACCTGGTCCAGCGCATCTCGGTGAACGACGCGTCGAAGATCGAGGTGGGGCAGGCTCAGTACTCGGCGATGTGTCTGGAGAGCGGTTGTGTCATCGACGATCTGATCATCTATCGCTTCGCTGATCGCTACATGCTCGTGGTCAATGCGGCCAATCTGGCGAAAGACTGGGCGTGGGTCTCGAAGCACGCAGCCGACTTCGACGTCGAAGTGGAGGATGCATCGGACGAGACCGCGCTGCTGGCCCTGCAGGGGCCGAAGGCTCGCGAGATCCTCCGTCCTCTCGCGAGCCTCGACGTCGACGAGGTGAAGTACTACCGCTTTGCGGAGGGCGAGGTCTCGGGAATTCCTGCGGTGATCAGCGGGACCGGGTACACGGGTGAGGACGGCTTCGAACTCTACATCCCCTCCGAGCGTGCTCCGGAGCTTTGGCGTGCGTTGCTGGAGCAGGGGCACGACGTGGGCCTGATTCCAGCCGGGCTGGGGTCTCGCGATTCTCTTCGACTCGAGGTCGGCTACGCTCTGTACGGCAACGATCTGGATGAAGAGCATACGACGCTGGAGTCGGGCCTCGGCTGGGTGACGAAGATCGACAAGGGGGACTTCGTGGGACGTGACGCGCTGGCCGCCCAGAAGGAAGCCGGCGTCTCGCGGCGTCTCGTGGGTCTCCGCCTCACGGGCAAAGGGTTTCCTCGACCCGGATACGACGTGGTGTCGGACGGTGAGGTTGTCGGTCACGTGACGAGTGGAACGGTCAGCCCCACGCTGGGCTACGGTGTCGCGCTGGGGTACGTCCCCGTCGAGTTGTCGAAAGCCGGGACCGAGGTCCAGGTCGACGCGCGTGGTCGTATGGTCGACGCGGTCGTGCAAAGGCCGCCGTTCTACACCGAGGGCTCGATCAGGCGTTGAGACGTCCGAGATGACTGCACCGACTCTCGATCCGACGCTCTCCGTGGGTGTCCTGACCGTCAGTGACCGCTCAGCTGCCGGCCAGCGAGAGGACGTGAGTGGCGCTCGCATCGTGACGTGGTGCGAGGAGCGGGGCTACCGGGTCGAGCAGAAAGCGATCGTTCCGGACGAGACCTCCGAGATCGTGGCAGCGCTGAGTCGTTGGGCGGACGCCGGCACGGACGTGATCGTCACGACCGGCGGCACCGGGCTCACACTTCGTGACGTCACTCCCGAGGCGACACGAGCCGTGATCGAGCGTGAGGCCCCGGGCATAGCGGAGGAGATTCGTCGTCAGGGCCTGAATGCGACCCCTCATTCGATCCTCTCACGTGGTGTCGCGGGGACGCGCGGGCGCACGCTGATCGTGAACCTTCCAGGCAGCCCCGGCGGGGTGTCGGACGGGCTCGCCGTCCTGACACCTGTCGTAGACCACGCCGTGGCCCTGCTTCGCGGAGGCGATGCGCCCCATGGGCCGAAGAGTGGCGGTCATGAGTGACGGCCGGGTGCTGATCTCGACGCACGACCTGCCCACCGCGGGCGAACTCCGTACACGCTTTCAGGTGGCAGGGTACGACACCGATCTGGTGACTCCTTCCGAGCGGCTGACCGACTCCGGCACGCCTACTGTGCTGATCGTCACCGGGGTCGACGAGGACGGGTCCAGTACGCTGGGGATCCAGGCGAAGTCGGAGCTTCGCCTGCCTGTGTTCGCCGTCACGGATGACCGAGTTGTCAACGCTCTGCGCTCCAGCTTCGACGAGGTCTTCCCGACCGGGGGTGACCTCGACGACATCGTGCTTCTGGGAAGCCGCGCGATCGAACGGCAGAGGCTTAGGGCACTGACGGGTATTGTCGGCCAGACCGACGCGATGCGGCAGGTGCTCGAGCGTGTCGTTCAGATCGCTCCGGTGGCCTCGACGGTCCTCGTGACGGGTGAATCCGGCACAGGCAAGGAGCTCGTGGCCCGGGGCATCCACGCCCTTTCTCCCCGGCGGCACAAGCCGTTTATCGCGGTCAACGTGGCGGCTCTGTCCGAGACGCTTCTCGAGTCAGAGCTCTTCGGACATGAAAAGGGTGCCTTTACGGGGGCCATCGACTCGCGAAAGGGACTCTTCGAGCTCGCGGACGGGGGAACGATCTTCCTCGACGAGATCGGAGAAATGCCGCTCGCGACTCAGACGAAACTGTTGAGGGTGCTGGAGCAGAGGGAATTCCACCGAGTGGGTGGAGAGGCCTCGATCAAGGTCGACGTCCGCATCGTCGCCGCGACGAATCAGGATCTGCGCCAGCTCGTCGCGATCGGGGATTTCCGACGCGACCTCTACTTCCGGCTGAATGTGCTGGGCATCGAGCTGCCGGCCCTGCGCGAGCGACAGGCCGACATTCCGCTCCTGGTCGAGCAGTTCGTCCGGGACGTGTCGGACCGCAACGAGCGGGCCTTCCCGGGGATTTCGCCGGAGGCGATGCAGATCCTCATCGACTACAGCTGGCCGGGCAACATCCGCGAGTTGAGGAATCTCGTGGAGTCGATGGTCGTGCTGGCACCCGGACGGGTGATTCGCCCTGAAGACATTCCCCAGGAGGTGCGGGGTGGCGGGGTGGCGCTGCTACCTGTGCCGATCCCGCGCGCCGGGGCCACGGGCGGCGAGCGGGAGGGCTCCGTCGCCAACCTCCGTCCGGAACTTGAGTTCGTCTTCCGTACGCTGGTCGAGCTCAGGGTCGATATGGACGACCTGCGCCGGGAGTTTGATGCCTACCGCGGCGGCATGCCCGAGCAGGAGCCGTCGGGGCCGCTTCTCGGTTCGGTCAGATCCGCTGGCGAGATCACGATTCCGGCGGGTATTGAGATTCCGGCGTACGTCCCAGGGGAGGACGCGCCCGGGACGGAGGAGCCGGACGACGACGTCGTCGTGTACCGTCGGGGTATGACGATCGACGACATGGAGTGCGCGGCGATCGAAGCCGCCCTGCGGGACGTGGAGGGGAACCGTCGAAAGGCCGCCGAGCTGCTCGGCATCGGCGAACGCACACTGTATCGGAAGATTTCGCGGTACGGCCTGGACACCTGACGGGCCGGCGCGGCCGCGTCGTCAGCGGTTGCCGGTGGCGCGTGCCCGGGCGCGGGCGCGCTCTGACTGGATCCGGGGTAGGATGCCGCTCCAGGCGCTCGTCTGATCGAACCCGTACACCAGCACGAGTTCGGATTCGAGGTCCACGTTCGGGGGAAATGCATAGACGGCGACTTCGGTCTGACGTTGCAGGACGCGGCGCTGTTGCCAACCGGGCGTAATCGGTGCGATGCCGGTGGGAAGGACGCGAAGCCCCTGAGTGAGGAGCTGAACTTCCTCCGGGACGAATGCCACGTCGGCCTGAGCCGTGAAGAAGGAGACCAGAAAGAGGGTGGCGTCGCCCGGAAGGCTACCTTGGTGCGCGGCGGCGATCCCGCGGAGCCGCTCTTCCGTATCGGGCGCGGTCACGCGGATCACGCTCTCGTCCAGCGGTGTGACCATGATCTCCAGGTCCCGACTGGAGAGAGACATGGAGACCTCCGACTGGAGGAGTGAGCCGTGACCCCTCGGGGGCATGATCGAGATCGCCTGGACGGCACTCGAGGACTCGGTCACCGGCGCGATCGTGCAGGCGGAGGTGGGCGTGCTGAGCAACGGTATCAGCAGCAGCGCGGCACGGGGCAGCCGCCGCTCCGGAGATGGCGTTCGATCGAGCTCGATGCGGTGGTCACCCGGCCTCAGTGTCACGTCTCCTCATGAACGAGTCCCTCGAGTGCGTCGAGCAGGTCGTCGCGTCCTTCACCCGTCTTGGATGAGAACGGGAGGAGTTGCGACTGGTCGATCTCGAGCGTGCTGAGAGCACGCTGGATCGAACGCTGACGCTCGCTACGCTTCAGCTTGTCGATCTTGGTGAGGACGACGAGTGTGGGCAATCCGACGCCCGCCAGGTATTCGATCATCCGGAGGTCGTGCGCCGTCGGCTTGTGACGGGCGTCCACCAGGTGCACCACGCCTCGGACGGTCCCTGCCTCACCAAGGTACCACTCGATCAGGTCGCCCCACGCGTCCCGCATCGCCTCGGGTACCTTGGCATATCCGTACCCGGGCAGATCGACGAGATAGAACTCCTCGTTCACCTCGTAGAAGTTCAGCGCCTGCGTCTTTCCCGGCTTCGCCGAGACGTGAGCGATCTTGCTTCGGGTACGTCGGAGAAGCGTGTTGATGAGCGAAGACTTTCCGACGTTCGAGCGACCGGAGAATGCGACCTGCGGAAGCGTTCCGGGCGCGGGTCCCCCACGGTTCGCGATCGTTCCGGCGTACGAGACCGACCGGATTTTCATCCGTGAGGCGCCGAAACTCCCGCGCCGGCGTCGGGCGCCAGGGTGCGGCGTTCGGCCGGGAGTCTCGCCAGGACGGCGGTCATGACTTCGTCCATCGTCTTGACCAGATCAAAATCCACCGCGTCCAGAACCTCCTGCGGCAGAGACTCGAGGTCTGTCTCGTTGGCGGAAGGCAGGACCACTCGGGTCATGCTGCCGCGCAGCGCCGCGACAGCCTTCTCCTTGACGCCTCCGACTCCGATGACACGTCCCCGGAGGGTGATCTCGCCCGTCATGGCGACATCTCTCCGCGTCGGTATATCGGTCAGTGCCGAGATCAGGGCGACGGCGATCGTGATGCCGGCCGAGGGCCCGTCCTTGGGTGTGGCACCCTCGGGAATGTGAATATGGACGTCGATCTTCTCGTGGAAGTGCGGGTCGAGGCCGAGCAGCGCTGCGCGAGATCGCGCATAGGTGACGGCGGCCTGCGCGGATTCCTTCATCACATCGCCGAGCGTACCCGTCAGGCG
Source organism: uncultured Gemmatimonadaceae bacterium (assembly GCA_964492085.1). Lineage (GTDB taxonomy): Bacteria > Gemmatimonadota > Gemmatimonadetes > Longimicrobiales > Gaopeijiaceae > UBA2589. Next base: position 24,413 of record CAZBHZ010000023.1, on the reverse strand, counting down.
CAGATTCCCGCTGCCCGCGACGATGGCGACTTCGACGTCCATGACCTCTCCTCCGGCGGACGTCCATGCGAGCCCGTTTGCGATCCCGATGCGGTCCGTGTCTTCGTCGCGATCAGGGGGCTGATAGGTCGGAGGGCCGAGCAGCTCCTTCAGCTCGTCCACCTGGACGACGTCGGACGGTAGTTCACCGTCCGCGACCGAGCGCGCAAGCTTGCGAGCGATCCGGGACAGCCGGCGATTCAACTCTCGCACCCCTGCTTCCCGCGTGTACCGACCGATGACCTCGTGCAGCGCATCCGGAGACAGTGTGACAGTCTTCTCGCCCAGACCGTGCTGAGCCGCCTGTCGTGGCCACAGGAAACGCTCCGCGATCTCACGCTTCTCCGTGTCGAGATACCCGGGGAGCCGGATCACCTCCATCCGATCACGGAGGGGCTCCGGGACATCTTGCAGGGTGTTGGCGGTCGCGATGAACAGGACGTCGGAGAGATCGTACTCGAGCTCAAGATAATGATCGGTGAACGACTTGTTCTGGGCCGGGTCGAGGACCTCGAGAAGGGCCGCTCCCGGATCCCCATGGAAGTCGCGCGCCATCTTATCGATCTCGTCGAGCAGGAAGACCGGGTTCTTCGTACCGCTGCGGCGCATACCCTGGATGATCCGACCCGGAAGCGCGCCCACATAGGTGCGTCGATGGCCTCGGATCTCGGCTTCGTCACGGACACCACCGAGACTCACCCTGACGAACTCCCGATCCAGCGCTCGGGCGATGCTACTGCCGAGTGACGTCTTTCCAACGCCGGGCGGACCGACCAGACACAGGATCGGGCCCCGCATCTCCTTCACCAGAGAGAGCACCGCGACATGTTCGAGGACTCTCTCCTTTACCTCGCCGAGACCGAAGTGCTCGGCATCAAGGACGTCGGACGCGTGAGAGACGTCGAGATTGTCTTCCGTCCGCTGGTGCCACGGCAGGGAGACGAGCCAGTCCAGATGCGTCCGGATCACCGCGGCCTCCGGAGCGACCGGATTCAGCTTCCGAAGACGACTCAACTCCTTCTCTGCCCGCGTGCGCGCGTGGTCGGGAAGGCCGGCCTCTTCGATCTGATCGGAGATCTCCTCCCACTCCTCCCGCTCCTGGGCTGGTGCACTCTGTCTCGTCCCGGGAGTCAGGTCGAACGGACTGCCCTTGCCGCCGAGCTGGAGCTGGATCTGCCGATCGAGTTTGCGCTCGATCCGGAGGATCTCGATCTCGCGGATGAGCATCTCCCTCAGCGCATTGAGCTGAGCGGCGACCTGGACCTCTTCCAGGACTTCCTGCTTCTCCACTGAGGGCAGGATGAGATGACCCGCGACGAGGTGGGCGAAGCGGACCCGATCCCCATCCGCGGAAAGCATGGTCGAGAGCTCCTCGGGGATCCGGTCGTGGAGGCGCGCGTAGTCAGCATACAACGTGCGTACCGCGTCGCAGACCTCGGCCAGGGCGCTTTCACCATCCGGAGTGTCGAGTGACTCAGGGCCTTCCATCTCGTTGGTCACGAGGAGCTCGACGTTCGCGCGCAGCGCCTCGGTCGTCGTCGTGAGCCGCTTGATCCGAGCCCGCCCGATTCCCTCGAGGACTACCCGTGAGGTTCCGTCCGGAAGCTGGGTGACCTGCACGATCCGCGCGACCGTTCCGATGCGGAACAGGTCCCCGCTGCCGGGATCATCGACACCCGGGTCCTTCTGAGCCACCAGGAGGACGAGGCCATCGTCATCCTGCGCCGTTTCGAGGGCCGCCACCGAGCGCCGCCGTCCGATCAGGATCGGGAGGACGATGTACGGAAAGAAGACGAGATCCCTCAGCGCGACCACGGGAAGGCGATCCGGCACCTCGACGTGATCTTCGACCCGGGTCAGCGTGGGCATGCGCGATTGATCGGCGGACACCGGGGTGGGGGAGGTTCCGGAGTCCTGAGTTCAGCTGCGGACCGCGTATCGTACGTCGCCTGGCCAAGTGGCAAAAGGGAAGCCCCGGACGCCTTGGGCGTCCGGGGCTTTCTTGTCGCCTGCGCAACAGCTTTTTGGCCGTATCAGGCCTCGAGCGCTCGCTCCTCGGCGTCGAGGACGAGCAGCGGCTGAGCCCCCGATTCGATGCACTCGCGTGTGATGACCACCTCGCGAACGTCACTGCGGGACGGCAGTTCGAACATGATGTCACGCATGACAGATTCGATGATGGAGCGAAGCCCTCGCGCTCCCGTGCTCCGCTCGAGCGTCTTCCGGGCGATCGCGCGGATCGCCTCGGGATCGAAAATCAGACCGATGCCTTCGAGCTCGAACATCTTCTCGTACTGCTTCACGAGCGCATTTCGGGGTTCCTGGAGGATCCGTACGAGGGCCTCTTCATCGAGCTCGTCGAGGTGAACGCTCACCGGCAGGCGACCGACCAACTCGGGGATGATGCCGTACCTCTGCAGGTCTTCCGGCTCGACGAACTGCATCAGTCCGCCGCTCGCGTCGTGGCGATCGACGAGTTCTCCCTCGCTGTCGGCGAAGCCAATCGCCTTCTTGCCGAGGCGAGCCTCGATGATCTGCTCCATCCCGTCGAACGCTCCCCCGCAGATGAAGAGGATGTTCCGGGTGTTGATCTGGATGTACTCCTGCTGCGGATGCTTGCGTCCACCCTGAGGAGGTACGCTCGCGACCGTTCCCTCGAGGATCTTCAGCAGTGCCTGCTGAACCCCCTCGCCGGAGACATCGCGGGTGATGGACGGGTTCTCCGACTTGCGCGCGATCTTGTCCATCTCATCGATGTAGACGATCCCGCGCTCGCACTCCGCGACATTGAAGTCGGCGGCCTGGAGCAGGCGGACCAGAATGTTCTCCACGTCCTCACCGACGTACCCGGCTTCGGTCAGCGTGGTCGCGTCGGCAATGGTGAAGGGGACGTGCAGCGTGCGGGCCAGTGTCTGAGCGAGCAACGTTTTCCCGACGCCGGTCGGGCCGATCAACAGGATGTTGGCCTTGTCGATTTCCACGTCGTCGAGGACGCCCTGGTGGCTGACGCGGCGGTAGTGGTTGTAGACCGACACGGCGAGTGCCTTCTTGGCCGCCTCCTGACCGATCACGTACTGATCCAGGACGCCCTTGATCTCTTCTGGCGTTGGTGAAGGCACGGTCTGTTTCTGGGCCTCTCGCTCCTCCTCTTCCGCAAGAATCTCGTTACAGAGCGAGATGCACTCGTTGCAGATGTACACGTTCGGCCCGGAAATGAACTTCTTGACGCTTTCCTTGGACTTCCCGCAGAAGCTGCATCGGAGGTGTTTTTCCGTCATGTCCAACTCCCGATCTCCGGGCTACTCGGCCGAATCCGAGTCGGTGGGCTTTCCTTCCATCTGCTGAACCGGGCCCTCGAGTACACGGTCGATCAGACCGTACTCGACGGCGGACTCCGGGCTCATGAAACGATCGCGATCCACGTCGTCGGCGATGCGTTCGATAGGCTGACCGGAGTGCTTGGCCACAATACCGTTCAGTTTCTCCCGAATATGCAAGATTTCCTGTGCGGCGATCTCGATGTCCGCGGCCGTTCCCTGGGACCCACCCGACGGCTGATGGATCATGATCCTGGAGTTGGGAAGTGCGTTGCGCTTGCCCGGCTCGCCGGCTGCTAGCAGCACCGCGGCCATCGAGGCTGCCATCCCGACACAGAACGTGGACACCGGAGCCCGCAGGTGCTGCATGGTGTCATAGATCGCCAGACCGGCGTAGACGCTCCCGCCCGGCGAATTGATGTACATGTAGATGTCCCGCTCGGGATCCTCGGCGTCGAGGAAGAGGAGCTGAGCGAGAATGATGTTCGCGACGTTGTCGTCGATCCCCGTTCCGAGAAAGACGATCCGGTCCATGAGGAGCCGGCTGAAGATGTCGTAGCTGCGCTCGCCGCGGCTCGTGCGCTCGATGACGTACGGAGGATAGATGGCCATTAGCTGCTGGGCGCCTCGGTGATTTCGGATTGCTCGAAGAGGAAGTCAAAGACCGCCTTCTCGGTCAGCTCGCGTTCGAGTGACTCGATCCTGCCGGCCTTCTGGAGGTCTGCATACACCTTAGCGGCGTCGGTGTTGTTCGCCTCGGCGATTTCTTCGACACGGTCGTCGATGTCGTCGTCCGTCGCCTGGAGGGATTGGGTGTCCGCGATCTGTTCGATCAGGAGGATGCGCTTTACCGCGCGCTCGGCCTCCGGTCGGATCTGGTCTCGGAACTCCGTGAGGCGCTCCTCGGGGATCTGAGAGACGTCACCCATGATCCCGTCCGAATACCGACGTACCATCGATACGGGCACATCGAAGGGATTGGCTTCAACGATGAGGTCGAGCAGCCGTGAGCGGGCGACTGAGTCGGCCTGCTGGGCGGCCTCCTTCTCCATGTCCTCTCGCACCTTTGCGGTCAGTTCCTCGAGCGTCTCGAAGTCACCCACCTGCTTGGCCAGGTCATCATCGAGGGCGGGGAGGTCCATCTGTCGGCGAGCAGTAAGCGCGATGCGGACCCTCTCGGAATCGCCCCGTCGGGACTCGTCTGGGAAGTCGTCCGGGAACGAGATGTCGAAGTCGTTCGTTTCACCCGTCTCGAGGGAGAGAATGGACTCTTCTATGTCCGGGATGGCGTCGCCCGATCCGATGACGAGGTCGTACTCACGTCCTTCGTCGGAAGGCTCGCCTTCGTCGTCGAGTCGAGTGATCGTCACGGACACCAGGTCCTTCTCGACCGGCTTTCCCTCTTCGAGAGGCTGCCACACGCCGTTCTGCTCCTGGATCCGCCCAAGCACTTCTTCGACCTGGTCGTCACTGATGTTCACGGCCGGCCGTTCGACCACGAAGCCACTGAGACGAGCAAGCTCGATCACCGGTTCAATGTCGAAGGCGATCGCGAAGGTCAGGTCCTCTTCGGGCTTGTACTGCAGGTCCTCGAGCTCTCCTTCGCTGATCGGGCGAAGATCCTGAGCGGCCAGGGCCTCCTTGTAGGCCGAGCCGATCAGCTTGTCGAGGGCCTCCTGGCGAAGCGCCCCGCCAAACCGGTTCTCGATCACTTTCGTGGGCACGCGGCCCTTTCTGAAGCCTTTGAGACGAGCTCGGGAGGCGAGCTGTTTCGCTGCTTTCCGTTCTTCGGCCTGCACGATCGAAGCGGGGATGGTCACGTTCATGACGCGACGCCACGACTCCTGCTCGTCGATCGAAATCTGCAGGTCGGACACGTCCAGATTCATACCGTCACGCGGTCGGGGTACTCGGGGGGACTGCGAAGTGCGAAAGGGGGGACTCGAACCCCCACGGCACGAAGCCACGGGATCCTAAATCCCGCGCGTCTACCAATTCCGCCACTTTCGCGCGAACGAGAAAGATACACCCGGGTGCGGGTATGAAGAACGGGACGCGGGGGTCGTTTGGCCCCGCGTCCCGTTCCGTCGACTCCCACGCGCCGACGCGGCCCGGGCAGGACGCGTCGAAGTCGTCGTGGCTAGGGCATCCGAACGTTCACGACCCGCTCGGCTCCTGCACGATCGCGGAAGTAGAGTGAGACGATCTCTCCAGGTTTCACCGCGTCCAGCGCGCGGCGCAGATCCTGAGGTGAGTCGATTCGGCTGTCGTTCACCTGAAAGAGCTTCTGGCCGACGAAGCCACCGACACTCCTCCGCTCCGCCGCGCTGCCGCGCGCGACCTCGGTGAGAAGAACGCCACTGACCTCGGCGAAACCGGCTTCCCGGGCCAGCTGTGCGTCGATCACCTCGACCTGAATCCCGAGCCTCTCCTCCGCCAGTACCGGACGTTCGGCCGCGACGGTCGAGAAGTTGTTGATCGGAGCTTCACCGAGTCGGATGTCCACGCTCGTCTCGCGCCCGCCCCGGAAGATCGTCAGCTCGACCCGGTCGCCCGGGCGTCGCTCGGCGATCTCGGCCTGAAGTTCGGAGACGTATCCAACGGGCTGTCCGTCGAGGGCGCGAATCACATCTTCCTGCTGGAGGGCTCGCGCCGACGGACCCGACTCGTCGACCGATTGGACCAGGATGCCCGATACGGAAGGAAGTCCGTACGCTTCGGCATCTTCAGCCGCCACGTCGGTGATCTGCACCCCGATGCGTGGTCGCTTCACGTACCCGTACTCGACCAGATCTTCCATGATGCGGCGCGCAAGGTTGATCGGGATGGCGAATCCGTATCCTTGATACACGCCGGTCGTCGACGCGATCGCCGAGTTGATGCCGACCACCTGACCCTGAAGGTTCACCATCGGGCCGCCGGAGTTACCGGGGTTGATCACCGCGTCGGTCTGGATGAAGTCCTCGATGGCATACCCGGAGACGCTCGGATCGTCGGCGAAGCGCGGATCCCGGAAGATGTCGTTCTGCAGGAGGCGCAAACCGCGACCACGCGCGCTGATGATTCCGGCGGTGACGGTGAAGTCGAGCTGGGTCGACGCGCCGAAGCCGGGATTCCCGATCGCGAGGATCCACTCCCCGACGCTGATCTCGTCCGAGTTCCCGAAGGACATCATCGGGAGTTCCTCCTCGACGTCGACCTTGATCACCGCGACATCGGTGAAGGGGTCGGCCCCGACGACACGTGCCTGGAAGTAGCGGCGATCCGGGAAGTAGACGCGCACATCATTGGCGCCTTCCACGACGTGGTTGTTGGTCAGAATGTACCCGTCCGTCGACACGATGAAGCCGCTGCCACCCGCGATCGCGTTGCGGGGCTGCTGATCTCCACCTTCTTCGTCGAAGAAGCGCCGGAACTGCTCGGGCACCTGTCGGGTCGGTCCCTGAACCGTGCGTCGGGTTTCGATTCGCACGACGGCGGGTGTGACCGCGTCGGCGAGGTTCGTGAACGCTTCGCTCAGGTCGAGCGCCGGCTGTACGGCGGACGCCGGCACCTGCTCTCGCTCCGTGATCGGCGGCATCGCATGAGACGTGCTCGTCCATCCCAGTCCGCTCGCGAGGGCGACACCTCCTACGAAGAGGGCGCCCGTAAACACGATGACGCGACCCTTGGCTCTCAGCGGATCGTACATCCCTGTCTCCTCCCGATCTCTATCCGTTCTGCGCCCCGTCGGGCGCCGTTCGATTCATCCAGAGTACACGACCAGGGCCGACCGTGGTCCGACCCAGTTCGTGCCGGCTACATCTGATTGAGATGCGGCCCGAGAGCCGGCGGGTTGCCCCGCCGGCCCTCGGGTATCCCACCTACTTCTCTTCTTCGACGATCTCGTAGTCGGCCTCGACCACGTCTTCGTCCGCGTCGGCCGCCGCATCTCCGTCGTCGGCCACGTCCGCCGTCTGATCATCGAAGCCGGCCTCGCTGTCGCCCGCAGCCTCGGCTTCGGCCGCCTGCGACTGGTACATCTCCTGACCGGCTGCGCTGAACGCCTGCATCAGCTCGTCCCGAGCCGCGTTGATGGCGTCGAGGTCATCGCCCTTGAGCGCCCCCTTCGCTGCTTCGGTGGCCTCGGTGAGGCGGGTCTTCGAGTCCTCGGAGACCATGTCACCCCACTCCCCACTGTCCTTCTCCACCTGGTAGACCAGCGAGTCGAGCTGGTTGCGCGACTCGACCTTCTGACGGCGCTCTTCGTCCTCGGAGGCGTGCTCCTCGGCGTCCTTCACCATCTTGTCGATCTCGGCGTCGGAGAGGCCGCTCGATGCCTCGATGCGGATCTTCTGCTCCTTCCCGGTCGCCTTGTCCTGGGCGGACACGTGCAGGATGCCGTTCGCATCGATGTCGAAGGTCACCTCGACCTGAGGCATGCCTCGAGGTGCCGGCGGGATGCCGGTGAGCTGGAACTTGCCGATGGTCTTGTTGTCCATCGCCATCTTCCGCTCGCCCTGAAGGACGTGAATCTCGACCGTGGTCTGGTTGTCCTCGGCCGTCGAAAACGTCTCAGCCTTCTTCGTCGGGATCGTCGTGTTGCGCTCGATGAGCGGCGTCATGACGCCACCCAGCGTTTCGATGCCGAGCGAGAGTGGCGTGACGTCGAGCAGGAGCACGTCCGTGACGTCACCTGAGAGCACGCCTCCCTGAATGGCGGCACCGACGGCCACCACCTCGTCGGGGTTCACACCCTTGTGCGGATCCTTTCCGAAGAAGTCCTTCACGATCTCCTGGATCTTCGGCATGCGGGTGGATCCACCCACGAGAATGACTTCGTCGATGTCGTCTTTCGACAGACCCGCGTCCGCGAGGGCTTTCTCCATCGGCGGAATCGTGCGCTGGTTGAGCTCGTCGACCAGCTGCTCGAACTTGGCCCGGGTGAGGCTGTAGTTGAGGTGCTTCGGGCCTTCTTGCGTCGCCGTGATGAAGGGAAGGTTGATGTCCGAGCTCATCGTGGTGGAGAGCTCCATCTTCGCCTTCTCAGCGGCTTCCTTCAGGCGCTGAAGCGCCATGGAGTCCTGTGACAGGTCGATCCCCTGGTCCTTCTTGAATTCCTCGACGAGCCAGTTGATGACGCGCTGGTCGTAATCGTCGCCCCCGAGGTGGGTGTCGCCGTTCGTCGACTTCACCTCGAAGACACCGTCGCCGAGCTCCAGGATCGAGATGTCGTACGTCCCACCACCGAGGTCGAAGACCGCGATCTTCTCCTCGCTCTTCTTCTCGAGTCCGTAGGCGAGTGCCGCAGCGGTCGGCTCGTTGATGATTCGGAGGACTTCGAGGCCGGCGATCTTACCGGCGTCCTTGGTCGCCTGGCGCTGGGCGTCGTTGAAGTACGCGGGGACCGTGATCACCGCCTGATCCACCTTCGTGCCGAGGTAGTCCTCGGCGGTCTGGCGCATCTTCTGGAGGATCATCGCGCTGATCTCGGGCGGCGAGAACGACTTGTCCGCGTTCGGCATCTTCACCGTGACACGGCCGCCCGCGCCCTGACCCACGTCGTAGGGGACCAGCGTCTCCTCGGAACGGACCTCGTCATGGCGACGGCCCATGAAACGCTTGATCGAGAACACGGTGTTCTCGGGGTTCGTGATGGCCTGCCGGCGTGCGACCTGACCGACCAGACGCTCGCCATCCTTCGTGAAGGCGACGACCGACGGGGTGGTACGACCACCCTCGGAGTTGGGGATCACGACGGGCTCACCGCCCTCCATGACCGCGACCACCGAATTGGTGGTACCCAGGTCGATCCCGATGACTTTGCCCATCTGCTCCCTCATCTATCTCGAGTGATTGTCCTGACCAGTGGTACTACGGTACGCGAGGTGCAATCACCATGCCCGCGGGGGACGCCGGTTTCGCGCCGAAATGGCGGGGATCCTGGAGCGAGGCTGCCATTGTGGCAGTCTATGGCGGTTTCGGACGGGGGTCGTAGCTTCGGCGTGCCGAATGCGTCGACTCGAGCGCCTTGCCGTGTTTCCTCTTCGCGACCACAACCCCACCGAGATCGTACCGATCTTCACGGTGCTGATCGCCGGCGTGACCGTCGTGGCGTGGTGGTTTCTTCAGGGTGCTGGACTGTCTGAGGAGCAGCTGTACGCGTCCGTCTGCACCCTGGGCGTGGTACCCGCAGACGTGACCGGTGCGGACGTGTCGGGCCGGCCGGCCTTATGCGATGTTCGCAGCCTCGGCGTGCCGGCCCTGTTCACGTCGATGTTCCTTCATGGGAGTTGGGGACATCTGATTGGAAACCTCTGGTTTCTCTGGGTCTTCGGGAACAACATCGAAGACTCGATGGGCCATCTTCGATTCGTCGCGTTCTATCTGCTCACCGGACTGGCTGCGGCGGTCGCGCAAGTCGTGATGGTGCCATCGTCGCCGGTGCCGATGGTGGGTGCGTCCGGCGCGATCAGCGGGATCATGGGGGCGTACCTGGTGCTGTATCCCGCTGTCCGGATCGACACGTGGATCGGCTTCTGGATCGTTCAGGTGCCTGCCTGGCTCATGCTCGGCTACTGGATGCTTCTCCAGCTGACGGGCGTACTCGGGCCGGCCGCGGTCGGGGGCGGGGTCGCGTACGGAGCCCACCTGGGCGGCTTCATCGCCGGCCTTGTGCTGATCCCGATCTTCCGGAACGAGAAACTGGTCGACGCGAAGCAGCGCGGTGTCGTCTTGCCGCGCAGTGAGCTGGACCACGGCGGTTGGTGGTAGCGATGACGCTCGAGGCCGAAGCACTCACCCAACTCGTCGTCACAGACGCACTGGACACCCCGATCCTCGAGCGTGCCCGGTCGGTACTCGGGATGGCGGTCCTGCTCGGGGTGGCATGGGCGCTGAGCACCGATCGACGTCGAATTTCCTGGTCGCTCGTTGCTTGGGGAGTCGGTCTGCAGTTCGCCTTCGCGTTCTTCATTCTCAAGACCGAAGTGGGCACCGCGATCTTCGACGGCGCCAGCGCCATCGTCGTCGGATTGCTCGGCTTCACGGAGCAGGGGGCCGAGTTCGTCTTCGGCAACCTGGTGCGCAACGAGGTTCCGGTCGGCACGATCGGCAGCGGAGGGTTCACGGAGGCACCGGGACAGTTCGCGCAGACGGGAGCTGCCTTCGCCTTCAACGTGCTCCCTACGATCATCTTCTTTTCTGCGCTCATGGCGGTGACGTACCACCTGGGGATCATGCAGCGCGTGGTGCGTGGCGCCGCGTGGGTGATGCAGCGAACGATGAGGACGTCCGGGGCCGAGTCGCTGTCGGCGGCGGGCAATGTCTTCGTCGGTCAGACTGAGGCACCGCTCCTCGTTCGACCCTTCATCGAGAAGATGACCCAGTCGGAGCTCATGGCGCTGATGACCGGGGGCTTCGCGACCGTCGCGGGTGGTGTGTTGGCCGCATACGTGGGCATGCTCACCCCCTTCTTCCCCGATGTCGCGGGACACATGCTCGCCGCTTCGGTGATGTCCGCGCCGGCAGCTCTCGTCGTGGCAAAGATCATGATGCCCGAGACGGGCGAGCCCGAGACCGCGGGATCGCTGGAGGTCGTGGTGGAAAAGCCCGACGTCAACGTCATCGACGCGGCTGCGAGAGGAGCCGCGGAGGGCCTCACGCTCGCCTTGAATGTGGGGGCGATGCTGCTCGCGTTCGTCGCGCTCATCTATATGTGCAACGGATTGTTCGGATGGGCAGGGGCGCTGGTCGGTTTCGAAGGGCTCACACTCGAAGGTCTTCTCGGGTGGCTCCTCGCACCGCTCGCCTGGCTCATGGGTGTCCCATGGGCCGACGCCCCGGTCGTCGGCTCTTTGCTGGGGATCAAGACGGTCCTCAATGAGTTCGTCGCTTATTTGCAGCTCGCGGGATCGCTCGGTGAGAGCGCGTCGGGTACAGGAACCGCGCTTTCTCCGCGCTCCGTCATCATCGCGACGTACGCGCTGTCGGGCTTCGCGAACTTCGGTTCGATCGCGATGCAGATCGCCGGGATCGGTGGTCTGGCGCCGAGCCGCCGTCACGATCTCTCGCGGCTGGGTCTTCGCGCCATGATCGGCGGCTCGATCGCGGCCTTCATGACGGCGACGGTCGCCGGGATGATTCTTTGACCCGTCTGGAGCGGGACGTCGACGAGCTTCGGGCCGTCGGGGGCACGCCGCATGTCGCGATCGTCCTCGGATCGGGCCTCGGCGGCCTGATCGACCACGTCGCCAAGACGGTGGAGGTGCCGTTCTCGGAGGTTGCGAGCCTGCCCCAACCCACAGTGGCTGGACATCGGGGACGCTTCGTCTTCGGTGCGCTGGGCGATGTGCCGGTCGTGCTGCTGGACGGCCGTCTGCATAGCTACGAGGGGCACGCCCTGGAGGAGATCGTCGCTCCCGCCCGTATTCTCGTCCGTCTGGGAGCGGCTGCGCTGATTCTGACCAATGCGGCAGGGGCGACCCACCCGCGCCTGTCACCGGGTGACATCGTGCTGATCGAGGACCAGATCAACCTCAGCTTCCGGAGTCCTCTCGCGGGACCTGTCCGCTCGGGCGAGGAGCGCTTCCCCGACATGAGCGCGCCCTTCGACGCCGAACTCCAGTCATTGTTTCTGGACGTCGCCGCGCAATTGCGGGTCAACCTTGCCCGGGGTACCTACGGCGGGGTGCTCGGACCCCAGTTCGAGACGGCGGCCGAGGTCCGGATGCTGGCGTCGCTGGGCGTCGATGTGGTCGGGATGTCGACGGTCGCGGAAGTCGTCGTAGCTCGGGCAGCCGGGGTACCCGTATCTGCCCTCTCCGTGGTCAGCAACAAGGCCACGGGGTTGGCCGACGAGAGGCTCTCGCACGATGACGTGCTCGCCGTAGGCGTCGAGGCCGGGTCACGCATGATCGGTCTCGTGACCGGTGTCGTGGCTCGACTTGGCGAGATCAATCCAACGGAGCAAGGTGGTTGACTGGACCTCGGCCGTCACCGAGCCCGGGAGCGGTCTTGATCGCTCGCTCGATGAACCGGACGCCTCGGTCGACGGCATCGGGTAGGGCGGCTCCCACCGCGAGCCCGGCCGTGATCGCCGCGGAAAGGGTGCACCCTGTCCCGTGCGTGTGGCGCGTATCGATGCGCGAGTGCCGCCAGATCCGCTCCGCGTGCCCGTCCCAGAGAAGATCGACTGCATCTCCCTCGAGATGCCCGCCTTTCACCAACGCTGCGCCTGCGCCGGCGTCGACCAGTGCTCGCGCGGCCCGCGACATCTGTTCGAGGCTGCGAACGTCCATCCCCGTGAGGATCTCCGCTTCCTCCAGATTGGGCGTTACGACGGTCGAGAGCGGCAGCAGGTGGTCGCGGAGGGCCGATTCGGCCTCTCGCTCGACGAGTCGGTCGCCACTGGTTGCGACCATGACCGGGTCCATCACGTACGACGCCAGCGCGTGTTCCCGAAGCGCTGCCGCGACGGCTTCAGCCAGTTCCGCGGTCGCGAGCATCCCCGTCTTCGCCGCCGAGGGACGCAGGTCGGAGACAACCGCGTCGATCTGCGCTCGAACGTCTTCGATGGGAACAGGGTGGATCGCGGTCACCCCGGTAGTATTCTGTGCGGTGATCGCCGTAATTGCGCTGGTGCCGAACACCCGGAATTGATGAAACGTCTTGAGGTCCGCCTGAATCCCCGCCCCGCCGCCGGAGTCGCTCCCGGCGATGGTCAGGGCCACCGGCATGGCGGATGCGGTCGGTTCGTGTGCGGTGCTGTCTTCGGCGTATTCCATGTCCAAAGGTCGCAGCCGTCATGGGGCTGAGCCAACGCAGGGCTGCGGTGCTCGGCCGACTTTCGATCCGGCGACAGCGAGAGCGAGAGGGGCTCGTCCTCGTCGAGGGACTCCGGGGCGTGCGGGAGGCACTGGACGCGGGTGCCCGCGTCCGGTTCGCGGTTCTCCATCGTGGCGGGGTCGAGGGCGAGGATGGTCGCGCGATCGAAGAGCGTCTGCGTGCGGCCGGGATCGAAGTCGATGTGGTGGAGAAGGACGCTTTCGACGCCGTGTCGGCAACCGAATCACCGCAAGGCTTTCTGCTTGTGTGCGAGCAGGACGAGGCGGAACTGGACGAGGTGGTCTCGGGCGAAGGGCCGGTTCTGGTGCTCGATGCTGTGCAGGATCCCGGGAATGTCGGGACCCTGGTGCGGTCGGCCGTCGCCTTCGGCTTCTGCGGCGTGATCGCTCTCGACGGTACGGCGGATCCCTGGGGACCGAAGGTCGTGCGCTCGTCGGCCGGGGCCGTCCTGCGGGCCCGGATCGCACGGGCCGCCGCCGCGGAAGCAGTCGAAGCCCTTGGCGTGGCCGGGCGTACGATCGTGGTGGCGGCCGCCGACGGACCGACATCGCGCCTCACGGGTGGCCTGACCACCGCCCTCGTGGTCGGGAACGAGGGGGCGGGTGTTCGCAGTGAGATCCGGGCTGCGGCAGATGAGGTCGTATCGATTCGGATGTCCGGCGTGATCGAATCTCTGAACGCGGGGATCGCTGGATCGATCCTCATGTATGAGCTGACCAAGGAGTGAGGGAGCACCGTTAATGGATTGGACCATTCCCCTGGTGGCAGGTCTCTACGGCCTGCTGATCGGCTCGTTCCTGAACGTCTGCTCACTTCGCTGGCCGGTCGATGAGTCCGTCGTCCATCCACGATCTCGCTGCCCGAAGTGTGAGACGCTGATCGTCTGGTACGACAATGTGCCGGTCTTCAGCTGGCTCCTCCTGCGCGGGCAGTGCCGGTCGTGCGCCGCACCCGTGTCTCCGCAGTACCCCATGGTGGAGGCTGCGACCGGGCTGATGTGGGCCGCGATGTTCGCGCTGCACGGTCCGACGTGGGAAGCGCTCCGGGGCGCCGTCTTCCTGACCATCATCTTCGGGATTTCCATCTCGGACGCACGCTTCTACATCATCCCGGACGAATTCTCCATCGGAGGCACGGTGATCGGTCTCGGCATGGCCTTTCTACCGGGCGGAATCGACTGGCTGCCCGCGATCATCGGCGCTGCTCTCGGCTACGGGGTGCTTTGGTTCGTCGGCGTCGCCGGCACTTGGATCATCAAGAAGATGTCACCAGGTCGCCTGGAGGAGGCTGGCGTCGATCACGCGATGGGGGGCGGCGACATCAAGATGATGATGATGGTCGGAGCCTTTCTCGGCGCGTGGGGGGTTGCGTTCACCATTTTCCTGGGATCCGTGCTGGCACTCGTGACGGTTCTGGCCCGCTCGATCCCCGCGGCGCTCGCGCGGGATGAGGACGGTGAGATGGAGATGGGCCGTCTGATCCCTTTCGGCGTCTTCCTCGCTGGCGGAGGGGCGATCTCGTACGTGTGGGGAGACGCCATGGTGGCGTGGTACGTGACGTCGGTGCTGGGGATGCCGATGTAGGTCGGTTTGTCTACCGCGTCCGTGTGTAGCGGGCCGCCATCACGGGCTGATCGTCCTGCTCCAGCACCCAGTCATAGCCCCGGTCGTCGAAGGTCCACCGCTCGACGTACACGCCGCCGAAGTCGCCGTGTGACACGAGGCCCGAGACGATCACGCGCCCCTCGACGCGGCTACGGTGCTCGAACAGGTCGATCCCCATGTTCTCGGCCACGGTCTGACCCCTGATCGTCTCCTCGACCGGGTCCCAGTACCACCATCCCTCGGAGACGAGCGTCCATTCGTCTCCGTCACCGAACCAACTCTGCGAACGGACCACCCGCCGGCCGACCCCCCACGTGAACTCGTGCCGTGAGCCGTCGGCGTCCCACTGACCCACGACCAGGGCGCCGAAGGCTTCGAGCTCGGTGGAGCTATCCTGCTGCTGACCGGCGGCCGGCGAGCCAAGCGCGAGGCAGAGCGTCCCCACGATCGCGAGCTGTCGTGTGGAGGCCAAGGGCTTCACGGGTCCGAACAGTCCCGCTTATACCCGCATCGCTCGCAGATCAGCTTGCAGTGCAGGTTGAGCATCTGTGTGCCGCAGAGGTCGCAGAAGAAGATCTGCTGCTCGGGCGGGACAGGGTCGCCCCGGCTCGAGTCGGGGGGTGGTGTTCGGGTCTCCGGAAGACGCTCCTCACTCACCGGGCGCCTCAGCATCCGGATCTCCGGTCCCGATGCCCTGGCGCAGGTATTCGCGCGAGAGCTTCACGTAGTGGCTTCCGCCTCCCTTGATCCAGTCGGCTGCGGAGCCTTCCAGCGTCTTCTTCACCCTGCCCGGAACCCCCGCGACGACGCTTCGGGGCGGGATGTCCGCTTTCTCAAGGACCACGGTATTCGCGGCGAGCACGCACTCCTCGCCGACCACCGCATTCTGCAGGATGACGGCGTTCATTCCGATGACGGTGCGATCGCCGATCATGCAGCTCTCGAACTTCGCGCCGTGGCCGACGGTCACATCGGCACCGATGACCGTCGGTCCCCAGCGACCGACGTGCACGACGCAGTTCTCCTGCACGCTCGTCCTCGGGCCTACCACGACGCCGTGGGTGGGATCGTCCCCGCGGAGAACCGCACCGAACCAGATGCTGGAGTCCTCGCCGATCGTGACGTCCCCGATGATCACGGCCGTCGGGGCGAGGAAGACCGATGGATGGATCTGAGGCCGCTTTCCGTCGAATTCGAGAATGACGGCCATCAGGTGCTCTCCGGCTCGACCGTCACGATCCGGGTGACCCTGGCCCGAAGCACCTGGGTGTCGGAGGCCTCGAGCACATCGATCCGGGCACCATCCGTGATGAGGTGCTCCCCCGCTTCGGGCACGTGGCCGAGCTCCTCGAGAAGGAAACCGTTCAAGGAGCGGTGCTCACCCTGCGGCAGCACGATCCCCAGAGCATCATCGATGTCGCGCAGGTCGACACCGGCGTCGCATTCCACGACATCGTCCGAGATGCGCGCGATCTCCTCTTCCTCGACGTCGGTCTCGTCCCGGATCTCGCCGACGAGTTCTTCGAGAATGTCCTCGAGGGTCACCAGACCATCGGTGCCGCCGAATTCGTCAGCGACGATCCCCATGTGGATTCGCCGCGCCTGGAAGTCCTGCAGAAGCTCGGTCAGCGAGCGCGACCCCGGCACGAAGAAAGGATCACGAGCGAGGGCGGCCAGCGTCAGATCACGCTCGCCGCCCGCGAAGCGCTCGTACATTTCGCGGACATAGACGATGCCCGTTACGTCGTCCACGGAGTCCTTGTACACCGGCACCCGACTGTAGGGCACGTGGGCGAGTTCTCCGACGATCTCGGCGAGGGTCCGATCTTCGCCCCAGGCGAAGACATCGACTCGCGGCACCATGACATCCCACGCCGTGAGCTCATCCAGCCGAAAAGCTCGTTCGACCAGGCGGTTCTCACCTTCTTCGAGAACGCCCTCTTCCTCTCCGATCTCCTGAATCTCACGAAGCTCGCGCTGCGCGTCGGACACGGAGTCGTCATTTCCGCCAATGCGGTCCTCCAGCCGCTCGACCGGCCGAACAAGAGGGCGGGCGATCCGCTCGACCAGGAGCAGCATGCCTGCAGCGGATAGTGCGAGGCGTACCGGGCGGCGTGCGGCGATCAGGTGCGGGATCAGGTCGGCGACCATGAGCACGATGATGATACCGACAATCGTACTGACCACCGGATCGAGGCGGCCCCACGTCGAAACCTGAGTGAGGGCGATCACGGCGAGCGCCGAGAGATCCAGGGCGGCGGTCGTGACACGCACACTGGCCTGAACCGCTTGCTTGCGCTCGCGCGCCGCGTCGATGTTGGCGGCGCCGTCGAATCCCTCGTCGACGAGCGTGCGCGTGTGCGAACGAGTGATCTGGAAGACTGCGTCGTGGACGGCGGTCAGCACCGCCGAAGTCAGAAGCAGCAGAGCGACGATCGCAGCCGCGAGACCCATCATCGGGTCACCGCTGCGTCGCCGCGTCTACTGGGAGGGTGGTCCGTCACCTCAACACGTCCCGCTCAGGTCCAACCGTGGCTCTCATCAAGGAGTTCCGCGATCACATCGCGCGTCGTCCGTCCGTCCGCTTCGGCTTCGAAGTTCAGCACGAGGCGGTGGGCGAGAACGGCCGGAGCGACCTCGCGCACATCATCATACGATGGAATCGCCGCCCCGCGCGATGCTGCCCGCGCCTTCGCCCCGAGCACCAGGTACTGAGAAGCCCGAGGGCCGGCACCCCAGGAGACGTACCGACCGGTAACGGAGGCCGCTTCGTCTCCGGGACGGGTCGCACGGGCCATGCGAACGGCGAACGACACGAGAGAGGGAGGCGCGGGAATGCGGCGGACCAAGCCCTGGAGCTCGATGAGTTCCTGCGCCGTGATCACGCTTTCGACCTCGTCGACCACGGTTCCGGTCGTCCGCATCGCGACTTCTTCTTCTTCTTCCCTCGACGGATAGTAGATCGGGAGTTCGAGCATGAACCGATCGAGCTGCGCCTCCGGGAGAGGGTAGGTGCCTTCCTGTTCGATCGGGTTCTGCGTGGCAAGAACGAAGAAGGGCTTGGGAAGCACGTACGTGTCACCAGCCGCCGTGACCGCCCGTTCCTGCATCGCCTCGAGCAGCGCGGCCTGCGTCTTCGGTGGCGTTCGGTTGATCTCGTCGGCCAGGACGATATTCGCGAAGATCGGTCCTTTCACGAAGCGGAAGACCCGCCGTCCCGTGGTCCGGTCCTCCTCGATGACCTCCGTACCCGTGATGTCGGTCGGCATCAGGTCCGGCGTGAACTGAATCCGGCTGAACTCGAGGTCCAGTGCGTCGGCGACGGTCTGCACGAGGAGTGTCTTGGCGAGCCCCGGGACGCCGACCAGGAGGGCATGGCCGTTGGCGAGAAGGGCGACGAGCATCTCGTCGATCACCTCTCGCTGGCCGACGATGCGTTTCTCCACCTGCACGCGCATCGCGGCCGTGACGTCGGCTGCGCGCTCGAGCAGCTCCAGATCCTGCTCGGCAGCGGGCGCTTCGTCGGTTGTCGCCATTCCCTGTTCCTGTCGCGGCATTCAATCGTCCGAGTACGGAGCGCGCCATCTGCGCGAAGAAGCCGCCCGGAACCGGCGCGAACATTGACCGGGCCCGTCGGTTCCGTCAAGCAGCCGGCGTTCCCGGTCGACGCGCGGATCACGCACGGTCCGGCGACCTTTCCGATATCCGTTCGCGGGACGTCCCGGGTCGCGTGCTCGGTCGGCGTCCGCAGAGCCGGGCAAGGTCCCTTCGACGGGGCGTGGAATCGTCCGAATCTGCAGCGTTTCCGGGCCTTTTTTCAGGCGAGGGCACGGCTTGCGCATTTTTTCACAAGGACTATTTTTTCTAGGCTGTGCGGAGTCCGTTTTCAGTTCGAAACATGCGACTCCGGACGCCCGGGGGAGTACGGTGTGACGCAGCGTCCTGACGAATCGGATGAACAGCGCAGAGAGATGATGCGCGCGTCCGGTCAGTTCATGGGGCACGGTCTCACGTGGGCCCTCGCTGTTCTGCTCTTCATGGGAGTGGGACACTGGGTCGACGGAAAGGTCGGTTCGGGGCCCTTTCTCATGGTTCTTGGTGCGTTCGTCGGTGGCGGCGCAGGATTTTACAGTCTGTACTACCACATCGTGATTGAGCCGCGAGAGCGGGGAAAAGACCCGCAGTGAGTGCCTCGATGAAGTATGCGATCACGGGTGCAGGTGCCGTTGCGACGATCGTGGTCGGCCTTTGGCCGTTCCTCGAGTCATCGGGGCGGAATGGGGTTCTGGCTGCGGCGGCTGTTGCGCTTCCGGTTCAGATCATTGCCTTCTGGGCGCTGAACCACTTCAGGGGCGAACTCAACAGTTTCCTCGCGGCCTGGATCGGTGGGACTCTGGTTCGGATGCTCGTGATCGCCGCAGTGGCGGTCGTGGTGATCCGGTCCGGTACGGAAGGCGCGGTGCCCATGCTCCTCGCCCTCGCAGGATTTTTCTTCGGTCTACTTCTGCTCGAGCCGGTCTACTTCAAGCTCGGGCCGAACGAAACGGTGGAAGCATAGATGAGGCTGCTGGCCATGTTGCAGGGTGCGGCGCAGGCCGCGCAGGATCACGGTGCTGCGGAAAGCGGCCCGGACTTGCAGTACATGCTTACGCATCACCTGCTCGATGGTCCGTATCTCGAGTTCGTGATTCTCGGTATCGACATCACGGTACCGCTGCCCCACTTCGATCCGATTCACCTGGGGCCGCTCACGATCGACATGTCGATCACGAAGCATGTCTTCTTCCTGCTTCTCGCGGCGTTCCTCCTGCTGGCGATCTTCATCCCGATCGGACGTGCGATGAAGACCAAGTACGCCGACCGCGCTCCGAGCGGGATGGCCAATGCGATGGAGGCCCTCGTCATCTACTTCCGTGACGAGGTCGTGCGCCGGAACATCGGACACGGTGCGGATGCCTACACGGGGTACATCCTCACCCTGTTCTTCTTCATCCTCTTCATGAACCTGCTCGGTCTGGTGCCCTTCGGAGCGACCGCGACCGGCAACTTCATGGTGACCGGAGCGCTCGCACTCGTGACGTTCGTCGTCACGGAGATCTCCGGCATGCGCGCGCTCGGCTTTGCCGGCTACATGCGCACTATCTTCTACGCGCCTCCCGGACTCGGTCCGGTCGGGACTGCCCTCATGCTGGTGATCCTGACGCCGGTCGAGTTCCTCGGGAAGCTCACGAAGCCCTTCGCGCTGATGATCCGGCTCTTCGCGAACATGCTCGCGGGGCATACGCTCGTACTCTCGCTGCTCGGTCTGATTTTCATGTTCGCAGGGGGCAGCGCGATTATCACTGGTGGCGTCACCGTCGCCTCGATCGGGATGGTCTCCGGGATCATGGTCCTGGAGCTCTTCGTGGCGTTCCTGCAGGCCTACATCTTCGCGATGCTGACGTCCGTCTTCATCGGACTGATTCAGCACGCGCACTAGCAGTACTCAACGTTTTCAAACGCAGTATCAACTGATTTCAACCCGTCGGTAACGACAAACTTCCAAGGAAAGCGACATGCTCTACGGAATGCTCGCCGTGGTTCAGGATGCAGCCGCGGCCTCTGGTGGCCTCGACCTCCTCGGTGCCGGTATCGGTATCGGTCTCGCAGTCATCGGCGCCGGCATCGGCATCGGTCAGATCGGTAACGGTGTGGCCCAGGGTATCGCCCGTCAGCCTGAGGCTGCCGCGACGATCCAGACCGCCGGCATCATTCTCGCCGCGCTGATTGAGGGTGCTGCGCTGTTTGGTCTCGTCATCACCATCCTCTTCAAGTTCTTCTAGCGCGGCGAATGCATCCCTGATTCCGGCGTTGGGATTTCGTCGAAGTAGCGTTGCTACTCCTTCCTCATCCCGCCTTGGACTCAGGGCGCCTTCACCACGCTTCGCACGACAGCAGGCGGGGTGAATGACGCCAGGCCAACCGGCCCGGTGTCGAGCTAGCGAAGAAACACGGAGAGATCATGAGACTCAGTCGAATCACAGCGGCCGTGCTGGCGCTTGCGGCGTCGCCTGCCGGGCTCATGGCCCAGGGTGGTGGCGACGGGGGCCTATACGACATCAACACCGGGCTCAGTGTCTGGACGCTGGTCGTCTTCGGGATCCTCGTGTTCATCCTCGGCAAGTACGCCTGGGGTCCGATCCTGGGTGCGGTGGAGGCCCGGGAGAAGGGCATTCAGTCCGCGCTGGACGAGGCCGCCGAGCGCAACGAGGAAGCCGCGAAGCTTCTCGCCGAGCACAAGGAGCAGCTCGCTGACGCGCGTCGTCAGGCGAACGAGCTGATCGCCGAAGGCAAGGCGGCGGGCGAGAACGTCCGCAAGGAAATCGAAGAGAAGGCCCGTTCCGAGGCCCAGTCGATCGTCGAGCGTGCGCGCGCTGAAATCGAGCGTGAGCGTGATGCTGCGATTGCTCAGCTGCGGAAAGAGTCGGTTGATCTGGCTCTCGCTGCGGCGTCGCGCCTCATGCAGGAGAACCTCGATCAGGACAAGGACCGCCAGATCGTCGAGCGGTACCTGAGCGAGTTGGGCTCCGGTGGGGGTGGGGCGTGAGGGACGAAACCGTAGCGCGCAATTACGCGGAGACGCTCTTCGAGCTCGCCTCGCGCAACGACGCGCTGCAGTCCTATGGCGACGCGGTCGAAACGGTCGCGAAGCTGATCGACGAAGATGCGAAGTTCCGTCTCTTCATGGAGACGCCGCGTATCGACGACGCGGACAAGAAGGCCGTCATCAAGAAGGTTTTCGCAGATTCGCTGCCGAAGCACGTGGTGAACTTCGTCCTCGTCACGATCGACAAGCGCCGCCAGCGGCTGCTGCGCTCGATTTCCCAGCAGTACCACTCGCTGCTCGACGCCCACATGGGCCGTGAGCACGTGCAGGTGACCGTGGCCCGTCCGCTGGACGACGCCACCCGCGAGGTGATCACGGAGAAGCTCTCCGCGGCCCTCGGGAAGGAAGCGATCCCCCACGTCCGGGTCGATGCCGGCATCGTGGGCGGACTCGTCGTACGAACGGGAGACACGATCTACGATGGATCGATTCGCCGCCGTCTCGACGGCATGCGGAAGCGTCTCCTCGCGGCCGAGCTCGACACCGACTCCGGTGACGCGGCGACCGCCTGAACCGAATTCACTCCAGAATCCAGATAGAAGATGGCCAACGACTCCCAGCTCCGCGCCAGCGAGATCAAGGACGTCCTGCTCAACGAGATCGAGCGCTACGAGGACGAGCTTCAGGCCGAGGAGATCGGCGAAGTCCTCGAGGTTAAGGACGGTATCGCTCGCATCTACGGCCTCACGAAGGCGATGGCGTCCGAGATGCTCGAGATCACCTCGTCCGAGTCCGGCGAGACCGTGACCGCGCTCGCGTTGAACCTCGAAGAGGACAACATCGGTGCGGTGATCATGGGTGAGTGGACCCGCCTGCACGAAGGCGATCAGGTCCGCCGCACCGGGCGCGTGCTCGATATCCCAGTGGGTGCGGGATACCTGGGCCGCGTCGTCGATTCCCTCGGGACCCCACAGGACGGCGAAGGCCCGATCGACGGGATCGAGGGCAACCGCCAGATCGACATCGTCGCCCCCGGCATCGTGAAGCGTCAGCCGGTCGGTGAGCCGATGCAGACGGGCATCAAGGCGATCGACTCGATGATTCCGGTCGGCCGCGGTCAGCGCGAGCTGATCATCGGTGACCGCGGCACGGGTAAGACGGCCGTGGCGGTCGATGCAATCATCAATCAGAAAGAGACCGACGTCATCTGCATCTACTGCGCCGTCGGGCAGCGTGCCGGTAAGGTGCGTGCGGTCGTCGAGACGCTCCGTGAGCACGGCGCGATGGACTACACCATCGTGGTGACGGCGAACGCGTCCGATCCGGCCCCGATGCAGTACATCGCACCGTACGCAGCTACGGCACTCGCCGAGCACTTCATGTGGCAGGGCAAGCACACGCTCGTCGTGTACGACGATCTGTCGAAGCAGGCCCAGGCGTACCGCCAGCTTTCCCTGGTGCTTCGCCGTCCTCCGGGACGTGAGGCGTACCCGGGTGACGTCTTCTACCTGCACTCACGCCTGCTCGAGCGTGCCTCGAAGCTCTCCGATGACCAGGGTGGTGGTTCGCTCACTGCGCTGCCGATCATCGAGACGCAGGGTGGTGACGTCTCGGCGTACATCCCGACCAACGTGATCTCGATCACGGACGGTCAGATCTTCCTCGAGCCGGATCTCTTCAACTCCGGCGTCCGTCCTGCGGTGAACGTCGGTATTTCCGTCTCCCGCGTGGGTGGTTCGGCCCAGATCAAGGCGATGAAGAAGGTCGCCGGTCGTCTGCGACTGGACCTCGCGCAGTACCGTGAGCTCGAGGCGTTCGCCCAGTTCGGCTCCGACCTCGACGCAGCCACTCAGCGCCAGCTGGCACGTGGTGCCCGCACGGTCGAGATGCTGAAGCAGCCGCAGTACCAGCCGATGCCGGTCGAGAACCAGGTCGCGGTGATCTACGCCGTGACCAACGGTTACCTCGACGACGTCGAGGTCAGTCAGGTCCGACAGTGGGAGCTCGGCTTCCACCAGGACATGGCAGCCAAGCACCAGGACGTTCTGGATGGAATCCGCGATGGTGGTCAGCTGACAGACGAGCTGACCGAGCAGCTGATTGCCGCGATCGAGAGCTTCAATGCTGCGTTCGCTGCCGAGCACGAGGCCGTCGGGGCCTCGGCCTGACCCGATCACTCCCGACTGAGTAGAGGAGAGACGACGTGGCAGGTGACGCGGACGTAAAACGCAGGATCAAGTCGGTCGAGAACACCCGGCAGATCACGCGCACCATGGAGCTGGTGGCGACTTCGAAGTTGAAGAAGGCTACGGACCGGGTGCACGCGGCACGCCCGTACGCGGACGCGCTCGACGAGATCGTCGGAGGACTGTACTCGCCGGCACTCAGCGAGAAATACCCGATCCTCCGTCGACCCGACGAGGTGAAGCGCGCGGCTGTTGTGCTGCTCACCGCGAACCGCGGGTTGTGCGGTGGATTCAACTCGAACCTCATCAAGCAGGCGCGCAACCTCATGGAGGAACTGCGCGGCCAGGGGATCGAGACCGAGCTGCACATCGCCGGTAAGAAGGGTGTCGCGTACTTCCGGTTCCGGGGTGAGGAGATCACCACCGAGAAGGTCGACGTAAGTGACACGCCGACCGGTGATGACGCCGAAACCATCATCGCTCCCGTGCGTGAGCGTTTCGAGAACGGTGATGTGGACGCGGTCTACCTGGTGAGCTCGAAGTTCAAGTCGGCGATGTCGACGCCACCGCACACGCGCGATCTCCTGCCCATCACGGGTGATGAGAGCGCGTCATCGGCGGACGTCTACATCCTGAGCCCCAGCGGGGACATGATCCTGGAACGGATTCTCCCCGCGTACATCCGGAACGCCGTCTACACGGCGCTCGTGGAGAATGCCGCCGCGGAGCAGGGTGCCCGCCGGTCGGCGATGAAGTCTGCAACCGACAACGCCGGTGATGTGCTCGAGCACCTCACGCGGACCTACAACCGGGCCCGTCAGGCCCAGATCACGCAGGAGATCGCCGAGATCGTCGG
>CAZBHZ010000022.1:57538-58804 GCA_964492085.1 uncultured Gemmatimonadaceae bacterium | reverse complement strand
CAGCTCAGGCACGATGCGCCCGAACGCCTCTCACTGCAACACGCTCTCCCGCCGTTCAACCTCGCCGTAACCCGGTCTGGTACGGTTACCTCTCCTGAAGGCGGTCCTCCACGTTCTCCAACGCGCGGCGGAGCTCACTCAGACCGAACGGCTTTGACAGGAACCTTCCAGCTCCGAGAGCGTCGCCACCGTAGGTAACCGCCTCTTCACTGTACCCGCTCATCAGGATAACGGGCACGTCAGGTCTGAGTTCCCGCACGGCGTCGCGGGTCTTCAGACCACCCTGTCCGCCCCGGACCGTAAGATCGAGGAGAACCACATCGAACGGTTGCCGCGCATCGAGGGCCGTCCGAAAAAGGTGCACGGCATCCTCGCCGTCCCTGGCGGCCTCGCTCTCGTGGCCCAGGGCGCCGAGCATCTCCGCCATGAGCTCCAAGATCACGGGATCGTCGTCCATCACCAGCACTCGCAGCGCCCGGTGAGGCTCGCGGCTCTGAGGAACGAGCGTCGTGTCCTGACTGGAGACCGTGACTGTGTCCGGATCCGCGGCGGGCAAATGGATGATGAACGTCGCGCCCGACCCGGCAGGAGAGGCGACCGAAATGCTACCGCCGTGGCTTTGGGTGATCGAGTGAGCGACAGCCAGGCCGAGGCCAGTGGTCTCCTTGGTGCTGAAGTATGGCTCGAAGATTGAGTTGAGGGCTTCCACTGGGATGCCCGGTCCATCGTCGGTTACGCGAAGCTGTAGATACCGCCCAGGTTCTAGAGAAGATGGGTGTCCGGCCGTGACCTCCACGTTACACAAGACCATCTCGATGGAGCCGGTGCCGTTCATCGCCTGAATTGCGTTGAGCACCAGGTTTTGAATGACCCGACCGATCTGGTGGACATCGGCCTTCACGTCCCAAAGGTTATCCTCGAAGTCGTAGGTCAAGCGTGTCTGCGTGCCTGACGAGGCGAACGCTGACTGGGACCGGACAATCTGCGCCAAGTCCACTCGTTCCAGTCTTGGTGTTCCGCCTTTAGCGAACGTCAGTAGCTGATCCGTCAGGCGAGCGGCCTGCCGCACGGCGTCCTCGGCCTCGGTCAAGAGGCGCGGCAGGGGGCCTGCGCTACCCGCGTAAGCCAATGCGAGAGACAGACGACCATCAATGCCAGTCAGGATGTTGTTGAAGTCGTGCGCGATACCGCCCGCGAGAACACCGAGCGATTCAAGTCGCTGCAAACGGTTCTCCCCCTCCTCGCGCTTGATTCGCTCCGTTTGAT
>CAZBHZ010000022.1:0-57438 GCA_964492085.1 uncultured Gemmatimonadaceae bacterium | reverse complement strand
CACGCCCCGAGCATCCACAAGCGCTGCAGGTTGCGGGATATACTCAACGACGGTGAAATGGTCCAAGCTCTGGCCTCCAAGCACGGCGGGCATCGAACGTGCCGCACGCGTATGCAGTTTAAGCTTCTACTTATAGTTTTAAGCTTCGTGTGTTCGTCGCACAAGGAAACCGGGCGTTGGGTCGAGGTGCGCTCCGATCTAGCGCGCCCGATCGGGCGTCCCGGAGCCTCCGGATGTCGCTCACTGGTGACGGCAGTCGTCCTCGCCGGAAGCCGTCCCGCGACGGGTCGAACACAATGGGGTCTGGCCCTAGCTCTTGACCGTCTCGAGCATGCGGCGGAGGTCGCCGACATTGAATGGCTTTGGCAGGAACCCCTTAAATCCCATGGCCTCGGGCTCCGGGATCCCCTCCTCGCTGTACCCACTCATCAGGAAGATCGGCAAGTCAGGCACCACCTCGAGGAGTTCCTCACCAGTCTTCATCCCACCAATCCCTCCCTCAATGGTGAGATCGAGAATGGCCGCGTCGAAAGGCTGTCCTGAGTCGAGAGCTTCGTGAAAGTCCTGCAGCGCCTTCTCCCCATGCTCGACTCCGTGGGCCTCGTGACCCATGGCAACCAGCATCTCTTCCACCAGCCTGAGGAGCGAAGGATTGTCATCCATCACCAGGACTCGGAGGAGCGCGTCCCCTGTCGCGGTACGTGCGTTCACCGCGGCAGGCTCATCCTCGGGGGCGAGCGTCTGGCCATCTTCCGCCTTGTCCGAGGCCGGCAAACGGATCGTGAACGTCGTTCCCGACGTCGGGAGTGAGTCTACCTTGATCGTGCCACCGTGGTTGGTCACGATCGAGTGCGTCGTGGCCAGGCCCAGGCCACTGCTCTCCTTGGTGCTGAAGTACGGCTCGAAGATTCGCTCGAGGATCCCGGCCGGGATGCCGGGCCCGTCGTCGGTCACGCGAAGCTCCACATAACGTCCCGCCTGCAACGAGGCGTCATCGTAGGGTCCTATGACCAGGTTGCGTAGCACCACGTGGATCTGGCCATGGCCATCCATCGCCTGACGTGCGTTGATCACCAGATTTTGAACGACCTGACCAATTTGGCCGGGATCGACATGCGCGGCCCAGAGATCCTTGTCGATATCCCAGCGGAGTCGTGTCGCCGAGCCGGCCGAGGCGAACGTCGCCACTCTTCGGACGAGTTCCTCCAGGTCCACTCGTTCTGTTACCGGCTGTCCGCCCTTGGCGAAGGTCAGCAGCTGATCCGTCAGTCGGGAGGCCTGACCCACCGCTTCCTCGGCTTCGCCCAAGAGGCGCGGTAGCTCACCCACTGCACCCGCGTACGATGATGCAAGTGACAACCGGCCACCGATTCCAGTCAGGAGGTTGTTGAAGTCGTGGGCGATGCCTCCCGCCAGGACACCAAGCGACTCGAGTCTCTGAAGTTGCACCCTCTCCTGTTCGGCCTGCAGCCGCTCCGTCAAGTCACGCGACACCAGGCACATGGAACGCTCGCCGTCGCTGTCGATGACGATGGCCCGGGCTTCAAACTTCAACTCAACGCCATCAGCGCGGATCACGCGCATGACGCCCTGATCACCACCACCCGCCCGAAGCAACTTCCGGAAGCGCTCCGACTGACCTTCGGGATCCCCGCTGAGCCTGCTGAGCGGACTGCCGATCAACTCTTCCCGCTCATATCCGAGCGTATCGGTCGCGGCGGGATTGCAGTCGGTGATCGTACCGCCCTCATCCGTGATGAGGACGATGTCGCGCATTTGACTGCCCAGGGCCTCGAAGAGGGACAGCCGGTGCCTGTTCAGGACCTGGTCCGTGATGTCCTGGAGAAACCATACGATTCCGGTGACGACTCCGTCTTCGACGATACGCTGGGCCATGGACGCACCGAACACCGGGGCGGTAGAGAGCAGGTTCGGCATTTCCCATTCCAGCGTGATCACATCGTCGGTGAGCATTGCCTCGCCCAGAAACGCCTCCAGCTGCTGCGCGAGCTCTGGCGAGGCTGCTCCAACTCTGAAGTGCTGCCCTACGAGGTGAGGAACCTCGTCCCCTCGACCAACACTCTCGAAGTACGCTCGCATTCTGCGATTCACGCCGCGGACAATCCCCTCGGAATCGGCGACCAGCGCGGCGATCGGCAGGTGTTCGAAGATTGCGTCGGGTTGCATCAAATCGAGGGCGGCGGCGTGACTCTGGCGGGAGCCGAAACATCGAAGCTGAAAAGTCTGTCCATTGAGGTGTCCTGTGCAAGGACAATCGCCTCGGAGACACCTGCGAACACAGTCAAGAAAGCCTCAAGCTGAGGCTTCGTGCGTTCTCTGGACGAGGAAGCTCACGGATCGCCGGATACTCGCCGGGGCAGGGGTGCGAAAGACACGGAGGCGGCGCAGTTGATGTTCCTTCCGCGGTGCGGCCGGGGCAAACTTGCCTCGCCAAACGCCGGAACCGAAGATGGTGTCCCGGCCCCGTCGATCAGCGGCGTGCCTCATCGGGCTCCCGTGGAAGGGAGCCCCTCCACCTCCCTGGGAGTCAGTACATGCTGAAGGAGTTCAAGGAGTTTGCGGTCAAGGGCAACGTGCTCGACATGGCCGTCGGTATCATCATCGGCGCGGCCTTCGGCACCGTCGTGAAGTCGCTCGTCGCCGACGTCATCATGCCGCCTATCGGGCTGCTGCTGGGTGGCGTGGACTTCACGAACATCTTCGTCACGGTCCAAGCCGGCTCCGTGCCCGGTCCATACGAGACCCTGGCCGCCGCACAGGAGGCTGGTGCCGTCACGGTGAACATCGGCGTATTCGCCAACGAGGTGGTGTCATTCACCATCGTGGCCTTCGCTGTCTTCATGCTGGTGAAGAGCTTCAACAAGCTGAAGGCCGAGGAAGAGGCGGCTCCCCCGGCGGCGCCTCCGGAGCCGAGCGCAGAAGAGAAGCTCCTGGGCGAGATCCGGGATCTGCTGAAAGCGCAGGCCTGATCGATTCAGCCGGGAGGGTGCCTTGCGCCCTCCCGGCGTCGTCCGGACCGGGGTCGTCCGGGCCGGGGTCGTCGCGGCTACTCGCGCTGCGCTGTGGCCTGGCTTTGGAGGTACGAAACGGTCGGATATCTCGGTGGGTTACCCGGCCCGTGGCACGTGGGCAGGCAGACCATCGGGTAGTCTGCGGTGGCGTTGAAAAAGAACGGCACCGAGTAGCGATCTTCCCTGCCCTGATGGGGTGGCACGAAGTGCTTCACACTCTTGAACCGGTCGTTCGACCACTGTCTCAGGAGTTCCCCGGTGTTGACCACCAGCGCCTCCGGGACAACGGGCGCTTCGAGCCACACGCCGCGTTGCTCACCGAACACCGTGAGGCCAGGCCCGGAGGCGGCAAGGAGCGTGAAGAACGTGGTGTCGACATGGGGGGCAATCCCGTACTGGTCGACTTCCACGTCCGGGACCTCCCGGTACCGGGTCATCCTCAGGCGGTAGAAGGGGGACTCGAAGGCGGGCTCGAACCAGCCAGGCGGTAGGCCCAACGCCACGGCGTAGATCGGGAGGAGGCGCAGGGCGACCCCTTCGATCGCCTCGGCATACGTCTCGACCGCCGCCCGAAATCCCGGGATCACCGCCTCGGGCAGCCATGGATTATCGGCGAGGCGCAGAGCGCGGTCCTGCTTGAAGAGGATCGCCTCGTTCAAGTTGCCTTTCGCACGCTCGGGAAGCCGACGTTCCCGGATCGGGAGCCAGCCGATTCCGGTCGCCGCTGCTTCTGGAGCATCGATCCGGATGCGGTCCTTCACCTCGTCCGGTAGGGTCAGAAACTGTCGGGCCGCAGCGAAAACCGCGTCGAAGGCGGCCTGATCGATCCCGTGGCCGATCAGATAGTAAAAGCCGATCTTCTCCGAGATTTCCCGGATCCGTTCTCCGAGCAAGGGAAGAGCCCCGGGGTCGCCATCCGCGAAATACCCGCTCACGTCTACCACGGGTATGTCGTCCAGTGTGGCAGGGACCACCGACGAGGCGTCCCACGCCGCGGCTTCCTGAGCAAGTTCGGCTGCACGCTTGTCCGAAAAGGTGTCGGACGGAGGGTTGGTCGGGCGGTTCATGTGGCAGGTCCGGTCACGGTCGGGGCTCCGGGTTGGCAGGCGCGATCAGGAACCGGATCAGCCCCCTGGATTCAATGTCAGCCTGTGCGCCGCCCGGCTCTCCACCCGCTCCCGCGAATAGAGCAGGGGGAAGTACTCGCCGTTGCCGAGAGTCTCGGCGAGGTTGCCGTAGAATGGACTCTGCGGCTGAGCGGATTGACCCGGTGCGTTACTCGCGAAGGAATTGTCGATGTTCGACAGGTCGATAATCCGTCGGAAGTTCGCCCCCGTTGCGTTGACCGCCCCGAAGCCTCCGG
The DNA here is from genome assembly GCA_964492085.1 of uncultured Gemmatimonadaceae bacterium. Lineage (GTDB taxonomy): Bacteria > Gemmatimonadota > Gemmatimonadetes > Longimicrobiales > Gaopeijiaceae > UBA2589. Next base: position 53,043 of record CAZBHZ010000022.1, on the reverse strand, counting down.
GCCGTTCGATGGTCGGGAGGTCGAAGGTCGAAGCGAACATGTGGGGCAACGGACTCGTGTGGAGCCGACCGTACCGCCATTCGTCCCGATCCTCTCCGAGTTCACCCGTCAGACGCTGGATCGCGGCCGCGATTCCGATCTCGATCAACTCCTGGCGATCTGCCGATGACGTCGCACCATCGACGCCGTCTCGATCGACGCCATCGGTCCACCGCCGATAGAGCGCGGCGGCGAGGCTGCCCCGGTCCAGGTCGCCATCCCACGCGGCGATCGCTGCGCGTGCCCACTCCACGTCAGGATCGGCCGACGACCATCCCTCGAAGAGGGGGATGTCCTGCGCCGCGATGAGAATGTGATTATCCCATTGCACGGCCTTGTGATCCTCGACCGAGAAGGTGGCACCCCCACCGAAGATGTCGTGGAGCCGCATGATCCGGGACGTCTCTTTACCACGAAGCGTGTGGTAGAAGACCGGCCGGCTTCGGTCCGTATAGCCCGGAGGATGCACGTTGTTGTTGGCGGTCGCGATGTAGCCGCGCTCGGGATTGAACTCCCGGGGAAGGTCCTCCCGGAACCCGTCCCACTCGTACTCGCCCGTACCGGGAACCGGCAGGCGACCGTTCCAGCCGACTCGGTTCGGTGTGAGTCCGGTCACCTGAAGTGCGATGTTCCCCGAGTCGTCGCCGCAGATGAGGCTGTGCGTCGGGACGAGCCAGTGGTTCGCCCGATCGAAGAAGTCCTCGCAGCTTTCCGCCTGCGCCAACTGGAAACTGCCCTTGTACGCGGCCGTGCCGGGGAACTGAACGACCGACTGCACCGAGTACGCCTTGTGGTTCTCGTGATCCTCGTAGAAGACCGGCCCATGGCGCGTGAACTTGAGCGTCACCGTCTCGGGCGCCTGCCCCTTCACGAGGATCTGCTCTTCGATCACCCGCATCTCTTCCCATTCGTCCCGGAAAAGCGTCTGATTCGGGTCGTCGGGATGCGTCTCTTCCACGAAGACGTCGACCATGTCGGTTCCCGCGAAGGTGAAGCCCCACGCGATGTGCTCGTTGTTGCCCGCGTCGGTGCCGGCAAACGGGGGCTCGCCTCCACCAATGATGTTCCAGCCCGGCGCGTTCAGGTGCACGTAGTAGCGAAGCGCCGGCATCTCGATTCGACGGTGCGGGTCGTTCGCGAGGATCGGAAGGCCCGTCGGTGACATCTCGCCGCTCATCACCCAATTGTTACTGCCCTCGGTCGCGATATCACGCGTGAGTACCTGCGCGACCTGCATGGGCGGCATGGCCTCGCGGAACTCCGGCACGACCTCGAGCGCCGGAAGCCGGCCCGTCACGAACGGGTCGCCGTCTCCGGCGCGCATGGCGGCGAGCATCTCGTCCGTGAAGAGGCTGACGTCGAGTCCGTCCGGAACCTGAAGGTCATCCCATGGGTCGGGTGCAAAGCGACGGTTGGCCTCCTCGGCGCCAAAGCGCGCGACATCCATGGCGAGCTGGACTTCGTTGATCGCGTGGCCACGGACGCTCGGGACCGCCAGAGCAGCCCATCGCAGAACGACGGTCTCCTTCGTCCACGGCAGGGGCTCGACGCCCGTGAGCTGAAATTCGAGCGGGAGGTTGTCGCGGTTCTGCTCCACGAAGGCATTCACCCCGTTCGCGTGGGCCGTGAAGAGCGCCTCGGCGTTCGGGTGGTAGCTCGTCCACTCGGTCTCGTCGAAGGGCCCCCGGTACATCATCAAGCGGGTGCGACGGTCGTACGGAAGTGCGTCCGGCCCGAAGATCTCGGCCAGCCGACCCTCGTGCCAGCGGCGCCACATCTCCATCTGCCAGAGCCGGTCCTGGGCCATGACGTAGCCCTGGGCGAAGAACAGGTCCTCTTCGTTCTGCGCGTAGATATGCGGAACGCCGTATTCGTCTCGGATGACCTCGACCGGTGCCTGGAGCCCCGGTACGTCGAGTGCGCCATCCAGCTGCGCGAGCGAGGTGCTCGCCAGTTCTTCGAGGGAGGACGATCCGCCGGAGCACGCCGCGAGCATCAGGGTGCAGGCGAGCGCCAGGGGCCCGAGGGCATGGAGGGTACGGGAGGACATGAAACGCTCCGAGCGCAGGTGGGACAGGCAAGGGCTGAGATTGAATCGTGGCGGGCGGGGCGTCAATTCACCCGAGCTGGAGTGAGCCGATCAGCTCATCTTCCCAGGACGTGTCTGGCGGGGGACGATTCGTGGACGTGTACCACTCGAAGGTTTCGCGCATGCCGTCTTCGAGCGAGCGAAGCGCGAGGCCAAGTACCCGCTCGGTGCGATCTCCGAGCGCGGTGATTGGAGGGATATCGAGGTACGCCCCGAAGTAGAACGGCGGCTGCATAATCTGCCCGCCCGCTGCTTGGATTCGGTCACGCGGGACGTGCACGATCTCCGCCTCGACACCCGCTGCTCGAGCGAGCGTTTCGATGAATTCGTTCTGGGTCACCGGTGCGCCCGCCAGGTTGAAGGCTTCACCGTGATCGGTTCGTCGCGACGACGCGCGCAGAGACGCCTCCGCCACGTCAGTCGCGGCCACCCACTGCATCGTGCGCTCCCCGTCTCCCGGGACGATGATGGGGCGCCCTGCCAGCAGCCGATCGAAGAAGAACCGTTCCCGCGGAAAGGGATTGTGGGGTCCATAGACGAACGCGGGCCGTGTCGTCGTTACGGGAAGCCCGTGGGACCGGGCTCGCTCGAAGAGGGCTTGCTCCGTCTCGGCCTTGTGCACGCCATAGACGTTCGGGTCGGACGAGGGCCGCAGTTCAGCGTCCTCATCGTACGGGCCGCCCTCGGGGTAGACGGCGACGCTCGAGATGAAGACATAGCGTTGAAGATCCTCGTGCATGAGTGCATCGGTCGTCTTCAGGACCTGCTCTGCCGTCGTCCCACGTTGCCAATCGTAGACGTTGTCGAAGACGAGATCGAAGCGCCGATCACCGACGGCGTCATGCACGGCCTCCCCGTCGTTCCGGTCCGCCAGCAATTCCTCGACGCGATCGCCGAAGGGAGTTCCGGAACTCCGGTGCATGATGGTGACGCGGTGGCCTTGGGCGAGAAGGACTTCGACGAGTGGCGGTCCGATCAGGCTGGTGCCACCGATGATCAGTGCTTCGGACATGTGATCACCCTCGCCGCAGGACAGCACGCCACAATGCGCATGGACGTGAGATCTGGACGGTCCTCGCGCCCCCTGTCATTGCTCTCCCCCCAGCGCCGCCCATTCCGCCTCCGTCGCGGGCCCTCGCTGGAACTCCATCATCATCATCCAGCCGCCTTTCTTCACGAGGAGTGCCTCGAAGTGGACGTACTGGACCGAGCCGTCGTCAGAGGGCGAGAACGCCGAGTAGCGAAAGATGCCCGTCTCGTGTGCCGTGGAGGCGTCGTTGCGGCGTTGGGAGAAGCGGAAGGCCACCGACGCCTCGAGAAGGCCGGTGCGCGTGTCGTCGAAGCCCGCTTCCCAGCCGGCCAGTGCTTCGGAGATCGGTTGTGTCGCATCTCCGAAGATGACGACGGCGTCCGGATGGTATGTGGCGGCATATCCGCTGAAATCCCCGGACTCGACCGTGCGCGAGACCTCAGTCCAGAAGGCGTCGAGCTCTGCAGTGACTTGCCCCGAGATCCTCGGTGCGGGGCCGAAAAGAAGGACTGCGGTGATCCCCACGGCAAACCGAAGCCTCGACTGCTTCATTCTGATCTCTCCTTCGGGCGGATTCGTCGTCAACAACGTACCGACGCAGCACAGAATAGTGAGCCGAGGGGCGGCACGGCCACGCGATCGGCGGATCATGCTTGTGACAGATACGTCGCATCCCTAGCGTCCACGCGCATGGGTATCGCGCCGCGGTACCACCTCACACCCTGAGTGCCTGCTCCATGGTATCCGAGATCTTCGACGCGTCGGCCTGGCGCGAGGTCCCCGGCTTCGAGGACCTGAGCGACATCACGTATCACCGCTCCGTCGACGGGAAGACGGTCCGAATTGCGTTCGATCGCGCCGACTGTCGAAATGCGTTCCGTCCGCGGACTGTCGATGAGCTCTACCGGACGCTGGAGCACGCGAGGACGTCGTCGTCGGTTGGCTGCGTGCTCCTGACCGGGAACGGGCCTTCGCCGAAGGACGGGGGCTGGGCCTTTTCGTCCGGGGGCGATCAGCGCATCCGGGGTGCGGACGGGTACAAGTATGAAGGCGGAGAAGGGGAGATCGATCCGGCCCGCCTCGGGCGTCTGCATATCCTCGAGGTGCAGCGCCTGATCCGCTTCATGCCGAAGATCGTGATCGCAGTCGTACCGGGTTGGGCCGCTGGCGGTGGTCACAGCCTGCACGTGGTGTGCGATCTGACGCTGGCAAGCCAGGAGCACGCGCGCTTCAAGCAGACGGACCCCGACGTGGCGAGCTTCGACAGTGGGTATGGATCTGCGTACCTCGCCCGAATGGTCGGCCAGAAGCGTGCCCGCGAGATCTTCTTTCTCGGCTTCGACTACACGGCGGACGAGGCGCTCGCCATGGGCATGGTGAATGCCTCGATTCCACACGCAGAGCTTGAGGAGACCGCGCTCAGCTGGGCCAGAACGATCAACGAGAAGAGCCCGACCGCGATGCGGATGCTCAAGTACGGATTCAACCTGATCGATGACGGCCTGGTCGGGCAGCAGATGTTCGCCGGCGAAGCAACCCGACTGGCCTACGGCACGGAAGAGGCACGGGAAGGCCGCGACGCGTTCGTCGAAAAGCGGGACAAGGACTTCTCTCGCTTCCCCTGGCACTACTGAGAGACCTTCGCCGGGGTCGCGCCCAGGTTCGTCAGCCGGTCGTCGCGTCCACGGAGCGATACGCGTCGATGACTGCCTGCTCGCCGTCCCTGCCCGGGTGTGCGTTGCCGTGCTCCATGCCGAGGATGCCGCGGAACCCCTTGTCCCAGATGTGCTGGAAGACGTTCCCGTAGTTGATCTCTCCCGTGGTCGGTTCTCTGCGCCCCGGATTGTCGCCGATCTGGAAGTAGGCGATCTCGTCCCACGCCGCATCGATGTTCGGGATGAGGTTCCCCTCGGTGATCTGCTGGTGATAGAGGTCATCGAGGATCTTGCACGCCGGGCTGTCCACCGCGCGGCAGATCTGATACGCCTGCGGCATGCCCTTCAGGAAGAGTCCGGGATGGTCGCGCGGGTTGAGCGGTTCCAGAACCATCACCAGCCCATGAGGCTCGAGAATCGCGGATGCCTGACGGAGACTTTCCACCACGTTCGCGGTCTGGTAGTCCGGGTGCAGGCGCAGGTCCACGTGGCCAGGCACGACGGTCATCCACGTCGCGTTCACTCGGCGGGCCACCTCCACGGACTCCCTGATCTCCGCGAGGAACTCCTCCCGCTTGTCCGGATCCCCGCTCGCGAGGTTCGGTTCTCTCCAGTGAATCGTGTGTGCGACGAAGACCCCCATGCGCATACCGAGCCGGCCCATCTCCGCAGCGATCCGCTCCTGCTCCTCTACGGTACGGCCCTTCATGCCGTTGTCCTCGAGGGAGCGGAAGCCCTGGTCGGCCATGAACTGCAACTGTGCGACGAGGTCGTCGCCGGCGCTGTTCCTGAACATCCCGAAGTGCGGCGCGAAATCGCATTGGAAAGAGTCCGCAGTCGTCCGGGACGCCGGGGGCGTCGGCTCGGCGCCATGCGCTCGGTCGGGTCGGAGGATTCCGTCGGCGAGAAAGGCTCCGCCGGCGCCCGCTGCTGCGGTGGTGAGGAAGTCTCGTCGTTTCATGTGAGCTGGCTCATCGGTGCATGGTGGGCGTCGAATGCTCGGACCAAGCGTGCAACGGGAGGGGGCCTGCCGTCCAATCGGTGGCTCCGCAGGATCGCGCCCAGACCTCACCGATCCTCCGTACGAGCGCTTCCCCACGACCGGGATCCATGACGGTGAGAACGGAGGCGAGAACGTCGGCGGATGTAGCCGTGGGCGCGACGACCGTGACCGTCGGCGCGTCGATCACGCCGAGACCCGTTCGTGGATCCACAATATGCGCATATCGGATCCCGTCCACGATCACGTGCCGCTCGGCGTCTCCCGACGTGGCGACCGCAGCGTCGGCGATTCGGAGGGAATCTCCTCCCGGTAGAGCCACCAGCCATCCGCGGGACGAGGGGGGCGGTGCGCCGGCGACGATATCTCCCCCCGCGTCGACGAGCGCTGCCTCGATGCCGTACCGCTTCAGAATGTCGAGCATCGCGTCCGCTGCGAATCCCTTCGCGATACCCCCGAGGTCGAGGGACATGCCGGGTCGCTCGAACGTCACGCAGGGCTCCGCGAGATCGACCGTCAGGTCGTGGAATCCGACGGCCGCACGCGCTGCGTGAACCCGTTCAGGGGCAGGCAAAGCGCCTCGTCGCGCGGACCACCGCCACAGCCGGCTCAGCGGCCCGACCGTGACGTCGAAGAGCCCGCCCGTTCGCTCAGACCAATGATGCGCCTCAAGGAGCAGCGCCCAGAGCTCCCCGGACACCCTCGCGCAGCCGCCCGCCCCTGCCCGCAAGGCGAGTAGACTCACTTCGCTGTCGGGCCGATAATCGGAGAAGAGCGAGTCGAGTCTTGTCACGTACGCGAAGGCCGCGTTCGCCGCTGCACCGGCACGACGCTCGCCGTCGGCGTACGCGACGATCCTGAAGGTCGTGCCCATGTGGACCGACTCGAACGAGAATCGTTCTGATTCGGATGGTTCCTGCGCATGCCCCGACGTGCTCCCCAGGGTGAGGAGCCCCCAGAGGACGGGGACGAGCACCTGTCCCTTCGTCACGGCGTCATACTCAACCGCGGCCCGAGAGCCTCAGAGGACCCGCGTGTAACCAGGCACGGGTATGGCATATCGTCCATTCGCATCCGGAAGAACCGGGGGCGGAGCGTCCCATGCGTAGTGCGCGGGCATCAGATCGAGATCCGAGGCCATGGCCTCGTCCCACTCGACCACCCGACCGGAGTACGTGGCCATCCGCCCCAGAATCGACGTCATCGTCGCGATCGCGCCGTTCTCTCCGTCCGTGTACTTGAAGCGCCCTCCCGCGACGGCGGCGAAGAGTTCGTCGTGCTCGACCTGATACGGGTTGGGGTCTTCCGCGTCATCGTACTCGAACAGGGTATGGCCGGACGCCGACATGATCCGGCCCGGTTCCGGGGCGCTTCCGTTCGATCCACGGAACGCCTCGGACACCCGGTTCATGCATTCGGGCATGTGCCGGCACTGGCTGAGCACGGTCGCTCCCGAATCGTAGGTGAATTCCACGAAGTGATGATCGAAGATCTCTCCGTGCTCGAGTCCGTCCCGGACTTCACGACCGCCCTGGCCCTGAGCCCGCGCGGGTGGGCCACCCAGTACCCAGTTGGCCACGTCGATGTTGTGGATGTGCTGCTCGACGATGTGGTCGCCGCAGAGCCAGTTGAAGTAGTACCAGTTACGCATCTGGTACTCCATTTCGGTCTGACCCGGCTGTCGGTCACGAACCCATACTCCGCCGCTGTTCCAGTACACGCGGCCGAGCGTGATATCGCCGATCATGCCGGCGTGCAGGCGATCGACCCATTCCCGATAGATGGTCTGGTAGTGGCGCTGCAGCCCGACCACCACGTTGAGTCCGTCCGCCTTGGCTTTGGCTGCACTCTCCAGCACGCGTCGCACGCCGGGCGAGTCCGTCGCCACAGGCTTCTCCATGAATACGTGCTTGCCCGCATTCACCGCGGCCTCGAAGTGCATCGGACGGAAACCCGGTGGTGTGGCCAGGATGATCACATCGGCGTGGGGAATGACGCGTTCGTATGCGTCGAATCCCGAGTACCGGTGCTCCGGCGGCACGTTGATTCGGGGCGTCAGGTCGACGTCCTCGAACTCGGTCAACGCGCGATAGCTGTTCTCGACGTTATCGGCGAAGGCATCGCCCATGGCAACGAGTTGAACGTCCTGGTCGGTACTCAGAGCCTGGACCGCGGCACCCGTGCCCCGTCCACCACAGCCGATGAGCCCGACCCGTATGGGGTCACGGCCGGACGGCTGCGCCCGGGCGATCCGAGGCTGCCCGACGAACGAGAGCCCTCCGATTGTGGCTGTCGTGGTTCGAACGAAGTCTCGCCGGTCCATCGGTCCTCCTGCGATCGATACGTGTGGTTTGTTTGGTCAGTTCGCGCCCAGGATCGCGTCCCAGTACGCGGTGATCTCGGCTGTCGACCACGCACGCTCCGGGCTCACCAGGCGCAGGCCCACGTGGGGTGAATCCGTGTTCCACCATCGACTCTTCGGTACCTGCGGATCCCTGCGCTTCCAGGCCGAGGTCTCCTCGAATCGGTCGGCACAGCGCAGGTGACGCAAGTCGTCGTCGAACGCCCCCCCTCGGACGACGCCTCGGCCACGGGTGGAGGTGGCCGGCTCACCACCCGCGGCCGGCCCGTCGCTGAGTGACGCATAACGGTCGGCGGCGTAGGGCTGCAGCGTCCACTCGGCGGCGTTGCCCCGCATGTCGTGAAGCCCCCAACGGTTCGGGGCCCGTGTGCCCACGTCTCGAAGTGATCCGTCGCTGTTCGCGTCGAACCAGGCACGTTCCAGCAGGAGATTCGTGATCGACTCCGCGTCATCCTGGTACGCTACCCCGAGACCGAACGCGTCGTCGAGCCCGGCACGACAGGCATATTCCCATTCGACTTCCGTGGGAAGCCGGTACAGCCGGCCAGTCTTCTCGGAGATCCATCGGGCGAAGTGAAGTGCGGCGGCGCGGGTCATCCCGGTCGCGGGTCTGCCCGCTCCGCCCATCCCATGCGCTGGATCCTCATAAGGCGGGCTGGGACGCGTGACCGCATCCGCGTCGAAGGGGTGGTCGGGGTCGGCTCGGACGTCATCGTCGAGGCTACGGTCCCGAAACACGGAGAACATCTCGTGCGTTACCTCCGTCGTGCCCATCCAGAAGGGCCCGAGCGTCAGCTTGCGCTGCGGCCCCTCGTCCTCGTCTCGACCCGGCTCATCCAGCGGACTGCCGATCCGGAAGGAGCCGCCCGGGAGCAGGACCATGTCGAACGATACCGTCGTCCCCGGGATCGTCCGGGTCACGGGCTCACCGGCCTGAAGGGTCTGTGCGTTCGTCGCAACCGGAGGGACGGATGCGCTGAGGAGACTGAAGAGCACGATCCTCCGGACGGCAGAGGCGTGGCTGGTCGGCTCATGCTGGGTGGGCATACCGGGCAATCGACCCGGTGGGCGTTCGGGGCGCAATGGAATCGGTGACGTCAACTCGCCTCCACTCCATTCGCCTGTACTTTCGGAGTCCGGACCCGAGTTGGAGGAGTCACGAGCATGCGGAGACGAGTGATGACCCTGCAGACCCTGGCGACGTGGCGCGGTGTCGCAGCGCTCGCACTCACTGTGTCGATCGGGGCCTGCGCCGATACTCCGGCGGAGCGCCCGAACATCCTGCTCGTCTTCACCGACGACCACGCGTCCCACGCCGTATCCGCATACGGGTCGGTGATCAATCAGACGCCAAACATCGATCGACTGGCCACCGAGGGCATGCTGTTCGAGAACGCGTTCGTCACCAACTCGATCTGCGCCCCGAGCCGCGCGACGATTCTGACGGGCCAGTACGGGCACCTCAACGGCGTGCCGACCAATTACGATACACTGCACGCGACCACACTGACCTTCCCGAAGCTGCTGCAGTCGGCCGGGTATCAGACGGCGCTGATCGGCAAGTGGCATCTGAAAGTGTATCCCGAGGGCTTCGACCACTTCGAAGTACTTCGAGGGCAGGGACCGTACTACAACCCCATCCTCTTCTCTGCCGACGACAGCGTCGCGTACGAGGGATACACGACCGACATCATCACCGATCGAACGCTTCGGTGGATGCAGGAGGAGCGTGACGGGGATCGCCCCTTCCTGCTCATGTACCAGCACAAGGCACCCCATCGAGAGTGGGCGCCGGGGCCCGATCAGCTGGACCTGTTCGTCGATCAGGAGATCCCCGAGCCGAGCACGCTGTTCGACGACGCGTCCGGCCGTACGTCGGCTGCACTCACGCAGGAGATGACGGTCGCCGACCACATGAGTGCGCGGGACATGAAGTTCGTCGCGCCCGCCAACCTCACGTCGGACCAGCTGGCCACGTGGAACGCCGCGTACGGTCCGCGGAATGAGGCGTTCGAGGCGGCGGGGCTCGAGGGGGACGAGCGCACATCATGGCAGTACCAGCGCTACATCAAGGACTACCTGCGGTCGATCGCATCGGTCGATGAGAACCTCGGCCGGGTTCTCGACTATCTCGACGCCGAAGGCCTCTCGGAGAACACCGTCGTCGTGTACATGTCGGACCAGGGCTTCTTCCTCGGCGACCACGGGTGGTACGACAAGCGGTGGATGTACGAAGAATCGCTGAGGACCCCGCTGATCGTGCGGTGGCCGGCGTCCGTGCCCGCTGGTGCTCGGAACGACGCCCTCGTGCAGAATCTCGACATTGCGGAGACGTTTCTGGACCTCGCCGGTGTGTCGATTCCCGAATCGATGCAGGGCGCCAGTCTGGTCCCGTTGCTACGTGGAGAAACGCCAACTGACTGGCGAGACGCGATCTACTATCAGTACTTCGAGTATCCCGGCCCGCACATGGTCCGGAGGCATTACGGCATCCGCACGGGAACGCACAAGCTCATCCACTACTACGAGATCGACGAATGGGAGCTCTTCGATCTCGAGGCGGATCCGGATGAGCTCCTGAGCGTCTTCGGGTCCCCTGAATACGCGGAGATTCAGGCTCGACTGGCGACGCGACTGGACTCGATGCGCACGCATTTCGCCGTGCCGGTCGAGGACCCCGTTCCGTACGAGCGGTGAGCGCGGATCCTCGCGGGCAGGACCACACGGTACCGTCCAGACGGACGTTCCTCGTTCGCACTGGCACTGCGGGGCTCGCCATGGCTACGCCCGGATGGCTGGCGGCCTGTATGGCTCGGTCTCGTCCCACGAACGTCGTCCTGATCTTCGCGGATGATCAGGGATATGCCGACGTGGGCTCCTACGGAGCGGTGGGCTTCACGACCCCGCACCTCGATCGTCTCGCCGACGAGGGGATGCGGTTCACCGATTTCTATGCGTCGGAAGGCGTGTGCTCTGCGTCGCGGGCCTCACTCCTGACCGGTTGCTACGCTCCTCGCGTGTCGATCTTCGGAGCGCTGACGCCCGCCGCCCAGGTGGGCCTCAATCCCGATGAAGTGACGATTGCGGAGCTTCTCAAGTCACTCGGGTACGCCACGGCGGCTGTGGGGAAGTGGCATCTCGGCCACCTTCCGGAGTTCCTGCCCTTGCAGCACGGCTTCGACGAGTACTTCGGCTTGCCGTACTCGAACGACATGTGGCCCGTCGATTTCGACGGGGTTGCCGTGACGGAGGGAAGCCTGAGTGGATATCCGCCCCTGCCGCTGATCGAGGGCGATGAGGCGATCGAGACGGTGGACGAGTTGGCGGATCAGGACCGGCTCACAGTCCGGTACACGGAGCGGGCCGTCGACTTCATCGACCGGAACGGTGACCGGCCCTTCTTCCTCTATCTCGCCCACTCGATGCCTCACGTTCCACTCGGCGTATCGGACGCATTCCGAAGCTCGAGTGAGCAGGGGCTGTACGGCGACGTGATGCAGGAGATGGATTGGTCCACCGGGCAGGTCCTCGACGCTCTCGATCGGAACGGTGTGTCGGACGACACGCTCGTCATCTTCACCAGTGACAACGGACCCTGGCTGAATTTCGGGAACCACGGGGGCTCGACCGGGCCGCTTCGGGAGGGCAAGGGAACGGCCTTCGAGGGTGGCCCGCGTGTTCCTGCGATCATGCGGTGGCCGGGTCGGATTCCTGCGGGGAGCGTGTGCGACCGATTGGCCTCGACCGTCGACGTGCTCCCGACCGTCGCGGCGATCACGGGAGCGACGCTTCCGGACCACGCGATCGACGGTGTGGATATCCTCTCCCTGCTGATCGGGGAGGAAGGGGCCGCGCCGCGGAACGACTTTCTCTACTACTACACGGGAGAGCTTCGCGCCGTCCGCGAAGGGCGATGGAAGCGCGTCTTCGAACATCGGACCCGATCGTACGTCGGCGTCGAGCCCGGGATGGACGGGCATCCGGGTCCCTACGCCTTTCCCACCGTTGCGGCGGCGCTCTATGACCTCGAGGCAGACGTCGGAGAGTCGATCGACGTTTCCGGGGATCACCCGGATGTCGTCGCCCGACTCGATGCCCTCGCGGAGGAGGCTCGGCGGAGGCTCGGCGATCGGCTCACACAGCGAGTGGGCAACGAGGTGCGGCCGCCGGGCCGTCACGGACTCGACCGGGTCGACTCGCTTCAGCATGAGGCGGTTGGAGCCCGGGTCGTGAGCGCGACGAGATCCGACCCGAGATACCCGGGCGCCGGGCCGGACGCGCTTGTCGATGGGGGAGTGGGCTCGGGCGACTTTCGGGACGGCCGCTGGCTGGCCTACGACGGTGTCGACTTCGAGGCGATGCTCGACCTCGGATCCGCCAGACGCCTCTCCCGTGTCGGCCTCGACTGTCTCCAGAATCAGGCTGCATGGATTCTGCTTCCGAGGCGGGTCGTCTTCGCAGTGTCCGACGATGGCGAACAATGGCGTGAGCTGACGCCGATCCACCGGCCGCCACAACCGGATGATGCGGTGCGAGCGGAGTTACTTGCCGTCGACGTGGGCGAGGGACCCGTGCGCTACGTTCGCGTGCGGGCAAGCGGTCACGACGCGCTGCCCTCGTGGCATCCGGGCTCGGGGATCAGCGGGTGGGTCTTCATCGACGAAGTCGTCGCGCTGGTCTGACACGGGGTCGACGCGCACCAGTTCTCGACCGGTTCGGAGCCCTGCTCGTATACTGCGCCGGCTGTCGGGCACGGTTCGTGTTCGGTGTGGTCGCTTTCCCCGTCCGCAGTCACGCTTCATCATGTTGCTCAGGGCGCGTTCGACCCTCATTCACCCTCGTGACAGGCGAGCCATGGTCAGTGCCGTCGTTCTCATCGAAGCCGAAGCAGACAAGATCCAGGACCTCGCGCAGCAGCTCGTCGAGATCGAGGGAGTGCCGGAAGTGTTCTCTGTCGCAGGCCGCTACGACCTCGTCGCAATCCTCCGAGTGCGCGAGAACCAGGATGTCGCCGATATCGTGAGCGGGAAGATCCGACACCTGGACGGCATCGCCCGCACCGAGACGTTGATCGCCTTCCGCGTCTATTCACGGGATGAGATCGAAGGGATGTTCGCTCCGTGATCCCGCGACGCGCGGCAGATCTCCCGGTCTGGTACAACGCGGTCGACATCCTCGAGCGGAACCTCGAGCACGGGGCCGATGCGGAGGCACTGATCACGGCGGAACGGACGCTCACCTTTGGCGAGGTATCCGTCGAGGTCAATCGCGTCGGCAATGCCATGAAGGCACTCGGTGTGCGGCCGGGAGATCGCGTTGCGATTCTGTGCCTCGACTGTGCCGAGTGGGCCATCTCCTTCTTCGCCTGCCTGAAGATCGGAGCGGTCGCCGTCGGGATGAACACGCTGCTCACGGCACGCGAGCTCCGCCACATCCTGGTCGACTCCGATGCCCGGTTGCTCCTCGTGCACAGCGCGCTTCGTGATGTCGCACACGAGGCGATGGACGGCGAGACGAGAGTCGAGCACGTCGTCGTGGTGGGGCATGACGGCGTGTTGGGTGACGGAGTGACGTACGAAGAGTGGATCGAGGACGAGAGTCAGCATCTCGCGGTCGAGCGCGTCCACCGGGACGACTTCGGCACCCTCAACTACTCGAGCGGCACGACGGGGCAGCCCAAGGGCATCTTCCACGCGCATCAGGACTACGCGTTGACGGCCCAGCTCTGGGGCGCGGACGTGCTCGGGCTGACGGGGGACGACCGGACCTTCTCGGTCGCCAAGCTGTTCTTCACCTTCGGGCTTGGCGGAAATCTGCTCTTTCCATGGTGGGTAGGCGCGTCCGTCGTCCTCTATCCGGGCAGCCCCCGTCAGGCAGCGGACGTGCTCGGCGTCATCGATCGATTCAGGCCGACGATCCTGTACAACGCACCCACCGGGTATGCGTCGATCCTGGCGATCGACAACTTCACCGAGCGCTACGACCTGTCGTCACTTCGACTTGGTGTCTCCGCAGGTGAGGCGTTACCTGCGCCGGTCTGGCAGGCGTTCAATGAACGAACCGGGCTGGACATTATCGACGGCATCGGTTCGACGGAGAACTTCCACATCTTCATCTCGAATCGACCCGGCGACATTCGCCCGGGGAGCAGCGGGAAGCCCGTGCCCGGCTACGAGTGCAGGATCGTCGATGACGAAGGGGTCGCCGTTCCGACGGGCGATGTCGGCACGCTTCAGATCAAGGGGGAGACCTCGGCACTCTTCTACCTGCATCAATCGGAGCGCTCGCGCGAAGTCTTCCGGGGCGAGTGGCTCGACACCGGGGACAAGTACTACGAGGACGACGACGGCTACTTCTGGCACGCTGGCCGGAGTGACGACATGCTCAAGGTCGGAGGCATCTGGGTGTCGCCCGTGGAGGTCGAGAGCACCCTGATCGAGCACGATGCGGTTCTAGAGTGCGCCGTCGTGGGGGCGGAGGACAACGCGGGGCTGGTCAAGCCGAGAGCGTTCGTCGTGCTGAACGAGCCGAGCGCCGCGGGAGATGACATGGTGGATCAGTTGGTCGAACACTGCGTCGATCGAATGGCGGCGTACAAACGTCCCCGCTGGATCGAGTTCGTGGATCAGCTGCCCAAGACCGCGACCGGAAAGATTCAGCGCTTCAGGCTGCGTTAACGGACGAGTCCTGCGCCTGCAAAGCGACCGGGGGGTGCCATGACGCGGTCGCCGTCGTGCCGGTCTGCCTGAGGACCTCTCCGTCATAGCGCCCGTTCTACCTCGGACCCGGCTACGGTGACGTGTCGTCCAGCAACTCGTCGAGCTGTGCCAGAACCTCCTCCGGGATTCCGTTGGCCGAGGCCCCGAGTCGGTGCCATACGAGCCGTCGGTTCTGGTCGATGAGGGCCAGATGGGGTAACCCGGTCGCGGGGATCCAGAAGGCGTCCTCGAGGGTGCCGTCGACTTCCTGCACGGTCGGGTAGGCCGCACCCTGCTCCTCCATCCAGCGCAGCGCGTTCGCCGGAGTGTCGTCGACGAGCACGCCGAGGACGGCGATTCGGTCGCCGTACCGTTCGGCTACGGCGCTCACGTCAGCATGCTGTTCGAGACACGGAGGACACCAGGAGGCCCAGAAGTCGATCAGGACCGGGCGGCCCTCCAGGTCGGACAACCGGAGCCGGTCGCCGGCCGACCAGTCGGTGGCCGTCGGGTCGATCACCTCGAGGGCCGAGTCGGGGATGCGATCTCCCGGCCGGGGCGGCTGCTCCGGGGCACACCCCGACGCCGCTACGGTGAATCCACCCAGGACGACTGCCAGCATGCCGGTGGATCGACGTCGTACATCCATCGTCTTCCGTGTGCGCAGGCCGCGCGCCTCGTCGGTCACGTCCGATATGCTCCGGTCGAATCTCGGGTTGGTCACGAAGTATAAGGCATGCCGCACTCATCCTTTCTCGCACCGTGGACGCCGCGCTCTCCGAGTTGCGACTCCCCTGTCGGCGCACGCGCTTCTCGTAGACCTTCCGAGACCCGTTCCTTCCACCGATCTCGAGTACCGATATGCGGACGTCTCTCAAGTCCCTCATCCTCCTGACCGCCCTCTGTTTTGCAACACCCGTTCTGGGGCAGGAGCCCAACTTCGGCCGGGCGGTCGACATGACCGGGGACGAGCTCGTCATCGGCCAACCGGTGAACTGGTATGGACCGGGTACGGTGTACACGTACGGGCGTTCTGATGGGGCCGGGTGGGAGGAGGAGCAACGGCTCACTGCGCCCGACTCCGCGCGAATGGACGACTTCGGCCGAGCGATCGCGATCGACGGTAACACGCTCGTCGTCGGTGCACCGCGCAAGCATGAGGGATCCGGCTCGGTGTACGTGTTCACACGATCGGGGCGTGCCAGCTCATGGGTGATCGAGGCCACGATCACGGCCCCCGGAGATGGACGTCCGGCCGAGTTCGGGACCGCACTCCTGCTCTCCGACGATGAGCTCCTGGTAGGCGCACCGGAGTCGGACGGATCCGGCTCCGTCCATCGGTACGTGAGGAGCGGTGGCGAGTGGGCCCTCGACGCGACCATGGTCCCCGACGCTGAACCTGGCGCTTCAGGCTTCGGCGCCGCGCTCTCGTGGCACTCCGACCGACTGCTCATCGGAGCACCCGGCTCCGACCAGGGGCGCGGCCGCGCGTATGTCACGGCCCGTGGGGCAGACGGTGCCTGGAGCGCGCTGCGCCGCGTTCCGTTACCTCCGGCGGCGACGGTCGAGCGCGCCGCGGCGGGGGTCAGTGTCCGGATGAGTGACGCGCAGGCGTTCGTCGGCGCTCCGGGGGCGGCCGCGGTCGTGGTGCTCGAATCCGATGCGGCCGGGAACTGGTCCTCTTCGGCGACGCTGGGATCTCCGCTGGAGCCCGACGGATCCCAGTTCGGCTTCTCGATCGGGCTGGTGGGAGAGGAGCTCTGGGTCGGTGCGCCCGGCATCGATCGCCGAAACGGCCGGGTGTTCCGGTTCGCCGCCTCCGCCGATGGCTGGGTCGACCCCGAGCGCCTGGACCCGGATGACATGTCGGGTGCGTCGTGGCCTCTCGGGTTCGGGTACGCCGTGGCCTCGTCCGGTAATCGGGCCGTCGTTTCGATGCCGAGCCGCGACTTCGGTGAGGGCCGGGTCATGTCGCTGTCTCGCACCGACGGGGGTTGGGCTGCGGGTGACCTTCTCGAGGGGCACATCTTCCGCATCGGGTCTGCGCTGAACACGGGTGATCGGTGTGACGAAGGGCAGATGACCGAGTTCCCGTGCACGAACATGGAGCTGGTCGGCCACATGACGGTCGACGATCTGGGCGGCGAGCGAGGCGTCTGGGTGAACGACGTCTGGGGCTGGACGGATCGCGAGATGGGTCGTCGCTATGCCCTCATCGCGCGGCGCGACGGTGCCTCCTTCGTGGACGTGACCGACCCGGCTGCTCCGAGATTGATGGGTAACCTGCCGCGCACAGTCGGATCCCCTCCCTCGGTCTGGCGCGACATCAAGGTGATCGACAATTACGCGTACGTCGTTTCCGATGGGGCGCGTGCCCACGGGATGCAGGTCTTCGACCTCACGCGTCTGCGTTCGGTCGGTGAAGAGCCGGTCGACTTCGAGCCGGACAACACGTACCGGGAGATCTTCAGCGCGCACAACGTCGTGGCCGATACCGCGTCGAAGTTCCTCTACATCGTGGCGGCGAACGGAGGTGGTCGGACGTGCGGTGGAGGACTTCACATGGTCGACGCGGGTGATCCGCTCAACCCGGTCTTCGCGGGCTGCTACCATGACACCGCGAGCCCGGGTGCCCGGGGGTACACGCACGACGCCCAGTGCCTCATCTACGCAGGCCCCGATGGCCGCTATACCGGCCGCCAGATCTGTGTCGGCTCCAACGAGTCGGAGATCAACATCGCCGACGTGACCGACAAGGCGAATCCGGTCACGGTCGCGCGCATGAGCTATCCGAACGTCGCCTACGCGCACCAGGGATGGTTCGACGAAGAGCAGCGGTACTTCTACATGAACGACGAGCTCGACGAGCTGTCCGGCAACGTGAGCGGGACGAGGACGATCGTCTGGGACCTGACCGAGCTCGACGATCCGGTCGTCGCGAACGAGTACATCGGCCCCGTGGCGGCGTCCGATCACAACCTGTACGTCGTCGGAAACCGGATGTACCAGTCGAACTACGGGAGCGGTCTGCGGGTTCTCGATATCAGCGACCGTGCGAATCCCCGTGAAATCGCGTTCTTCGACAGTGCCCCGTACAACGAGGACGGACCGGGGCACAGCTCCTCGGAGAGTGGTGCCTGGAGCAACTATCCGTTCTTCGAGGACGGTCTGGTGATCTTCACGAGTGTCCGCGAGGGACTGTTCATCATGAGGGTACGGCCGCCCGTGAGCTGACCTATCGGCTACGGCCCGGTGACCTGTCGGCTACGGCCCGGTGACCTCCCGCCTGCCGACGCCGGGGGGTCAGAGCGACCCGGCCATCTCCACGAGGCCAGCTCCCGACTTCCGGAGTCGGACGCCGAGGAACGCCATCACCGCGGCACACACGTGGACGGTAACGCCGACGGGCGTGGACCAGCCGTACAGGAAGATTCCGCCGATCGCGAGGAGTGCAGCTCCGACGAAGAGCCCGGTGCTCCAGCGTGTCACCATCGCCTGGACCTCGTCGGGGCTCTTCCCGGCCACCGCCTCGACGGCCTGCTTCTGACCCCACGACGCATTCGAGCCGAGCTGCGCCTTGGCCCTGCGCTTCTTGAGGTGGGCCGGCTCCTTGCCGGGCCGGAATCCTTTGACCGACTGCTGGGGACCGCGCCGTTTCGCTGCCATGGACGTGTATCGAGTGTGCTGGTGTGGTGTGGTGTGGATGAAGCCGAGGTCAGGTCACGGGGCGCTGCGGTCGCACGATGAAGAGGCCCTCATTCATACTCGACACGACGATCATGCCGCTCTCGAAGAAGGGCCAGGCCGTCCACGCACCGCCGCCGAACCCGGGTGGGTTCTCGCCGTACGGTGTCGTGTCGAACCAGCCGATCTCCACCGGACGCTCGGGATCGGAGACGTCGAGTACACGAAAGCCGGCCTGGTAGTTCGCGAGGTACGCACGGTTGCCCGCGATGTAGAGGTTGTGGTCCGTGGCCTGATCCGGTCCGAGGTGCTCCCCGATCAGAATCGGATCGTCGAGTTCGGCGACGTCGTAGATCAGCGTCCTCGTCCGATCGGTCGTGCCGACGATTTCATCGAGCTCGTCGTTCACGTAGAGGTAGCGATGATCCTCGGTCAGCCACCCCTGGTGGATGTACGCGGTACCCGGATGGCTCGCGGTGGAGATCGGCTCGGGTGCGGCCTTGTCGGTGACGTCTACGATCCGCATCGCCGTCTCGTTCGCGGCAAAGCAGATCTGTCGACCCTGGTAGTTCTCGTCCGGGCCGTGGTAGACCGTGCACTGCGCATCGTGCGTCCGTCCGGTCCAGATGAGCCCCTCGGTGTCGGTATAGCACCCGGCGAAGGTTGGCTGCAAAGGATTCCGGATGTCGATCATGTGGAGCCCGCCGCCGCACGACTGGCCCCCGGTGTTCGTGCCCACGGTATACGCGAACCCGGACTCGGTATCGATGACGAGGTTATGTGCGCTGGCAACCTGGTCGTAACGGGCGTCGGGCTCGAAGGTGGCCGGCACCTGCGCGAGATCGCGCAGACGTGACAGGTCGAAGACGAGAAGACCGTGTTCGCCCGCCCCGTCTCCCGTGAGGAATGCGTGATCCCGATAGACCTTGATGTCGCGGGCATGGGACGGATTCGCCGGCATGAGCCCGACGAAGCGCGGCATGCCCGGGTTCGTGATGTCCACGAAGGCGAGGCCGGCCGTGCGCCCGATCAGCACGTACTCGCGCCCCATCTCGGGGTCGGTCCACCCCCACACGTCGGTCACGCGCTCCCCCGGCTCCGCTCCGAGGGCGGCGAGCGGCAGGAACGACACGAGATCCACGCTCTCACAGGCGAAACCCGCTGCCTCACCGTCCGCGCACGTCACGGGGTCCGAGCCGGACACGGTGCGCAGCTCGGCACCGGGGTCCAGCCAGATCGGTGCCTCGCCCGAGTCGAGGTCTACGAACGCCGCGCGCCCCTCACCACCGTATGCGCCCGGTGCACCGATCACCGCATGGCCTTCCGTCACGGCCACGGCCGAGCCGTAGCCGGCCCCCTCGAGATCGGCCGCCAAGGTACGACTCATCGTCCAGTCGCCGGACCCGGAGCGTTCGAACACGAACACCTGACCGTTGCCTCCATTCGCCTGAGGCGCTCCGACCAGAAGATGATAGGAGTCGATCGCGAGGGCAGCTCCGAATCGCATCGCATCCGCGGTCTCTGCATCCGGCGGTGTGACGTCCCCGGCGCGCGACCAGGTGCCATCCGATCCGCGCGAGAACCGTATGACGCGCTCGAGTCCCGGAGCCGATGCGAACGCCTCGGACCCGTCGTCGGACAGTGCAACAGCGGAGCCGAGCAACGCGTCCCGCTCGAGGGAGTCCGTGGGGAATACGGTCGTACCGGCCCATCCGGTGTCGTCCCGCTCGAAGAGGTGCACGGAGCCACCGAGGCCGTGGCCGGGGGTGCCCACCAGGAGATGACGGTCCGTGAGCGCGAGTGCCGTGCCGAGCCCGCTCGGAGACGCGTCGTCGGCGCGGGTGAGCGGAAGGACGGACTCGAGCGCCCACGTCCCGGACTCCATGCGTAGCACGTGAACGACATCGGACTCGACTGCGCCGCCGGCCACGGCCAGTCTCGTCCCGTCGGGCGAGAGTGCGATCGAGCGCGCAGGTGGACCCATCAGCCGGTTCAGCGTGGGCATGTCGAGCCCTCCCGTCGGAAGCTCTGCCGCGACGGTACCGACGTTCGGATCGACGGGGACACGAACCCGAGGTGACCATGCTCCGGCATCCCATTGGTAGAGATGCCCGGCCTCCCGTCCATCCGGGTCGCCGCTCGCGAGCAGCAGCAAGTCTCCGCCGCTTGCAAGCGCGGGGATCAGCGCCTCACCGGGGTAGCCACCCTCGAGCTTGGCGAGACGCTCGGTCTGCATCCACGTGCCATCCGGCGCCCTTCGAAAGACGACCGCTGCGGCTGGCCCGATTGCTGCACCGGGCTTGAGCACGACGACGTGGTCCGGTCCGGTCAGCGCAACCGCGGCGCCGAACCGGTCCTGGGATGCCGCCGGCTCAGCGAGTGCGAGCATCGCGCACGCGATCAGGATCACGCCCGCGAAGGGCCATCGCGGCTTCATGTGCGAAACGACCCGGCTCATTGACCGACCCGCCGGCCCGGTGTCCAGGGGGCTCCCGCATCTGCGAGTGCCTGCTCGACGGCAGTCATGTCGACTTCGAGGAAAGACGCGAGCTGCGTCTGGAAGGAGGAGAAATCCGCCTCCGCGATCCGCAGGTTCTCGCGCATCGTCTCCGTAGGAGCCTGCCGTGTGTTCCACGAGGACGCGGCTCGACCGGCTCGCCCCGAGATCGCGGGTGACGCCGATTGGCTGAGTGATCCCCGCACCGGGTCTCCGTTCAGCTGGAAGCGGAAGTCGTCGAGTCGCGCCGCGAGTGCGTCGACGTCACCGTAGAGCGCTGCATCGGCCGATGGCGTTCGCTCGAGTGCTGCACGCATGTACCTGACACGCTCGGATGCCTGCGACATCTCCGAAGCAGCGATCGAAATCCGACGCTGTAGATCCGCCACCCGCAGATGGAAGGCCTCGACCGCCTCGAAATCGGTCCCGGCCGGGGTGGTCGGCACCGGACGGACCGAGAAGCTCTGCGCCGCCCCGATTTCGGTCACGTTGCCGCCATCGATGATCACGAGTTGGGCGGAGTAGGGGCCCGGCGCGGCGAGAGGGCCAGTCGGCTCCGTGACCCACGGCGGCCGGAAGTCCGGATTTGCGAAGCTGACCGGATTCGGCGCCGGGTGTCGAAGGTCCCAGGTCACGCGGTGCACTCCTGCGCGCGCGGGGACGTCGACCCAGCGGACAGGAGCACCCGTATCGTCCGATACGCGAACCCGGACCATCGGGCCGGATTCGGTACGCTCCGATCGAAGCGCGTCGTAGCCGGGGAAGGGGACATCGCTTCCTGCGTCACGGAGTGATCGTTCCTGTTCCTCGCGCGCCTCCCCGGTGGTCTGCCGGAGCCCGGGGACGTGCACCGTGAAGGTTGCGCCGAACGGAGGGTTTTCGGCTGACCACGCGGTCGTCCCCAGCGTGGGGCGTCCCGTCGCCTGATTCGTGAGCCACGGCACGTACCACCAGGCGTCTCGGAGTGGCATCACGCCGCCCGTCTGAGTGAGCTCGCCGCGAGCCAAGGCCCTGAGCGGAGCGTAATCGTCGAGGATCCAGATCCCCCGTCCGAACGTGCCGCCAATGATGTCGTCATCCCGGCGGTGGAGCTGCACGTCCCGGAACGCGATGGTCGGGGCTCCGGCGTCGAGACGGTGCCAGTTCGTTCCGCCGTTGACCGTGAACCAGAGCGACGTCTCACCTGCGAGGATGAGCAGTTCGGGCACGATGTGGTCCTGTTGCATCGCCCACACGAGCTCACCCTCCGGCAGGTCTCCGCGGATCGAGGTCCAGCTTTGCCCGTGGTCGTCGCTTCGGAAGATGTAAGGTGCGTAGTCCCCGAGTTTGTGCGCATCGGCCAGGGCGAACACGGTCGCTGCATCGTGCTCGCTCGCGACTACCTTGTTGATGAAGGAGCGCTCGGGGACACCGGGTAGATCCTGCGCACGCATCCAGTTGGCCCCACCATCGGTCGTTCCGTGGATCAGGCCGTCGTCCGAACCGACGTAGATCGTTCCGGCCGCGACGGACGACTCCGAGATCGTCGTCAGTGTCGCGTACTTCGACATGGCCCCGTTGTCGTGGAGTGCGTCCAGCTCCCAGACGCGCCCCATGTACGGCAGCGAATAGCGCTCCGTGTCGGTTGTGAGGTCACCCGAAATCGCGGTCCAGCTGTCGCCCCGGTCGTCCGACGCCCAGAGTCGCTGCGACGCGTAGTAGATCCGGCTCGGATCGTGCGGTGACACCAGAATCGGCGAGTCCCAGTTCCAGCGCTCGGCCGGATCGCCCGGAGCTGGCTGAGGCTGGATGGCTACTTCCTCCCCGCTCAGGTGATCCACCCGCTGCAGATTTCCCTGCTGCGTCATCATGTACATCGTGTTCGCATCGGTCGGATCAAAGGCCACACCGTATCCGTCGGCACCGAGCGGAAAGAGCCAGTCCTCGTTCCGCACGCCCTCCGTCGTCTGCGTCCGCGCGGGAGCCCAGAGAGTTCCGAGGTCCTGTGCACCTGCGAGCAATTCGTAGAAGGGCTCGGAGTTCGAAGCCGCGATCTTGTAGAACTGCGCGATCGGCAGGTTAGGGAAATGACGCCATGTCGCGCCCCGATCGAAGGTCTCGTAAAGCCCCGCATCGGTCCCGCCGAGCATGTGAAGCGGATTGTCCGGGTCGATCCAGAGCGCGTGGTTGTCCGAGTGCTTGTCCCGGCCGGTTTCGAGATTGCCGAAGGTCGTCCCCCCGTCGTACGTCACCTGAAAGAAGACGTCCATTTGAATGACGACGTCGGCTTCGGTCGGCGAGGCTTCGATTTCCTGGTAGTAGTGCGGGCCCGTTCCGCCGGAGATGTACGTATTGCGGTGCTCCCAGCTCTCGCCGCGGTCGGTGGAGCGGTAGAAGCCCTGCTGTCCGCCATTCGATTCGATCGTGGCGTACACGAGATCCGGATCGGCAGGTGTCACAGCGAGTCCGATCTTGCCCATGTCACGTGTGGGAAGTCCGGTCGTGACCTCCTTCCAGGTACGCCCACCGTCCGTGGACTTCCAGAGACCGGTTTCGGGACCTCCACCCATGTACCCCCACGTGTGACGCCGACGCTGGAACGCGGCCGCGTAGACGGTGCCCGGGTCGTCCGGCGCAAACTCCAGATCGGTCACTCCGGTGTTCTCGTCGATCGTCAGGGTCGCGGTCCAGCTTCGGCCGCCGTCCTCCGACATGTAGACGCCGCGCTCACCGCCGGGTGACCAGAGCGGACCCTCGGATGCGACCAGCACGACGTCTGGATCTTCCGGGTGAACGAGGATTTTCCCGATATGCTCCGACTGCGGAAGCCCCATGTTCTCCCACGATGCCCCGCCGTCGAGGCTGCGATACACGCCGGTTCCCCATGCGACGTGGCGACCACTGACGTTCTCGCCGGTGCCGACCCAAACGATCTCCGGATTCGATGGAGCCAGCGCGATGTCTGCGATCGAGTAACTCGGCTGATCATCGAATAACGGCGTGAACGTCGTACCCGCGTTCGTAGTCTTCCACACGCCGCCGGACCCGACGCCGACGTACCACGTCGACTTGTCATGCGGATGAACCTCGACATCGGCAATTCGGCCACCTGCGACCGCTGGACCGACTTCGCGCAGGTGGAGTGCGGCGGCGGCCTGCTCGATGGACGCCTGAGCGGTGATGGACGTGGGGATCAGGAGCGCGGCGAGCGCCACGGTCATCGAGAGGCGGTGACTGCGGGAGTCGGGCATGGTGCGACAGGTTCGGGAAATGCGAAGCAACGGCCGGGTATCGTGCGGTCGCTCAAATCGCGGGGCAAGCGGCTTGCCTATCTTCAGATAACCCCTGCGTGTGACGTGGCGACGGTGCGCTGAGCACGGTCTTCGATCCCTTTCCAATTGAGGCTCTGAGTGAAATCCCTTGACGCGCTCCGTGCTCCCGTCTACAGGATGATCGATCCTACGGTGCGATGGATGGCCGCTCGTGGCATCCATCCCAATCTCGTGACCACGTGCGGCTTCTTGTGCGTCGTCGGGGCCGGATATCTCTACCATCTCGACCACGTGCGCTGGGCGGGGGCTCTGGTTCTGCTCGGAGGGATGTGGGACATATTCGACGGTCAGGTCGCTCGCGCCAGTGGGATGGCATCGAAGTTCGGGTCGTTCTATGACTCGACGCTGGACCGGATCAGCGAAATCGTCGTGTTCATGGGCCTCCTGTCGCTCTACAACACCTACGGCCCAGCACTCGCCGATGTCTGGATGATCTACGTGATCTTCGCCGCGATGGCTGGCTCGATCATGGTCAGCTACACACGTGCGCGTGCCGAGGGCCTCGGCCTCGATTGCACGGTCGGGCTGATGCAGCGGCCTGAGCGAGTCGTACTGATCGGAGCGGGGTCGCTGCTGTTTGGGCTCGACTTCGACGGATTCGTCCTGAAGTACGTGATCGTCATCGTCGCGATCCTCACGAATCTGACGGCCGTGCAGCGGATCCTGTGGGTGTGGAGGCACGCTGCGGGTGTTCCGGTGGACGATCCCTCTCTGCGAGGTCAGTAGCGGTTGGGCTAATCCTTCACCCTCGACTCGACGAAGACCGTCTGAGTCGGGTAGGCGAAGTCGATGCCTCGCGCCTCGAAGACCTCGTGAATGCGCAGGAAGACGTCCTGCTTGATGTCCATATGAAGGCCGTAGTCCGCCTCCACGATGATGTAGACCGCCTCGAACAGAATGGCAGAGTCTCCGTAATCGGCGAGATGTGCACGTTCGAAGCGGACTTTGTCCCCACCCTGACTTTCGATCGCGTCCTTGATGATCTCGGGGATCTCGCTGAGCACGCCGTGTGGCGTCTGATACGTGACCCCGATGTTCAGCACGACCCGTCGCTCGTACATGCGACCGTAGTTGCGAATTCGGCTCGAAAGCAGGTCGGTGTTGGAAAACACCACCTGCTCTCCCGACAGACTCCGAATACGCGTGGTCTTCAGGCCGATCGCCTCGACACTGCCCAGGTAGTCGTCGACCGTGACGAAGTCGCCCAGCACGAACGGTTTGTCCAGGACGATGGACAGTGAGGCGAACAGGTCGCCGAGGATGTTCTGAGCTGCCAACGCGACCGCGATGCCCCCGATGCCCAGGCCTGCGACCAGCGCCGTCACGTCGATACCGAAATTCTCGAGGGCGAGGAGAAGGACCAGCGACCAGAGGACCAGCTTGGCCATCACCCCGATGATGTTGACGGTCATCACCTCGGCCGGGTCGTCCGCGGCACGCTCGGCCGAGCGCATTTTCAGCCATTGCGACAGGCCTCCATCGGCCCAGAGACCCGTCTGCACCAGGAGTGCGACGATGGCCAGGGACTGCATGACCTGCCCGACGGTGAGGGGCACGGAGACGACAAGCGACCCTGCAAACGTGGCAACCAGAAAGAGCAGGCCTGGCTTCGTAGCGTTCAGAGCAGCCAGGAGGACGTCGTCCCAGTAGTGCTTCTCCGTAGACGCGGCGTTCAACAGTCGACGAAGACCGCGGAGCGCCACGACTCGGAGGAGTACGAAGCTCACGACGGTCACGCCGAGGGCGAATGCCCACGACTCGACCGCGTTACCGAGAACGACGGTTTCGAGAATGCTCATCGGTTGTCCTGACTCGTCAGACGTCGACGATGCAATGCTTCACAGCCTCGAGCCCATCCGAGCCACACCTCAGCGAATGGCGTCCGCCCCGATGGCCACGAGCCCGGCGCGAACCGCCTGTGCGTCTTCGGAGCCACGCGCACCGCTCGCTGCCATGGCCCCCACGATCTCACCGTTCATCATGATCGGGAGTCCGCCTTCGTAATGGATTCCGCCCGGGATCGAGTCCATCGTTCCGGCCGCGAGCGCCGCGCCGTACGCGCCGGACGTGCCACCCGTCGTGATCACCACGTGAACCTTCCGCATGACGATGTCCGTCGTGCGGGCCGGGGCGTTGTCCATGCGTCGGAGATAGAGAGGGACACCCTCGGCGTCTGCGACGTAGATCGTCAGGTTCCAGCCGTTCGCGCGCGCTTCAGCCTCGGCGGCGTCGACCGCAGCCTGAGCCTGGGCCATCGTCAGCTGAGCTTCGACCTGCATGGGCGAAAGAGCGAGTCCGAGCGCCACCAGCGCGAGAGCAAATCTCAGGAAGGGCGTCTTCATATCAGTCCAGGTCGTTGAGGGGTCGTAACGTTCCGCGAAATATACGGCTCGCTCGACCCGGGTGGGATACATCCGTGAAGCCGGGTCGGTCAGCCGGTGCGATCCTTGCTCAGCCGTTCGACGAGGTCACGATCGGAGCATCCAGACCTCCGATGCCCCAGCTCAGGCAGACGGCCAGCCAGGCGATCGCGAGGACGCCGTGGAACAGGCGGTTCGACGTACGCATCGCGACCAGAAAGGCGGCGCCGAATGCGACGAGCGAGAACAAGTGCAGCACATTCCAGTCCGTGCCGAGGGCTTGGCGCTCGAGCAGTGCGTCGGTGAAATCGACGAACTGAAATGCCAGGGCGAGGAGGAAGAAGCGCCCGCGGTTCTCCTCGAAGTGCGCGCGAAAGTCGACGATCTCGCTACCGCGCACGGGATACAGGAGGGCCGCGAGCAGGTACAGGACGACGGAGTACGCGACAAGCGTCAGAAAGTGGGGCAAGCTCCAGACCCGAACCTCGGTGAGCCCGAAGTTGAACCACCAGACGAGCAGCGTCGTGACGAAGACATTGGCCGTCCAGACGGCGTGGATCCAGTCGACACGCTCCTTCACTCGAGTGTCGAGGATCAGCGAGATACCGCTGAGAAGATGCACGACCGCCAGACCGGTCACCACAGAGATGAAGACGGTCAGGTATTCGTACGGAGTCATATCGAGAGTGCGGGCCGAGTGATGGGGGACAGCCCCGTCACGACCGGTCGACAACTTGCCGGTGCGGACGGCCGACGGACGCTACCACGCACGTCGAGTCGGCAACCCACAGGGACACTATGCGGTGGAATCGTCCCGGAACAGACTCCAGCAGCTGGGTCGCGGATAGCCTCGAGCGAGCCTAGCGCGTACCTATCAGGCTTCGGTCTGCACGACCCGAGATTCAGGGAATCCGACATGATGCTCTCATCCCGTGCCGCTCGCGTGGCTCAACTCGTCCTGCTGGTTCTGCTCGCCTCGACGCTTGCCTGTGCCAGCGAGCCCGGACCTCCGACAGATGGCCCCTTCGATGTCCTCATAACGAACGCACGGGTCGTGGACGGTGCGGGTAATCCATGGTTCCGGGCAGACGTCGGAATACGGGGTGACCGCATCGCCGCCGTGGGCGCGCTCTCCGATCAGCCGGCGCATCGAACGATCGATGCGGCCGATCGGGTGATCAGCCCGGGCTTCGTCGACATGATGGGACAGTCTACGACGGTCCTTCTGACCGATCCGCCGAGTGCAGAGTCGAAGCTCCGGCAGGGAATCACGACGTATCTCTCCGGGGAAGGGGGCTCGCCTGCTCCCAGAGCCGCCGAGGCCTCTCCGGTGGATGTGCAGGGCACCCAACATCAGTGGCAGACCTACGGGGAGTACTTCGCGCTACTCGAGCGCTACGGCATCCCGATCAACGTCGTGCACGACGTGGGGCTGACCCAGGTGCGTCGTGTGGTCCTCGGCGACGAGGATGTCCAGCCGACACCCGAGCAGCTGGAGGAGATGAAGTCGCTGGTCCGGCAGGCGATGGAGGACGGTGCGGTTGGGACCTCGACCTCCCTGATCTACCCGCCGGCGATCTACGCGAGCACGGACGAGCTCATCGAGCTGACTCGTGTCGCGGGCGAGTTCGGCGGTGTCTACTTCACGCACATGCGCAACGAGAGCCACGCCGTGCTCGATGCGATCCGGGAAGCGATCGCCGTCGGGTCCGGTGCCGGCGTGCCCGTGCATATCTATCACCTCAAGGCTGCCGGGCAGGAGAACTGGCCGCTCATGGCGGAGGCGCTCGCGCTCATCGACTCGGCACGCGCCGAAGGCATGGATGTCACGGCCGACATCTATCCCTACGTGCGTAACGGGATCGGTCTCGGTTCATTCCTGCATCCGCGGCACTATGCGGCGGGCACCCGCCCGTTTCTCGAAACGCTCGGTGACCCGGCGCTGCGCGCGGAACTTCGTCGCGAGGTCGAGACGACCTCAGACTGGGAGAACTGGTATCGGCACGTGGGCATGAACTGGGACAACGTGCTGATCGTGTCCGCACCGGATGCCGTCGACGCGGCCGTGATCAACCGTTCGATCACGGAGGCCGCCGAGGTCCTCGGCACGGATCCGTGGAACGCCTTCTTCGACCTCGTGCAGGCAGGTGGAGTGAGCGTGAATCCGCAGAGCATGAACGAGGAGCAGAAGTGGCTCGCGCTCGAGGCCGAGTACGTCATGATCGATACAGACGCATCCCCGGTGAACCCGGAAAGCACGGACAGCTCCCATCCGAGGGCATTCGGAGCCTTCCCGCGTGTGATCGCCAGGTATGTCAGGCAGGACAGCGTGCTCAGTCTCGAGGATGCCGTGCGGAGGATGTCCTCCATGGCGGCGCAGCGGCTCGGATTACACGACCGTGGCTTCGTCACACCCGGGATGGCCGCCGACCTGGTGGTGTTCGACCCGGAGCAGATCCGCGACATGGCGGAGTTCGGAGCCAACGCGATGAGGTACGCGGAAGGGGTCGACTACCTTTTCGTGAACGGCACCCTCGTGATCGATGACGGGGAGCTGATGGATGTCGCGCCTGGTCGGGTGCTCCGGCGAGGGGGCTTCTGATGATGCGCACACGGTGTCTGTCGCTCCTCATGCTGCCGCTGCTCGGATGCGGGGCTGAGGGGCCATCGGCTGGTGCCGACGGCCCCATCCATCCCGGTGTGGACGCGGTCTTCGCCGACCTCGACCGGGACGATGCACCGGGGGCCGCGGTGGGCGTGCTTCTCGACGGCGACGTGGTGCACCGAGCCGGCTACGGGATCGCCAACATGGATCACGGCATCCCGATCACACCGGAAACGGTGTTCGACATCGCGTCGATTTCGAAGCAGTTCGGCGCGATGGCGGCGCTCCTCCTCGAAGGGGAGGGCCGTCTCGACTTCGACGCCGATGCAGGCGCGTACGTGTCGGAACTACCCGACTTCGGGTCGACGATCACACCACGCCATCTCGTGCACCACACCAGCGGGATTCGGGACTGGCCGCACTCGATGATGCTCGGCGGCGTGACGTACACGGACGTCATCTCGTTCGAGCAGATTCTCCGCATGCTGTACCAACAGGAGGACCTCGATTTCCCGCCGGGGTCCGAGTACTCCTACTCGAACACCGGCTACAACCTCCTGGCACGCATCATCGAGGTGCAGTCCGGCGAGACGTTTCGAGCGTATACGGATGCCCGGATTTTCGAGCCGCTCGGCATGGCGAGCACGCACTTTTCCGACGACTACCTGGAGATCGTTCCGGGTCGTGCGGAGTCGTACGCACCGACGGATGACGGCACATATCGCCGAGTCGTGAACCAGCTCACGGCGCTGGCGTCGAGCTCGCTCAACACGTCGATGGACGACTTCCTGGTCTGGATGAAGAACTACGAGACGGCTGAAGTGGGCGGGGCGGCCATGCTGGAGCGCATGCTGGAGCGCGGCGTCCTGAACGACGGTGAATCGCTGAACTACGCGTACGGCCTGAGTGTGGGCGACTACCGTGGCCTTCCGACGTTTGGACACGGGGGCAGCTGGGCCGGCTATCGAACGAACTTCGTACGCTTCCCAGAGCAGAACCTTTCGGTCGCGGTGTTCTGCAACGTCTCGAACTGTGACCCGGCCGGCCGCGCCCGCCGGGTGGCCGAGGTCTTCCTTGAGGATCAGATGGGGCCTGCCCCCGATGGACCGCCCGAAGCCCCCGATCCGGAACCGGCTCACCTGACCGCAGAGCAACTCCGCGCCTTCGAGGGTTGGTACCGAAGCACCGAGCTCGACTCGAGCTACGAGATCGTCTCCATCGACGGGGCGCTCGTCGCCCATCACTGGCGTAATGCACCTGCAACGCTGACTCCCTCGGGCGAGGATCACTTCATCGGAGATCGGGGGTGGCTGCCTCGGGTGAGGTTCACCCGCGACGCATCCGGTCGACTGACGGGCTTCACCGCCTCCGGCAGTCGTGTTCGGGACATGGTCTTCGAGCGGCAGCGGTCCGAGTGAGTCGGGATGATCGTGACGCCAGCGTTCGCGTTCTGCGCGTCGGAGCAGTGCTGGGGCTCTGCCTTGCCGCAGGCGCGTGTGCCGAGCCTTCGCCCGAGATGACGGACACGATCGATCCCGAAGCGATTCGTCCCTTCACGGTCGACGTGCCCGAGCAGGTCCTTACCGACCTGAACGACCGGCTGGACCGGACTCGCCTCCCGGACCAGATACCCGAGACGGGGTGGACGTACGGAACGGACGGGGCGTACCTCGCCGAATTGCTCGAGTACTGGCGCGACGACTTCGACTGGCACGCGCAGGAGCGGGCTCTGAACGAGTTCGACCAGTACAAGACCGTGATCGACGGGGTGGATCTGCACTTCATTCACCAGCGGTCAGCCAACCCCGACGCGACTCCCCTTCTTCTGATTCACGGGTGGCCCGGCTCGGTCTTCGAATTCACCGGGATCATCGATCGTCTGATGGACCCCGTATCCGACGGAGGGGATCCTGGCGATGCGTTCCACCTCGTGATTCCCTCGCTGCCCGGCTTCGGCTTTTCGAGCGCGCCCACGGAAGCCGGGTGGAGTCCCGAGCGGATGGCGGACGCCTTCGCGACCCTGATGGATCGTCTAGGCTACGAGAAGTATGGCGTTCAGGGTGGGGACTGGGGCGGAATCATCGGTCGGTCCGTCGCCGGCAACTACCCGGACCACGTGATCGGCTTTCACACGAACTTCGTCCTCGGTGGGCCGGCGCCGGGAACGGATCCCGATGCAGGTGTGACGGACGACGAGCGCGCCCTTCGCGCCGAGCGCGTCGAGGCGTTCGCCGAGGGAAGCGCGTATCAGGACATTCAGGGCACGAAGCCTCAGACCCTCGGCGTCGGGCTGAATGACTCCCCGGCGGGGTTGGCGGCGTGGATCGTGGAGAAGTTCCACGGCTGGAGTGACAACGACGGGAATGTCGAGGACGCCTTCACGAAGGATCAGGTGCTCGCCAACGTCACGCTCTACTGGGTGACCGGTAGCATCACGTCCTCCGCTCGGATCTACTACGAGTTTCGCCATGCCCCGAGCCGACGCCCCGTGTCGTACGTGTCCGTCCCGACGGCGGGCGCCATCTTCCCGAAGGAGATCTATTTCACGCCGCGCGCGTGGGCGGAATCGCGGTACAACATCGTGCGTTGGACCGAGATGCCGAGGGGTGGCCACTTCGCCGCCCTCGAAGAGCCCGAACTGCTCATCGAGGATGTGCGTGCCTTCTTTCGGGAGGTACGAGCCGCCCGTTAGAGCGCTTGGCGTGCGATTCGCTCGTTACAACCACACCTTAGCTTTGCTCGGGCACCATCGGTTCCCGGGTCTCACCGCTCTGACCGGGGCTGGTGATCATTTCAGAGAGGAGGTCAGGTGTCTTCCGAAACCGCGACTGTCGACAAGCCTCGCCTGATCGATCGCTTCCTGAACGCGATCGAGGTGGTCGGGAACAAGCTGCCCGATCCGGCGGTGCTGTTCGTCATCAGCCTCTTCATCGTCTGGGGCCTCTCGTGGGTCCTGTCGGGAATCGCCTTCGTGGAGATCGATCCCCGGTCGGGTGCCCCGATCGCGGTGACCAATCTGCTGACGGGGCAGGGGATGGCGGCCTTTCTCGCAGGAATGGTTCAGACCTTCGCCGCGTTTCCACCGCTCGGTGTGGTGCTCGTCGCCATGCTCGGCATCGGCGTAGCGGAGCATGGAGGGTACATCAACGCGGGACTCCGCATCGTCCTGGGGGTTACGCCCAGGGCGCTCCTGACGCCGATGCTCATCCTCGTCGCGATCGTCAGTCATACGGCGACGGACGCCGGCTATGTTCTCGTGATCCCGCTCGGAGGCGTGATCTATTACGCCGCAGGCCGACACCCGCTCGCCGGCATCGCCGCTGCATTTGCGGGCGTGTCCGGCGGCTTCAGCGCAAACTTCATCCCGTCCGGGATTGATCCGCTCCTTCAGGGCTTCACACAGGGTGCGGCGCAGCTCATCGACCCCGCGATCCTGGTGAACCCGCTGTGTAACTGGTTCTTCACCTCGGCGTCCAGCATCCTCATCGTCCTGGTCGGGTGGTATCTGACGGACAAGGTCGTCGAGCCTCGACTCCAGGCCACGGCGGTCGACGGGGATCCGGATGAGATGCCGGAGATGAAAGAGATCGACCGCCGCGAGCGGATGGCCTTCTGGGCTGCTACCGGCGTCATGGCGGCCGGACTCGCGCTCCTCTGGATTGCTGCTGCGCCGGCCACCTCACCGCTTCGGGCGCCCGACGGGGACCTCACGGCTTTTTCAGCGCCGCTGATGCAGTCGATCGTCCCGCTCATCTTTCTCTTGTTCATGATTCCCGGAACGGTATACGGATACGCTGCGGGTACATTCAAGGAGAGTAAGGACGTCATCGATGCCATGACGAAGGCGATGCAGCAGATGGCCTACTACATCGTCATGGCGTTCTTCTGCGCCCTCTTCATTGCGGCGTTCGGAACATCGAATCTGGGTGCGCTGCTGGCCGTAAAGGGAGCCAACTTTCTCCGGGAGCTCGCGCTGCCGGCTGGCTTCACCATCGTCGGGATCATCTTTCTCACCGGCTTCGTGAACCTGGCCGTCGGGTCAGCTTCGGCGAAGTGGGCGCTCCTCGCGCCGATCTTCGTCCCCATGCTCATGCAGCTGGGGATCAGCCCCGAACTGACCCAGGCCGCGTACCGGGTGGGTGATTCGACGACAAACATCATCACGCCCTTGATGCCGTACTTCCCGCTGGTGGTCGTCTACTGCCAGCGCTACGTGAAGGGCCTCGGGATCGGGTCGCTCGTCTCGATCATGTTGCCGTACTCCATGTTCTTCATCGTGCTGTGGTCAGCGTTCCTGCTCGCGTACTGGGGCCTCGGGATCCCGCTCGGGCTGCAGGCGCCGTACACCTATCCAGGCTGATCAGCAGGCCCGGTCGCCTGCGGGATCAGGGCTCGTCGGATACCCGGCGAAAACGGAGGTGAACCACACGGCCGGCGTCGAGCTCGAAACCCGTGACCGCTGACCCGTTACGCTGAAAACGAAGGACGAGATCTGGATCCAGCCGGTCACCCGGCAGAGGCTCGCCCGTCGCAAGTGTATCGCCCGCAATCTGGAAGAGCACCTCGTCGATCCCTGCCCCTGCGCGGACTCGGAGCTCGTTTCCTGACACGTCGATGCGGTACTCGACATCCAGTTCAGTGCTGTAGTAGGAGCCGACGTATGCCTCTGGATCGGTGGGCTTCTCTGCAGGGACTCCGGACGGTTCGCGGACCTGCGACTCCCTGTCCTGAGGCGCGGGCCCGAGACGGTTGCCGAGCACCACGTCGGCGACGCGTCTCGTTCGGGTACCGGGGTCGCCATCGGACCGGTTGCACAGGGTAACGAGCCCGATCCCTTCGGTCGGGAACCGCAGGGTATGCGCGCGGAAGCCCACGAACGAGCCGCCGTGCCCGATGGTCGGCAGGCCACGGTACGTCCCGTGGCTGAGACCGAGCGCATACGGGATCTCCTCACCGGAGGTGAGCACGCCGGGTGCCTGCACGATCGCGGTGAGCCCGCTGCGAAGATCGTCGCGATCCTGGGCGGTGAGCCACTTCGCCATGTCCTCGACGGACGTATACACCCCTCCGTCTCCGATCATGTCGAGCGTGGTCATCGAGGTGCGAAAGCCACCGTCGCGCAGGGGGGCATACCCGTCGGCACGCAGACGGACGATGTGGTTATGGTCGTCGTGAAAATGCGAGCTACTCATGCCGAGCGGGCCGAAGAGCACCTCATCGGCGTACTCGCGGAAGGACATTCCGACTGCGCGAGAGACCGCCTCCGTGAGGAGGAAGTAGCCCGAGTTGCTATAGAGGTACTCGGACCCGGGATCGAAGTTGAGTTCTGCCTGGGCCGCTTGCCGGGCGATGAGCTCGGCCTCTGTGTAGAAGTCGTCGCCACGAAGACCACGAAGTCGCATGAGCGTCAGGTAGTCTCGGAGACCGCTCGTGTGGTTGAGTGCGTGAACGATGGTGAGGCGGTTCCCGTAGTCGGGGATCTCCGGGACCCACGTCCGCAACTCGTCCTCGAGACTGAGGTGCCCCTCCAGCGCCGCGATGGCTACGACCGCACCGGTGAACTGCTTCGACACCGAGCCCGATCGGAAGACCGACCGGGTCGTGATCGGGATCCCATGCTCGAGATTTGCGAGACCATACCCTCGACCGTACACGAGACGTCCGTCGGAGACGACACCGAGCGCGCACCCGGGGGTCTGTGGCGTATCGAAGTCCGCGAAGACCGCGTCGATGGCGTCGGTATCGAAGCTCGCCTGGGCGAGAGCTTCTGCCGGCGTACCGGTGAGGATGCCCACGAGCAGGAGCGCGTTCCGCTTCGGCCCGAATCGTAGCAGTCCTGTCGTCATCGACCCGATCCCCTCAGAACCCGGCCCGGCATGGCCCCCGTTGGGCCGTCCGGGGAGTAAACGCGTTGGCCGTTCACCCACACGCCTTCGATGCCGCGTGAGGGCTCGTTGGGCAATTCGGGCGTAGCGAGGTCGAGAACCGTATCCGGGTCGAAGAGCACGAGGTCGGCGAAGTTGCCCGGTTCGATCCGTCCACGCCCCACGATCCCCATATGGTCCGCGGCGAGGGACGTCATCCGCTGGACGGCGCCCTCGAGCGCAAGGTCTCCGCGTTCGCGAACGTATCGCCCGAGGACCCTGGTAAAGGCGCCGAAGCCCCTGGGATGCCGGCCCGCAAGACCTCCGTCGCTGGACACATTCGTGTGCGGCCACGCAAGGAAGACGGCGATGTCTTCGGTGATCATGCTGCGGGCGATCACGCTTTCGCGGCCGTCAATCGCATCCACCTCCTCAATCAGTTCGAGGTAGACGTCAACCGGCGGACGGCCACGGGTCTCTGCGATCTCGCTGAGTGTCATGCCGACGTACGACGGGTCCGGCTCGAAGGCTGCGATGAGCATCCCATCCGGTGGAGCGAGCTCTTCCAGGGCAAACTGGGCCGCCTCACGGGTGAACTCTCGGTCCGGGAAGAGCACGGTCATGGTCGACTGCCAGAACTCGTACGGGTAGACGTCCGCGGTGACGTCGATTCCCTCCGCTCTCGCCTCATCGAGGATCGCGATCACCTCGTCGGCACGGCCCCACAGGCTTCTCATGGCGAGTTTCATGTGCCCGATCTGGACCGGCATCCCGGTTTCGCGCGCGATCGTCAGAAGCTCGTCGAGTGCCTCGAAGAAGGCGCGGTCCTCGCTCCGCATGTGGCTGATATACCGGCCGCCTGCGTCGGCCGTGATCCTGGCGAGCGTCAGCACCTCTCCGGTCTCGGAGTAGATACCCGGGTCGTATTCGAGTCCTGTGGAGAGGCCCGTCGCCCCGGCCGCGAGCTCCTGCTGGAGGAGCGCGACCATCTCCTCGATCTCGGCCTCCGTCGCCGGCCTGCGATAGTCGTCGCCCATCACCGCCGCGCGGATGGTGTTGTGCCCTGCGTATGCGGCGACATTGATCGCAGTGGGTGAAGCTTCCAGGGCCGAGAAGAAGTCGGCCAGAGGAAAGGGGGACCCCCCGTCCTGGCCGGCTACGATCGTCGTGATGCCCTGGCTGACCGCGGCGAGCGCCTCTGGCATCTCGGTCAGCCCTCGGTCGTGATGGCTATGCGTGTCGATGAAACCGGGTGCCAGTACGAGACCGTGCGCCTCGACCACGGGCTCGCCCGGGGCGGGCTCGACGGGGCCAACCTCGGCGATCTGGTCACCTCGGACGCGGACGTTGGCCTCCACGCCCATCGCTCCGGTACCGTCGACCACCGTGGCACCGGTAATGACGAACGACTGCAACACATCCTCCGCCGATCCGCACCCACTGAGCAGCAGCGTGCCGGCGAGGAGGGATGTCGCGCGGAGCACCGCCGGCTCCCATGCACCTCTTTTCAGCCGCGCCCGCATCGCGTCTCTCCTAGCGGAAGAACCGATTCCTCTGGAACTGATGGAACGGCTGGACTCTCAGCACCGACATGGGCTGGTGTGACAGCACGCGCATCATCGGCACCTGCTGACGCTCCGACATGATCTGTGCAGCACGCTCGCGCATGCGCTCTGCCTGCCCCGGGTCGATTTCGGACATGGAGCGCCCACCGAGCATCGATTCGAGCACCGCGTCCTCGGACTCGGGCGTCTCTTCCAGGATGTGATCCGTCCAACCCCACGTGATGAGGTTGTCGTCGGTCTCGGGCTCCATCAGGTACGCGATGAGGTTCCCCATCGACTGGCCTGTCGGAATCCAGAACCACCCCTCCTGCACGTCGACGCGCTCCGACTCCTTCTCGACGTCGACCGCCTTGAGGTAGTGTCCCTGGAAGTACGACTCGGTTCGCACGTCAGTCGCGTAGTAGACCTCGGCGTCGAGCGAGCCGGGGCCCGTGAAGCGGTACACGGCGATGTCGTGATCCAGAAGAATCGGCACCACCGCTGCCATCGCGGGGGGCATGATGTAGCCGACCGGGCGTGAGGTCGTCCGGGTCGGCACCCAGCGCAGCCACACGGGGACGTTCTGGAGCGAGTAGCCGGACTCCGCGTTCTCGTCAGGCATCCAGACCGGCTCGTTACCGCGGTTGCTCACCTCGTAGTCGAGGATGACCTCGCCCTGACCCGCGTGCCCGGCGCTGATGGCGCGCATGCGTGAGGCGGTGGTCAGTTCGCGAATCTCCTGACGCCGCTCCGCGGCCACCTCGAGGATCGTGCTCAGTGCGATCACGCCACCGCGGATCTGGTGGTAATAGCGCTCATCCTCCGGGATCTCCACGACGGTGCCGTCCTGAAGAACGCGCCGCGAGTTCCGAGGCGTTTCCAGCAGGATACCGATGGTGTTGGTGAGCCCCGTGTAGACGTGGTGCTTCCTGGGCTCGACCGAGGTCGAGCCCCAGCCGCGCTGACCGTTCTCCGTACGTACGCCGGAGTAGTCGAAGGCCCGGTAGTCTTCCGCTTCCGCCGCGTCCCGGATACGGGGAAAGATGTTGTTGTACGGCCACGCCCGGAGTGCCGCATCGGCAGCCGGGTTCAGCGTCCCCTGATACGTGATGACGTACGGGTCGGACCCGCCGTGGTGCCCATCGACGTGGATGTCGGGCGTCCACTCCGTCATGACCTGCGTGACGTAGGCGTGGATCTCCTGCGACTCGAGCTTCACATAGTCGCGGTTCATGTCATAGCCGGCCTCGTTCGTGCGCCGTCGTACCTCGCCGCCGTCCGGATTCGTCAGCGGTGTGCCGATCACGATCACGTCGTCGAGGACGTGCTGGAGGTCTCCTGCGATCAGTTCCTTCGCGACCAGCTGGAAGGACTCCTTGGGCGACACCTCACCCCCGTGAACCGAAGGGGCCACGAAGACGATAGTCTTCCCCGAGCGGATCGCGTCCTGTGGGTTCACAATGGGGTCGCTCGAGATGACGATGAGGTTCATCTCGCGGCCCATGAGTGTTTCGGTCAGTGGCTGCATGCTGACCAGCTCGCTCATTGCATCGAGCTCGTACCAGAACTCCATCAGCGGCTCGAACGGAGTCGGCCCGGAGCGGAAGTCCTGCTGCTCCTGCCACGTCTCGGGGAGCTGCTGACCACCCGCAGAGATCGGGGCCCAGGCGATGAGGGCGAAAACGAGGAACGGCAGGACGACTCGGGTGCGATACGGCATGGGACGGCTCACGAGGAAGCGGCTTGAGGTACGGGGCGGGCAATCTGTGCAACGGTGAGGAACCCGGCCAGTTGAGGGGCGCACCGAACCCCATCTGCGGTGTCCGGTCGCGCCGGTCGGCCGCCGATCCCATGTTCTGCCATCCTGGGCGGCGGGCCGCCGCCGGTTCGATTCACCTCCTCGGAGATGGTCATGATCGTCACTCGTGTCCGCCGCAATACGCTCGCTGTTCTGTTCGTGTGCGCGTTCACCGTCCACGGCTGCGCGCCGGCGCCGGATCGTGCCGGCTCGAGCGGGGACACGGACGCGACATCGCCGGTCCCCGAGCCCGACGTCGTCCTGACTGCAGACCAGACGCACGCGCGCTGGAGCTCCGCGAT
Source organism: uncultured Gemmatimonadaceae bacterium (assembly GCA_964492085.1). Taxonomy (GTDB): domain Bacteria; phylum Gemmatimonadota; class Gemmatimonadetes; order Longimicrobiales; family Gaopeijiaceae; genus UBA2589. The sequence goes on along the minus strand of CAZBHZ010000022.1, from coordinate 14,205 downwards.
CCCTCCCGTTGTCTCAGTCCGATCCGGAGCTGTGGTCGAGGTACACACGATGGAGGCGTCCGACGGCCAGTTCGATGTGGGTTCGACGGCCGCGGACGTCGAGACGCTGTCGTTCGATCCGATCCACCCCCTGACCGGGCCGGTCGCCGTCGAAGGCGCCTCTCCGGGTGATGTACTCGCGGTCACTCTGCTCGACATCGAGGTCGAGGAGTGGGGCTGGGCGGCGATCGTCCCCGGCTTCGGGTTTCTCGCCGATCGCTTCACGGAGCCGGTCTACATGGGCTTCGAAATCGATCCGGATGCCTCGCACATCCGGTTCAACGATCGGATGTCGGTCCCCCTCGCGCCTTTTCCGGGTGTGATGGGCGTTGCGCCCGCGACCGATTCGATGCTGGCGACCATCCCGCCGCGCGCGAACGGGGGAAACATGGACAACAAGCACATGGTCGAGGGGACGACGATCTATTTTCCGGTCTTCGTCGAGGGTGCCAACTTCTCGATCGGTGATACGCATGCCGCCCAAGGGGACGGAGAGGTCTCGGGCACGGCCATCGAGGCGGGGATGCGGATCCGTTACCGGATCGAGGTCGTCGAAGGCGCACGTCCGATCGCGGAGCCGCAGTACGAGACCGACGAGTACTACGCAGTCACCGCCTTCGCGACGACGCTCGACGAGGCGGCCATGAAGGCGACGTCGTACATGATCGACTACCTGATGGCCGAGCACGGGCTGACGGCGGAAGAGGCGTACATCCTCTGCTCGATCGCGGGGGACCTGAAGATCTCGGAGGTCGTCGACGTGCCGCATATGCTCGTGAGCATGCACATGTCGAAGGAGGTATTGGGGATAAGGTAGAGGCTTGGGGGCCGGGTCGAGCTCGTGCGTCAGGCCGGGCCAGCACCGTGTGAGGATCCTGCAGCTGGCGCGCAGTAGCATCCTGCGCCCGGGTGCCCCACGTTAGGTCCATGGTCCGTTCGTTCAGGCCTCCAACAGGAGTCGTTTCGAATGCAGTCCGACGTCGCGCCTCACTCTGATTCGCCGCTGCCCGACGAACCTGAAGCCGGGCCGGATACCGGGAACACGCCCGGAGCGTACGGACTCGATGGCGCGCTGGTGGACCCCGAGGGCGTGTCGAACCGACTCCGTCGCAGGCTGCAGCGGCAGGCCAAGCTCTATGGCTCTGATTCCGCGAAGGCGTACCTCGCCAAACTCCTGGAGCTCGAGGTCGGGGGAGAGGATTTCTACGACCGCGCCGAGGAGGTCCTCGGCGTCTCGTCCGGGAGTCTTCGCCGCCTCATCGAGGGACCGGGGCGGGAGCCATGAAGACGAGTACGATGAGTCGCTGATCACTCGTATTCCGGACTCCGTGGGGTATGCCTGCCGGTGCGACGAGCATCATGCCCGCGCCCATTTCGATATCGCGCCCCTCGAGGAGGAACAGGCCGTTCCCCTCGAGCACGTGGTAGACCTTGTCCTGATCCGCGTGTCCATGGAGCGCATGCTCCTGACCGGGCTCGAAGGCATTGAGTCCGACCAGCATCCGATCCGACATGAAGATGGTGCTCTTGCCCATCTTCGCGGCGTTGAATTGGGCGAGTGATTCGGGCTGGATCAGCTCGGGGTGGTTCACGGGTTACTCGGGGCATGGGGACGGGGGAGCCCTCGAATGTAGCGGCGAGGCCGAATGACTTTCCCCCGGCGGCCGGATAGCTTCGGCCCAGCACGGCCGACCACTCTCAAGAACAGACATGACTCGTTTCACCCTTCGTTTCGTGACCACGCTGATGGTCCTCGGTGTTCTGTCCTCACCGTCGGCGATCCGGGCGCAGACGAACGACAGCGCGGCCCAACCGCTGGAGATGACCTACTTCGGCGCAGCGGGATGGAAGATCACCGACGGCAACGTGGTCGTACTCGTCGATCCATGGCCATCGCGTCTCAAGTACGGTGGTGGCGGACATCCCGACGACGACCGGCCGGACTTCGCGAGGACGGATCTCGCCTGGTCCGACACGACCCTCATCGATTCGCTGATCACCGAGGCCGATTTCATTCTGGTGCACCATGGGCATTTCGATCATCTGGGCGACGTCCCGTACATCGCGCGCAAGACGGGTGCGAAGGTGATCGGGACCGAGACCACCATCATGATCCTGCGTGCGTACGGGATCCCGAACGATCAGTTGTACGCGGTGGGCGGCGGGGAGGATTACCAGTTCGACGACTTCAGCGTGCGCGTGGTACCGGGTATCCACTCTGCGCTGAATGAGAAGCACTACCACGACACGCGCCGGTACGACCGGTTCACCGAACTCGAGGCCCCTCTGCGGATCGAGCAGTTCATCGAGGGTGGGTCACTCAGCTTCCTCGCGCGTTTTGATCGCCATGAGGTACTCACCATGGGATCGATGAACTTCATCGAGCGCGAGTTCGAGGGCCTCGAGCCCGACATCCTCCTCGCGGGGATCAACGGCTCGCGGCTGGGGCTGTACGACTACGACCGTCGGCTACTCGAGACGACGGGCTTCCCACCGGTCGTGATCCCGACACATTGGGACAACTTCAGGTTGCCGTACGGGTTTTCACAGCAGCCCAACATTGAGCGAAACATCCTGCCGTTCATCGAGACCGTCGGTGAACTGTCCCCCGGGACGAGGGTGATCACGCCGGTCCACCTCGAGCCTTTCCTGGTCCGATGAAGACACGCCTCCTGGTCTTCCTCGTGGTTGTCGCGGCCACGCCTCGGTTCGCGACCGCGCAAATCGACTTCCGAACGACGAACCGGCTCGTGTTCGGTACACCTGCCGACCTGACAGCATCGATCGTGTTCGCCGACGTGGATGGCGACGGCGACGCCGACGCTCTGCTGGCCAACGGACGCCACTGGGCACAGGTGAACGAGGTGTACGTGAACAACGGCTCGGGGCAGTTCACCTTCGGGTATCCGCTCGGCCTCGAGAAAGCGACAACGTATGCGGTCCCGGCCGGCGACCTGGACGGCGACGGTGATCTCGACGTCGTCGTGGGTAACGATCGCGCCGAGAATTGGGTCTACCTGAACGACGGGGCGGGGAACTTCGAGCGGGTATGGTCCGTGGGGTCGGACATCGAACCGACCCGGTCAGCGCAGCTGGCCGATCTCGACGGCGACGGTCACCTGGATGTGCTCGTGACGAATCGAGGGACACCGAATGGATTTTACCTGAACGACGGCAGCGGCCGCTTCGGGCCAAAGCGGCCCTTCGGTGATCCCGATGGTTCCACGATCGCGGTGGCGATCGGTGACGTTGATGGGGATGGAGACGTGGACCTCGTGCTTGCGAACCGAGATGGACAGGCCAATCAGATTCTGTTCAACGATGGGACGCTCGGATTCGACGAGGTCCGTGAGTTTGGCACCGGTTCGGACGAAACCCGGTCCGTTGTGCTGGCCGACCTGAACCAGGACGGCATTCTCGACATCGTCGCCGCCAACATCGGTGAGCCGAATGCCGTCTATCTGGGCACGGGAGGCGGCTGGTTCGAGGACGGAATCACGTTTGGACAGGATGAGGGCACATACGCGTCGACCGTCGCGGATTTCGACGGAGACGGCGATCTGGACATCCTGGTCGGAAACGTAGGCGGTAGGAATGCGATCTACGTCAACGAAGACCTCGGCCGAAGGTGGAGCGAGCAACTCGTAGGGGTGGAGGTCGAATCGACCTACGGTGTCGCGGCCGCAGACGTGAATGGAGACGGCTTGCCGGACATCGGCTTCGCGAATTCGGAGTCGCTGAATCGACTCTTCCTCAACGTTCCTGCACGCTGAGTACGACGGGCGTCAGCGTCCGTCCGGATCAGTCGCCCTCTTGTCTCAGATGTCAGGCGTAGAGCGGAGGTTGATCTCGAGGTAGATCGGTCCGCGCAGGCGTGTGGACGGCCCGGACGGAGGGCGCGGCGGGCCGGCCGGCTCCGGCGGAGCTTGCCCCTGTGCTGGCAGGAAGGAAGGAGCTCGCTCGGGATCGAACTCCAGCGAGACGGTTGACCCATCGTCAGGATCGACCATTCCCTTCCGTACTTCGAGTACGCGGGCGGTGGCCTCCTCTCGAGAAAGCTGGAGCGCGGTTGCCAGCTCTACCGCCAGTTGTTCGACTGACGGCCCGACACGTTTGGCCATGATCACGCCCACGACCCGTTTGCCGCAGTCCAGGGTCAGGCCGTAGCGCGCGCGAAGGTTGTTGGCTGTCGAAAGGGGCGCCCACCCCTTCTCCAGCTGCTTGCGCCCATGCGCCAGGACTTCTTCGACGAATGCCCGGTCGGGTGTGTGCATGCGGTGGCTCGGTCTCGTTACGCTGCGCGGGTTAACCCTGCGATGATCAATCTATGGTCATGAGGAGGTCGTGTCGGCACGGGCAATGCGCCGTCGGCTGCGCTCAGTCTATCACCCAGCGCCGGTAGAGAAAGCTGTCCTGATCCCACTCGATCGGGCCCATCTCGTTCGTGATATGCCAGGTCACGAGAAAGTTCGATCGAAGCTCTCGTCGCACGCCTTCCAGGTCGAGTGGCTGATCGAGGTCGTCGGTCGGTTTGTGATAGCGCTCCACGATCCACGTGTCGAGTTCACCCTGCGCGTCACGATCCGGGTCGATAGCGCTTCGTCCGCCCTGAACCCAGATCGCCGGAATGCCCTGGCGGACGAAGGCGTACTGGTCGCTCCGGATGAAGAGATTCTCACCCGGTGTAGGATCTGGAGCCACGGGCGTGCCTGTGATCCCGACCGCGTAGTCCACGGCCTCGGACAGGTTGGAGTGCTCGTAACCAAAGGCGAGTACGTCGGTGGCGGCCGTGATCATCCCCATGACGCCATCCATATTCTGGTTCGCCACCACGCGCCCGGAGCCGATGGACGGGAATCGGGCGAAGTACTCAGACCCGAGGAGACCGGACTCCTCGGCGGTCACCCAGAGGAAGAGCACCGAGCGGCGAGGACGCTCCACGCGGGTGAGCGCGGCTGCCAGCGTCAACAGCGCGGCCGATCCCGATGCGTTGTCGAGCGTTCCATTGTAGATGGTGTCCCCGTCGAGCTGCGCCCCCACGCCCAGGTGATCCAGGTGTGCCGTGAGCACCAGAACCTCGTCACGGAGTTGTGCGTCCGAACCAGGGAGCAGGGCGGCGACGTTTGCGCTCTCGAAGGATTCGTGGTTGAAGGTGGCTCGGACTCGGCCGCTCACCCCGAGGTCGAAGGACCTGGGCTGTCCCGCACGGAGGCTCGCCAGTACGTCGTCCGGTCGATGGCCCGCGTCCGTGATCCACGCGGCTGCGACCCGCTGAGGAACCGTCACCGAGGCCTCGAGCTCTTCGGGGACCGACGGGTCCTGGACGGCATCGTCGGGGACCGTGTAGCGAACGCGAGGGCGAGCGTCCTCGCCCACCTCGTCGGGCTGAACGATCACGACCCCGGCGGCACCGCGGGCCCTCAACTCCGCGTCGCGGGAGGCACTGCTGGAGAGCACCGTTCGTTCGAGAGAACCGAAGTCATCCGGAGCCCCGGTGACGACCACGACCAGCTTGCCCGCTACGTCGATACCGTCGAAGTCGTCGTACCCGAGTCCGGGGGCACTGATGCCGAAGCCGGCGAAGACCATCGGTGCTTGAACGTCGGTCTCCGTGCGGGTCGTGCGGGGGGAGAGGACATAGTCAGATCCGTACGTCAGCGCCCGATCTGAAACGGAGAAGTCGGCTTCCGCCGATTCGACACTCGCCCGGCGAAAGCTGATCGGCTGCATATACGTCCCCGCCATTCCACCTGGCTCGAGTCCGAGGGCGCGAGACTCCCGGGCGACGTAGGCGGCAGCCGAGTCGTACCCGGCGGTGCCCGGACGACGGCCGGCCATGGCGTCCTCCGACAACGCCGTCATGTGATCGAGGAAGGCGTCGATCGACAGAGAGTCGAGCGCCTGGTCGACTGACAGGGCGCGACCGGTCGTGCTGCACGAGGCGGTGGCCAGGAACACGGTCGCGGCTGCGAGGGCAGGTAGTCTGGGCATGACGGATTCTAGCTTTCCTCGGCCACGAGGGTCAGGGCACGCGGGGCGGTCGGGCACACGCCTGCTGGATGAGCAAACGTCCCCCGCCCGAGGCGTTGCCTCGAACGGGGGACGTCGGAGTTCCGAAACGAAGGTGTCAGATCACCGTGCGTCGATCACCGATCCCGATCCGGCTGCTGACTCACCGGCCGCGAGCGCTGTGCCTTGATCTGCTCGAACCCCTCTTCGTCGAGGTGCGTGATGGCCATCCAGGCATGCGCCATCTCATCAGCCGTGCGATCACCGATCCCGACCCACTGATCCGGGTCGGGGTTGTACCGGTTGTTCTCGGTGTTGTCGTACCAGTGCGTGAGAACGATCTGATCACCGACCTCGAGGAGAGGTGAAATGTCGTCGTCGTAGATGTGGCTGTGGTGCCACAGCGCGCTCCAGTTCGACACCATGCTGATCATCTCGAGTGTTCCGTTCTTGCGCAGGATCTGAATCGACGCGGCAACGAGGCGCGTGTGCCCGTGAGGCTGCCAGCTGTCGATCCGGATCGGCGTGTCGAACGAGTGGAAGCCCTGAGTCATCAGGGTCCCATGCGGTGCGATGTCGTACCCGCGACCACCGTTCAGGAAGTAGAGCGTGAGCGTCTGGTCGTACTCGCCCGCGTACTCTTCATCGTGCAGCCAGATCCCGACTTCGACCTGATCGTCGTCAACCTCGACGCCGTTGGGCCAGTAGTGGATGTCCCACGTCACGTCCGCGTTTGCGGGAATGCGACGGCAGGCGCCCTCGGGAACGATCTCACCGACCTTACCGAGCGCGTATTCGGAGAGGCGACCGGCCCGCTCACCGTTCACGGTGAAGGAGGAGTTGGCATGGTGCGCCACGGCCCGGCCAACGACTGAAGGCTTCGTCTCGACGGCCTTGATGCAGCGGTCGGACGTCACGCCCGTCGGTGTGGTCGGCCTCCACCAGCGATCCTGCCCGACCTCCGGTACGTCGTACGGCGCCGACGCCACGACGACGTCCGGTTCTCCGAAGCGGTCCGCAAGGCGGAACTCGGCCGGGTCCGGCCACTCGACGGGTGCCGGCATGTCGGCCGGATCACCTTCTGGTGAGCCCGCGGCGACCCAGGCGACGATGGTCGCGATGTCATCATCGCTCATGCGCCAGTCTTCCTTGAGGCTCTGGATGCCCACGTCCGTATCGTACTGATACGGGGGCATGTCGCGGGACTCGACCATCCGGGAGATCCGACGCGCGTAGCGGCGCACGTCCTGGTACTCCATGAGGGACATCGGGCCGATCGCGCCGGGCTGGTGGCACACCTGGCAGTTCTGCTGAAGGATCGGCGCGACGTCCTTCGCGAACGTCACGTCATTCGCCGGATCCGGGCTGGGCCCGGTCTGAGCGGCGAGGTCCTGGCTCGACCCGAGACTCACGATCACGGCAACGGCGCCGGTCGCAACGACTCGGGAAACGAAGTGATGGCTGAAGACCTGCATGGTCAGCTCCTCCTCTAGTGCACTCACGACGGCGTCCGGTCGGAACGCGTCGTCCTGCAAGATATGTCCTATTGCCCCGTCACGCTCACTCTGATGTATCCGTTCGACCAGCAGCACTGGTGGCCGGGAGAACTGTCCGTAAGGCCGAAGCTGTCAACTTTCACCCGGATCACGTACTCGCCCGGAGTGTCGAACGTGGCTGTGAAACGTCCGTGATGCGCGTGCGGACCCTCGAGTGGAAGTTTGACGGTCTGTCGCGTCAGCAGCGGACCCGGTCCGGGCTGCCGGGCCCCGCGCCGTGCAGGACGGGCATCCGGTAGCGCTTCCACCATCGATTCGAACGAGATCTCGGCGCCAATGGGGCCCTGGAACTTCCACAGGGATACGTTGATCGTGCCGAGTTCACGCTCCCCCTGGTCACGAGCCCAGAAGCTGAGATCGATGGGCTCTCCGACGGTCGCGGACAGCGTCTCAGGCATCCACGAGCCCTCGACGCCCCAGGTTCCGGGGTCGTCCTCAGACCAGTGAATCGTCGGGCGGAGTGAGCCGGCCGCCATGGGACCGCTGCTCAGCTCGTAGGCACCCCTGATGATCTGACCGGGTGACTCGAGACGGCCCGGTACTTTCGTCTCGTATCCGTTGGTCCTCAGCGTCCACCAGACGTCACCCTCGAAGTCCGCCGGCACGACCACGGCGAAGGCGCCGCGCTCGCGAGGCCCACCGAACCCCGAGTAGCGGACGGTCGGGAAGCTTGTGGGCTGAACGCCGTCGAATTCTGCGGGCTCAATGAAGTTGTTCGCCCCAAGCTCGATCTCGATCAGCTCGGAGTCGTTCCGATTCAGGAAGCCGAACGACAGCGTGTAGGTCCCGTCCTCGTTCGGGTAGAAGCCGTCGAAATACGGAGCCACGATGTTGCCCAGGGCGTTCGGCGGCGCCAGAGGGAACTCCCGCTGCGTCCAATCCTGCGCGTTGGCGGAATGCGGAATCACGACGACGCACACAGCCATGAGCGTGAGAGATTTCATCAGTCTATCCACCTCGAACCTCCTTCAGACCTGAACTGATTCGCCATTCTACTGCTTCTTGATATCCGCGAAAGGACATTCGGTCGTGTCACACATGAGGTGGGTTGCTCGTCTATGTCCATAGCGGGCCGACACGGCCCGCCGCGCGTTGCTCCATTCTACACGAACACGTGAACGCTCGAGCCCTGTCATCACCGTCTCCCGTCGATTTCGACGCCGTCTTCGACGAGCACTATGCGGACCTGGTCCGTTACTGCCGGCGTCTGACGGGCGAGGGCGACGCGGCCGAGGACATCGCTCAGGAGAGCGTGTGCCGACTGTTCGGACATGAGGTCCGGGCTGGACCGGCAGACGTCCGAGCGTGGCTGTTCACGACTGCGACGAATCTGGCGCGCGATCGATTTCGAACGAAGACCAACCGACGACGACTTCTCGAGGTGCATCCTGTTCAGCCCTCCGCCACGGAGATGCCCGATCGGGCGCTGGAGCGTGAGGAGCGAAGGGCCTGCGCACGGGCCGCTCTGGACACGATGGCACCGAGAGACAGGGAGATGCTGCTGATGCGGTATTCCGGATTCAGTTACACGGAGATTGCCGAGGCCCTCGGGGTGGCGTCGTCGTCGGTGGGCACACTGCTCAGCCGGGCAGAGCGACGCTTCGCCGACGCTGTGACCCGGGAGGAGGTTGGCGCATGATGCATGTCGACGAGGGGCTCCTTCTGGCGCTTCGGGACGGTGAGACGATCCCGGAATCCGCCGATGCGCACGTCGAGGCGTGCACCGTCTGCTCGTCCGGGCTCGAGGAGGCCCGTGCCCGCGCGGTCCTGATTCGCGACACGCTCGACGACGAGACCGAGTCCGTGGACCTCGAGGCCGCCAGAGCTGCCGTTCGAGCCCGACTCGATCGGTCGCGTGCACGACCTCGCTTCTCCGTCCCCGGAGCCAGCGTGCGAAGGGCCGCCGGCATTCTGCTCGTCGCGGCCGGAGCCGTATCCGCCCTTCAGTCGCCGCCGGTTCGGACCTGGCTGTCGGAGAGAATCGGGGAGTCTGGTCCGACCGACCGGTCGACCGCTGCTGCGCCTCGGACGGCGGACGAACTACAGTCCGTCGGTATTGCCGCCCAGCCCGGTCTGGTGATCGCTCTGTCCGGATTGGAAGCAGGAGACCAGTTGGCACTCGTGTTCGAGGCACGGGACGAGGTCGAGGTGTCGGCGGCCGAGGGTACCCGGTTCGCGATCGCGGATGCCCGGATCGATGCGTCGGACATCGTCGGACCGGTCATCATTCGTGTTCCGGCGGGCGCCCCTGCGCTCACGATCACGGCCAACGGACGTATCATGTTCGCGGGGACCGATGCGGAGTACGACGTCGATCCGTCCGGAGTTCAGGCGGATGGCGGATGGGTCTTCCGCGCACCCGCTCCGTAGGTCCGGTCGGCGGGGGAGGGGAGTGAGGGTGAACGAGAGCATTCGAGTACGAGGCGCCGTGGGCAGGAGAGGTGGGGTCCTTCTGTTCGGCTGTGCCGTGCTGCTCGCCTGGGCCACCACGACTCCGCTGTCAGCCCAGGAGGTCGGCGGGGTCCAGGTCGTGGTCTACGGTGAACTTCGTGGCGTGGTGAGGGGACGCTTCGGTGGCCGGCTGGAGCGACTCGACGACGCGTTCATCGAGTTGAGGACGGTCGACGGGGTTCACGTGACGCGGTCCCGGCGGGACGGGACGTACGCTCTCGACGGGCTCCCCGCCGGGCCCGCCCGCCTCCGCGTGACTCGTGTGGGGCACGGCTCGCTCGACCTCAGCGTCCGCGTGCCCGCGAGCGGTGTGCTCCGGCTGGATCTCGAACTCACCGCCGCTCCCATGTCGTTGCCGGGAGTCCGGGTCGAGGCGGGACGTCGACAGGATGCCGATCCTGCGGATGAGCAGTCAGTCCCCGTGCCTGACCCGACGTTCGAGCTGCGCAGGCTGGAGTTGTCGCCGGGTGTGATCGAGTCCGGCGTTCTCGAGGCCGTGATGGGTATGCCAGGGAACGATCCGGCGGATCCCTCGGACGTGCTTTTCATGCGGGGCAGCACGACCGACATGAAGCTGGTTCTGCTCGATGGCGTGCCTGTTTATGCGCCGTTCCACGTAGGTGGGTTGCTCAGGAGCTTCGAGCCGTCGTTGCTCGCGAGCGCAGAGTTTCATGTGGGTGGAGCGCCCGCTCGCTACGACGGTGGGCTGACACACGTGCTCGATCTCCAGACGCGTACCGCTCGACGCGACCGGCCCCGGGCTTCGGCGACGATCGATCTGCTCTCGGGCGCAGCCGTGGTCGAGCAACCTCTTGGCGATGCAGCCGGTCTGCTGATCTCCGCCCGGACACTCCACGATGCCGCGACGGATATCCTCGGCGGGGGTGGTACGCCTTACGGATACAACGATGTCCTGGCCACCTTCGATGCCGACCTCGGAGCGATGGGGTCCTTCCGCGCGACCGGTTTTCGAAACCGGGAGTCCGTCTTCCTCGATTTCGCCAGCGGTCCCGGGGATGCGAGGTGGGGGAACGATGCCCTGACAGGCACGTGGCGCAGCCGCATCGGCTCGGCCCAGGTCCAGGCGACGGTCGGAGCCAGTCGGTACGACGCCCGACTTCCGCTGCAGCCCACGCCGACGGAGGATGATCCGACTCCCTCCGCCATCGTGGCGACCGCCGACAACGAGCGGGCACGTGTCTCTGTCGAGGCCGAGTGGCGTGACCGGGGACTGCCGGTGCGGGCCGGCCTCTCCTTCGAGGACCAGGCGCTCGCGTACGCGGCGGATCGGATCGACGGCTCGAGCAGCCTTGGCCGCGCGGGGAGCCGAACGGTGGTCGGTGGCTACGTCGACGCCTCGAGAACCGTGGCCTCCGGGGTGACACTGCGGGCAGGTCTGAGGGCTGACGTCTTCGGTGGTGATGGGCCGCGCCTCGCGCCCCGCGCATCGGTGGCGGTCGACGTTGGGCCGACCGCTCTCCTGACCCTCGCCGCGGGTCGGTATCATCAGATGACCCGACTGCCGATCGACACGGGAGTCGACGCCGATCTCGAACGGTTTGCGGGAGGCCAGATCAACGAGGCGTTACCCGTCGCGACGGCCGACCATGTGGTCATGACCCTGGCCCAGCGGCCTGCAGAGTCGGTCGCGCTCGGTATCGGTGGGTACTTCAAGCGCTTCTCGGGGATCGAGCCCGGCGGAGGTGCCCTGCAGAACTCCGGACTGGACCTGCAGGTCGTCGGGGTCGGTGAGCGAGGCGCTGCATGGCTCGGCTACGGGCTGTCGTGGTTCTGGTCTGACGATCCCGGATCTCTCACTTCGTCGGATTTCGCCGGGCGACACCTGATCACGCTTGGTCTGAGTGGCCGTGTGGCCGGACCGTTTCAGGTGGAGACTCGACTGTCGTACGGTGCTGGACTGCCCTCCACCGGGATCCCTTTCGGCGCGGCGGATGAGCTGAATGCGGAGGCGCCAACCGGTCCGTCGGAGGACCTGTTCGGTTCAGGACACACGTCGGACCCGGATTTCCTCTTCGACGAGTCCTTCCTTCGACTGGACCTGGAGCTCTCCACCACGGTCGAGCGAGACTGGGCCGGACACGAGTGGAGGGTGCGTCCGTTCCTGAGGCTCCTGAACGCGCTCGATCGGCGTGATGCACTCTTTTACACGTATCAGCCCTGGCGGTCGGACGACATCACGCCGCTCGCGGTTCGTCCCTTGCTCCCGATCTTCGGAGTGTCGATCGCGTACTAGGGCTACGTGTCGAACGTCTGGCCGGCGCGCGCGAACGCGCCGACCAGGCGTGACCGTCTACAGGGTGGCGACCGCGTCCGCGATGTTGTCGACGGCGGTCCGGATGCGCTGCCGTTGGGTCCCGAGGTTCATGCGCATGAAGCCGGCACCTCCCGGTCCGTAATTGTCGCCCGGATTCAGGAAGACCCCCGCGTGTTCGGCGATCCAGCGCTGGAGCACGTCCTCCGGAGCGACCACACGGTTCCCGTTTGCGGTCTGCTCGTCGGCCTGCGCCTGTGCGTCGATGGCCTGAAGGAGCTCGCTCATGTCGAGCCAGGCGAGGTACGTGCCCTGGGCCTTTCGGTACTTCACGCTGGGCAACCTCTCGGCGATGTATGCCGCGGCGAAGTCCTGGTTGCCGTCCAGGTACGCCACCGCCTGATCCAGCCACGGTTCTCCCTCCGTCAGCGCCGCATGGTTGGCGGCCAGGCCGAGCGTGGGTAGATCGGTCCGGCTGTTCGCACGGGTTCTGGTCGCGAAGGCCGGGTTGGTCGTGAACCACCACGAGACCTTCATACCAGCGAGGTTGAAAGACTTGCTTGCTGACTTGAAGGTGAGGCTGTTGTCCACGATCGCCTTGTCCGGCAGTGCAGCGAAGGGCGTGTACGTCTCACCTGCGTTGATGAAGTCGCAGTGGATCTCGTCCGACAGCACCACGACACCGTGCCGTAAGCAAATCTCTCCCATCCTGAGCAGATCCTCCTCCGACCAGCAGTTCCCCGTGGGGTTGTGCGGGTTACAGAGGATGAACGCGTGAGAGCGGGCAGCACGGCGCTCGAAGTCGTCAAAGTCGATCTCGTAGCGTCCGTCGACCATGACCATGGGGCTGTCCTCGCTCACGGTCCGGGTGAAGGTCAGGTCGGTGTAAAACGCACTGTAGACCGGGGTCGTCATGAGAACACGCGAACCCGGCGGTGCGAACGTCTGCAGTGCGGCGATCAGTGCTGGGTGCACCCCCGTCGTCCACACCAGTCCGCCCGGGTCGATCTCGAGCCCGTACCGGCGGTAGTTCCACTCCGCCACCGCCTCCGCATATTCGCCGGGGCGACGCAGGTAGCCCCACACCTCGTGCTCGAACCGGTCGGCGAGCGCCCTGGTGATGCACGGGGCGGCGCGGAAATCGAGGTCCGCAACGCCCATGGCCACCTCGATCGGCACGCCCATGTCTTGCACGGCTCCGTCCCACTTGACGCAGTTGGTGCCCGACCGGTCGTAGACCTCGTCGAAATTGAAAGCCTGTTCCTGCCCCAGAAGACCTCGGGCGATCGATGTCGCCCCTGCGGGCTTGACGCCCGCTGCACTGAGGAGTGCGCCCGCACCGGCGCCTCGGAGGAAGGTTCGACGGTCGAGTTCTGGGCGGCGCGCCATGGCATGCTCCGTGGCTGAGGGTCACCAGCGGCGCTGAACATCCGAGCCGTCCAGGTGAATCGCAAGTTGGCCGCGCCTCGGGCCGAGCGTCGGGCACCGCGGGGGAAGGCCCCGCAGAATAGAGAGGGATATGTCCTCTGGTTGAGGAGCTGACGGTTCCACAGGTTGTCGACGAGTGCCGTTCCCACATCGGAGTCGAGACGCCCATGAGCCAGTCGCGTGAGATTCGAACCTACGAGTACGTAAACCACCCGTACGAGGGCGTGCGCGACGTACTGCTTTCGGATCCCCTGGCCACGTTCCGGACCGCGACGAACGCCGCGTCCGATCGTGCGGAGTCCGTCGCGGCCGCTCTGCGCGTCAGCGTCGCCGGCGTCGATGTCGGCAAGGAACTCCGGATCACCATGGGAGAAGCCGTCGAGACGCCGGCCGAACTGGAACACGTGCGCGCGCGTCATGAACGTGCGGCCGGACGTTCGGCCCGGGCAT
>CAZBHZ010000021.1:0-58837 GCA_964492085.1 uncultured Gemmatimonadaceae bacterium | reverse complement strand
CGCATGGCGATCGCACTGGCTTCCGCCGGACCGATCCAGATGGGCAAGACGCGCTCTCCGTCGACCTCCTGCAGAATGACGACGGGAGTGTTCGTGCTCCGGTCCAGAGCCAGGCTCTGCACCCTTACTTCGGTCAGCACGCGCTCGGTTGCTCCGTGAGGAAGGAGTGAACGTGGATGCACCTCGTGATTCCACCAATACTCCCGAGTCCCGCAGGGGTTCTCCCGGACGCGTGCCTGCGTACCGTCCCGTCAGACCCCCGCGGCGGTCCTGAGGTCGTCGATCCGGTTCGTGTCCTCCCACGAGAAGAAGCGGACCTCCTCGCCGGTCTCTGAGCAGTCCGGAACCCTCGTTTCCGGCGTGCGCCCGAAGTGCCCGTAGGCCGCCGTCGGCGTGAAGATCGGGTTTCGGAGTCCGAGTGCGTCGATGATCGCGGCAGGACGGAAGTCGAAGACCTCGGCCACAGCTCTCGAGAGGACCTCCTCGGGAAGCTCACTCGTGCCGAACGTCGTCACATGGACCGAGACGGGCTCGACCACGCCGATCGCATACGCCAGCTGGATCTCGCAGCGACGTGCGAGGCCCGCGGCCACGACGTTCTTCGCCGCCCAGCGTGCGGCATACGCCGCAGACCGGTCGACCTTCGTCGCGTCCTTGCCGGAGAACGCTCCGCCGCCGTGGCGCCCGACGCCTCCGTAGGTATCGACGATGATCTTCCGTCCGGTGAGCCCGGCGTCGCCGTGCGGCCCACCGATGACGAAGCGCCCCGTGGGATTCACGTGAAGGATGCAGTTGTCCGGATCGTAGAGCCCCGACGGCAGCGCTGGCCTCACGACCTTCTCGGCGATGCCCTGCACGATGTCGTCCTGGCTGACGTCCTCGTCGTGCTGCGTGCTCACGACGACGGTGTGGATGCGAACCGGAGTGTCGCCATCGAACTCGATGGTCACCTGCGACTTGCCGTCCGGGCGGACCCAGGGCAGCTCACCGCTCTGCCGCACCTTCGCCAGCTGCCGTGTCAGTGCGTGCGCGTAATGAATCGTGGGCGGCATGTACTCGGGCGTCTCGTCGGACGCGTATCCGAACATCATGCCCTGGTCACCCGCACCCCCGGTGTCGACGCCCATGGCGATATGCAGGGACTGACGGTCGAGGCTCGTCAGCACGGAGCACGTGGTCGCGTCGATCCCGTACGAGGAGTTCGTGTACCCGATGCGCTGCAGGGTGCCACGGACGATGTCCGGCAGGTGCACGTACCCCGAGGTCGTGACCTCACCCGCGATGAGCGCGAGGCCGGTGGTCACCAACGTCTCGCACGCAACCCGGGAATTCTGGTCCTGAGCGAGCATGTGATCGAGAACCGAATCCGAGATCTGATCGGCGATCTTGTCCGGATGGCCCTCGGTCACGGATTCCGAGGTGAAGAGCGTCGTGCTCACGCGGCGACTCCTGCAGGGAAGGTGCGATGCGGCTGGGGCCTGGAAGACGGCCCGAAAAGGCGCAAAAACCCTACCCAATCACCCCGGCAGCGACAAGCTCCAGCGCCCGGAGAAGACAGAGAGATCCACGGAATCACCGATCCCCTCCACGAGACACCGGGTCACATCGTGAGCCGTCGGTGCAGCGAGCGCTTTTCGGGCGGCCGTCCGGGCATCCTCCATCCTGACGTCACGCACCAGGCGCTTGATCTCGGGGAGCGAGGGCCACGCCATGGACAGGGCGGTGATATCCAGCCCCATGAGGAGGAACGCGCCCAGCGGATGCGACGCCATCTCGCCGCAGACGCTCACCTCGATCCCCGCGGCTCGCCCGACGCGGGCAACCTGATGAAGCTGGCGCACCACGGCCGGGTGAAACGGATTGTACAGCTTGGCCAGTCGTGTGTTGGTCCGGTCGACCGCGAGCGTGTACTGAATCAGGTCGTTGGTGCCGATGGAGAAGAAGTCCGAATATCGCGCGAGTTCCGCAGCGTCGAGGGCGGCCGCCGGGGTCTCGATCATCACGCCGAGCTTGTAGCCCGCGTTGAACGGGATCCCGTCGCGCCGAAGTCCTTCCGCCTCCTCCTGCAGGAGGGTGCGCACCTCACGAATCTCCTCGACGTCGTTGACGAGGGGAATCATGAGTCGGACGTCGCCGTGAGCCGTCGCCCGCAGAAGCGCGCGCAGCTGGGTTCGGAAAAGGTCGGGCTCATCGAGACAGACCCGGATGGCCCGCCAGCCGAGAAAGGGGTTCTCCTCCTGAGGCATGTTCAGGAACATGGGGAACTTGTCGCCCCCCAGATCGAAGGTCCGGATATAGACCGCACCATTCGGGAAGGCCTCGGCGACGCCCCGGTACGCCTCGTATTGCTCTTCTTCGTCGGGCATCGAACTGCGTCCGACCACGAGGAACTCGGTTCGGAACAGCCCGACTCCGACCGCGCCGTGCGCCCCTGCCTGCTCGGCTTCACCCGGGAGATCCAGATTTCCACGCAGCTCGACGTACTGGCCGTCCCGCGTGACCGATTCGAGAGCCGCGATCATCGCGATCTCCTCTTCCCAATCGGAGTGCTGCTTTCGGCGCGCCTCGAAGATGTCCCGCTCGTCCGCCTCCGGCTCGAGCACGAGCCGACCGATCCGACCATCGAGAATCGCCGGAGTTCCGCTGCGGGCCCGAGAGGATGCATCGCCGAACCCCACGGCAGCGGGGATGCCAAGCGACCGAGCCAGCATCGCCCAGTGAGCGGTCCGCGTTCCGTGGTCGGTCGCGATACCGAGCACGTTCTCCACATCGAGCTGCACCACGAGACTCGGTGTCAGGTTGGTGGCGACGACGATGATCGGTTCGTCTACGGCGCCGAGGTCCGATGGATCGTTCAAGCCGAGCAGCCTGCGGAGGACCCGGGTCATGAGGTCCTCGAGGTCATTCAGCCGATCGAGGACCATCGGATGCGACGTGCGACTCCACATGGCCCGCAACTCGAGCATCCGCAGTTCGAAGGCACGGGCGGCGCTGAGCCGATTCTCCCGGATGTACCGGGCCGTCCCCTCGACGACCTCCGCGTCCTCGAGCATCAGGAGCTGGGGGTCGAAGATGCGCGCTTCGACGGGACCGAGCCGCGCCTCCGTCAACTCCTTGATCTCGGTCAGCCTCTCCATCGCCCACTGCCGCGCCTCGTCGAACCGATCGATTTCGGTGTCGATCCGATCGTCGGAAATAGACTCGTGTGCGACGAGAGGCAGTCCCCACTCGAGGACGAAAACGGGTGCGGCAACAATCCCTTCGGACGCGGGCGACCCATCGAGAACGATGGACACCTCAGGCCTCCACTTCGTCGAATCCGCGGGAGACGAGGTCGACCAGCGCGTCGACAGCGTCCTCGGCATCGGCACCCTCGGCCGCGATCTGGAGCGTCGACCCGCACTCGGCGGCAAGCATCAGCACCCCCATGATGCTCTTTCCGTTGACTTCGAGGCCGTCCTTCGTGAGCCGGACATCGGCCGTGAACGTGCCCGCGAGCTTGACCAGCTCGGCCGCCGGCCGGGCATGCATACCGGCCGCGTTCACGATCTCCACCGTGCGCTGTACCCGTTGCCCTTCACTCAAGTGAGGATCCCCCATAAGCCGATGAATCCGATGACCCCGACCGTTACCACTGCGGCGGGCCGCCACACCCTGTGCCCGCCGACGAGTCCCACGACAAACGCCACCGCTGCCAGCGCCGCCCAGGCAGGGCCGCTCGACGACACGCCCCCGGGAGCCGAGAGCACGACGCCGGAGAGTACACCGAGCCCGATGGCCAACGGGCCCTGAAGCCTCCGTGCCCAACCCCCGAGGTCGACCGCCGTCAGGCGCGCGCCGACATCCCGCCCAGCGTCGAGCCCGAGCCGGAGCCCCCACGCCCGGAGTCCGAGGTGACCGACGTTGTACACGACGACGAAGGCCAGAACGACAACCCCGCCAGGAACTCCGAACCAGTACAGCACCAGTGAGCATACCGCCACCAACGGCAACCATGTCGCCCATACGAGCGTGTCTCCGAGGCCGCCGAGCGGTCCACGCACGGCGGTCCTGAACCGGCGGACCGTGTCACCGTCGACCTGGTCGGTCTCGAGGCGGGCGACCGCGCCGAGCGCGATCGGAGCCAGGTAGGGATGCGCGTTGAAGTGTTCGCTGTGTCGCTCGATCGCTCGGGCGAGTTCCTCCGGATCCTTCCCGTACACCCTCTTCAACGTGGGAAGAAGCGCGAACGCAAATCCGGAACCGAGCATCGTGCGGTAATTCCACGCACCCTGGATGAGCAGGCTTCTCATGAGCATGCCGAAACCGCCCCGGGGTCGGGTGCCGCCGCTCACAGGAAACGAGCGCCCACGATGCCGACGGCCAGCCCCAGCACGAAGAGAACACGACGTCTGCGAAACCCTCCCAGATCGTGGAGCAGGATCCCGAGCGATACCGCCGCTCCGACGTAGAGGACGCCGGTCGACACCCCCGCATCGACCGGCCACCGCCCGTCGGCGAGGCCCAGCCCGGCACGCCCCAGCGTGACCCCGGCTACGGTGACCACGGCGCCCCGGAGGAAGTCGCCCACGATCGCGAGAAGGTGTGCCCGGCCCAGCCGCCCGGTATGACGACCGATGTCCTCCGACAGGAGTCGACCGTTCACGTGGCGCTGCACGGTCACGGACCAGCCGCCGACCTGACCCCAGACAAGACCCATCGCGACGGAGGCCGCCACCGCTCCGGAGCCCTCGAACGGCACAGCGACCCCGACCGCAACGACCGCGGCGGTCGACCCCTCCGGAAAGCGGGCGCCTCCGGTCGGAAAGGAGACGAGCAGGAACAGCTCGAGGATGGCACCGATGGCGATCCCCATCCCGGGCACGCCCGCGACCCAACCGGCAAGCCACCCGGCGACGAGCGGCCGGGAAATCATGAACTGCCCCACCGCTGTGCCATCGAGCCCGAGGAGGCCGCCCAACAGGCCGAATCGCAGAAGCTCGGTCATCTCGACAGGATGGTGTCGAGCCCCACGCCCGGCGCGTCCGGAAGATCCCGCGCGGATACCTCGACCCCCTCTGAGGCAAGCGCGGTGAGATCGTCGCGGTCCTCTGCGGTGAGGTGGAGATAGTCCAGAACACGGATGCGGTCCGGGCCCGCGTGGAGTCCGCCCAGGTTGATGGCGTACCCTGGGCCCTGACCCTCGAGGAGTGCCCGCATGGATCGGATCGTCCTCGTGAGCACGACGGTTCGAACGGGAGCGCTGCACCAGGCTTCGAGCTCCGCCCGAGCCTCGTCCACCGTGGCGAAGACCGTATCGGCTTCGGGAGCACCCAACACGTACAACTCCTGCTCCCATGCACTGGCCGCGATCTCGTCGTCGACCACCACATAGCGATTGGGGCGCAGCTCGTGGCCCCACCCGATCACGACCTGTCCGTGGATCAGCCGCTCATCCACACGATAGAGAACGACCGGCATGATGGTCTCCTAGGCCCGAGGCACCGGTTGGGCGATCGAAGCCCGTCCCTTCTCCTGAACGCGCTGCACGAGCTCTTCCAGGGGTAGGTCGTCGTGGAACACGAACTCGAGCAGCATGGGGAGGTTCACTCCCGCCACCACCGCTCTGCGCTCGCGATTGCGGCACGAAGACATGGCTGCCATCCCGCAGCTCCCCGCGAGGAGATCGGTGAAGACCACCGCCTGCTGTTCACCCACGAGATCCTCGAGCTCGCTCCTCAGCTCGTCCGGCCCTTTGCCGTCGTTGGAGACGGGGACCAGCGCATCGGCGCGGTCTCCGGCGATCCGGCGTACCGCATCGACCATGGCGGTCGCCATCGGACCGTGCGCGACCACGACGCCTCGAATGGTTCGACCCGACGTCACTACTCGTAGTCCTGCTCGAGGTACTGCCGGAGCTTCCGGTCGAAGGCTGCGGCAGAATGAACACCTGAAAACTTGAGGAGGTGATTCATGGCGACCACTTCCGAGATCACCGTGATGTTCTTGCCCGGATTCAACGGAACGGTGACACGCGGGATCGGGACGCCGAGCACCTCCTGCACTTCCTCTTCGAGCCCCGTCCGGGAGTAGTCACCGTCCTGGTCCCAGAGTTCGAGGTTCACGATCACTTCGATCCGCTTCTGCTGACGGATCGCCCGAACGCCGAAG
This sequence comes from uncultured Gemmatimonadaceae bacterium, assembly GCA_964492085.1. Taxonomy (GTDB): domain Bacteria; phylum Gemmatimonadota; class Gemmatimonadetes; order Longimicrobiales; family Gaopeijiaceae; genus UBA2589. Next base: position 52,687 of record CAZBHZ010000021.1, on the reverse strand, counting down.
AGCGCCGACACATCGATGATCCCGACACCGCGGATCTCCATGTGATGCCCCTGGAGCTCATGGCCCCGTCCCATGATCACATCGTTCCCCTGGCGCGTGACGATCACGAGATCGTCGGCCACGAGACGATGTCCTCGCTCGACCAGATCCAGAACACACTCGCTCTTTCCGACACCACTCTTCCCAACGAAGAGCAGCCCCACGCCGTACACGCTCGCGAGGGAGCCGTGAAGGGTCGTGCGCGGCGCGAGCTGCAGCTCCAGGAACGGCTTGAGGAACTGGTAGACGTCCCTCGTGCTCTTCGGCGACCGCAACACCGGCACACCGTGCGAGGTCGCAGCCGTCAGGAAGTACTCCGGCACGTCGAGGCCCTTCGCGACGAAGACCGCGGGGACATCGAATGCGAACAACTCGTCGAGCCGAGTCGAAGCCTCGGTGGGATCGAGCGTTGCGAGGTACGTCATCTCGGTCTCGCCGAAGACCCACATGCGACCGTCGACGACCCGGGGCGTGAACCCTGCCAGCGCCAGCCCGGGAGCCGTCACGTCCGGGTCGCCAGCCTGCCGATCGAGGCCGACGTCGTTGAGCGCCTCGAGGGCGAGCGTCTCCTGCTTCGCCTCCAGGATCTCCCGGACGGTGATGGTCCTGGAGCTCAGCGGATCACTCCGTAGGCGTGCTTTCGGAGAGCGGAGGCGCCTGGTGGTCCCGCCGCTGCTCACGGGCATCGCGCAGGAGGCGGCGGATCCGCTCGATGACGCTCGAGACCGCTCCGCGGAAGTCGTCCGCCTGACCGTGTGCGGTGACATGCGGAGCGCCGTCTACGTGCACGATCACTTCGACCTCGCGAGAACGCTTCTGCTCGGAGAAGATCACGTCTGCCGCCGTGGCCCGAGGCTCGTATTTCGTCAAACCGCCCACGAGGGTCTCGGTCCGATCCAGAACGTTCTTCGGGACCTCACAGTGCCGTTCGGTGATGCTGACTCTCACCCTGCACATCCTTTCGATTTCGGTGCGCCCATCGGACGAAATCTACTCAGGCGCTGAAGTGTCTACCACCCGGTTAAGCAGAGCTTCCACTCGCAGCGCAGACGCGTCCCAGGAGTACTCCTCCGCGAAGGAGCGTGCCTCGGCCGACATGCGCGCGCGGCGCTGGGGATCCCCGATGAGTGAGCGCAGCGCCTCAGCCAGGGCATCGACATCGCCGTGAGGCACGAGCAGGCCGGTCTGATCATGCTGCACGGACTCGCGCAGGCCGGGTGCGTCACTGGCGACGGACGGGGTCCCGCAGGCGGCAGCCTCGATCACGGAGATCCCCCACCCCTCCTTCGGTGAGGTGAGTACGTGCAGCCACGAGCTTTGCAGCAATGCGAGCTTCACGTCGTCGGGGACGTATCCGAGAAGCTTGACGCGGTCGGAGATGCCGAGACGGGCCGCGAGGGCCCGCAGCGCGTCGGACTGGTCACCCGTACCACCGACCCGCATTTCAACATCGATCCCATCCCGGGCGAGCCGGGCGACTGCTTCGAGGACGAGATCGACGCGCTTGTACTGCTTCAGACGCCCGAGGAAGAGAAGTGTCGGGTGGACGGTCTTCGACTCGGGCCGCGGAACGTACGCAGCCACATCGACCCCGTTCGGCACGACCTCGATGTCATCTGCGCGAAGGCCACGAGCCACGAGATCGGCCCGCGTGCTCTCGGACACCGCAATCGTCGGAATACCGAGATAGACAGCTGGAATCGACCGCTCGAGCACCCAGGTCGCCGCTGCGACCGGCAACGATGCGGCCTGGAACGCCGTCGTGCCGAAGAGGTGATGCGCCACGAGGACGACAGGGGCGTCCACCCAATACGGTGTGAAGCTCGGCACCTTGTTGAGGTCTTCGACTACGACGTCGAACCCTCGATCGGCGAGGACCCGGCGATAGTACGACGGCCCGGCCAACGAGAAGGTGTAGCGACCGCCGGCACGGTGAACCTCGATGCCATCCAGCGTTGTCCTGGTCTCGCACCCGCGCCAGCCGGAGACCAGCGCGGTGACGTGGTGCCCCCGGGCGACCAGTCTGCCGAAGACCTCGTGAAGGTGCTCCTCCGCACCGCCTGCCTGCGGATTCTCCCGATCCAGCCAGTTGACGACGAGGATCCGCACGGAGCCCGTTGGACGACGCGACCGGGGTCAGGCCCCGTTCGCCTGACCCTTGTATAAAGCGTCCAGGACACCGTTCACGAACCGTGGTGACTCATCGCCCCCGTACGCCTCTGCGAGGTGGATCGCCTCCTGAATCGCAACTTTCGGTGGAATGTCGTCCCGATACAGGAGTTCAACGGCGCCGAGCCGCAGAACCGCTCGATCGATTCGCGAGAGTCGGTCGAGGCTCCAGTTGTCGAGATATCGACGCAGGGTGCGATCGATCTCGTCGATATGCTCATCGAGCAGGGTCAGGAGCGCACGAATGTATGGAAGCCGGCTGGGCGCGATTCGGCGGGTCGCCGTGGTGTCGACCAGCGCATCCCGGAGGGTCCCCTCGAAGCCGCTGCTCTCCCAGCGGTAGTGGACCTGGAGGGCCCACGCCCGGGCGCGGCTACGATCGATCCGCTCGGCACGATCGAGCTTGACCTGGGGCTGAGCGTTGTCGCCCGTCATCCTTCGCCTCGCAGGTGGCGCACGACAGAGACCATCTCGAGCGCCGCCATCGCGGCCTCGTAGCCTTTGTTGTCCTTCCCCTCGCCGGCTCGCGCCTGCGCCTGAGCGAGATCGTCCGTTGTCAGAACCCCGAAGACAACCGGTATGTCGGCAGCCCGCGCCACCGCACCCAGCCCCAGCGACGTTTCCTGACAGACGAAGTCGAAGTGAGGCGTCTCCCCGCGGATGACGCACCCCAGCGTGATGACCGCGTCGAACCGTCCTGCCTCGACCGCACGTGCGGCGGTCTGCGGAAGTTCCCAGGCGCCCGGGACACGAATCGCGGTCACATCCTCGTCGCGAGCTCCGTGCTCGGCGAGCGCTTCACACGCGCCCCTCATCAGGCTGTCGGTGATCTCGGCGTTGAAACGGGCGGCAATCACCGCGACACGGAGACCGCGTGCCTCGACGTGCCCGCGACGCTCGTCGACCGGAGAGCCCTCCGAACTCACAGGATGTGCCCCAGCTTGGTCTTTTTGGTCGCGAGATACTCTCGGTTGAACTCTCCCGGCTCGACCTGGAGAGGCTCACGCCCGGTGATCTCGAGGTCATAGCCATCGAGCCCCACCACTTTGCGCGGGTTGTTCGTCAAAAGCCGGATCGACCGGAGGCCCAGATCGAGAAGGATCTGCGCGCCGATCCCGTAATCGCGAAGGTCGGGCTGGAACCCGAGCTCCGCGTTCGCTTCGACGGTATCCATGCCACCGTCCTGCAGATGGTACGCCTTGAGCTTGTTGCCGAGACCGATCCCCCGCCCTTCCTGCCGCAGATAGACGATCGCTCCGGAGCCCTCTTCGTCGATCTGACGCATCGCGGCGTGGAGCTGTTCACCGCAATCGCACCGCCGGGAACCGAAGACGTCGCCGGTGAGACACTCGGAGTGCATGCGAACAAGCGTATCCTGCGCGTCATCCAGTTCTCCCTTCACCAGTGCGACGTGCTCTCGGCCGTCCATCACACTGCGAAACCCGATCACCGAGAAGTCCCCGTACGCGGTGGGCATCTTCGCTTCGGCGATGCGCTCGACCAGCCGGGTGCGGGTGAGCCGATAGCGGACCAGTTGGGCGACTGTGATGAACTTGAGCCCGTGTTCCTTGGCGAATTCCTCGAGCTGAGGACGGCGCGCCATCGTCCCGTCTTCGTCGAGGATCTCGCAGATCACACCGACGGGCGGCAGGCCGGCGAGCCGAGCGAGATCCACGGACGCCTCGGTCTGCCCCACGCGGCGGAGCACTCCACCGGGCTTGGCACGCAGGGGGAAGACGTGACCCGGGCGCCGGAAGTCTTCCGGAACCGTCCCGTCCTGAGCCAGAAGCTCGATCGTCTTCGACCGATCCTGTGCGCTGATCCCCGTCGTCACCCCGTACTTGGTGTGCGCGTCCACGGAAATGGTGAAGGCGGTCTGGTGCGGATCGGTGTTCCGATCCGTCATGAGGGGCAGATCCAGCTCGTCGGCGCGATCAGGGAACATGGTCACGCAGATCAGACCGCGGCCGTGCTCCGCCATGAAATTCACCGCCTCCGGCGTGATCGCCGACGCGGCCATGACGAGATCGCCCTCGTTCTCACGGTCCTCGTCGTCGGCCACGATGATCATCCGCCCCTGGCGAATGTCCTCAATAGCGTCCTCGACGCGGTCGAACTTCATCTCAAACACCTCTCACGAGCCGGCAGGCGGCTCGGGATTCTCTCGTCGGGTCAGCATTCTGGCAACGTACTTCCCGATCAGGTCTCCCTCGACGTTGACCGGGTCCCCGGGCGCCAGCAGGCCAAGGTTCGTGTGTACGTGCGTGAACGGAATGACGCCGATACGAACCCCCGTTTCACCCAGGAGTTCACTCACGGTCAGGCTCACACCGTTCAACGTGATCGATCCGTGCTCGATGGTTTCGCCGAGCACCGCCATCGGAATATCAAAATCGAGCAGCCAGAATTCGCCATCCTTCACCGTCGACCTTAGGTGACCGACCGCATCCACATGCCCCTGAACGAGATGACCGTCCAGTCGAGACCCCACCTGGAGCGCGCGCTCGAGGTTCACCCGACTTCCCTCGTCATACGCTCCGGCCACCGTCCTCTCGAGCGTCGTGCCAATCACGTCGACGGAAAAGCTGGCGTCACCGACCTCGGTGACCGTCAGACAGGCCCCGTCTACGGCGACCGAGTCGCCCAGACCGAGTTCATGCGCAAAGGCCGGAACGTGCACTCGAAAGCGCCGAGTGGACTTGAGATCCACCACGTCCCGGATGGTGCCGATGGCCTCGACGATTCCGCTGAACATCAGTCGACGTGGCGATCGAGGGTGATCAGCGTGTCGGAGCCGACAGCCACGGGAGGACAGGCCGGCAGATAGCCTTCCCACGCCACCGCGTCCGCGTCATCCGCAAAGGCGGGCAGTCCCGCCCCACCGAGCGCACGCGGCGCAATAAGCAGGTACAGCCGATCCACGAGCCCCTGGCGCAACAGGTTGGCCGACAGATCCGCCCCTCCCTCGCACAGTACGGCGTCCATACCCAACTCGTGACAGCGCGACAGCACGGCGCGCAGATCGACCAGCCCGTCGTCCTCGGGGTCGGCCGGGACCGGGTGGACGTGCGCACCTGTCGCTTCCAGCCGCTCGAGGGCGACCTCGGACGTCGTATCGAGGCAGAAGACATGAACCGGATGACGCTCCACATCTGCGAGAACCGCCGCATCGGGACTCAGATCGGCCTCGGAAAGGAGGAGGATCCTGCGGACCGGCTCGCGTCCGGAGGGCACCAGGCGCGGGGTCAGCCTTGGATCGTCGGCCGCCACGGTTCCCTGTCCGACCATGACGGCGTCGAAGCCGGTGCGAATGCGGTGGACCTCGCGCTCGGCCTCGGTCCCGGTAATCCGTGTGCGCTCACCGGGCGCCGCCGCAATCCGGGCGTCGAGGCTCATGGCGAGCTTCAGAGCGACGAACGGGCGGTCGTGCCGTGCGACATGGAAGAACGCCGGGTTCTCCGATCGGGCCGTCCCCTCGTCCCATACGGGGCCAACGACCTCCAGCCCGCTCGCTCGGAGCGTCTCGGCACCACCTCCTGAGGACGCGCCGGGATCACGGGCCCCGAAGACGACACGCTTCACCCCCGCGTCGACGAGCGCCTGCGCGCAGGGAGGCGTCTTTCCGTGGTGGTTGCACGGCTCGAGGCTCACGTACGCCGTGGCGCCCTCGGCCCGGGACAGCGCCTGTTCGAGCGCCACAATCTCCGCATGAGGACCCCCGAACACTTCGTGAAACCCCTCTCCGACCACCTTGCCCTCATTCACGAGGACGCACCCGACCATGGGATTGGGGTGCACCTGGCCCCACCCCTCCTGCGCAATCCGGCGCGCCCACTCGAGGTGGGCCGCATCCGCCGGAGCCAAGTCGATCAGAGGGGGCCGAAAGCTCATGGGCTAGAGGGTCAGCCGTGCGGAGAGGCCCCCGAACAGCGTGCGGGACGAGGGATCGTGCGGGCCATCCCACCCGGGTACGGCTTCGAAGCCCTCTGCCCATCCGGCCTCGATGGAGAGCGTCAGAACGATGCCGATCGTGGTGGACGCGCCCCCGAAGTACAGGAGCCGGTCCGAGCGCAGCGGACTAGAGACCTGCACACGGCCGCCCGACCCTCCGGTGTCGGCCACGTCGATCGTAACCGTTCCGTCGTACTCCTCGTAGCCGATTCCCCCCAGCCATTCCACGGCAAAGAGGTCTTTGCCCACCGTCGCCCTGTATGCCGTGACGCCCGGGGCCAGTTCGATCACGGCCGGTCCCCCGGCAGCCAGGAAGGCCAGCTCGTCGGGGAATCGTTTTGCGACGGAGACGGACACGCCGGGCACCGTGAAGCCCTCACGAACGACGCCCACCCGCACGCCGGCGGAGTACGAGCGAGCGCCCTCGCTCACCCCCTCGTCCTCGGGCAGAAAGAGCAGGCTCGCCTGTCCAAAGACATCCAGGGAGAGGAACCCACCAACCGTCGGCATTAACTGGAAGCCGTCGAAGACACCCGCAGAGACTCGCCCGTGAATCGTCGTCGCGACCGCCCCGATTTCGCGTGTCACGAGGGGATCGGAGAGATCGGGCGCGGACATGTCGACCAGCCCGGCACGCATGGAGAAGGCGAGCCGGGGGCCGCCGCCGACCCGGGTACCGAGCGTCGTCGCCGTACCAGGCACTTCCACGCCGGTCCCCGCCAGAAGTCCGACCTGAGCCTGAAGGGCCTGGGCGGCAATCGCGGAACCGCTACACAGTCGGGCGCCCCCTCCAGCTTCGATGCACGACGCCTCAAGCAGAGCCACGGTCTGCCCCGAGGCGGGGGCGGCCCACGCCGTCACCCCGATCATCAGAGCCGTCGCCGTGGCGCGAGGGATCACCGGTACGTGACCTCCGAACCCGGCTCGATGCCCCCAATCGTCCAGCTATCGATGCCATGCTCCTCCGCGGCTGCGTGGATTTTGGCCACGTCACCGGGGGCAACCACCACGATCATCCCCACACCCATGTTGAACACCCGGTCCATTTCCTCCCGATCGACGCCACCAGCCTCCTGAAGCGTCTGGAACACTGCGGGCACCGGCCACGCTTCGCGATCGACGACGGCACCGAGTCCGTCGGGTAGCACGCGGGGGAGGTTGCCGGGGATCCCACCGCCGGTCACGTGCGCCAGACCGTGAACGATTCCGGCCTTGAGCGGCTCATCGAGTACGCGCACGTAGCTCCTGTGCACCGCGAGAAGCTCATCGCCTACCGTGCGCTCCGTTCCCGGGAAGACGTCACCGACGGAGAGTCCCATGACCTCGAACACGATCTTGCGCGCCAGGGTGTAGCCGTTGGTGTGCAGACCGGATGAAGCCAGTCCCACGAGCACGTCGCCATCGACGATCCGTGACCCATCGATGACCGACTCCCGCGCGACGGAGCCGACAATGAAGCCCGCGAGGTCGTACTCGTCGGCCGCGTAGAAGTCGGGCATCTGCGCGGTCTCCCCTCCGAGGAGGGCACAGCCGTTCTCCCTGCACGCGATCGCGACGCCCCGGACGACATCCTGCACGACCTCCTCATCCATCTCGCCGGTCGCAAGGTAGTCGAGAAAGAACATGGGCCGGGCGCCCTGGACCAGAATGTCGTTCACACAATGGTTCACCAGACACTGACCGACCGTGTGATGGACGCCGGTCGCGAAGGCGAGCTTGAGCTTGGTACCCACACCGTCTGCGCTCGATACGAGCACCGGCTGATCGACGTCGTCGGGCACCTGATACAGCCCGCCGAAGGCCCCCAGCTCGGAGAGCGTGAAGCGGTCGCGCGTCGATGCGACGAGTTCCTTGAGGCCTTCCTTGGTGCGCTCGGCGGCATCGAGGTCGACGCCGGCGTCTGCGTAGCTGAGTCCGTCAGACATGCTGTTCCGCCGTCAGATGGGTTTCGAAGGCAGTGAGGCGACGAAACTCCTCGACGCGCTCGAGAACATCATTCGTGTCGAGGTCTTTCAGGCGTTCGACGCTGAACCGCTCACACGCGAAGGAGCCGAGTGCGGAGCCATACACCATCGCCCTGCGAAGCGTCGCCGGCGTGACCTCACCGGAACGGGCCAGGTGACCCATGAAGCCTCCCGCGAACGAGTCGCCGGCGCCCGTTGGGTCGAAGACTTCTTCGAGCGGATAGCCGGGCACGTAGAAGATCCAGTCCTCCCCAAAGAGGATGGCCCCGTGCTCTCCCTTCTTCACCACGACGATTTCGGGCCCCTGCTCCTGCACCCAGCGCGCCGCCTTGAGAAGGTTGGCTTCATCGGCCAGCTGCCGAACCTCCTCATCGTTCACCATCAGGATCCTGACACGCCCCAGCAGCTCGATCAGCGGCTCGCGGGCCCCTTCGATCCAGAAATTCATCGTGTCGCATGCGACGACCTCGGGGGACGCGACCTGATCGAGCACGTCATGCTGCAGCGCGGGATCGATGTTGCCGAGGAAGACGAAACGGGCATCCCGGAACTGCTCGGGGATCTTCGGCTCGAAGTCCGCGAAGACGCCGAGCTGGGTATCGAGCGTATCCCGGGTGTTCAGGTCGTAGTGGTACCGACCGGCCCAGAAGAAGCTGTCGCCCGACGCCCGTTCGATTCCGGCCAGGTCAGCGCCACGATCCGAGAGGAAGTCGAGGTCGTCGACCGGATAGTCGTCGCCGATGACACCGACCATCTGGACCGGGTTGAACACGGTCGCCGCGGCCGCGAAATAGACGGCGGACCCTCCGATCACCCGATCGGCGTTGCCGAAGGGCGTCTCGACCGAATCCAGCGCGACACTGCCTACACAGAGAATCGACATGCGATTCAGTTCTCCTGGTCTTCCTCGCGGACCATGCGCGTCGGCGCGTCGATCCCGAGGAGTGTGAGTCCGTTGCGAAGGACGATCTGCACCGCCCGAGCAAGCGCCAGACGCGCCCCACGAAGAGCCTCGTCCTCCGTGAGCACGGTCAGTTCCGGGTTCCGGGACGGATTTCCAGCATGGTACCACGAGTTCGCCGCGCCGGCCGTCTGTTCGAGGTAATCGCACACGACGTGGGGAGACGAGTCCCGAGCGGCTCTCTCGAGCACACCCGCGAACTCCCCGAGCTGCTTCACGAGGTCGCGCTCCAGTTCGTTCGTGAGCAGCCCGAGATCGGCGGAGGCCGGCTCGATCTCATGCGGCTCCGTCCCGGCCTTCCGGAAGATCGAACACATGCGGGCGTGCGCGTACTGAACCTTGTACACGGGGTTCTTGTCCGACTGGTCGAGCGCGACGTCTAGATCGAACAGCAGGTGCGCGTCGGGCTTCCGCATCTGGAAGAAGTACCGCGCGACGTCGACCCCGACCTGCTCGTACAACTCGCGAAGTGTCATCCCGGAGCCGGCTCGCTTCGAGAATTTCACTTCCTCGCCGTCCTGGACGACCCGCACCATCTGATGGAGCACGTATTCCGGGTATCCGGCCGGCAGTCCCAGCGCCTGGAGCCCCGCGCGGACGCGATCCACCGTGCCATGGTGGTCGGCACCCTGGACGTTGATGACGCGCTGAAAGCCTCGCTCCCACTTCGTCATGTGATACGCGACATCCGGCAGGAAGTAGGTGGGCTGGCCATTACTGCGCACCATCACACGATCTTTCTGGTCGCCGAACTCGCTCGTCTTCAGCCAGGTGGCACCCTCGTGCTCGTACACCAGACCGGTGTCTCGAAGCGCCTGAATCGTCGCATCCACGCGGCCACCGCTGTACAGCCCCGACTCGAGGAAGTACTCGTCGAAGTGGACCCGGAAATCACCTAGGTCCCGGTCCTGTTCGTCGCGGAGCATCTTCACCGCGTGCACGCGAATCGCGTCGTTGGCCTCGTCCGAATCGTCATCGCGGTACCGGTCGCCAACCTCCTCGACGAACGCGTCGGCCACATCCCTCACGTACTCACCCTGATACCCGTCTTCGGGCACGGGTTCGTCGACACCGAGCGCCTGACGGTAGCGGGCGCGCACGCTGAAGGTCAGCTGGTCGATCTGCCGGCCGGCGTCGTTGTAGTAGTACTCCCGGTGAACATCCCACCCGGTCCAGTCCAGGAGTGACGCCACTCCGTCCCCGAGAGCAGCCTGACGTCCATGCCCCACGTGAAGGGGCCCGGTCGGATTGGCGGACACGAACTCGACCATCACGGCCTGTCCCTTCCCGATGTCCGAACGGCCCCAGGCCTCGTCCGCCCGGAGAATGTCATCGATGACGGACGCGACGGCGTCAGAAGCCAGGCGAAAGTTCAAGAACCCCGGACCCGCAACCTCGACCGAGTCGACCCCGGCGGCGGCGAGATCCAGCTTCTCCGCGATCTCCTCAGCAATCTGCCGTGGGGCGCGGGACAGGGGCTTGGCGAGCGTCAGTGCGACATTGGTCGCCAGGTCACCGTGTGAGGGATCCCGGGGTCGCTCGAGCGTGATCGTACCGGCCGGGGCCCCCATCTCCTCGAGAACGGCCTCGAGGGCGGACTTGATCGCGTCGTTCGCCATGTCAGGAATCCGACGATGACGAGGAGCCCGACCCTGACGATGACGAGTCCGACGACGTGGTCGAAGACGACGCGGAGGACGAGGACGAGTCGCCGTCCGAGGCCGGCTTGTCGGCCGACGCCTTCTTCTTGTACTCGTCCGACCGATAGTCGGTGATGTAGAAGCCGTCACCCTTGAAGAGGAATCCGGCACCACCAGAGATCACGCGCTGTGCCGGCTCACCGCATTCGGGACATTCGGCGACCGGCTCGTCCGACATCTTCTGGAAGACCTCGAAGCGGTGGCCTTGCTGGCACTGATAGTCGTACGTGGGCATCGACGGACGGAGCAGGCTACGTGGAGAGCGACGCGCCCCGAAAGGCGCGTGAAGCCTCGAAAATTAAACCCGACCGGGGGTGGGTACTACCCGTCCCACGTACCCCACTCCTCGCGGAGCGCATCGCTGATCTCACCCAGCGTCACCCCGAGCTTCACCGCATCGATCAGACCGGGCATCAGGTTGTCGTCCGAGTTGGCGACCTGCCGTATGGCGGCGAGGGCTCCTCGAGCAGCGGCGTCGTCGCGGTTCGAGCGGACCGACTGCAGCTGCTTCACCTGCATCGCTTCCAGCGCCGAGTAGTCCGGCTGCCCAATCCGCGGCGCACCCTCGTCCTCGGTATGGACGTTCACGCCGACCACGCTTCTCTCTTCGGACTCGATCTCCATCTGGACGCGATACGCTGCGCGGTGGATCTCCTCCTGCATGTATTCGATAGCCTGCGAGGCGCCGCCCATCTCGTCGATCTTCTCCAGGTATTCGACGGCCAGGCGCTCGACCTCGTCCGTCAGCGCCTCGACGTAATGCGAGCCGCCCAGCGGATCGACGGTCCGAGTGACCCCCGACTCCGAGGCCAGCACCTGTTGTGTGCGCAGGGCGAGCTTCGCCGACTCCTCCGTGGGGAGCGCAAGCGCCTCGTCGTATCCGTTGGTGTGCAGCGACTGCGTTCCGCCGAGCGTCGCGGCGAGTGCCTGAACCGTCACACGCACGACATTATTGAGCGGCTGTTGCGCGGTCAGGGTCGAACCACCGGTCTGCGTGTGGAAGCGCAGCATGCACGACCGATCGGAGGCGCCGAACCGCTCGCGCATGAGGCTCGCCCAGAGGCGCCGCGCCGCCCGGAACTTGGCGACCTCCTCCAGGAGATCGTTGTGGGCGGCGAAGAAGAACGAGAGCCGGGGTGCGAACGACTCGAGGTCCAGCCCGGCGTCGAGCGCCCTCCGGACGTACTCGAGCCCGTTGGCGAAGGTGAAGGCGATCTCCTGTGGCGCAGTCGAGCCGGCCTCGCGGATGTGGTATCCGGAGATCGAAACCGTATTCCACCGCGGCACCTCGCGGGAGCAGAATCCCATGATGTCCGAGATCAGGCGAAGACTCTGGTCCACCGGGTAGATATACGTTCCGCGAGCGATGTACTCCTTGAGCACGTCATTCTGCACCGTCCCGGCCAGGGCGGATCGGTCGGCCCCCTGCTCGTCCCCGAGCGCCACGTAGAGCGCGAGCAGGATCCCGGCGGTCGAGTTGATCGTCATCGACGTGGAGACCCGATCGAGTCGGATCCCGTCGAAGAGCCGTCGCATGTCATCGAGTGAGTCGATCGCCACCCCGACCCGACCGACCTCTCCCATCGCCATCGGCGCATCGGAGTCGTATCCCATCTGGGTCGGGAGGTCAAAGGCGACGGACAAACCGGTCTGACCCCGGTCGAGCAGGTAGCGGAACCGCTCGTTCGTCTCCTCAGCCGTCCCGAACCCGGCGTACTGACGCATCGTCCAGACCCGGCCTCGGTACATCGTCTCGTACACGCCGCGCGTGAACGGGTACGCGCCGGCGGGCGGGCCGTAGACCGGGTCGACGTTGATCCCGGAGTCGGTCTGGATCGGTGTCTCGGCCATCAGTCCTCCTCTGCGTCGACCGGCGCCAGATCGACGAGGACCTGGTCCTTTTCGACCGCCTCGCCCTCGGACACCAGAACTCGCGCCACGACCGCCTCGGCCTCCGCAACGAGTTCGTTCTCCATCTTCATCGCCTCAACGATGACCACGCCCTGGCCGGCCTGCACCACATCGCCCTCGGCGACCTCGACCCTCACCACCATGCCCGGCATGGGTGCGGCGATCGGTCGCGGGCCGCTGGGCCCCGCCCCTGCGCCCGTCATCTCGCGAATCGCGCGCGTCCGCTCGTCCACGACCGTCGCCGCGAGCCGGCGACTCCGAAGGTAGAGATCCCACTGTTCGCTGCCCGATCGGCTCGCGGAGAGTCGATGGGAACGACCGTCCAGGAGCAGGGAGCGGACCGGACCACCTTCGAGACGCTCGAAATCCACGTCGACGGGCGTCCCGTCCACCGTTACACCGTCCGGTCCGAGCGACACGACGCGCGTCGTATCGCCGATGGTCACGTGATAGATCACTCGGATCCGCTCCTGAGGCTCAGTTCGGCGACGGTTTCGACGTGTGCCGTCTGCGGGAAGAGATCGAACGCTCGCAGCCTTGCGAGCGTGTATCGGTCAGCGAGACGCTTGAGGTCACGCGCCAACGTCGCGGGGTCGCAGCTCACGTAGATGATGCGGCTCGGAGGCGCGTCCAGCAGCTGACTCGGGACGTCCTCATGTACCCCGCTGCGGGGCGGATTCAGCACCAGCACGTCGACGGGTAGCAGAGCCGGCAGCAGATCCTCCACACGTCCCGCATGGATCTCGAACCGACCGTCAGTGCCCCCCTCGGGCGGCGACGAGCCTCGCGCCTGCCGGACGGCGGAAGGATCCGATTCGATGCCGGCGACCGTCCATCCACGGGCCGCGAGGCCCAACCCGTAGGCGCCGACGCCGCAATAGGCATCGATCGCCGAGCCAGTGCCCGAGGCCGCGCAGCGCTCGAGTACGTAGCTGCGCAGTTCCTCGGAGGCCGCGTCGTTCACCTGAGAAAAGGCGGGTGCCGTGGCGGCGTCCACCTGGCCCGCCACCAGAGTGGCCTCACGGTGGACTGCATCCTCCTCCGGCAGCCCCGTCTCCCGGTCGCGCCTGCCCGCCACGTGCCAGATCGCGCGCAGCGTGCCTGCGGCCTCGAAGAGCGGGCCGCCGTCCCAACCCGGGCGGCCACCCTCCACGACGAGGTCGATGCCGTCGTCGCCCGGCCCCAGCAGGCGAAGCGTCAAACGGAGTCGTCCGGCGGAAGGCAGACGTTCCGCCTGACGCCCCCACCGCTCCCGCATCGACACCCACGCAGTGGTGAGCCGCTCATCCGGGAGCAGGCATTCACCCGCGACGTCGACGATGTGCGCGGGGCGATGGAGCGCATGGAAGCCGGCCACCACATAGCCCGTCCCGACACGGCGAAGAGTGTAGCTCACCCGGTTGCGATACCTGAACGTCCGAGGCGAGGGAACGACCTCGGGAGCGGGTACGTCCGAGAACCCGCCGATCCTCGTCAGCGCGTCGACGACGAATCGCCCCTTCCACCGAAGCTGATCTTCGTACGCGAGGTGCTGCAGCTGACACCCGCCGCATTCTGCGTAGAGCGCGCAGGCGGGCTCGACGCGGGTCGGCGACGGCGTCAGCAGTGTAATCAGGGAGCCGCGCGCCCACCGCGGTCGGCTGCGCTCGACACGGATACGAGCACGGTCACCCTCCGTGGTACGCGGGACGAACACCACACGACCGTCGGGGAGATCTGCGATCCCCGCGCCTCCGGCGGCCAGGCCCCGGACGTCGACGTCGACGGAGTCGGTACTCACCCGCGGTCACACCACGGGCGTGCGGTCCGCCGCCAGGGACTGAGTGGAACGCCTCCACCCCCCTCGATCCGCGGGGCGCGGCGTGTTCGGTACTCGTCCTCGAGCAGTGCGGCCGCAACGGTCGCCGCGATGAGTTCATCTTCCGCATCGTCGGGCTCGAGCAGTTCAGGGTGCTCGTCGAGGTACCGAATCGACAGGTCTCCCGCTCTGAACTCCGCCTCGTCCATCACGCGCCTGTGAAAGGGAGCACACGTCTCGACACCGGCGATGACGAGTTCGTCGAGGGCACGACACATTCGGCGAATCGCAGCCTCCCGATCAGCACCGTGAACCACCAGCTTAGCCAGGAGCGGATCGTAATGCAGGCTGATTTCACCTCCCTCGACGATGCCGCCGTCCCACCGGACGCCCGGCCCGGTCGGCACCTCGAGATGCGTGATGACCCCCGTGGAAGGAAGGAAGCCGCCTAGATGATCCTCGGAGGTGATCCGACACTCGATCGAGTGGCCGGTCAGTTCGATGTCCTCCTGGGTGAAGGGGAGGGGCTCCCCCGACGCGACCCTGAACTGCCACTCGACCAGATCGATCCCCGTGACCAGTTCGGTGACCGGGTGCTCCACTTGAATCCGGGTGTTCATCTCGAGAAAGAAGAATTCCCCGTTCTCGTAGAGGAATTCGATCGTACCCGCACCACGGTATTGGACTGCCTCGGCGGCCCGCACCGCCGTTTCTCCCATCGCGGCCCGCTCGTCCGAGGTGAGCACCGCGGACGGGGCCTCCTCGACCAGCTTCTGATGTCGCCGCTGAATCGAGCACTCACGCTCCGCCAGATGAACGACGTTCCCGTGGGAGTCCCCCAGCACCTGGATCTCGATGTGCCGAGGCCGGGCCAGGTACCGCTCGAGGTAGACCGCCCCGTCACCGAAGGCAGCGAGCGCCTCCCTCGACGCGGCCTCGAAGGCGCGGCGCAGGTCCTCGGGGCGCTCGACCACGCGCATCCCCTTCCCTCCACCCCCTGCGGACGCTTTGAGCAGTACCGGGAAGCCGATGTCGACGGCGGCCTTCTCGGCCTCGTCCGCGTCGGCCACGGCCTCGGTGAGTCCCGGCACGATGGGAACGCCCGCTTCCGCCATTCGGCGGCGAGCTTCCGTTTTGTCGCCCATGGCCGCGATCGTGTCGGAGGCGGGCCCGATGAAGATCAGCCCGGCGGCCTCCACGGCGGCCGCGAAGTCCGCACGCTCCGCTAGAAAGCCGTAGCCGGGATGGATCGCCTCGGCGCCGACCGTCCGGGCGAGCTCGATGAGCGCGTCACCTCGCAGGTAACTCTCCGCGGAGGGCGCAGGACCGATGCAGTACGCCTCGTCCGCCTCCAGTACGTGGGGCGCGAGTCGATCAGGCTCGGAGTACACGGCGATGGTTCGGATGCCACACTCGCGAGCTCCACGTGCGATACGAACGGCGATTTCACCGCGGTTCGCGATCAGGACCGATGAGATCAAGGGCGTAGGGGCTTCAGGAGGGAGACGCAGCCCTGAAGTTTAGGCGCAGCCGGGTTCGGTCGGGAGTGGGCCGGGCGAGGACCGGGGGCGTCCACCCGAGTGGACGCCCCCTCGGGGATCAGTCGTCGAGGCGACCGATGACCGTGATCTCCTCCCCGTCGCGCAGCACGACGAAGTCGATCTCCTCATCGACGGCGTAGCTCGAGAGAATGCGGCGCATGCGGTTCGGTGTCTCCACCACGCGGTCACCGATCCGCAGAATCACGTCGCCCGGCTGCAATCCCAGAGCGGACGACGCATCGACATCGATGACGAGAACACCCTCATCCGTGCCGAAATAGGAGCCGAGGCCGGGGTTCAACTCGGCCAGTTCGAGGCCCTGCTGGCGGGCGAGTCCGCCACCGAATCCGTACGGGAAGCCATCTCCACCAAAGACGCGCACGTCGCCGCGCTCACCCTCCTCGAGGTGGAGCCTCATGTCATGGTCCGGGGCCTCCAGGGAGAATGCCCGACCCCTCACTCCTTCGGTCAGGGCGCGCATCTGCTCGCGGAAGCGTTCCGCGTCCCACATGGGTCGAGCCGTGACCATCGAGGTACCCCATCGATCGGAGAGGTCCTCCGTCTCGAGCGTGGTCCGCTCGCGCGCGCCGTCACGCAGGTACTCGATCTCGACGTCCTCCCCGGGCTCGAGTTCCCCGGCCAGGGCAAGCAGTCTCTGCACCGGCGCCGATCCTTCGAGGTCGAACGAGCGCTCGAGATCGGCCCCGACCGACTCGGTCAGGGACTGACCGTTCAGACTCACGATCACATCCCCCTCTCGAATTCCGGCCAGATCCGCGGGTCCATCGCTCAGAACCTCGGTCACCCGCGCTCCGTCGGCGTCATACCGGGCCGCCTGTCCCTGATCGACCGAGACGCCCAGCCGGGGGCGCTGCTGTGCCACGCCGAACTGGGCGAGAAGTCCTTCGATCCGGGGTGTCCGGAAGCAGGAGCAGTTGTCGATTTCATTACCGTCGGCGTCTACGCAATGGCACTCGGTCCGCTCCTGCTGTGCTGCGAGGGGTTCCACCTGGCCCGGTGTGCTGGTCAGAGCGGCCGCTGCGAGAATCACGGCACACACGGGCATCAACCTCATCTTCATCGTCTGCATCCCTCCGGGGAATCTGGTTCCAACGCTACCGGTACGATGCGGATCGACTGCCAGGTGGTTGCCGCCGAAACGACGTGGCGTCGTGGAGGGCGGCCGCGGGTCTTCTGGGGAGCGACGGCCCCCGAAGGTCAGAGGGGGATGTTGCCGTGCTTCTTCAGCGGGTTCTCATCCCGCTTGTTCCGAAGCATGTCGAGCGCGGAAATCAGACGTGGACGCGTGTCCCGGGGATCGATCACGTCATCGACGTATCCGCGTGCCGCGGCGATATACGGGTGCGCGAAGGTCTCCCTGTATTCCTCGATGCGCGCGTCCGTCGCGGCCTGCGGGTCGTCAGAGGCAGCGATTTCCTTACGGAAGAGCACCTCGACCGCACCCTTGGGGCCCATGACGGCGATCTCTGCCTGAGGCCACGCGAGGTTCACGTCGCCGCGAATGTGCTTGGAGTTCATCACGTCATAGGCGCCCCCGTACGCCTTGCGGGTGATCACCGTGACCTTCGGTACGGTCGCCTCCGCGAATGCGTACAGGAGCTTCGCCCCGTGCCGGATGATCCCCCCGTGTTCCTGCGCGACACCGGGCAGAAACCCGGGGACGTCCTCGAGCACCACGAGGGGGATGTTGAACGCGTCACAGAAGCGGACGAACCGGGCACCCTTGTCCGACGAATCGATGTCGAGCACACCGGCCAGAACTGCGGGCTGGTTCGCGACCAGGCCCACCGGGTGACCACCGAGGTGAGCAAAACCCACCAGGATGTTGCCGGCGAAGCGCTCGTGCACCTCGTAGAAGGTGCCGTCGTCTACAACACACTCGATCACATCGCGCATGTCATAGGGGTGATTGGGGTTATCCGGCACGATCTCGAGTAATTTCTCGTCTCTTCGATCGTGGGGGTCGGCGCCGGGCGACGGCGGAGGAGTCTCGGTGTTGTTCTGGGGGACGTAGCGGAACAGCTCTCGAACTGCGGCCAGCGATTCCGGCTCCGAGTCGTGCGCAAAGTGCGCGACGCCCGACTTGGAGGCGTGGATGTCGGCACCGCCCAGCCCCTCCATGTCGATGTCTTCGTGCGTGACGGTTTTCACGACATTCGGGCCGGTCACGAACATGTAGCTCGTCCCCCGGACCATGTAGACGAAGTCCGTGATCGCGGGCGAATACACCGCGCCGCCCGCACACGGGCCGAGGATCACGCTGATCTGAGGCACCACGCCCGACGCGAGCGTATTGCGCAGGAAGATGTCGGCATAGCCTCCAAGGCTGACCACCCCCTCCTGAATCCGGGCGCCACCGGAGTCGTTGAGCCCGATGATCGGGGCACCGTTCCGCATCGCCATCTCCTGCAGCTTCACGATCTTCTCGGCATGCGTCTCCGACAAAGAGCCACCGAAGACCGTGAAATCCTGACTGAAGGCGTAGACCAGGCGACCGTGAATCGTCCCGTACCCGGTGACGACCCCGTCCCCGAGGATCTTCTTGTCCGCCAGGCCGAAATCGCTCGAGCGGTGCGTGACGAAGCGGTCCAGTTCGACGAAGGATCCCTCGTCCAGGAGCAGGTCGAGTCGCTCGCGCGCGGACAGCTTACCGCGGTCGTGTTGAGCCTGGATACGCTCCGCACCCCCACCCTCCTCGGCGGCGCGCCCCATCTCTTCGAGTCGTTGCAGCTTTTCGTGAATGGACATCTAGCGCCCCTCCTCCAGGGCCGGCCCGGTCCCCTGAATCGGGACAGCCATCTGATCCTCGATCCGCACCACCTCCGTGTTGCGGACCACGCGCCCTTCGACCACCGAGAACATACCCGTCGCGCCGGCTACGCCGGCGAGTGCCTCGAACGAGGCCTGGACGTCCTGCGGTGCGATTCGGCCTCTCCGTAGAGCCTCGAGCAGGAGCAGGGTCGCATCGTATCCAACCGAGGCTGTCCCGCCGACCAAGGATCTCTGGTACATCGTCTCGTACCGCCGCTGGAAGCGTGCCCGCCCTTCCAGCGCCTCGGGAGAGGCGACCGGCGCCGTGGCGACCACGCCGGTCGTAAGCCGGGGCTCGACGGCCGCCAGAATCTGCGGGTCTGTCCAGCCCGACGTACCGAGAATCTCGACCGCCAGCGTGTCGAGACCGAAGTGGATCACCTGAGGAGCGAGGAACTCGACGTCTTCAGGCGGAATCGGCATGAAGAGAGCGGTCGGCTCCAGGACCTCCATGTGGAGGGTGTCGTTCGGGGCCAGATCGAGCCGGTCGAGCTCATCATTCCTCAGTGCCGCGAGGGCCCCGGCGATCTGCGGTTCGAAGAACGTCGCCCCGGCCTCGTACGCGAAGCGCCCGACGACCGGCATCCCGAGTCTCGCGGCCGCAACCTCAAACGCTCGAGCCTCGGACTCGGCCTCCGGGGTCTGCGGGTGCACGATCGCTACCCGCTGGAAGGCGCGGGACGCCGCATATCGGGCGATTGAGGCCGCAGCCTGCGGATCCGCACCCTCGAGGGAGTACACAGCCTCACCGGCCCGGTCGGCGCTTCGCGCGGTAGGAGACACGAGCGTAATACCGCGCGCCCGGGCAGCCGCCGCAGCGAGCAGGTCATCGTCCTGCAGAAAGCCGACGACCCCGACCACACCGACGGAATCGAGCTCAGCCATCCGCTGGAGCGTGAGCGTCGGGTCACCCTCGTCGTCACGCAGGTCGACCGTCACCTCGAATTCCGCGCCCAGCACGGTCCGCGCAGCGACATCGATACCCTCGGCGATGAGGGTCGAGAACTCTGCGAGCGCCGGTGGTCCACCCAACGGAAGCACCGCCCCGATCGTGAAGGCGGTCTCTCGCCCCCGACCCTCGGGAAGCTCACCGATGAGCACACCCTCGGCCCAAGCACGATCCTCGCCCGAGGCTCCCGCATCGATCGCGTTCTGTGCGAGTCGCATCGCGTCATCGACACGACCCAGCTCGAGCAGAGAGACGGCGAGCCGGGCTTCTGCGACCGACATCAGTGGCCCTCTAAAAGGCAGGACGCCGTCGATGACCACCCGGAGCACATCCACCTCCAGAGAGTCCGCGGCGGCTCGAAGCTGCGAGGTGGCCTCGATAATCTCACCCAGGCTCGTCCCCTCGTCGATCCGAAGGAGGCGATCGACCCGTGCCGAATCCTCGGAGAGGACGGACGCCTGGAGCAGACGCATCTCGCCCCCCCGCGGGTCACGCGGCGGCAGGAGCTCGGCGTAGGAGGCGGCACTCCGATCCGCGTTCACGGAATCGCCCGCCTCGGCATACGCCCGGGCCGTCAGCCGTAGCGCCTCTCCCGACACCTCCGACGCCGGAAAACGGTCGACAAGATCCAGGCTTGTCCGAATCGCTTCGAGGAAGCGCCGCGCCTCGAACGAACGCTGAGCCGACAACCAGAGTCGATTCGCCTCTTCCCTCTCCCCTCCCGACAGCGTTCCCGATGCGACGATGACGGGGGGCGGCCCCACCGGCTCGTCCGCCCCTGCGCCGACGTGCGGTCCGCCTACCGTCTGACAGCCCGACATCGACAGCGCGACGGCGAGGAGACCCGCAAGTGAACGGAAACGCCCGGACGCGATGTGCGTCCGGGCGAAGCCGTCCTTCATCGGAGTCGGGGACATGAGCCCTCTACTCCTCCTCCTCCTTGGCCTCCTCGGCGTCGTCCTCGTCGGACGCCTCGGTGGCGGGCGCTTCTTCGGCCTCGGCCGCAGGCTCTTCGGCTTCAGCCGGCGCGGCTTCATCCTCGGAGGTCGCGGCCCCCGCTGCCTCCGCAGCCGCCTGCGCCTGAACCTCTGCCGCGCGTTCGGCGGCCGGTGCCAGAGCACCCTCACCCGCCTCGGCAGCGTCGCCCTTGCGACCCGGACGCAGCCGGAAGTCGTCGTCGTCACTCTCGGCTTCCGCAGCCGTCGCGGCTGCCGCAGCCGCAGCCGCAGCTTCCGCAGCCGCGATGCGAGCGGCCTCGATCTCTTCCTGCGTCTTCCGCGGCGGAACCTCGGTTACCTCGAGCACGATGCGCCGATTGGCGGCGTCGGACTCGATCACGCGCAGCGACAGCGCGTCACCCGACGCGTAGTGCTCCTCGAGACGCTCCGCGTCATCGACACCCGAACTGGACACCGGAATGAAGCCCTCGATGTCGTCGCCGAGATCGACCACCACGCCACGGTCCTGCAAGCGGGCAACCGTGCCCTCCGGCTCGACACCGGGTCCGAAGCGCTCGGAAATCGTCGGCCAGGGGTCGTCCGTAAGCTGCTTGATCCCCAGGCTGATGCGCTTGTTCTCCGCATCGACGTCGAGGACCATGACGTCGAGCTCCTGGCCCTTGTTCACGATCTCCGACGGATGCTCGACCCGCTTCGTCCAGCTCATGTCGGACACGTGGACCAGGCCGTCGATACCCGCTTCGATCTCCACAAAGGCACCGAACGAGGTCAGGTTGCGAACGACGCCCGGAAGCTTGGTGCCGGTCGGGTACTTCACCGGCAGCGCGAGCCACGGATCTTCCTCGATCTGCTTCATGCCGAGAGAGATCTTCTCGTCGTTCGGATCGACCTTGAGCACCACTGCCTCGATGTCCTCTCCGATGGAGACGACCTTGGACGGGTGGCGGACGTTGCGGGTCCAGGACATCTCGGAGATGTGCACCAGACCCTCGACACCCTTCTCGAGCTCGACGAAGGCACCGTAGTTCGTGATCGATACGACACGGCCGCGGACACGGGATCCGACGGGGTACTTCTTATCGATGTCCGTCCACGGATACGGCAGGAGTTGCTTGAGCCCCAGCGAGATCCGCTCGCGGTTCCAGTCGATGTCGAGAACCTTCACGTCGATGTTCGCACCGATATCCACCACCTCGGACGGGTGACCGACACGGCCCCACGACATGTCCGTGATGTGGAGCAGTCCGTCGAGCCCGCCGAGATCGATGAACGCACCGAAGTCGGTGATGTTCTTGACCGTACCTTCGCGGACCTGGCCGACGAGGAGCTCCTTCACGAGGGTCTCGCGCTTCTTCTCGCGCTCCGCCTCGAGGATCACGCGGCGGGACACGACGATGTTCCGGCGACGCTTGTTCAGCTTGATGATCTTGAACTTGTAGACCTCGCCGATCAGGTCCTCGATGTTCGGAACCCGGCGCAGCGCGATCTGCGAACCCGGCAGGAAGGCGTCGACGCCCATCAGATCGACAGTCACGCCGCCCTTGATCTTGCGAACCAGCGTTCCCTTGACCGGCCGGTCGGCCTCGTGCGCCTCGCGGATCTTCTCCCACACGCGCAGGAAGTCGGCCTTCTTCTTGGACAGGACGACCACGCCATCGTCGTCCTCGAGGCTCTCGAGGAGGACTTCGACCTCATCACCCTCTTCGGGTGCGTCCTTGAACTCGTCGAGAGCGACAGAGCCCTCGGACTTGAAGCCGAACTCGAGGATCACTGCGGCGTCCGTGACACGCAGGACCGTCGCGTTGACGATCTCGCCCTCACGGAAGGCCTGGAAGGTTCCGCTGAATTGCTCGAGGAGAGCCTCGAAATCAGCCTTGGACGTGGAGAGGACTTCCTCGCCGTACGGATCGTAGTACAGCTCGGGCGAATGGCCCTCGGGAATGTCCATCACGGCCACGGCGGCAGCGGCCTGCTCTTCGGCGGCCTCAGCTGCGGCTTCCTCGGCCGAAAGGGTCGTGACCTCGCCGGTGAGGGCATCGACGACGACTTCCTCGCCGTCGGCGAGCTCGTCGGATTCGGTGGCGGCTTCGGTACCGGCGTCCGTGATCTCGGACTCGGCTTCCGGAGTGGGGTTCTCGTTCTCGCTCATTGCTCTCTCGCACCCGCGTGTCTGACCGGGCGCTATGTCGCCGGACCGGATGCTGCTCGGGCCGGGTTCGGGGGAAAAAAAAGAAAGGCCGGAGCCTTTCGTCGAAGGGCGTCGAGTCCGTCTGGTCTCGAGCCCAGGAAAGCTAGAAATGGGGCTTCGGAGCGTCAACGGATCGGACGGCCCTGTGTTCAGCTCGCTTGGAGTGCCTCCACCAGACCGACGATGGTCGATACCTGCTCCTCGAAGTCCAGTCGGGTGGTGTCGATCAGGTGGGCGCCCTCCGGCTTGCGCAGCGGCGAGAGTTCCCGCTCGGAATCTTGACGATCCCGCTCGGCGATCACGACCGCCTCCCGATCGACCTCATCGTCCGTGGGTTCCCCAGCCCCGCCCTCCTTGAGGCGACGCCGAGCTCGCTCGGTCAGATCGGCCACCAGGTAGACCTTCACGTCCGCATCCGGGAAGACGACGCTGCCCATGTCGCGGCCGTCGGCAACGAGACGGCCCTGCTCTCCCGCAGCCCGCTGCAGGGACAGAAGACACGCCCTCGAGGCCGGCAGGCTCGCAAGGTACGCGACATTTGCCGTGACCTCGGGGGTCCGTAGCTCTGCCCGCACGGGGCGACCGCCGACCTCGATGGTGAACATCGTCCCCTCCGAAGCGACCCGGACGGGAAGCGCCCTCATGCTCTCTTCGGTCAGGTCAGCCCACTCGTCGCGCCCAACCCCGCCCTCCAGCAGAGCCAGCGTCAGCGCTCGATACAGGCCCCCGGAATCGAGGTGCCGAAAACCGAGCCGGCGGGCCACCTCCTTCGCGGTGGTCGATTTCCCCGACCCCGCCGGGCCGTCCAGGGTGACAACGGGCCGCACGGCCCCGTGGTTCACTTCACTCATGGTGCACAGTCAACGAGCTCAACAATCGATGAAATCCCGGAAAACTAACCCGTGCTACTTCAGGATCATCGATCGCGATCCCATCCCCCGTCGCGGCGCCGAGAACGGAGAACGCCATCGCGACCCGATGATCGTGCCAGGCCCGCACACGTCCTTCGAGTGCTCGCCCCGGAGCCCCCTGCACGATCAGACCGTCACCGAGCTCATCGACCTGGACACCCAAGCCCGACAGGTTGGTCGCGACGGTCGCGATGCGGTCGCTTTCCTTGGCCCGCAGCTCTTCCGCGCCGGTGATCCGTGTTTCTCCTTCAGCGCACGCCCCCAACACCGCCACCAACGGCAGTTCGTCGATGAGACGAGGCACTTCATCGGCGCCGACCGCGGTCCCCCTAAGACCGTTCGGTCGCACGACGACGTCCCCCACCGGCTCGGTCGAGCCGTCCGGCGTCCGATCCCTTACCTCGACATCTGCCCCCATGCGCAGCAGCACGTCGAGGAACGCCGTGCGGGTCGGATTGAGACCCACGTACTCGATCGTGACCTCCTCACCGGCCGCTCCCAGGGCTGCGAGGGCGAGCAGGAATGCGGCGGAGGACATGTCGCCGGGTACGGCGAAGTCGAGTGGGCTGATCCGCTCGGGTGGATCACGGAGTTCGACACGCCATCCTCCATCCGTCGCATGGGCGATCACCGGTGCGCCCACGGCGCGGAACATCCGCTCGGTATGGTCTCTCGACTCCCGAGGTTCGGTCACGAACGCGAACGTCCGCCCTGTCAGGCCGGCCAGGAGGATCGCGCTCTTCACCTGCGCGCTGGCCACCGGGCTATCCCACTCCAGGGACTCGAGGCGAGGTCTCCCGTGTACGAGGACGGGAAGTCGATCCGCTTCGCCTAAAGCCTCGAACCGTGCACCCATCAAGCTGAGCGGGCGTGTTACGCGTGCCATGGGGCGTGCACGGAGCGAGGCGTCCCCGTCGAACGTTGCGCTCAGATCACTTCCGGCGACCGCACCCATCAACAGGCGTGTACCGGTGCCCGAATTGCCGAGGTCGAGCACTCCCGAGGGAGCACGCAAACCATCGAGGCCGACACCCTCGATCAGAATCTCCGAGCCGTCCACGGGAATGCTAGGAACACCGACACCGAGCGAGCGCAGTGCGCCGGCCGTGGACTCCGTGTCACCACCGTGGAGCAGCCCGGAGACCCGGCTTGTACCCTCCGCCAGGGCAGCCATGATCAAGGCTCGCTGACTGAGTGACTTGTCGCCCGGTACGCGCACTCTCACCCCGGACGTACCCTTGCTCTCGCACGCACGCGTCCGGCAACGCGTCGGCGTGAGGCTTCAGCGCGCGTCAGGGCCAATGACATAAAGCAGGGGCACGTTGGAGAGGAGCGGGTCCATCGCAACCGCGGCCATGAACCGAGCCTCGCGGTCACGATGCACCTCGAGATCGACGAAGGGGACGTCGAGACGCAGCAGGCCTCGCATCTCTCCGTTCCGGCGTACCCCGACCAGCCCCATGTCCGAAACGCCCCCGAACACGAGGTGTGCGAGCTCGTGGGCCCGCCACTGAGCGGCGCGCACTTCCCATCGGGCCCGCTGTTCCGCCGGTGCATCCGGCTCCTGCTGGAGTCGGGGGTGATCCGGCTCACCCTCCACGCCCCCGGCCCGATGCGGCAGAAACGCGGTCACGCGTCGTCGTCCGCGGCGATTCCAGCCGGCGACTCCTCGTCCGAACCTTCTCCCGCGCGAAGTACGATTTCGTGCGCGAGACCATCGCGAGCGACCCGGGCGTTCGGGAAGAACGATCTCGCCTCCTCCTCCAGGGGCCGCGGGTCGTCGGAGTAGCGCGCCGACACGTGTGTCATGTAGAGGGAGCGCACTCCGGCTTCTGCCGCGATCTGCGCCGCCTCCCGCGCAGTCGAGTGGCCCGTCTTCCTGGCACGGGCCACCTCATCGTGACCGAACGTGGCCTCGTGCACGAGCACATCCGCACCACGTGCCCGTTCGACGGTTTCCGGACAAGGCCGTGTGTCCCCAGTGTACACCAAGACGCGGCCCGGGCGAGGCACGCCGACCAGATCGGCAGCCCGGATCGTCCGTCCGTCCACATCCACGTCTTCACCCCGGTGGAGACGGCCGAACAGAGGGCCATCCGGAACGCCCGCGGCCCGTGCTTTCTCGACATCGAACCGGCCCAGCCGATCGTCCTCGACAAGCGCCCAGCCGACGGCCACCCGACCCCGACCATGCCGGACGGGATACGCGTAAATGCCGTAGTCGTCGGAGCGGAACCCTTCACCCGCCGCACACTCGACGATCTCGACTGGGAACGGAATCCGATCGTTGCCCAGATGCACGGCAGAATCGAGGACGTGCTTCGTCCCGGTCGGCCCATAAATCGTCATCGGTTCGGTCCGGTCCTGCAGCGCCATTGTGCGCAACAATCCCGTGATGCCGAGAAAGTGGTCCGCGTGTGTATGGCTGATGAAGATGGCCTGGACACCGAAGCCCGTCTGAAAGCGCATCATCTGACGCTGGGAGCCCTCCCCGCAGTCGAAGAGGAAGAGATCTCCCTCTCGCTGGACGGCGATACCGCTCACGTTGCGACCGACCGTGGGTCGCGCAGCTGCGGTGCCGAGAAAGGTCAGGCGAATCATGGCGGGGGATCTACGGGCTCGTCGGGGCCACCCTGCTCGTTGCCGGGCGGGCTGTCGCCAAACTAGTCGGGTCCTACCAGATGCGGAATTGGACCTGGACGAGCCTGCCGGGCTGCGGCAACCCGCACTGATCGAAGACCGCCCGATCCGTCACGTTGCGCACCGCCGCAGACGCGTCGAGTCGGCTCAGGGCACCACCCCGTCCAAAGCTGAAGATCCGGCGCAGCGTCAGGTCGAACGACGTGCTCGAGGAAAGAGCCTGAAGCCCTCCGACCTCCGGATTCTCACACATCTGCGCTCCCACATACCGCCCCTCGCCGCCGAAGCGCATCTGCGCGGGTACTGGCACGTCGAAGCCAAGCTTGCCCAATACGGCCGGTTCGTATTCGAGCTCGACCTCGCGCCCATCGGCCTCGAATCCCGCCACATTCTGCACCGTCAGGTCGCCGTTGAACGTGGAGGCCCCGAACGTCCCTACGAGGAGGAGCTCGATGCCCGTGCTGCGAACCTCGTCCTGATTCACCCGCTGAAACCGACGATTGCCCGAGCCGTCCGCGAAGGAGCGACGCACGATCCCGTCGGTCAGACGCTGGTGGAAGCCCACGATCTGGACCTCACCGCGGGCTCCCGTCCCCGTGAATCCCGCCTCCCCGCCCCAGAGGGTCTCCGGACGAAGACCGGGATTCGGCTCGAAACGCCCGAGTGCTCCGGAGTACAGCTCTCGGAGGGACGGGAAGCGCGATCTTCGGCTGGCTCCCGCATGCACGAGCACCCCGTCCGCCACGAGGGAACTGAAACCGACGCGGGCTCCGTAATCCGAAATCGCCTCGAGAGGGGGCTTGTCGCCAGACTCCGGGGTGGTCGCCCCGTCATACGCCGCTCCGAGCGTGACGGTCGTCAGATCCCTCGACCCCATGCGCCATTCGGTCTCGAATCCGAGACTCCAGAGCCGCTGCTGGTACGAGAACGCCTGTGATCCGACGCCGACCTCGCCGAGCACCTCGTCATGCGAGACGTCCGCGAAGGTGGCCGACACCCGCAGGTCACCGGACGTCCCGAGCGTGTGCTCACCCAGCATCCGGGCCGTGACCACCCGGTCGTCAGCGTCTTCCGTCTCCTCGATGATGTCGTAGTCGGCGGACGCGAACTGTTCGATGAGGGTCGAGCCCAGATCCACACCCACACTCGCCTCGAGGTCTCCCTCACCCCAGCCGGTGAGTCGCTGCCCCGTGCCACCCGTCACCGCTGCGATCATCCGGCGCTGCTCCGGATATCGCCAGAGGCGGGGAGCATCCTGGTGGGCCTCCGGCGGGACGCCACGCTCGACGTCGAACGCCGACGCGGCAATGGACGCCCAGGCACCGTCATCGTTGCGAAACCGGGCGCTGAAGAACCCGTCGACCCTGCGCTGATCACTGTTGAGCCTCAGCGCGTCCTCCGAGAGGAACTGAGCGCGAAGCGACGCATCGTCCAGCGCCTCTCCGGCGACCGGCACCCCGCTTCGATCGGTGAATCCTCCACCCGCCCGGAAGACCCACTCGTGGTTGGTGTCTTCGATGAGATGTCCACCCGTGACGGAGACGTTGGTCGACCCTGTTCCGTCGAGCGCCAGGCCCACGGACAGCGGGTCGACCGACCCCACACGCCGTTCACCCCGCGCGACGTCGACCTCCACCACACCCCCGAGGGTGTTCGGGCCATAGAGCACCGAAGACAGGCCGCGCACCAGCGTCACGTTCCGAGCCGCGCTGAGCGGAATGATCGACATGTCCGTGCGGTGATCCCAACCGACGGTGAGCGGCACACCGTCCATGAGGATGGCGATCTGACGGTCTTCCGACCCTCGCAGTGCCGGTTGCATCTCGCCCCGGCTGTTCTGACGGATCTGGATCAGAGGCATCGCCCTCAGCACCTGATCCATCGATGGCGAGGGGATGCTCCCCAGCGAATCCAGATCCACTACGACCGTACTCGAACCGCCCACCGTCAGAGCTGGTCGGGCCACGCTCACGGTGATCCCACCGAGCACCCTCGCCGAATCCGGCGGAATCGAGTCCGGATCCTGAGCTCGACCGTCCGAGGGTGCGGACGCCACGATACCGGCCAAAAGCAGGGCGAGGCGCATGGATGAGCGAACGGACATAGACGACGGAAGAGACGCAGATAGGGGAAAAATGGGCCCGCTGAGACGCCCTCGTTCTAGCGGAACGAGGGATGTTTGTTCCCATCCTCTCGGGGCCATGCGAACGAACATCCGAGAGGCGCCGTACGACGCGCGATTGTTGAGCCGGAATCGCGGATACATCGGCGCGACAGTCGACGTTGCACAGTGCGGAATAGCAGCAGTACCATGGGGAAGATTATCACCTCCCGGAGGTCCCATGCAGAGTCGTCGTTCGTTCCTCGGAACTGTCTCCCTTCCCGCCGCAGCCGCAGCAGCGGGCATGTCGTTCCGCCCCACCGAGTTAAAGGCTGAGGCGATCGACATCGCGATGAACCTCGCATCGCATCCGGGCGGTCCGATGGACGTCGTCGACGATGAAAACTTCTGGCGGGAGGTCCAGAGCGCGTTCACGGTCGACCGCACCCTGATGAACCTCAACAACGGTGGGGTTTCGCCGGCGCCGAAGCTGGTGCAGGACGCGATGAAGCGCCACCAGGACTACTCGAATCTGGCGCCGACCTACACGATGTGGCAGATCCTCGAGCCGCAACGTGAGGGCACCCGTCAGCGCATGGCCCGTCAGTGGGGCGTAGACGCCGAAGAGGTCGCGTTTACGCGCAACGCGTCGGAAAGTCTGCAGATCCTGCAGTTCGGGTACGATCTGCAGCCCGGCGACGAGGTTCTGACCACGACGCAGGACTACGGACGGATGATCACGACGTTCAAACAACGCGAGCGTCGAGAAGGGATCGTCATGAAGCAGATCCAGATCCCGGTGCCTGCGGAGGATCCGGCCGAGATCGTCCGGCTCTTCGAGGAGGGCATCACCGAGCGGACGAAGCTGATCCTGTGCTGCCACATGATCAACCTGACCGGGCAAATCCTTCCGGTGACAGAGCTTACGGCGATGGCCCGGCGCCACGGGATCCCACTCATCATCGATGGAGCGCACTCCTTCGCCCACTTCGACTTCGACATGGGCGAACTCGACGTCGACAATTACACGACCAGCCTTCACAAGTGGCTGTTCGCGCCGCACGGAACGGGCCTTCTGTACGTCCGGAGGGATCAGATCGCCGATGTGTGGCCCCTGATGGCGGCACCTGAGACACAGGACCACGACATCCGGAAGTTCGAAGCGATCGGAACGCACCCCGAGGCGCCGTATCTCTGCATCGGTGAGGCTCTGACCTTCCATCAGGGGCTCGGTCCCGCGAGGAAGGCCGCCCGCATGACGTACCTGCGCGACTACTGGGCGAACCCGCTCCTGGAGCATGACAACGTGCGCCTGCACACCAGCCAGAAACCCGGCTTTGCGTGCGGAATCGCGAATGTCGAGGTGGTGGGTGTCGAGCCGAACGCAATCCGCGATTACCTCTGGGACGCACACCGGATCATCGTGGTGAGCATCAACCACGCCGAATTCCGAGGGCTGCGCATCAGCCCGAGCGTCTACACGACTCCGACGGAGCTCGATCGCTTCGTCGAAATCATGAGCGACGTCGCGAAGAACGGGATCCCGGCGTGAACCCACGCCGCTGGGCGACAATTTCGGCAGTCCTGAGCCTTCTGGCGGCCCCTTTATCCGCTCAGGAGCCGTTCTCGGTTCGAGACGTCATGTCGTTCTCGTTCGCGTCGGGGCTGATCGCCGCCCCCAGCGGCGACCGAATCGCGTGGATCGAGAACCGCGAAGGCGAGCGGAACGTCTGGGTTGCGGAAGGGCCAGAGTGGCTCGGGCGCCCGCTGACGACGTACGTCGGGGACGACGGGCAGGAGCTGGGCGGCCTCATGTTCTCGCCGGACGGCGAGCGCGTCTTCTGGGTACGAGGCGGTGCCCCGAATCGCCAGGGAGAGGTACCCGACCCGCTCTACACGCCCGACGAGGAAGGTCGGGCAGTGTGGGCATCATATTTCGCTGGAAGTGAACCAGCTCATATTGTTGATGGGGCAGGTGTTACGATATCACCCCAAGGCGACCGTCTCGCATACGCGAGGGGCCGTGACCTCTTCCTCCTGGCCCTGACCGACGACGCCGAACCCGAGCGTATCGCACGGATCCGGGGCGGCGCGGGAAGTCTGACGTGGTCCCCCGACGGAGCCAGGCTGGCGTTCGTCAGCGGCCGCGGGGACCATGCCTTCGTCGGGGTGCTGGATCCGCAGGATCGCCGGATCACCTATCTGGATCCGAGCGTCGCGAGCGACGGGTCGCCCGCGTGGAGCCCGGACGGACAGCAGATCGCGTTCCTTCGGATCCCGAACGAGCGTGTCGTCCACATGTTCGCGCCTCGCAGGGAAGCCCTTCCCTTCTCGATCCGGGTCGCCGACGTGGACACAGGAGAGGGACGCGAGGTCTGGAAGGCTCATGACGGGACGGGCAGCGCCTTCAGTGGGATCAACTCCGCACGTCAACTCTGGTGGGCCGCGGACGACCGACTGGTCTTTCCATGGGAGCGAGACGGCTGGAAGCACCTGTACAGCGTCCCTGCCGCAGGAGGTGAGGCGATCTCGCTTACCCCTGGCGAATTCGAGGTCCAGTTCGCCTCGATCGCTCCCGACCGCCAGTCCGTCATCTACGACTCCAATCAGGACGACATCGACCGAAAGCACGTCTGGCGGGTCGCCGTGAGGGGAGGTCGACCGGAGCGCCTGACGCCTGGTACGGGCGTCGAGTGGGGGGCCGTCGTCACCGCGAGTGGCACCGTCGCCTTCCACGCCGCTTCGGGCACGGAACCCGCCCACACGGTGGTTCTGCGAAACGGAGATCGTCACCGCGTCAGCCCCGAGCGCCCAACCTCGTTCCCGGCCGCCCGGTTGGTCGAGCCCGAACAGGTGGTCTTCAGCGCCTCCGACGGCATGCAGATCCATGGGCAGCTCTTCGTGCCGCCGAACGCCCGAGCCGGCGAGCGTCACCCTGGTGTGCTCTTCTTCCACGGAGGGTCGCGCCGTCAGATGCTGCTCGGCTTCCACCATCGGGGCTACTACCACAACACGTACGCCATGAACCAGATGCTGGCGAACGCGGGATACGTGGTGCTGTCGGTGAACTATCGGAGCGGGATCGGCTACGGCATGGAGTTCCGCGAGGCCGAAAATTACGGTGCGACCGGAGCGAGCGAGTTCAACGACGTGATGGGTGCGGGTCTGTACCTGCAGTCGCGTCCCGACGTCGACTCCGACCGGATCGGTCTGTGGGGTGGATCGTACGGTGGTTATCTGACCGCGCTCGGGTTGGCGCGTGCCTCCGACCTCTTCGCAGCCGGTGTCGACATCCATGGAGTGCACGACTGGAATGTCGTGATGAACGGGTTCCGCCCCTCGTATGAGCCGGAAGACTACCCGGAGTTCAGTCAGCTCGCGTACGACTCCTCCCCCATGGCGTTCATGGACGGGTGGACGTCCCCGGTGCTGTTGATCCACGGTGACGACGACCGGAACGTTCCGTTCTCGGAAACGGTCGACGTCGCCGAAGCCCTGGATCGCCGAGGGGTGGAGTATGAGCAGCTCATCTTCCCAGACGAGGTGCACGGCTTTCTGCTGCACCGGAACTGGGTAGCTGCCTTCGAAGCGACGCTGTCGTTCTTCGACAGAAAGCTCAACCAAAGACCCATGTCCTGAGAACTCGACCGCGATGCTCACCTCGGCCGCCCTCGCCACACTCATGTGGCTCTCCCCGTTCGCACCCGATGTGGTGTGCGCGGACGCCACCCCGGTTCCGATCAATGACGAACTCCGTCAGATCTACGAATCAGGGCGCTCGTACACGGACTTCCTCGATGCCGCTGCGCGCAGAGCCGAGCTCTGGCATGGCAATACGGAGCGCGCGGCCGGGATCGATCCCGCACTGGTCGCCCGAGCTCGCGCGGTCGGCGGCACATGGAGGTTTCTCGCCGTTGCCATCGACGCATGTTCGGACTCCGTAAGCACCATCCCGTACCTGGCTCAACTGATCGCCCTGGTCGATGGCCTGGACCTGCGCGTCGTGGATCCGACGACGGGCCGGGGGATCATGCAGTCACACCCGACCCGGGACGGGCGCGCGTCGACCCCGACCGTGCTTCTCCTCGACGAGTCGTACGAGGAGGCAGGCTGCTTCATCGAGCGCCCTCCCGAGTTGAAGACGTGGATTCTCGAAGAAGGCTTTTCGAGTGAAGAGGTGTACCCGCGAAAGATGGAGTGGTACGAGAACGACGCCGGTCACCACACGGTCGAAGCGTTCGTTGAGATGCTGGAAGCCGCAGCGGCCGGAGGCGACCCGATCTGTCGGTGAGCGCGGGCCCATATGCCCGAGCCCTCGATGCGTTACTTCGAGACGTGGTTCCGCCCCTTGTTCTTCGCTCTGTACAACGCCTCGTCGGCCTTTTTCAGCGCCGCCTCGGGTGACGGATCCTTGGCCGTATCGGCCACTCCGAGACTCACGGTCACGGACAGCAGCTTGGGGCGGGACGCGGTCGCGGACGCATCGCCGGTCGGCTTCTTCATCGGGCGTTTCCAGGACCGCACCGTGAAGGTGGCATCGTCGATCGACGCTCGGACGTCCTCCAGATAGGGCCACGCCTCATCACTGCTGCGACCGGGGAAGATCAGGGCGAATTCCTCACCCCCGTACCGATACGCGCGAGCACCGCCGGGGGCCCCCTCCAGCTGGCCGGCTACGAGCTTCAGAACCTGGTCACCTACGTCATGTCCGTGCCGGTCGTTGAACTTCTTGAAGTGGTCGACATCGACCATCGCCACGGCGTACTGCCCCTGTAACTCATCGAGGTACTGCATCAGGGCCCGTCGACCGGGGAGTCCGGTGAGCTCGTCCTGGTACGCGAGCACATACGACGTTTCCACCATCCCGAGCGTGAGCACGAGGCCCGCAGCCATGAGGAACAGTGCCGGGCCGTCCCCCGGCACCACGGGGTGCATCGCGGTCGTGATCAGCAGGACCGCCCAGATCAGAGCGCGCTCGATGGGACCGCGGTACCGGTAGAGCCCCCGACCCGTCGCGATCAGGGCCGCGGCTACGACCGCCAGTGTCTCGACCGGGTACCCCAGTACGATGACCGGCCCCGAGAAGAATAGCCGCCGCCCCGACGTGAAGAGCCCGACGCGCGCCGGATCGGCGAAGACGACACCCGCGGCGGAAGCCACGGCGCTCGACAGGAGGACCTGCACCAAGCCCCACCTCGACGCCACCCCGCGATCCCTCACGATACCCAGGGCCCCGATGACCGCAATCGCGACCGTCCCGAGTACCAGGAGGAGACCTCTCCACCCCGGACCACCGAACACGATGATGTCCAGCCAGATCAGGAGCGCGAGCGCGACAAAGGCACGGCTTCGCCGAAAGACCCACGCAAGCGCGAGTCCCGCGCCGTACGCCACGAGCGCGTAGTCTTCCACGATCCGTGCCACCTCGGCAGGGATCAGCATGAGGACCAGCACAGCGGCCAGGCTTACCGAGACGCCCGGCGCGAGCGCGCGAAGGATCTTCCTCAATACGGATCGGTCCGGTCACTGAGCACAGGCGCAGGCTCGCTCGGAGATCCGGCGGATGGCGACCTGCAGTGCATTCGCGAGTGATTCGAAGAGAGCCGAGGCTCCAGGTCCAGCGGAAGGTAGACGGGGGCTCTAACCGGTGGAAGCACCCGCGCGCCATCGCTGACTGCGCTCCTGCCACCTCATGGGCCACACGGGCCTCAGGAACCAGTGCACGCGAACAGGGGTTCGTAAGCGAGCGCTACCCCATAGTTTGGACCTTATCTGCCCACACGTTGCACCCGCTCATCGCGGAGAACGTCATGATCATTCGACGCCAGCCCGACATCCCCTCCTCCGAGATTACTCCGGAGGGCGTGTACCTCAATCGCCGCACGTTCGTGAAGAAGGCGGCCGCGGCCGGCGTGATCGGCTCGGCCCTGGGACCCGGTGCCCTGGCGGCCCAAGGCCCGCGCCAAGAGTTCCATCCTCGCTTCGAGACGCTGCAGTCCGAGCTGGATGAGCCGCTCAACACGTACGAAGAGATCACGACGTACAACAATTTCTACGAGTTCGGCACCAGGAAGTCCGACCCCGCCGAAAATTCCGATGCCTTCCGTCCGCGCCCCTGGAAGGTGGAGATCGGCGGCCTGGTCGACAGGCCCGGCGATTACGATCTGGACGATTTGCTCTCCGGCATCACCATGGAGGACCGCGTCTATCGCCTCCGCTGCGTCGAGGCGTGGTCGATGGTGATTCCCTGGTACGGCTTCCCGATGTCGGCCCTGATCAACAAGGTGCAGCCGCAGCCGGGCGCGAAGTACATCGAAATGAAGACGATCGTTCGGCCCGAGCAAATGCCCGGCCAGCGCTTCCCGATCCTAGACTGGCCCTACATCGAGGGCCTGCGGATGGACGAGGCGATGCACCCGCTCACGATTCTGGCTACCGGCGTGTACGGAGTGGACCTGCCCAACCAGAACGGGGCTCCCCTCCGGCTGGTCGTGCCGTGGAAGTACGGGTTCAAGGGCGTGAAGTCGATTCAGAGCATCCGCTTCGTCGAAGAAATGCCGCTCAACACGTGGCAGGTTCAGAATTCCAACGAATACGGGTTCTTTGCGAACGTGAACCCGAATGTGAGCCATCCCCGCTGGAGCCAGGCGCGCGAGACGCGTCTGCCCGGATTCCGGAAGGACTTCGAGACGATGATGTTCAACGGCTACACGGAGCAGGTTCAGCACCTGTACGCCGGCATGGACCTCGCGCGCTGGAAGTAGCACGGGTCTCAGCCGAACCGCCCACCGACGTTTCGCTGTGAGTCAGAAGCGCGCCGTGCTCACCCTGAAGGTCCTCCTCTGGGTGTGCTCACTTGCCCCGGGTGCCTACCTGGCGAGCGGTTTCTTCACGGGCTCTCTCGGGGTGAACCCAGTTGAAAAGCTGACCCTATGGACCGGGATGACCGCGCTCATCCTGCTGATGGTCTCTCTCGCCGTGACTCCGGTCCGCCGGCTCTCCGGGTGGAATCCCGTGATCAAGCTCCGCCGACCTCTTGGCCTCTTCGCGTTCTTCTACGCGAGCATGCACTTCGTCATCTGGTTCGCCTTCTACAACGTGCTCGATTTCGGTTACATGTGGGATGACATCCTGGAGCGCCGCTTCGTCACCGCGGGCATGGCGGCGTTCCTGGTGATGCTCCCGCTGGCGGCGACATCGACGCAGTGGGCCATCCGCAAGCTGAAGAAGCGCTGGGGTATCCTGCACCGGGGCGTATACGCAGCGGGCGTACTGGGTGTGATCCACTACTTCTGGCTCGTGAAGGCCGATACGCGTCTCCCCTGGGTCTTCGCGGTGATTTTGGCCGTCCTCCTGGCGTTCCGGCTCCCCGTCCTTCGGTCGAAGGGCGGTAGACGGCAGCGTGGATCCACGTCGGACGCCGCGCCCTCGGCTCAGACGGGCTGAAGGTCCTTCGGTCGGCAGACGTACCACGCGGGACTCACGGGTGGCGGGGTGGGTCCGAGCCGGGTATCGATGATCCCGGTCCCCTCATGCGAGTAGATCGATGAGACTCACCGTCGAAGAGCACCCCGAGGCCATCAAGCGGTACGCGCATCTGAAGCCCGCGCGTGGCTTCCGGGCGCGCGCCTGTTATGCCGGCCTCTCCGGAACGGGTCGCACATGCACCCGCGAAACGGGGCATCGGGGGCCGCATGTAGCCCATGGCCGCTTCTCACGCCTGCTCGCCGTCTGGGACTCGGGAGGGGGTTCCGGGGGAGGGGCGTCGCCCGGACGTCATCGTACCGAGACGAGCCGTACCCGGGCGCAAAGGGGCGCTCACCATCGGCGACTCGGCCAGAGGCGTCCGATGGGCCTCAAGGACCGGGACACGCCAAGTCTCCCGGGCCGAGTCCTCCGAGAAGTGTTGCGCTTCCTCAAATCCCCGGACGAGCTCGCCTTCGTCTTCCTCTTCTTTCTCTTCGTCTACTGGGGCATTCAGTGGATGATCATGATCTTCAGTTGAGACCCGCGGTGCAGCTACGGACCGTACGACTCGTCAATGGCTCAGCGCGTAAAGGATGATGTTGATCCCGAGCGCGTACGCGTCCGGAGAAAACTGGTAGAAGAACTCGTCATCTTCTCCCTCTCGCTCCCACCCGTCCGCGATGTCCGTGTTGTGGGTCATCAGCACGAGTGGATTCCCCGCGTCGTCGAAGATCGCGCGCAAGTGAGGAGTCGCGCTGTCCGCCCCCTGCTCCGACGTGCCGTACCGCCCGCGCCCGTTTCGCCGCCACCACTGGATCGACGGCACCTGAGGGATCTCGGGAACCACATAGAGCGCCTGCATGATGGTGTGGTCCGGATCGAGGTCGACGATCGCATACTCGGGCAGCACGCGCCCGATCTGACGCGACCAGTTCTCCCACGCCCAGCTGCCCCAGAAGTCATCGACGTAGAGGACACCGCCCTTCAGCAGATACTCGCGAAGACGGGCCACCTCGGTGTCACTGAATCCGACCGTGCCGACATCGGACATGAAAAGGAAGGGACATTCGAAGAGCTCGTCCTGCGATGCCCGAACGACGGCGAAGCCCGGCTGTCCATCAGACCAGACAGCCGGGCTCGCGGCCGTGAGCTCGTCGAAGCGCTCGAGGAAGTTCCAGTCCGAGCCCGGGTAGTCCGTGTTCCAGCCATGCCCCATCGGTTCGCGCCGGATGCTCTGGTAGAGCAGACGGCAGAAGGTGAACCGGCGGTCGACCACACCGTTCTCGGCCGTGGGGAGCCCCTCCCGTTCAGGGTTGGGCTGCCACCCACCACCACCCCAGAAGCGTTGCGGCCTCTGTTGGAAGGCCGCCAACGCGAGGACGAGGACCAGGGGGACGAGCATCGCTGCGCGCCTCGCCCATGGCCGCGATGCCGACTTCATCCGGATGCGAGCGCCTGGCGCAGGAAGCGGCGGAGCAGGTCTTCCGTCTCAGGGAGGTCGGGCGTCTTCTCGTCGAGATCCTCCAGACTGGATGCCCCCGCCAGAGGCAGGTACGACGGGTACATCGCGATCCGGGACACGAGGCCAGCCTTGTCGAGCTCCGGATGGAACTGCGTGCAATAGATGGGCTTACCGGGAAAGTGAAACGCCTGATGCTCGGACATCCCGCTAGAGGCGAGGAGCACCGCATCGTCCGGCAGGGAAATCACATGGTCCTCGTGCCCCGAGAGCGCCTGGAATCGGCGCCCGAGAGGTCCGAACACGGGATCCTTCACCCCGGCCTCGGTGAGTGTCATCCAGGTGACGCCCACCTCGGCGCGGGAACGATCGGTCACGACTTCCCCTCCGAGCGCACGAGCCATGGCCTGAAAGCCCCAGCACGAAGCGAACGTCGGCTTGGCGCCCTCGTAGAGATTGACCATCGCGTCGAGCGCCGGCTGAAGCCACGGTCCACCTCGCGCGACGGAATAGTCGCCACTCCCGCCCAGCAGCACGACGTCGACCGCATCGATCTGGGCCGCAGTTGGCGCTCCGGACAACAGATCGAAGATGTCCACCT
The DNA here is from genome assembly GCA_964492085.1 of uncultured Gemmatimonadaceae bacterium. GTDB lineage: Bacteria > Gemmatimonadota > Gemmatimonadetes > Longimicrobiales > Gaopeijiaceae > UBA2589. Next base: position 14,546 of record CAZBHZ010000021.1, on the reverse strand, counting down.
GGCCCGGCGCAAGATCGAAGCATCGTTCGAAGCATTCGATCTCGTGACCACTCATCGGGTCGCCAGGATTGCGCACCTGAAGCAACAGGAAACGGACGTCTGAGTCGATGGAATCCACGATCCGAGGTTGGGGAGAGAGTTCGTCCGACGCCCTGCAGACGCGAGGTCACCCCGAGTCTATCCCGCCCGGCGATCGACTTCAAACGATCCCCTGCGGGGCGTGAACATTCGTTGGAACGTCCACCGCCGCGCCTTATACTGAGGACGTCACCCCCGACTCCCCCTCGCTGCGCATGCTTGCTCCGGTGTTCAAAGCCCTGAAGTCCTTCGTGCTGTGGTTCGACACGTCGGCCGTCGACCGTGAGAAGATGACGGACAAGACCGTGGTCGACTGGTTCCGGGTGATCCCGTTCATTGCGGTGCACGCCGCCTGTCTGGGCGTCATCTGGGTCGGGTGGAGCTGGACTGCCGTCGGGGTCGCCGCGGGTCTGTACGCGATCCGCATGTTCGCGATCACCGGCTTCTACCATCGGTACTTCTCGCACCGCTCCTTCAAGACCTCCCGCCCTGCGCAGTTCGCCTTTGCCGTGCTCGGTGCGAGCTCCGCGCAGCGCGGTCCGCTCTGGTGGGCCGCACACCACCGGCATCATCACCGTCACTCGGATACCGAGCACGACGTCCACTCACCACGCCATCACGGCTTCTGGTGGGCGCACATGGGGTGGATTACCGCACCCGGCAACTTCCCCACCGACTTCGAAGCGGTTCGCGACCTCGCTCAGTATCCGGAGTTGCGCTTCCTCGACCGGTTCGACGTTCTCGTCCCGCTCGTGCTGGCCATCGGTCTCTTCGTGCTCGGTGGATGGCAGATGCTGGTGTGGGGCTTCTTCATCAGTACCGTCGTGCTCTTCCACTGCACGTGCTTCATCAACTCGCTCGCGCACCAGCTCGGGACGCAGCGATACGAAACCGGTGACGACAGCCGGAACAGCCTGGCTCTGGCGCTGATCACCTTCGGAGAAGGCTGGCACAATAACCACCACAAGTACCCGGGCTCGGCTCGCCAGGGGTTCTTCTGGTGGGAGGTCGACATCACGTATTACGGCCTGCAGCTGCTCGAGAAGCTCCGCATCATCCGCGACCTGCGGCAGCCACCCGAACGCCTGCTCCAACGCGCCTGATCGTGCGAATCGCGATCGTCGGCTCGGGGGTGTCGGGCCTCGTGGCCGCACATCTCCTGAAGACCGAACACGATGTGGTCGTCTTCGAGGCGCGCGATCGAGTCGGAGGTCACGTGAACACGATCGAGGTGGAGGGCGTCGATGACCAGCGCCTTCATGTGGACACGGGGTTCATCGTCTACAACGAGCACAACTACCCTCTCTTCACGCGGCTCATCGGAACATTGGGCGTCGCAACCCAGCCGTCGAACATGAGCTTCAGCGTGAAGTGCGACCGCACGGGTATCGAGTACAACGGCTCGACGCTCCGCCAGATCTTCGCCCAGAAGCGCAATCTGCTCAGGCCGTCCTTTCACCGGATGCTCCAGGACATCCTGCGCTTCAACCGGGAGGCGGGACCCGCGATCGCCAATGAAGTGACGGGACTCACCCTCGGTGAGTACGTACGCAGCGCCGGGTACTCCCAAGCGCTTTCCGACCTCTACCTCCTCCCGATGGGCTCGGCGCTCTGGTCGGTGCCGCGTGACCAGGTCCTCGAGATGCCGGCCGCATTCTTCGTGAGCTTCTTTGAGAACCACGGAATGCTGACCGTGGACGATCGCCCCGAGTGGCGCGTCATCACCGGTGGATCGAATGCCTATCTCGAACCGCTCGTTCGACCTTTACGGGACGCGATCCGCACATCGGCGCCGGTCACGTCCGTTTCACGCGCGGACGACCATGTCCTCGTGAATGGTGAGCGGTTCCACGAGGTGATCTTCGCCTGCCACTCCGATCAGGCCCTGGCGGCACTCGATGATGCGACCCCGAGAGAGCGGGAGCTCCTCGGAGCCCTGCCCTACCAGGCCAATGACGTCGTGCTCCACACCGATTCGAGCGTGCTGCCCCGCCGGGCCAACGCGTGGGGCTCGTGGAACTACCACGTGCGCGGAGGGGACGACGGCCCCGCGACGGTCACGTACAACATGAATTTGTTGCAGACGCTGAGAACGCCGAACACGTACTGCGTGACCCTCAACGCCACCGACACGATCGATCCTTCGACGATCCTCTATCGTACGACGTACCACCACCCTATCTACACGACTGCGGGATTCGAGGCTCAGGCCCGTCACGGGGAGATCAGTGGTGTGAACCGTACGCACTACTGCGGCGCATACTGGGGCTTCGGTTTTCACGAGGATGGCGTCCGCAGCGGTGTGCGGGTCGCCGAGCACTTCGGGGTGTCGCTGTGAGTGTTCGCGCCGACGTCTCGTCTCGTCCGGCCAGGGAGGCGGAGGAGCCTTCGACGCTGAACAGCGCGATCTACACGGGGACCGTGCGCCACACGCGCTATGAGCCGCGCAGACACGACTTCTCGTACCGCATCTTCATGATGTATCTGGACCTCGCGGAGCTGGACCGCGTCTTCGAAGGACGCTGGCTCTGGTCGTCACGAGGTCCGACCGTCGCCTGGTTCCGGCGTGCGGACTACCTGGGTGACGCCTCGACCCCACTCGATACCGCGGTCCGCGACGAGGCGGAACGCCTCACAGGTCACCGACCCTCGGGGCCAATCCGCGTGCTCACCCACCTCCGCTACTTCGGGTACGTCCAGAACCCCGTAACCTTCTATTACTGCTTCACGCCCGAGGGTGACTGCGTCGAGACCATCCTGTCCGAGATCACCAATACCCCGTGGGGCGAACGGCACACGTATGCGGTCACCAGCCCGACGGGAGCCGACGCAGCCCCGGAGGCGTCCGGTGCCACGGACCGGCCGCACGAATTCGGAAAGGCCTTCCACGTCTCCCCATTCATGGACATGGACCATGCGTACTCGTGGCGCTTCAGCGAACCCGGCACCGCACTGACCGTGCATATGACAAACCGGCCGGGCCGTGCGGGCAGCGGGGCGAAGATGTTCGATGCATCCCTCTCCCTGCGACGCCGCGAGATCACCGGCCGGACGCTGGCCGGCGTGCTCGCCTCCTATCCCTTCATGACAGCAAGAGTCGCTGCCGGCATCTACTGGCAGGCCTTTCGGCTCTGGCTCAAGCGTGTGCCCTTCTTCGACCATCCCGCGAAACGATCCGGGTGAGGTTCTGATTCGATGAGCTTTTTCGACACTCTCGCCGAGAAGGCGGTACGTGCTCAACTCGACACCCTCGACCGTGGTCGCCTGACCGTGGTCGACGGCGACCACACCTCTGTTCACGGTGCCTCTGATGGACTGTCCGCGACGGTGACCGTCCTGGATCGCAGCTTCTATCGCGCCGTCGCGTTCGGGGGACACGTCGGCGCTGCGGAGGCGTACGCGGACGGAGCGTGGACGACTCCGGACCTGACCGCGCTCGTTCGGCTCTTCGTGCGGAACCGGGAGGTGCTCGACGGAATGGAAACCGGGCTGGCCCGCGTTGCCCAGCCGCTGCGTCAATTCCTCCACGCTCGGAACCGGAATACCGAGTCCGGGAGCCGGCGTAACATCCACGCACACTACGACCTGGGGAACGACTTCTTCCGTGAGTTTCTCGACGAGACGATGACGTACTCGGCGGGCATCTTCGACGATCCAGACTCGACCCTGAAGGACGCGTCGGTCTCCAAGTACGATCGACTGTGCCGCAAGCTCGACCTCGGACCCGACGACCACGTCGTGGAAATCGGAACGGGCTGGGGGGGCTTCGCGCTGCACGCCGCCTCGACGTATGGATGCCGGGTCACCACCACGACGATCTCCCGGGAGCAGCACGCACTCGCGACAAGCAGGATCCGGCAAGCAGGGCTCGACGACCGGGTTTCGGTGATGCTCGAAGACTACCGAAAGCTGACCGGGACCTTCGACAAGCTGGTCTCGATCGAGATGATCGAGGCCGTTGGCCACCACTACTTCGAGACGTACTTCGAGCAGTGCGCTCACCTTCTCGCGCCGCATGGCCTCGCCGCGATCCAGGCGATCACCATTCAGGACCACCTCTACGAATCGGCCCGACGCGAAGTCGACTTCATCAAGAAGTACATCTTCCCGGGCAGCTGCATCCCTTCGATTTCGGCTCTGTCCGTGGCAGCTGCGCCGACCGACCTCCGCCTGGTCCACCTCGAGGACCTCACCCCTCACTACGCAGAAACGCTGCGTCGATGGCGCGCGCGCTTCTTCGATCGGTGGGATCGGATCGAGGCTCAGGGCTTCGACGAGCACTTCAAACGCATCTGGGAATTCTACTTCTGCTACTGTGAGGGCGGCTTCGACGAGGCAGTCCTCGGATCCATCCAGTTCCTTTTCGCCAAGCCCGAGGCCGAAGTCCCGGGCCTTGTCGATCTGCCACCGCTGCGGAGACACGTCGCATGACGGCCCTCGCCATCGATCTCGCCGAACGCGGACTCGTCCCCCTCCCCGGCCTGCGACTCGGAGTCCGCCGCCTTCTCGCCCAGCGTCTGGGAGACGCAGCGGAGGGCCCGAGCGTCGAGGAATTTGCGGCGGAACTCGCGGCAAGCCCAGTCGCCCTCGTACCGGAGAAGGCCAACGAACAGCACTACGAGCTCCCCCCCGAGTTCTTCGAACTCACCTTGGGCCCGAACCTGAAGTACAGCGGGGCGTACTGGCCCGATGGAGCAACAACGCTGGGCGAGGCGGAGGACGCGATGCTCCACCTGACGGCGGACCGAGCGGGTCTCGCCGACGGTCAGGACATTCTCGAGCTCGGGTGCGGGTGGGGATCGCTCACGCTGCACATGGCGCGTCGCTTTCCGAACGCACGCATTACGGCGGTGTCGAACTCAGCCCCGCAGCGCCGATTCATCGAGGGGCGTGCTCCGGACAACGTGCGGATCATCACCGCGGACATGAATGAGCTCGAGCTCGACGGGCGCTTCGATCGGGTGGTGAGCGTCGAGATGTTCGAGCACATGCGGAACTACCAGGAACTCCTGCGACGTATCCGCGGGTGGATGAAGGACGACGCGCGCCTCTTCGTGCACGTGTTCTGTCACCGGGAATACGCCTACCCGTTCGAGACCGACGGCGACGACAACTGGATGGGCCGGTACTTCTTCACCGGCGGCATCATGCCGTCCTTTGACCTCTTTCGCCGTTTCGACGACGACCTCGTCGTCGAGGAGGACTGGGAGGTCGACGGCACGCACTACGAGCGCACCGCCCGTGCGTGGCGTGAGAACCTCGAAGGACGGAAAGAGCAGGTCATGCCGGTGCTCCGGGATACCTACGGAGATGACGCCGATCGCTGGTTCCACCGGTGGCGCCTCTTCTTCCTCGCCTGCGAGGAACTGTTCGGTTATCAGCGTGGATCGGAGTGGATCGTCGGTCATTACCGCTTCGCGCCGAAGAGCTGAACGGGGGGCGACCGGCGGCACACCAGATCGCCCGCCCCTGTCGAGGCCGGGCGAATCTGGCGAGATTTACAGGCAGTCCCTGAACCACGTCGCCTGCTTGGGTGGTGACCGGTTCTTCTACAGCATGGACGACGGCACTGCCCACCGTCGATGACACGCGATGAGTTCATCGTCCGCATCGATGCGTGATCGGCTCCCCCTGATCGCTCTGTTCAGTGTGGCCACGTGGTCTGCATGGGCCTGCACCGGCGGACCTCCGGTGACCGCGGCTCAACCCGCGCCCGACGGATCCACAACCGGGGCTCAGACCCGATCGACTTCGGGATTCACGAATCGGCCTCACATACCGACGGGCCCCCTGCCGGCTCCCGCGCCCATCTCGGCGGTCGACGCAGACGGTGAGCTCGTGGACCCCATCGCCAGCCTGCAGTCGCTGCTCGAAGCGGGCGAGGTCACCTTCTCCTTCGACTCGGTGACGGGCTACCTACCGTCGGTCCTCGCCGCGCTCGACATCCCACTCTCGTCCCAGACGCTGATCTTTTCCCGGACCAGCCTGCAGACGATGAACATCAGCCCCTGGGCCCCTCGTGGGGTCTACTTCAACGACGACGTCTACGTCGGCTACGTCAGCGACGAATCGCCGATGCTCGAGATCGGTGCCGTCGACCCCGACGACGGGGGCACGTTCTACATCCTCCCTCAGGACCCGGACTCCCCCCCTGCCTTCCTGAAGCAGACACGAGATTGCCTGGGTTGTCACGAGGCCGGGCCCACGATGCGCGTGCCGGGATTTCTGGTGCGTTCGACGGTCGTCGATCGCCACGGGTGGACGATCCGTACGCTCCACGACGAGCAGGTCACGGACCGTACGCCGTGGGACGAGCGCTTTGCCGGATGGTACGTGACCGGCACACACGAGGGTCCCTCGCACGGCGGTAACGTGCGGGCCGAGCTCGAGTCCCACGAAGTCGACAACCCCGATCAGTTCGCCGCGAGCTTCGACCTGGCCGGCGGAGGTAACGTCACCGACATCTCGGACAGACTCGATCTGAGCGTCTATCTGTCCGGGCACTCGGATCTCGTCGCGCTGCTGGTCCTGACGCATCAGTCGCGCATCCACAACGTGATCACGACGGTCCACGCGACGGTAGAAGAGGCCCTTCGCGACCAGACCGCCGCTCGAGTCACGCGCGGCATCGAAATCCCGGAAAGCGGGCTCACGGCGACGACGGAGGTGCGGATCGATTCCGCCGTCGAGCAACTCGTGCGAGAAATGTTCTTTTCGCGCGAGGCGCCAATTCCCGGCCCGGTTCGTGGAACGACGACGTTCGCGCAGGACTTCGAGGCTCGGGGGCCCTTCGATCACCTGGGGCGCACGTTACGATCCTTCGACCTCGAGACCCGGCTCTTCCGCTACCCGCTCAGCTTCCTCGTCTACACCGAGGCGTTCGACGCCATCCCGGACGTGGCGAAGTCCAGGGTCTACGACCGGATCGACGAGGTTCTGACCGGACAGGATCAGTCCGACGACTTCGCCCATCTGGACGCCGACGTGCGGGCGGCGATTCGGGACATCCTCATGGAAACCAAGGCCGACTTCGCAGCCGCGGTCCAGTAAGTCGGCCTATCCCTCGTCCAGGGTGCTGACCATGACTGACGGTACTCCGTCCCGGTCCACCGTGACGCGCACCATCAGCGGCTGACAGCAGACCTGACAGTCCTCGACGTATTCCTGAACTCCGCCGCCCGCCTGGTCGACGCCGATATCGATACCCTCCCCGCAGTACGGGCAGTACACCTCGACGGCCTCAGCCAGATCCGCGCCGAATTCGTCGTCGTCGAAGTCGTCGGTATCGGATCCGAATAAATCGATCATGTTCTAACCTGCGTTCCCGCAGAGCCCGCCACCAGCTTGTCGAGATCGTCCAGGCGACCGATGGCAGCCCGGCGTCCCGTCGCTCGCGTGAAGTCGCACGCGGCATCGACCTTCGACCCCATGGAACCGGGCGGTAGCCCGAGCGCGTTCAGCTCGGCGACCGTCACGTCCGTCAGCAATCGCTGATCCGGCGTGCCCCAGTCGACGAAGACCCCGTCGACGTCCGTCGCCAGCACGAGCACATCCGCGTCCAGCTCACGCGCCAGCAGGGAGCTTGCACGATCCTTGTCGATGACGACCTCGGCTCCGATCAGGCTTCCATCGGCCCGATACGTAGTCGGGATCCCTCCACCGCCGGCACAGATCACGACCACACCGTGCTCGAGAAGCCACCGGATCGGGCGCAGCTGGAAGATCCGCTTCGGATGTGGTGACGGAACGACCCGGCGCCAGTGTGCACCGTCCTTCGCGATGGACCACCCTCTCTGCTGGGCCATCGCCCGGGCCTCCTCCTCCGCATACACCGGACCGATAAACTTCGTCGGGTTGTCGAACGCGGGATCATCGGCGTCGATCTCGATCATCGTGAGGATCGTCGCGAGCGGCTTTTCACCAGGCAGCAAGTTCCCGAGCTCCTGCTCGATGACATAGCCGATCATTCCCTCGCTCTGGGCCCCCAGCACATCGAGCGGGATCGTCGTCGGGGTGGCTTCGCCCGACTCGGTCTGATCACGAGCGTACGCGGCCGCCTGAAGCGCGAGCAGGCCGACCTGTGGCCCATTGCCGTGGGTCACGACGAGTTCGTGCTCGAGCGCCAGCGGCGCGAGGTGAGTCGCAGCCCTTCGCACGTTCTCGCGCTGGGCGCCGGCGGTCATCGGTTCTCCCCGGCGCAGCAGGGCATTCCCTCCGAGTGCGGCGACGACCCTCATGCGCGGAGACCTCCGGACTATCCTAACGTCGCGACGAGGATGGCCTTGATCGTGTGCAGTCGATTTTCGGCCTGGTCGAATACGATCGAATTCACCGACTCGAAGACGTCTTCTGTGACTTCCAGGCCGTCGAGTCCGAACGTCTGGTAGACCTCTTCACCGACGGTGGTGTCACGGTTGTGGAAGGCAGGCAGGCAGTGCATGAACTTCGTGTCGACCTTGCCCGTCGCGGCCATCGCATCTGCGTTGACCTGGTAGTCCTTCAGAAGCTCGATCCGTTCCGCCCACACCGACTCGGGCTCACCCATCGAGACCCAGACGTCGGTGTGGATGAAGTCACAGTCCTCCACGCCGGAAGCGACGTCGCTGGTGACGGTCACGGAGCCGCCGGTCCGCATGGCCAGAGCCTCGCATTCGCGCACCAGCCCGGAATCAGGCCAGAGCGACTCGGGTGCGACCAGACGCACGTCCATCCCGAAGAGGGCGCCCCCGACCATGAGCGAGTTGCCCATGTTGAAGCGCGCGTCGCCCATGTAGGCGAAGCGAGTGTCCGAAAGATCGCCTGACCCGTGCTCGCGCATCGTGAGAACGTCGGCAAGGATCTGAGTCGGATGGTACTCGTTCGTGAGTCCGTTCCACACCGGCACCCCGGCGTGTGCAGCGAGCTCCTCGACCCGCTCCTGACCGAAGCCACGGTACTCGATCCCGTCGAACATCCGGCCCAGCACACGGGCCGTGTCCTTCATCGTCTCCTTGGTCCCGATCTGCGTCCCGCTGGGGCCCAGGTAGACCGCGTGAGCCCCCTGATCCAGAGCCGCGACCTCGAAGGCGCACCGCGTGCGGGTCGACCCCTTCTCGAAGATCAGCGCGAGGTTCTTGCCCTTCAGCTTCTGCTCTTCGTGGCCACCGAGCTTCGCGTCTTTGAGTTCGGCGGAAAGGTCGAGAAGGTAGTGCGCCTCCTCTGGCGTAAAGTCGAGGAGCTTCAGGAAATGTCGTCCACGCAGGTCGACGCTCATCGGCTGGCTCTCACTGGTGATCGGCCTCGCGGCCGGTGAATTCGCTCGGGGCTCGGAGCGCTCCGAAGTCAGATAGGATCCCGAAGGAGTGGGCACGTCATACAATGGCCGCCGCCACGTCCGCGACCAAGCTCGGATCCATCGATCTCGAGGACCTCGATCCCGGCGTTCCTGAGCTTCCGGTTGGTGTACTCGTTCTTCGAATACCCCACGACCACGCCGGGCTCGAGCGCGACGACGTTGTTGCCGTCGTCCCACTGTTCCCGCTCGGCCTGGTACTCGTCTCCGCCCGTGGTCACCACCCGAAGCTCCTGCAGCCCCAAAGCGTCCTGGACGGCCCCGAGGAAATCGGATTCACGGGAGACCGAAACCTCCCCCTCGCGCGTTCCCGGACGGAGGCTGAATGCTGTGATCTCATCCACGACCCTCGGGTACACCGTGACCGCGTCGTGGTCCAGGAAGGTGAAGACGGTGTCGAGGTGCATGTGCGCACGGTCCTTCGTCATCTGGCACGCGATGACGCGCTCCGCCGCCTCCCGTTCGAAGAGGACCTTGGCCAGCTGTTCGACCATCAGCGGCGTCGTGCGCTCACTACAACCGATCAGGACGGTTCCATTTCCGATCGGCATGACGTCTCCTCCCTCGAGAGACGCGTGCCCGAAGTCGTCCAGGTCGAAGCCCGCCTCGCGGCCCTGGGGCGGATACCAGAAGTCGAAGGACGCATCTGCGAACATCGGGTGGAACCGGTAAATCGCACCGACGTTCACCACCTCGAGCTGTCGCACCTTCGAGTACATCGGGTTCAGCGAAACGCCGCCGTAGATCCAGCACGACGAATCGCGGGTGAACAGCGAGTTCGGCAGCGGAGGCAGAATGAAGTCCTTGCCGGTGTACATCTGGCCCGTAAGAGACCGCGACAGATCCACCTCCGGCATCTCACTCTTGGCCAGCCCGCCGATCAGGTGCCGCGCAAGAAGACGCGACGTCATTTCCATGAGGTAGCTGCGCAGCTCGTCCTCGAGCGCGACCCCGACCGTCATCTCGTGGATGACCGAATCGAGGATGTGAACCCGGGCCTCGAGACTGTGTTCGAGCGTTTCGGCGAGTAGCTCTTCGAGCAGAAAGACCTCGACGTCGCGGTCCCGGAGCAACTCGACGAACTCGTCGTGCTGCTCCCCCGCCTTCCGTACCCAGAGGACGTCGTCGAAGAGGAGCTCACTCGCGTTCGACGGCGTGAGCCGCTGAAGACTCAGGCCCGGGCGATGAACGAGGACCTTACGGAGACGACCGACCTCGGAGCCGACATGAAAGCCGCTCATGCGGAAACACTCGCGGAGAGGGGTGACGAGGAAGAGAGATCTTAACCTCGGGGGATGATGGTCTCCACGCTCATCGGCTCATAAGTCAGTTCGATCGCCTCGACGGTCCCGTCGCGGCAGTTACCGCAGCCTTGCTCCGCCACGACGTCTCCGTCGACGAGAATGCGCACATACCGGATCGGTCGGCCATCCGTCTCGGGCGCCGCGGTGAGCCGAACGGCCGTTCGCTGCATCGGCGTGAGGGTGATGTTTCGACTCCACAGCTGCTCACCCCGAGCGGACGCTGCGTTCGGCCCGACCATGTAGTTGATCGAGCAGCGGTCGCACGCGACCTCGAAGCGCACTCGATACTGTCGGACGCCCTCTCTGGACGAGGACACAACGCCGGCGAATGGGTCCGGTGAGGCGGGGCGCGGGGTGCACGCTGCCGCGCACCCCGATAGCACGAGGATGGTCGCACGTGTCGTCCAGATTCGAGCAGCCCGACGCATAACCGGCCTCTTTGAGTGCCCCCTCCCCCTCAGCACAACGTACCGAGTCGCGCCGCTCGCCGCTCGCGGAGCTTCGACGGCTCCACCTACGTTGAGGTGGCTACCCGCACACCCACTTCCGTCAGCACCCCCATGAGCTGGAAATCCAACGTCCACATCGGCCTCCTGATCGTCGCGTGCTCTGCCCTCGGCTCCTGCACCTTTGGGGCACCGGACCAGAGCGCCTCCGACGAGAACAACAGCGACCTCCCGACCGACCTTCAGGCGCGAATCGAGGCCCGACTGGATGGTCTGGACGCGATGACTTCGATCTACGCCAAGCACGTGCCGACGGGTCGGGAGATCACGGTCCGCGCAGATCGGCCGATGAACACACTGAGCGTGATCAAGATCCCGGTCATGGTTCAGGCCTTCCGCGACGATGCTTCGGGTCGCCTCGATCTCGACGATCGGTACACGGTTGAGCCGGAGGATATGCGGCGCGGAAGTGGCCTCATTCAGACCTTCGAACCGGGTTTGAACCCGACACTGCGCGGCCTCGTTACACAGATGATCATCACCTCGGACAACACGGCGACGGACATGGTCATCGAGGCCGTCGGGCTCGACCGGGTCAACGCGCTCCTGGAGTCAGAGGGATATACCGAGACCCGCGTGAAGGCGACGACCGGGGACCTCTTCCGGGCCGTATGGGTGCTCGCCGATCCCGCGAATGCCTCGATGAGTGACCTCGAGGTCTTTGAACGGGGTTTCCCCGGCGACGCAGAGGCGGCCGCGCGCTCGTTCGCCTTCGAAGGCGACTCGACCGCATGGCTCGGCCGGACCAGTGCCCGCGAGATGGGACGTCTTCTCGAGCAGATCCTGGGAAGCGAACTCACGGACGAGGAGGCGACCGACGAGATGATCGGCATGCTCTCGAGCCAGTTCTACGCGAGTCGCCTTCCCCAGAGGGTACGGTTTCAGGGGGTGAACGTCGCGCACAAGACCGGTGATTGGCCCCCGATTGCCGGCAACGACGTGGGCATCCTCTTCTACGAGGGCGGGCCCACGATCGTCTCGGTCTTCACGAATCAGAACACCGGCGACTTCTTCGAGCTGGAGGCGACGCTCGGCATGATCGCGGAGGACATTGTAGAGGCGTGGCGCTGACGGTTATTGACGGATGAAGACATGGCTGTGGTTGCTGGACTCACTGCCCTCTCGGGTGTCTCGCTCTTTTCGAACCAGCTCACCAGTATCGCTCCTCTGAGTACGCTGACCGAACTCAGGTACATTTCCATCGACAACAATGCGATCACCGATCTCAGCGTGGCGGCGAACTGGACGAATCTCACCTGGCTCGACGGATCCGGCCTCGCCATCACTAACGTCGATTCGCTTCAGGGGCTGACTGCGCTCAGCACGGCCAACCTCCGGGGCACCGCGACACTCACGTCACTCACAGGCCTCCTGAACAACTCCGGTTTCGGCTCGGGTGATACGCTGGACGTCACCAATACGGGCGTCAGCTGCACCGACGTCGCAACGCTCGAAGCGAACGGGGTCACAGTCACGTCTTCGTGCCAGCAGTGAGGCTCTGAGTCCACCGGCAAGAACACGAAGGGGCGGTCAGGTTACCTCTGGCCGCCCCTTCGAGTGTTCCCAATCGGGTCCCGTTCGCTACATCCCGTCGAGCGCCATCCGCACAGCCTCGTAGACGTTCACGACCCCACCCGTCACCGACAGGCGCCCGAACGGTATACGGGCACCGTCTCCAGGCCGCGCCACCACGTCGTTCGCGTAGTCGACTGAGGACTCCAGGATGATGCGACGGACCTCCGACGCATCGAGATCCGGGAAGTACGCCATGAGCAGCGCGGCGACCCCACTGACGACCGGCGCGGCCATGCTGGTACCGTCTTCCCGCTCGAACTCACCTCCGGGCACGGTGGAGAGGATGTCGACGCCGGGCGAGAAGATGTCGACTCGGGTCTGCCCGTAGTTGGAAAACGTGGCCGCGAGGCTGTCGACCTGCCAGTTCGCGGCCCCCACTTCGATCCAGAGCTGGGCACGCGTCCCATCCTCGAACACCTGGGTCGGGAAGTTGTCGCCGGGATCGATGTCCTCGCCGTCGTTTCCGGCGGCATGGACCATGAGGACGCCGCGCTCGTCCGCATACCGGACCGCATCATCGACGAGCGACTTACGCGGGGAGTAACCCTTCCCGAAGCTCATGTTGATGATGTGCGCGCCGTTGTCGACGGCGTACCGGATGGCGTTCGCGATGTCCTTGTCGCGCTCGTCACCGTCAGGAACGGCTCGCAGCGCCATGAGCCGCACGTTGCTCCCGATTCCGTCGATCCCCACCCCGTTATCGCGCACAGCGCCGATGATCCCGGAAACGTGCGTCCCATGCCGAGGATCTGACGCGTACACATCAGAGTTGCCGTACCCCTGCTCGGTTCCGTTCGAGAGATCGTCACCGACGATGTCGGGCCGGGGATCGAACTCGAGGTTGAGCCCATAGTCGCGCAATCCTTCGTACGCTTCACGCGCATCCGGCACGTCGTCCACAGGGAGAATGTCGACGAGCTGGAGGAAGACCGACTTGGCCTGGGTGATGTCAGGCCGCATCGCCTGAATGCTCTCCACGCTCTCCTTGGTGGGGCTCTCCCCTGCCCCCGCCGCCTGCAGAATCGGGATTGCGAATCCGTAGGCCTGATCGATCTGATCGAGGATCTGCAGTGTCTGCGACACCTCGTCGGACTCGGTGCGGTAGTCGGCCTCGATGTCCTGACACGTCTTCTGGATCGGGGAGGTCTCTCCAGCCAGACAGGCCGCGTGCAAACGGGTCACCTCGAGCGTTTCGTGGCCTACCGAACGTCCGTCCGCTCCACCGAGGAAGTTCCAGCCGTAGATGTCGTCGACGTACCCGTTCTCGTCATCGTCCACGCCGTTCCCCGGCGTCTCATCCTCGTTGATCCATAGGTTCGCGCGCAGATCGACGTGCGTCGTGTCGATCCCCCCATCGATCACTGCGACGATCACGGTGCGTTCCGGCGTCCGACCGGCGAGCAGTTCGTCGTACGCGCTCGTGGCACTGACGCCCGGAACACCGTCCATCTCCAGATCGAGGAGCTGCCAGGCGTCAGGGGCCGACGAAAGACTCACCTCCGCGGGGGCAGGCTCAGCGACCGGAGAGGCGCCCGGAACCGCAGCCGGGGGTGCATCGGCTTGAGGCGTCGTAGCCGGCTGCGCGCGCGGCATCGGAGGGGCACTGCCTCCTGAGGCGCACGCGGACAGGACGAAGACGATCGAGAGAGAGAGATAGCGAGAAAGCATGCCGAGAACGGGTTGCGGTGAACGTTGAGCTCGGTACCCGAGCAGGTCGGTCAGGTTACGTGGACGGCCCCGAAGTGCGCGAGG